>NZ_BANT01000001.1 GCF_000333015.1 Gordonia hirsuta DSM 44140 = NBRC 16056 | reverse complement strand
TCACCGGCGGCCGGCGCGACCTGCTCGGCGCCTGAGGGCGCCCGGTCAGAAGGCCTCCGCCTGGGCGCGGCGGATCACTTCCCGCGCCGAATGGGTGTGCAGCGCCTGCGCCGGATGCATCCCGAGGTCGTGCTGCTCGGTGAACATCCAGTTGAGCGCCTCATCGCGGGTGTAACCCCCGTCGAGCAGGATGGTCACCAGTCCCTCGAAGTGCTTGGCCAGATGCCCCGGCTCACCGAAGAACAGGGCCGGGATCACCGCCTGGCCGTCGCGGGAGGCGGCGAGCAGATTGTGGTCACGGATCAGGGTTCGCACCCGGTTACCGGACAGCCGCAGGTGATCTGCCGCCTCGTCGAGGCTCAGTACCTCGGCGTCGTCGGGAAGGATGCCGGTGGAGAGCGGAAGAGAACTCACAAGAGGTGACGATACCCGACGCGGCCGGGCCCGGCTCGAGAGGTTTCACGCAGATCACAGGTAGATTCTCCCCCGTGACCTCCTCCGACGATCCGCTGCTGGGCCGGGTGCTCGAGCGTCGCTACCGGATCGATGCTCCGATCGCGCGCGGCGGTATGTCGTCGGTGTATGTCGGCACCGATCAGCGACTGGGCCGGCGCGTGGCGGTGAAGGTGATGGACAGCCGGTATCTGGGAGATCCGCAGTTCCTGCGGCGCTTCGAATTCGAGGCGCGGGCGGTCGCCGGGCTGAGCCATCCGGGCCTGGTCAACGTCTACGACCAGAGCATCGACGGCGACATCGCGTTCCTGGTGATGGAACTGGTGCGCGGCGGCAGTCTGCGAGAACTGTTGCGGGAGCGCGGCCCGATGCCCCCGCACGCGGTCGCCTCGGTCGGCATCCCCACCCTCGGCGGCCTGGGAACCGCGCATCGCGCCGGGCTGGTGCATCGCGATGTGAAGCCGGAGAACGTCCTGATCTCCGACACCGGTGATGTCAAGGTCGCCGACTTCGGCCTGGTCCGCGCCGTCGCCGAAGCCGGGGTCACCTCGGCCAGCATCATCTTGGGAACGGCCGCCTATCTGTCGCCGGAGCAGGTCAGCTCCACCGATATCGACGCGCGCAGTGACGTCTACTCGGCCGGCGTGCTGTTCTTCGAACTCCTGACCGGCCGTCAGCCGTTCCGCGGCGCCACCCCGCTGGCGCTGGCCTACCAGCGATTGAGCTACGACGTACCCGCACCCAGCGATGTGATCGCCGGGATCCCGCCGCAGATCGACGAGATCGTGCTGCGGGCCACCGAACGCGATCCGGCGGACCGGTACGACGATGCCTTCGATATGCAGCACGCCCTCCTCGATGCGGTCGACGATCTGGGTCTCCCGCCGTTCACCGTCCCCGCCCCCAGTCAGGCCTCCGCACGTGTCACCTCAGCCATCGCGCGCCCGATCGCACCGACCCGGCGCGAGGCAGAATACGACGACGCCTTTCCGGATCATGACTGCGCCGACCATGATTACGCCGCTCATGACGACCCGGGCGACGACCACCCCGAGGACGTCTATCCGGACGACGACTACGCCGACGACTATGCCGATCCCGCGGACTGGCCGGGCGAGCGCCACGGTGATCCGCGCCGCGACGCTCCGCACTTCGACGGGGCCGAGCCGCGCCCGTTGTTCGACGGGCGCTCCCATCCTCGCGAACCGAACGACCTCGAGGACGAGTCGTCCCACCCTCCCGTGCAGACCGGAAGCACCGTCGCCGCCCTTGTCTGGACGGTCCTCGTTCTCCTCGTCGCGGCGGGTCTGGCCGCCGGCGGATGGCTCCTGGGGATGACGCTGGTCTCCTGAGCGGCACCCCGGCCGAACCGGCGCCGCCGAGAGCCCGGATCGCCGGCTGACGGAGGCCTCAGCCGCGCAGCATCTCCGCGACCAGGAACGCCAGTTCCAGCGATTGCTGGGTGTTCAGTCGCGGATCACAAGCGGTCTCGTACCGGCTCTCCAGGTCCAGATCCGACAGGTCCTGCGCCCCACCGAGGCATTCGGTGACGTCCTCACCGGTCAGTTCGATGTGGATGCCGCCGGGGTGGCTGCCCAGGGCGTTGTGCACCTCGAAGAAACCCTGCACTTCGTCGACGACGCGATCGAAGTGGCGGGTCTTGAAGCCGTTGGAAGCGGTGTGGGTGTTGCCGTGCATCGGATCGCACTGCCAGATCACCTTGTGCCCGGTCTCCTCGACCGCCGAAACGATGCCCGGGAGCACTTCACGAACCTTGTCGTTACCCATCCGGGCCACCAGGGTCAGCCGACCCGGCCGGTTGTCCGGATCCAGGGTCTTGACGTATTCCACGGCCTCTTCCGGCGTCGTGGTCGGGCCGATCTTGACCCCGATCGGGTTGGCGATCATCTTCGCCAGCGCGATGTGCGCGCCGTCGAGCTGGCGGGTGCGCTCGCCGATCCACAGGAAGTGCGCCGACAGGTCGTAGAGGACCGGGTCGTCACCGCCGTGCGGATCGTCGGCCAAGCGCAGCATCGCCCGCTCGTAATCGAGGACCAATGCCTCGTGGGAGGCGAAGATCGATGCCGACTCCAGGGAGGAATCGTTGACCCCGCAGGCATCCATGAAGCGCAAACCGCGATCGATTTCGGCGGCCAGCGCCTCGTAGCGGGCTCCGGCCGGGGAGGTCCGCACAAAGGTCCGGTTCCAGTCGTGCACCCGCGCCAGTCGCGCCTCGGTGCCGGTCAGCGCCCGCACCAGATTCATCGCGGCGGCCGCATTCGCGTAGGCGCGCACCAGGCGCGAAGGATCGTGGACCCGGGCCGCCTCGGTGGCGTCCAGGCCGTTGACCATGTCACCGCGATAGCTGAGCAGCCCCAGCGCATCGGTGTTGGCCGATCGGGGTTTGGCGTACTGACCGGCGATCCGGGCCACCTTGACCACCGGCAGGCTGGCACCGTAGGTCAAGACGACAGCCATCTGCAGCAGGGTGCGGATATTGGCCTTGATGTGTGGCTCGGTATTGGCCGCGAAGGTCTCGGCGCAGTCACCTCCCTGCAGGAGGAACGCACGGCCGTGCGCCACCTCGGACAGCTGATCGGCCAGGGTCTGCACCTCCGACGGCATGCAGATCGGCGGCACGCTCTCCAGGACCGTGCGCATCTTGCGGGCCTCTTCGGCCGGCCAGTCCGGCTGCTGCAGGGCAGTTCGGGAGATCATATCGTCGAACTGCCCGGCCAGCTTCCCCGGCAGCGGGGGCAGTTCCGGCAGTTCATCCATCGGCACATCTACGGTCCAGTTCGCCACCGCTCCAGGGTATCGGATAGATCCCGCGCGGCGGTCGCCGGTCACCTGTTATCGCCGGTCACGAGTGTCGGTGCGCCTCGATCGCTTCCCACCGCAGCAGATTCTGCCGGGCGTCGACCAGCGCGCTGTGCGCATCCTTCTGCGTCGGCGGCAGCGGCGGGCACCCGGCGGCCTCCCAATGCTGACGCAGTTCCCGGGTGTACCGCGGCAATTCGTCGGGCAGATCGGGCATCGCGCCCCACAACTGGCACAGCACCACGTGGTCGTAGGCTCCCACCCACGCCCACAGCTCCACCTCGCCGGGACCTGCGATCAGGAACTCCAGCAGCTCGTCGCGGATCTGCCGGCGACTGCGCCAGGCTTTATCGGCCGGTGAGGGCAGCTTGTCGAGCACGTGCGTGCGCACCCAGGGGCCGGCCCGGTTCGGATCGAATTCGGTGGAGACGGCATAGAATTCGCGACCGTCCTCGGCGACGACGCCGATCGAAACGAGTTCGATCGTCCTGCCGTCCTCGATGAACTCGCAGTCGTAGAAGTAGCGCACGGCAGCCGATTATCCACCACCGGGCCGTTGCGCCACGCATACGCCCGTCGGGCCTCTGCAACGCTGCACCGATGGATTACCTTTAGGCCATGACTCCGCAGGCGCGAACGACGGCCGGCCGGCTGCGCACCTGGCGGCCCGGTCCCTTCGGCGGGTTGCTGGGGCTGGCGGTATTCGCCGTATCGGCGACTCTGCAGATCATCGGTGTTCCCGGCACATCGAGTTTCGGCACCCGCACCCGTTTCGACCTGGACGTCTACCGGCTGGGTGGTCAGCTGTGGCATCAGGGCTACAGCCTCTACGCCGACGGCTCGCTGCCGTTCACCGCCGACGGGATCTGGCTGCCGTTCACGTATCCACCGTTCGCTGCGCTGGTCTTCACTCCGCTGGGTGAGATCTCACTGGCCGTCGGCGGCGTGATCCTGTCTGTCGTCAGCGCCCTGTGTCTGGTCTACGTCACGGTCGTCTTTCTGCGGCTGCTGCATGTGGGCACCGGCGCCAATCGCCTGACTCTAGCTCTGTGGCTCTCCGCGTTCACGATCTGGTGGAACCCGTTCGGGATGACGCTGAGTTTCGGGCAGATCAACCTGATCCTGCTCGTGTTGATCGTGGTCGACCTGTTTGTGCTGGGCCGAACCCCCTCGGCCGCCGGAGTACTGCGCGGGGCTCTGGTCGGCGTCGCCTCTGCTATCAAGCTCACCCCGCTGGTCTTCCTCGGGGTCTTCGCCGCCGGCGCCAAATGGCGGGCGATGTGGACCGGGCTGGTCGCTTTTCTGACCGCGGCGGTGATCGCCGCGGTGTGGCTGCCGGCCGACTCGGTGCAGTACTGGACGTACACCGTCTTCCACACCGGCCGGATCGGTGTGCCCGAAGGACCGATCAACCAGAACCTCAACGGGGCTTGGCTGCGTTTTCTGGGCCCGGACAATCCGGTGGCCCCGGCCGCCTGGGCAATGTCGGTGGTGGCGGTCACCGTGCTGGCCGGGATCGCCCTGTACCGCACTCGTCCGGCACAGGCGATGCGCGCCGATCCCACGCCGCTCGACGATGTGAATGCCTTGCTCGGTGCCTGCGTCGTGGCCTTCTGGGGGCTTCTGGTGGCCCCGACCACCTGGTCGCACCACTGGGTCTGGTCACTGCCGGCGGTGCTCGCCTGTGCTGTGATCGCCGGACACAGTTCCTCGGTGTGGGGGGCCCGCCTGTACGGCGGCCTGGCGCTAGTGGCCGTTCCGATCTTCCTGATCGGCCCGTTCCAGTTGATGCCCGCCGACGTGGCGACCTGGTCCTGGTGGCAGCAGATCGTCGGCAACGCCTACCTGCTGTGGGCGTTGGCGTTCCTGACCGCGTTGTGGCTCAAGCCGTTTCGGCGGGCTTCTCTTTGAGCGAGGCGGCATAGACGTCGACGTACTGCTGCCCGGTCATGGCCATCAGTGCGTACATGATCTCGTCGGTCACGGCGCGTTCGATGAAGCGATTGCCCGACATCCCCTCATAGCGGGAGAAGTCCAGCGGTTCACCGATCTTCACCGTGATGCGAGTCGGCCGCGGCAGCACGGTGCCGGGCGGATTGATGCGGTCGGTGCCGATCATCGCCACTGGAATCACCGGCACCCCGGTCTCCAGGGCGAGTCGGGCCAGTCCCGTCTTCCCCTTGTAAAGCCGGCCGTCGGGTGAGCGGGTGCCTTCCGGATACAGGCACAGCAGGCCGCCTGACTCCAGGACCCGCTTGCCGGCCGTCAGTGCACCGGCCGCCGCGTTGGCGCCGGACCGGTCGATCGGAATCTGGCCGGAGGCCGAGAAGAACCATCGCTGGAAGCGGCCCTTGACCCCGGTGCCGGTGAAGTACTCGCTCTTGGCCAGGAAGAAGATCCGGCGCGGCACCATCAGCGGCAGATAGAAGCTGTCGACGACGGCCAGATGATTACTGGCCAGCAAGACCGGGCCGTCCTCCGGCAAATTCTCCAGCCCTTCGATCCGGGGGCGGCCCATCAGCCGCAGCGCCGGTCCCATGAGCACGTATTTGAAGAGGTAATACCAGAAGTTCGTCAAACCTACCTCCTGCGCGGCGGCCGCGCGTTCTCGGCTTGGCGCACGGCGGTGTGACAGCACACTTTACCCACGGGCCCCTCCACCGTCTGCAGCCGGTGACTCGGCGGCCGCCAGGTCCATCCGAGCGACCTGCGCCGCACCGATCAGACCTGCGTTCTCCCCCAGTTGAGTCGGCCGGATGCGCGCCAGTTCCCGGTGTCCGGCACCGGTGACCATCCTCGCGTAGTGCTCGCGGGCCTCGTCCAGATACAGCCCCGACGCCATGCCCAGCCCGCCGGCGATCACGATCAGATCCGGATCGAAGACGTCGGCGATTACCGCCATGCCTTGGCCGAGCCAGCGCGCCAGATCGGCGAAGGCCGCCACCGCGATCGGATCGCCCTCGGCGGCCGCGGCGGCCACCCGGCGGCCGGTCAGCGACCCCGGATCGGCGGCGGATTCGGCGGCCAGCATCGAGCGCCCACCGTCGCTGCCGGCCAGGAGCTCAACCACCGTGTCCACCAGTGCTGTGCCGCTGCAATAGCGTTCCAGACAGCCGCGCTTGCCACACGAACAGGGACGCCCGTCAGGGACCACGACCAGGTGACCGAGTTCGGGGGCGACCCCGAAGCTACCCCGGTAGATGTGCCCGTTCATCAGCATGCCGGCGCCGATTCCGGTGCCCAGCGCCATCACCAGGCTGTTGTTTCCCCGGGCCGCGGCGCCGAAATGCAGTTCGGCCACCGCAGCCGAGTTCGCATCGTGTTCGGCGAAGACCGGCAGTCCCAGGCGCTGCGCCATCTGCGCCGGCACCGCTGCCTCCCGCCAGGCGAGATGCGGAGCGAACCGCACCACTTGGCGGTCTGAGGACAGGAATCCGGCGATCGCCAGGCCGACCGCGCGCACCGACCAGCGATCGCGCAGTTCCCCGACCAGCCGATCCAGGCAGTGTTCCAGTGCCACCACCGTCGGCGGGGTCGCGGCGCGCAGGGTGTCGAGCATGCTTCCGTGCGCGTCGACCACCGCGGCTCGCACACTGGTGCCGCCGATATCGATGCCGATCGTCAGATCGTTCGAAGGGATGCCCACCCGGTCCAGCCTGTCACGAATGCGCTGCGACGGGACCGATCCGCACGGGAATCGACTGGAACGCCGTGGCCGGGGCCGCTGCGGTCTTTCCGCCGCCCGAACCCAGCATGTCCGAGACCGCCTCCAGGATCGCGATCAGCACGTCCAGCAGCCGGGACAGCAGCGAGCCGAGCTCACCGGCAAGAGTCCCCAGCTCCCCGACCAGTCCGTTCAGGCTCGAACCCGCCCCGAACAGGTCCTCGGCGGCGCCCGTGCCGCCGATCAGGGCGGCGAGTTGATCGAGTTGACCGGCGAAACCCAGCAACAGCGCACCCATGGCATCGCCAGCGGCGGCGTTGTCCTGCGAATCGCTCATCGGTGGTCGTTCTCCTCGGAATCCGGGCTCGGCCGCGAGCGGTCGGGCTCCGGCGGAGTCTCCACAGTACCGGCCCGGGCCGTCGGCCGTTGCGGCCAGACCGCCGGATCCGGCGCGAACCGCACCACCAGCTGCCGTCCGTCCCAGTCCGCACCGCTGACCCGGCAGCGCCGCAGCACCGACGGCAGCCGCACCGGCTGCCGGAAGCCGCTGACGGTCACCAGCAGGTCGTCCCCGGATCGGCCCAAGGCCAGCTCCTGCGGATCGACCAGGCTCTGTTGCCAGCGCAACTCGTACTCGGCTTCCAGTCCGTCGCCGCCCACGTCGTCCACCCGTGCTGCCGCCGAGCCTCGTGGGCGTCCGTTGGGGGCGGGCCAGGTGATCCCCAGGCGCCGCAACTGCGAGAGCCGGGCCGGTTCGGTCTCCTGCCGGGGAACGTCGCGGATCGAGATCGATGAACCGGCATCCCGGCCCAGGGTCGCGCGGACGGCCTCGCTCACCGCCTCGGTCGGCAGTCCTCCCGGACCGGCGTTGACCAGCGTCGAACGCAACGGCAACCCCATCACTTCAGTGATCGCCAGCTGGTCCGGTGCCGTCTGGGTTCCGCGTTCCCCGCCGGACACGACCAGATGCGCTGCGGTGATCGAGGGGTCGGTCAGCAGTTCGGCCAGATCCATGCAGTCGCGGTGGATCGCATCTATCGCGGCCGCCAGCGGTGCCAGAGCCGGCTTCTCCGCGGACTCGGCCATCCGCAACGGGCGGGGCCAGAGCCGGTCGGTCGCCGCGGCCAGCACGGTCGGCGCGCGCAGCAGAGTGAAATGATCGGTGCCGGACAGATCGACGATGACGCGCTGCCAGCGCCCCGACGTCGCCGCCTCCCGGATCTCCCGGAGCAGGAGGAATTCGGCGATGCCGGGCAGTCCGGTGAGTTCCCCGGCATCGATGGCGGCGATCGCACCGACCACCGGCAGCAGGTGGCGCGCGGCCCCGGCGGCGTTCAGCGCAGCGGTGAAGTCGGTCCACGCGCCTTCGGCGACGGCCAGCGGGTCCAGGTGCAGCAGGTCCAGCTCGGCGGTGATCGGCACCGGCTCGCCCGGAACCCGGAACACCCCGAGCCGCTGCGGTGTCGGCGAGCGGGGGTCGAGCGTGACCAGCAGCGTTCCGCCGGTTCCCCCCAGTGCGACCGGGCCGCTTCGGGGCGATCGCCGGGCCGCCTCGGCCGCGTTGACGGCTCCGGCGGCGGCCAGCACAGAGATGCCCGAGCCGCCGGGACCGTAGACCAGGTGGATGGGCGCCAGATCGATCAGTCTTCGACCCTCTTCTTCAGATCCGAGAGCGCCGCCTCGGTGATCGCCTTCTCTGCGCGCCGCTTGAGCTGGCTGATCATCGGGATCTTCAGGTCGACCATCAGGGTGTAGGTCACCTTGGTCGAACCGGGAACCTGCTGTTCCAGGCGGTACGAGCCCTGCTGGTCGCGCTGCAGATCACTGGACTCCAGCCGCCAGGACACACCGGTCCCGTCCGGGGCCCACTGGTAGGTCAGGACATAGGTGTCGGTGAGGATCCCGGCATCGAGTGCGAATCGCACGCGCTGACCCCGGCCCTGCGCATCCCGTTCGAGGACGGTCACCTCGCGAGCGGCGTTGACCCACAGGGGATAGGCATCGAAATCGGCGATCACTCCGAGGACGTCGGCCACGTCCGCGGCGATCACGATGGAGCGCTCGGTGTGGTCAGCCACCGGTCACCGCCTCCGCCGCCATGACGGCCGGCCCCCCGATCTCGCGATCGCCCTCCAGCAATGCCTTCACTTCGAACGACATCTCCTTGCCGGCCACCCGTCGCGCCTTGTTGGCCTCGGCGATGGCCGCCCATGCGGCCGCCGGCTGGCCCGGCAGCGGCCGGGTGGGTTCGGCGTGCAGATAGTAGTGCAGGACGAAGCCGTCGAGCACCGGCTCACACCAGATCTCCATGGTCCCTTCCAAGGGCCCGGCCACCTGCCACCGCACCCCGGCATCCCCGCGGTCTTCGACGACCTGCAGCCGCAGGTCACCGAACCAGCGGCGCCAGCGCGCACGATCATGCACCACGGCCCCCGCCAGGGACGGAGCCGCGGCGACGAAAGTCTCGTCAGCCACCTGGATGGTCGTCACGCCCATAAGCATCACACATCGCACCCGGGCACCGAAAGGCGCCCATCCGGATCGGGAATTCCGGCAACGCACGATACAGTGAAGTCAGACACTGGCCGAACACTTCACGAAGGGGATTACTCGCATGGCCGAATGCCGCGTACCCGCCAAGTTCACCACTCCCCCGGAGCGCAATGCGACCGACGTCCTCTTCGACGCCGCAGCCGCCCAGCCCGACCGGCCGATGTTCCTGTACGACACCGGGGACGGCGAGTGGGCGCCGATCAGTTCCGCCGACGCCGCGCAGCGGGTCCGCGATCTGGCCAAGGGCCTGATCGCCTCGGGCATCAACGTCGGCGACCGGGTGGCGCTGATGTCGGCGACCCGCCTGGAGTGGACTCTGCTCGACTTCGCGATCTGGAGCACCGGTGCCACCCCGGTCCCGATCTACGACTCCTCCTCCGGTCCGCAGATCGACTGGATCATGGAGGACTCCGCAGCGGTGGCCATCATCGTGGAGAACGAGGGCAAGCGGAAGCTGCTCGACGAGGTCTCCCACGTCACCGCCGCCACCACGGTCTTCACCATCGACCAGACCGACGGACCGGGCCTGATCGAACAGCTCACCCAGGCCGGTACCGAGGTCACCGACGCCGAACTGGAAGCCCGGCGTCGTTCCCTGCGCGCCGATTCCCCGGCCACGCTGATCTACACCTCGGGGACCACCGGGCGCCCCAAGGGCGTCATGCTCTACCACTCGAACCTCCTCGGCGAGGTCGGCGGCGTCCTGGACTCGTCGCTCGCCGATCTGCTGGGCCCGGGCAAGCGACTGCTGCTGTTCCTGCCGATGGCGCACGTGCTGGCACGCGGGGTCAACCTGATCGCCATCGAAGCCGGTGTGGCCGTCGGGTATACCGCTGATATCGCGAACCTGCTGCCCACCTTCGAGGTCTTCCGTCCGTCGCTGATCTTGTCGGTGCCGCGCGTGTTCGAGAAGGTGTACAACTCGGCCCGGCAGAAGGCGTACGACGATTCACCGGTCAAGGGCAAGATCTTCGACCGGGCCGCGACCACCGCGATCCAGTACTCCAAGGCTCTCGACGACGGCTCGGTCGGCAAGGTCCTGCAGCTGCGGCACAAGCTGTACGACCGCCTCGTCTACTCCAAGCTCACCGCCGCCCTGGGCGGGCAGTGCGAACTGGCGATCTCCGGCGGCGCTCCGCTGGGCGCCCGGCTCGGCCACTTCTTCCGCGGCGTGGGCATCCCGGTCTACGAGGGCTACGGCCTCACCGAGACCACCGCGGCGATCACGGTCAACACCCCGGCCGAGGTCCGGATGGGCACCGTCGGCCGGCCGATCCCCGGCAACGCGGTCCGGATCGCCCCCGACGGCGAGGTCATGCTCAACGGCGCCGTGGTCTTCGGCGGTTACTGGCGCAACGACGAGGCCACCGCCGAAGCCATCACCGACGGCTGGTTCCACACCGGTGACCTGGGCTCGCTCGACGAGGACGGTTTCCTGCGGATCACCGGCCGCAAAAAGGAGATCATCGTCACCGCAGGCGGCAAGAACGTGTCCCCCGCACCGCTGGAGGACATCATGCGCGCGCATCCGATGATCTCCCAGGCGATGGTGGTCGGCGACAAGGAGCCGTTCATCGGTACCCTGATCACTCTCGATGCCGAACAGATCCCCGGCTGGCTCGAGCGCAACGGCAAGGATCCGCAGACCCATATCCGGCAGCTGGTCAAGGACGCCGATCTGCACGCCGAACTGCAGGCGGCCATCGACGAAGCCAATGCGACCGTCTCCCATGCCGAGGCGATCAAGAAGTTCCGCATCCTCTGGGACGACTTCACCGAAGAGACCGGCGAGCTGACCCCGACCCTGAAGGTCAAGCGCAAGGTCGTCGCCGAGAAGTATTCGCAGCAGATCGAGAAGATCTACCGCAGGTGAGTCGCCGCCGCGGGTGAGCCGAAATCAGGCCGCCCGGCCGGTGCGGCTGTCTCTGGCAGGCTGTCCCCAATCCGGGGACGCTCAGAGCAGCTGCGCCAGTCGGGCGGCCTGGTGCTTCCACTGCCAGTTGCCGACGGTCCATTCCCGGCCAGCCGCCCCCATCCGCCGGGCGCGTTCGGGGTCGCCGAGCAGCTCGATCACCGCCGAGGCCACCGCCTCCACATCGCGGCCGTCGACCACCAGGCCGGTCTTCCCGTCCTGCACCGTCTCCGGCGCGCCGCCGGAGTCGCCGGCCACCACCGGTACCCCCGAGGCCGAGGCCTCCAGAAAGACGATGCCCAGGCCCTCCACATCCAGTCCCCCGCCGCGCGTGCGGGTGGGCATGGCGAAGACGTCAGCCATCGCGTGGTAGCCGGGCAGCTCGTCAGCCGGCACCGAGCCGGTGAACGTCACGTGCTCGGCCACCCCGGTCGCGGCGGTCAGCGCCTTGAGCCGATCGGCATAGGGGCCCCCGCCCACGATCATCAGATGCACCTGCGGATCGGCGGCCAGCAGCTGCGGTAGCGCCTTGATCAGCACATCCTGGCCCTTGCGCGGAACCAGGCGGGAAAGACACAGCACCACCGGCCGCTCCCCGAGCCCGTGCCGGTCCCGAAGTTCTTGGCGGGCAACCGGATCCGGGGCGAACCGGTCGACGTCGACCCCGCACGGCAGGTACTCCAGCGCAGCCCACCGGCCGAACGCCGAGGAGAATCGCCGCCGCGTGTACCGGCTGACGTAGGTGATCACATCGGCGGTCTCGCCGATGATGCGCAGCACTTGACGCGAACCCGGCAGCATCGACCAGCCGACCTCGTGGCCGTGGGTGCTGGCGACGATGCGCTGGGCTCCGGCCTGACGCAGCACCGGACCCAGAACCGCCAGCGGCGCGGCGGCGCCGAACCAGACGGTGTGGATCTCGTTCTCGCGCACCAGCTTCGCCGCACGGCGGGCGACGGCCACGTCAGGCAGCATCAGGGTGCTCGGATGCCGCACGATCCGGTACGGCGCGGCCGCGTCGTAGTCCTCGCACCCCTTCCAGCGCGGGGCGTAGACGATCACGTCCTCGGCGGGCAGATGGGCCAGCAGATTCTCCAGGTACGACTGGATCCCGCCCGGGCGCGGCGGGAAATCATTCGTCAGCAACAGCGTCCGATGCATCAGCGCACCTCCTGCCTGAGCCAGCGCTGCCACTCGGTGATCAGCTGCTTCTTGGAGGCCCCCAGTGTCTGCTGCAGGGCCTTCGCCGTCGCCGGCTCGTCACCGCCCTGGGCCACCGCCAGGTACATCTGCTTGAGCCGGTCCGGCCCGTAGGTATCGGCGACGAACGCGGCGAACGACCAGGCTGTCTGGTACGCCAACCGCGCCTGTGCGGTGTCGACGGCGAAATCGTTGTCGGCGGGCAGATCGGTGGGCAGGCGCCCGGCCGCGACCTGCACCGCCAGTTCGGGGGCCACATCGGTCAGCTCGTCCCCGGTCTCCGCCGGCTGCTCTTCGACGGGTCTACCCGGGCTGCGCGAGGCGCCGGGGGCGGCGCTGCTGCGTTCGGTGCTGCGCGCACCGCTGCCCGGTACGGCGGTGGTCCCGCGCCGTCCCACGTATTCAGCGACGCCCTCGGTCAGCCACATCGGCGCTTCTTCGGCGGTGGCCAGGCGCGCCGCCACATGGAACAGCTCGTGGCGCAGGATCACCGCGATACCGGCCTGCGAGAGCTGCCGGGCCGCCGGCGCCAGCACGATCCGCTGCCCCACCACGGTCTTGCTGCCGGAGTCGATCCGGGAGAAGACGCTCGCCGCAGCCGCCGCGGAGGTGCTTCCGTGCCGGGTGCGGGTCAGCGCAGCGAACTGCTCATCGGTCGCGGTGGCCACCACCACGGCCTGCTGCGACCAGTCCTGGCCCCAGAACCGGCTCACCGCCGAGACCGCCGACGCCAGCTCTGTCCCGACCGCACCGACGGTGCGCTCGGTGCCCGGATACGACAACACCGCCGACGCGCCGCCGGCGGTGCGCACATCACGGGCACGCAGACCGCTGAACGTCCACGGCACCGGTTCGCCGGGGGCGGTGGTCTCCCCCGGGGTGACGGCCGGATCGGGAGCGACCGAACCGTCGCCCAGCAGCTTCCACTCGTCGTCGTACCGGCTGAACGCCAGCATCATCGGTACCTCGATGACGGCCTCGTCGACCCCGGGCCGGGCGGCACCGCCGAGCGCGTAGCTCAGCGTCACCTCCGAGACCCAACTGTCGGAGCTGCCGGCTTCGGTCAACTGCACCCCCAGGGCGCCGCCGATCAGGCGGTCCGGCCCCGAATTCATCGCCAGCCGGTAGCTGAGGTCTTTGAGAACCAGATTGCGCCCGCGCGAGGGCGAACCGGCCGGTGCCGAGGACGGTCGTGAAGGCGGGTTCTGCGCACCGGTGGCCGCCGACGGTGCGCCGGCTTCGGGCGAGGACGGCACGACGCTGTCCGACCGGCGCGCCGCCGGTGGGGTCGGCCCCAGATTAGCCCGCGCCAGCTGCCAGGTGCGCCGGAAATCCGCGGTCGCCAGGGGGTCGATGAGCGCATCGAGTGCGCCCTTATCGGCACTGGTCAAAGCGTCGGGTAGGGCGTCGAGTAAGGCACTGACGCCCTCGGCACGTTGTTCCTCGTACACGCTGGGCGGCGTGGAGAAGATGGTCGAGGCCGTCGGGGCCGTCGGTGCGGGATCGTCACTTCCGCATGCTGCCGCCCCGCCGGCGAGCAGGACGACGGCCAGACCCGTGCCGACCGCGCGGCGCAACTCAGTACCGTCGTGCCGAGTTGAAGGGACCGCCCTTATCGATCGGAACCACGGCAACGGGGACCCCGAAGGTGGAGGCGTGCACCACGTAGCCGTCGCCGACGTACATGCCGACGTGGTGGGCGTCCGGGTAGTAGATGATCAGATCGCCGGGCTTGAGGTCATCGCGGGCCACCGGGGTGCCCCCGCCCAGCTGCGCCTGGCTGGTGCGCGGCAGAGTCTTGCCGGCCTGCTTGTAGGCCCACACCATCAGACCCGAGCAGTCGAACTGGTCCGGTCCGGTCGCCCCCCAGACATAGGGGTCGCCGATGCGGGTCAGCGCGGCCTGCACCGCCACGAGCGCCGGTGCGGTGCCCTTGGGGACGGATTTAGGGTCGAAGTTGTACTTCGGGCCGCGCAGCGCCGCCAGTTCCTGGCCGGTCATCGACTTGTAGATGGCGCGGATGGAGACCGCTTCCAACTGCAGCTTGGACTGCTTGTTCTGCAGCTCAGCGCGCTTGCGTTCGGCATCTTTGACCGCGCTGGCGGCCGTGGCCGCGCTCTTCTCGGCCGCGTTCTTGGCTTTGGTGGCCTCGGTGGCACTGGTGCGGATGGTGCGCAGATCGGCGGCGGCCTGACGCGACACCATCTCCAGATCGGTCATGTTGTCCAGCAGATTCTGCGGAGAGTCGCTGACCAACATCGCGTAGAGCCGGTTCACCTTGGCTCCGCGAGCGCTCGCCCGGGCCAGCGCGTCGACCTTGGTCTGTGACGCAGCCATCTGCTTATCGGCTTTGGCCAGCCGCGCCTGAGCGGCGCCGGCCAGTTTCTTCTGTTGGGCGACGGTCTTGCGCTGCGTATCGTATTCGACCTGCGCCTGGTTCATCGCCTCGGCCGACTTCTCGGCCTGGATCGATAACTGCTTATAGCGCGCCAGCACCTGCTGGGCGTTGCGCGGTTCGCCCTGGGCCACCGGCGGCTGGGCGACTGCCACCGTGGCAGCCACCGTCAGGGCGGCCGAGATCGAGACGATCCGCCGCATCCGCAACCGAAGAGAGTCTGAGGTTCGCATCGTGAAGAAACCAGTTCCTACCGAACCGTCAGGCGAGTCGCGCGATCATCGCGCGACTCGCCTGACGAGAAGTTGATCAATCCGCTCAGTAGCGGCGGATTCCGGTCAGCGACCAGGCCTTGACCTTATCGCGCTTGACCGGCACACCGTAGGTCGAGGAGTGGACGAACATGCCGTTACCGGCATAGATGCCGGCGTGCCCGCCACCGTTGAAGATCAGGATGTCGCCGCGCTTGGCCTCGGCGAGCGAGTTGACCCGCTGGCCACCGCCGAGCTGGCCGTAGCTGTCGCGCGGGATGGTCTTGCCGGCCTGCTTGTAGGCCCAGCTCGTCAGACCGGAGCAGTCGAAGGCGTTGGGGCCGGCGGCACCGTAGGAGTACGGCGAGCCGATCTTGGACTCGGCAGCGCGCAGGGCACGCTCACCGCGGCTCGCCTGCGTCTTGAGCAGACCGCCGTCGTTATTGCCCTGCTTGAACTGCGGCGGAATCTGGTTCTCGTTCACGCCGGGCAGGTCAAAGTTGCCCACACCCGGGACCGAGATCGGCGCGGCGTCGGCCGGGCCGGCGGCCAGCGCAAGCGAGCCCACGGCGATCGAGCCGGCGACGACGGCGGTCTTGGCGGCCTTAGCGGCGCCGGTGGACTGTTCGATACGGTGTTTCGCCACGGAAACAGTTCTCCTTGTAGTTCTCCCTGACCGCCGACCGGGTTAGCTGTCGGGTTCGGGCCGGAAGAGATGGCCCTACGCGGTCTCCCGCGATTCACCCCGATCCCCGTGACACGGCCTCGTCGGCCGCGGCGCAGGGAAGTAAGTGGGTCCCCGATTCACTCCGCTGCGACAGTGGAGCGATTAGGCGGTGACCTCCCCGAAACCCCCAGGTTTGGGGACCTCATCTCGGAAGGTCTCAGAAAGATTACGAAACCCGTGGGGCCGATGTCCACCGAACCGACGACCCGGAGCGGCATTTCCGGTTTTCACACGGCTTTCAGTCGCCTCCCCGAGATCCCGGAGATATCCGACTGACCTGCATCGATCCCGGCTTTGGCGGCCCGTGCCGCGGCGGGGGAAATCAGTGCTGTGGCGGTGAACACATCGAGCGCCTCGAACATCTCCGGGTCGGACCCGCACTCGGCGCCATCGGGACCGAAGTCCCTGGTCGAGGGCGAGAACAGCACCTGCATCACGCATCCGTCGCAGGCCCGGTTGCGGGCCGGGCAGGTGGCGCAGCCAATTTTCATTGTGATCTACCTCTCAGTGTTGGATCGGGTTGTGTTTCAGGCTGTTTCCACGGCGTTCCGACACGCCGAGGCCGGAGCACAAGCCTCGACCTCGGATCGAGGTTAGGGAGGACCTCCGACATAAATGCGGGGCGCCGGGCCGGCGGCGCCGGGCTGCCCGGTTCTGTCGGGGGGTCGCGATAGCGTCCGGTCCATGGCCACCCGCACCGATTTGGACGCGCAGCAGCTGAGCTTCGCCGACCTGCCCGACGACGAGGCCTTCGCCACCGACGCACTCTTCGACACCACGTTGGTCGTCGTCGACCTGGAGACCACCGGTGGCAGTGCTCAGCAGGACGCGATCACCGAGATCGGTGCGGTCAAGATCCGCGGCGGCCAGGTCCTGGGCGAGTTCGCCACCCTCGTCGATCCGGGCCGGCCCATTCCCCCGCAGATCGTCTCCCTGACCGGGATCACCACGGCGATGGTGCACGACGCCCCGCGGATCGAAGAAGTACTGCCGGCGTTCTTCGAGTTCGCGCGCGGCGCGATCCTGGTGGCCCACAACGCCCGGTTCGATCTCGGCTTCCTGCGGCGCGCCGCCGAGCGGCAGCAGCTGGCCTGGCCGTTTCCCGCACACCTGTGCACCGTGGTGATGGCCCGCCGGATCCTGAGCCAGCAGGAGGCGCCGACGGTCAAGCTCAGCGCCCTGGCCGAGTTGTTCGACGTCGCCGTCAAACCGACCCACCGCGCCCTCGACGACGCCCGCGCGACCGTCGACGTCTTCCACCGTCTGCTCGAGCGTGTGGGCAACCAGGGGGTGCACACCTACCGCGAGCTGACCCAGTACCTTCCTCGCGCGAGCGCCGCGCAGCGGGCGAAACGCTCGCTGGCCGACGGGCTGCCGCACCGTCCGGGCGTCTACCTGTTCCGCGGCCCCGGCGACGAGGTCCTCTATATCGGCACCGCCGTCGATCTGCACCGCCGTGTCAGCGGCTACTTCAACGGCTCGGACACCCGGACCCGGATGGCCGAGATGGTGGCCCTGGCCGCACGGGTCGAACACATCGAATGCGCCCATGCCCTGGAGGCGGGTGTGCGCGAGCTGACGCTGCTGGCCGTCCACAAACCCGGATACAACCGGCGATCACGCAATGCGCAAGCCGGCTGGTGGATCGTGCTGACCACCGAGCGCTTCCCCCGCCTGAAGGTCAGCCGCACACCGGGGCCGGTCAGCGTGGGCCCGGTGCGCAATCGCGCCGTGGCCGCCGATATCGCCGACGTCCTGTCCGGTGCGGCCGGGTTGCGCACCTGCACGGGGCTGCCGGCCGGGGCGGATCATCACTACTGTCCGGGAGAGTCGACCGCCGCCGCACTGCCCGACCCGCTGGTCGCCGCCGTTCCCGGGGTCTGCCGCGCCGCCAGCGACCGGCCGCAGACCCTGCCGGACTATCTCCCCCGGGTACAGGCCGTCCACGACCTGATCCTGGGACGATCGGCCCGGCTGCTCGACGCACTGACGACGCGGCTGACCGCACTGGTGCAGGCGCGCCGGTTCGAGTCCGCCGCGCGCGCCCGCGACCGGCTGGCCGCCACCATCGAAGCGCTGGCGAATTGTCAGCGCCTGGCTGCGATCGCCGCCCTCGAGGAGCTGGTGCTGGCCCGGCCCGGCGTCGACGGCGGCTGGGAATTGGCCGTCATCCGGCACGGCCGGCTGGCCGGGGCCGGTGTGGCAGTGCGCGGCGCGGCCCCGATGGCGGTGGTCGACGTCGTCATCGCCGGCGCGCAGTCGATCCCGGCGCCGTCACCGGCCTCCGGTCCACTGGCCGGGGCGCCTGCCGAGGAGCTGGGGCTCATCGCCCGTTGGATCGATGAGCCCGGTACCCGGCTGGTCGCGTGCAGTGGCGAATTGTCGACGCCGACCGGCACCGCGCTGTGGCGGCTGGATTTCGCCGAGACCGCCCGCGCGGCCCGGGAGACCGCGGCCGCCACGGACGTTAGGCTCGGAGCATGATCACCGCCATCGTCCTCATCGGAGCCGATATCCACCAGATCCCGGAGACCGCCCAGGCCGTCGCCGATATCCCCGGTGTCACCGAGGTGTACTCCTGCGCCGGCGACGTCGACCTCATCGCCAAGGTCCGAGTGCGTGATCACGACCAGATCGCCACGGTGGTGACCGGCCAGATCAACCGGATCCCCGGGGTCAAGAGCAGCGCCACCCACATCGCCTTCCGCAGCTACTCCAGCTCCGAGGTCGAGGGCGGCTTCTCCATCGGCGAAGACTGATACCTCCGCTGCCCCGTTACTCCCCGCTCGCAGTGATTCAGCGCGCCAGCTGCGTACTCAAGGCCGCCCAGTCCGCCAGCTTGGCGGCCGCGGCACCCGAATCCAGCGTCTGGGCGACCCGTTTCAGTGCTGCGCCCAGCGCCTCGACGAACTCCGGCTGTGTGTAGGCGCGGTCCTGTTTGAAGGCCACCAGCGCCGCTGCGGCATTGAGAGCCACCGCATCGCGGACCGGACCACCGACACCGGCGAACAGATCACGAGCGATCTGCGCATTGACCGCGGCGTCGCCGCCCTGCAGCGCAGACAGCTCCACCAGCTCCAGCCCCAGATCGCGCGGATCCACGGTCAACGAGGTCACTCGGCCGTCGAAGACCTGCCACACCGTCGAGGTCGTCGTGGTGGTCAGCTCGTCCAGACCGTCGTCGCCGCGGACCACCAGCACGCGGTTGCCGCGTTCGGCGAAGGTCTGCGCCAGCGTCGCCGCCAGATCGTCGAAGGCACAACCGATCAGCCCCGCCGAGGGCAACGCCGGATTGGTCAGCGGGCCCAGGACGTTGAACACCGTCGGCACACCGATATCGCGCCGTGCCGGGCCGGCGAACCGGAAGGCCGGATGAAACACCGGCGCGAAGCAGAACCCGATGCCGATCTCGTCCAGACACCGGGCCACCGCCTCGGGGCCCAGGTCGATGGCCACCCCGAGCGCTTCGAGGACGTCGGCACCCCCGCTCTTGGACGACGCCGCGCGGTTGCCGTGTTTGATCACCGGCACACCGGCCGCTGCCACCACGATCGACGTCATCGTCGAGATGTTCACCGTGTGCGAGCGGTCTCCACCGGTGCCGACGATATCGATCGCCGTCACGTCGGTCTCCACCCGATTGGCCAGCGTGAGCATCGTCTCGGCCAGCCCGCGCAGCTCGGCCGGGGCGGCGCCTTTCATCTTGACTCCGACCCCGAAGGCCGCGATCTGGGCGCCGGTGGCCGCATCGGACATGATCTCGCTCATCGCCCAGGCGGCTTCCTCTACGGACAGGTCGAAGCCGTCGGTCACCTTCCCGATGATCTGGGGCCAGGTGAAGGAGGAGGACGTCGGAGTGTTCTGCGGCGAAGTCACTCCGCAAGCGTAGCGAGCACAGCCCACGTGCCGAAGCGCCCGCCTGCCCGCGTCGTCATCGAACTGACCACCGCGAGCTCTTGGGCCACACTCTGCGCGTCGATCCGCATGCTCCGGGCCACGGCGAGTCCGACCAGCCCGGCCGGGGCCGACGATTCCTCCGGCAGCGGCGGCGCATCCACATAGCCGTCACTGCCCAGTCGCGCGCGTACCTGTCCCACGCTATGCGGAGGCAGGAAGATCAGGTGCCGGAGCAGAAACTGCCCCTGCGCCGGCAGAGTGGCTCCACCCAGGACCGCCGACACCGCCGCCGTCTCGTCGGCACAGTCCACCAGCAGCCGACTGCACTCCAATTCGGCCGCGGCATCACGAACAGGGCCGCGCCGCTTGCGCCACACTCGCCTCACCATTCACTCCTTACACACCATGCTTTCCGACCTTCCCTACCCGCCCTCCAGTGTTCCGCAACTGTCTACCGAGCCCGAATGGAGCCAAAGCGGCCGGGCCGAGCGACACAGGATCGCCTTCGGTGGGCCAAGACACGCCGAACAGCCTTCTCAGCAAACGCTCAGACCTGCAGTGAAGCAACTATTTCCAATCAATTTCGGACCCGAGTGGCCACGTCGTACTACGAACCGTCATACTTCTCTTGTGACTAGCGCCGTGGGTACCCCAGGAACCGCCATCACCTCGCGTGTGCACTCGCTGAACCGTCCGAACATGGTCAGCGTCGGCACCATCGTGTGGTTGTCGAGCGAATTGATGTTCTTTGCTGGCCTGTTTGCGATGTACTTCGTCGCACGGGCCAACTCCGACGAGTGGCCTCAGCCGCCTGCTCACCTGAATCTGGCTCTGGCCATTCCGGTGACGCTCGTGCTGATCCTCAGTTCGGTGACCTGTCAGATCGGCGTCTTCGCCGCTGAGCGGGGTGACGTGTACGGCCTGCGCCGCTGGTACACCCTCACCCTGGCCATGGGCACCTTCTTCGTCGCCGGACAGATCACCGAGTACGTGATGATGGTCAACGAGGGCGTCACCCTGTCCTCCTCGGCCTACGGCTCGGCGTTCTTCATGGCAACCGGCTTCCACGGTCTGCACGTGATCGGCGGCCTCGTGGCCTTCGTTCTCCTGCTGATCCGAACCCGGCTGTCGAAGTTCACCCCCGCCCAGGCGACCGCCGCGATCGTGGTGTCCTACTACTGGCACTTCGTCGACGTCGTCTGGATCGCCCTGTTCGCCATCATCTACTTCCTGCAGTAGCAGCAGCGGCACCGCTGACCAGTCCCCAACGCTTAGTAGAGAGAAACCGATGAGATCATCTCCACCGAGTTCGTCGCAGCCGCTCGACGGCGACGACGCCTCCGCAGAGCGCGTCACAAGCGCTGGCCCGGCCAAGTCGGACGCCCGCCGCGCGAAGTCGCGCCGTAAGCTCCGTCGCCGTGCCGGCGCTACCGCCTTCCTGCTGTTCGGCCTCGTAGCCACCGGCCTGTTGGCCGGCCTGCTCTCGCCGAAGCCTCAGGTCGCCACCGCCGACGCCAACAGCGCCGAGCTGGTGGCCGCCGGCAAGCAGCTCTACGAGACCTCGTGCGTCACCTGCCACGGCCTCAACCTCGAAGGTGTGCCCGACCGCGGTCCGACCCTCCTGGGTGTCGGCGACGCGTCCGTGTACTTCCAGGTCTCCACCGGCCGCATGCCCGCCGCCCGCGGCGAGGCACAGGTCGAGCGGGCGACCGAGAAGTTCAGCCAGGCACAGATCGACCAGCTCGGCGCCTACATCCAGGCGATGGGCGGCGGTCCCCGGGTGATGTACGAGACCGACAAGAACGGCGAGATCGAGCGCGACGAAAAGACCGGCCTTCCGCTGCTGGCCTACGCCTCGCTGCGCGGCGACGACCTGGGCCGCGGCTCGGAGCTGTTCCGTCTCAACTGCGCGTCCTGCCACAACTTCACCGGTCGTGGCGGCGCTCTCTCCAGCGGTAAGTTCGCTCCCGCGTTGACCGATGTCAACGAGCAGCAGCTCTACACCGCTATGCTGACCGGTCCGCAGAACATGCCTAAGTTCTCGAACCGCCAGCTGTCTGTCGAAGAAAAGAAGGACATCATCGGCTTCGTCCGTTACGCCGACACCTCGAACCCGATCGGTGGCTTCAGCCTCGGCGGCTTCGGTCCCGCCTCCGAAGGCGTGGTCATGTGGGTCGTCGGGATAACCCTGATCGTTGCCGGTGCGATGTGGATTGGATCACGAAATTGAGCGCCACGAGTAAAGACGCCCCCACCGGCGACCAGCTCGACGCGATGTCCCGCGACGAATTGGTCCAGCTCGGCACCAATCTGGACGACGTCGAGATCATCTACCGCGAGCCGCGGTACCCGGTGGAAGGGACCAAGGCCGAAAAGCGCTCCGAGCGCGTCGTGGCCTTCTGGTTCGTTCTCTCCGGCCTGGCGGCCATCGCCGGATTCGCACTGTTCATCTGGAACAACTGGGAATTCACGATGCCCAACCAGGACGGCTACTGGGCGTACACGTACTACACGCCGGCCCTGGGTGTCTCCTTCGGCGTCGCCATTCTGAGCTTCGGCTTCGGCGTCATCCAGCTGACCAAGCGGTTCATTCCGGCCGAGATCTCGGTCCAGCAGCGCCATGACGGCCCGTCCGAGCCGGCCGACCAGAAGACCCTGGCCGCCGAACTGGACGACGCGCTCCAGACTTCTACCCTGCCCCGCCGCAAGATGATCCTCGGCTCGGCAGCATTCGGTCTGGGCTCGCTGACCCTCGCCGGCGGCGTCGCCGCTATCGGCGGGTTCATCAAGAACCCGTGGGCCGACAAGAAGGACGACCTCTGGCAGAGCGGCTGGTCGCAGATCCACAATCCGGCGACCGACCCGAACGAGACCGTCTTCCTGCGCCGGGACACCGGCAACCCGTACCAGGTCGCACTGGTCCGGCCGGAGGACCTCGACGCCGGTGCAATGGAGACCGTCTTCCCGTGGCGCGTCTCCGACGGCTACGGCGAGACCGAGGAGTCCCGCCACAAGCTTCTCTCGGGCCTGCGTTCGGTGCGCAACCCGGTCATGCTGATCCGTCTCCGCGCTGCGGATTCGGAGCGGGTGATCAAGCGCCGCGGCCAGGAGAGCTTCAACTACGGCGACTACTACGCCTACACCAAGGTCTGCAGCCACCTGGGTTGCCCGACCTCTCTGTACGAGCAGCGGACCAACCGGATCCTCTGCCCGTGCCACCAGTCGCAGTTCGATGCGCTCGAGTTCGCCAAGCCGGTCTTCGGACCCGCCGCGCGTGCTCTGGCTCAGCTGCCGATCACGGTGAACAATCAGGGGTACATGATCGCCAATACCGCTATCAACGGCGGCGATTTCATCGAACCCGTCGGACCGGCATTCTGGGAGCGTAAGTCATGACGATCGCCGACCGCGTCGCCACGCAGGCGCAGGAGATGGACGAGCGGTACCGCCTGTCCGCTGGCGTACGCCGCCAGATCAACAAGGTCTTCCCGACCCACTGGTCGTTCCTCCTCGGTGAGCTCGCCCTCTACAGCTTCATCATCCTGTTGCTGTCGGGCGTGTACCTCACCATGTTCTTCGATCCGTCGATGGCACATGTGACCTACGACGGTGCGTACCTGCCCCTCAACGGCGTCACCATGAGCCGGGCATACGAAACCACCCTGGATCTGTCCTTCGAGGTTCGCGGCGGTCTGTTCGTCCGCCAGATCCACCACTGGGCCGCACTGCTATTCGCTGCGTCGATCATCGTGCATATGGCGCGCATCTTCTTCACCGGTGCGTTCCGCAAGCCGCGCGAGGCCAACTGGGTCATCGGCTGCTTCCTGCTGCTGCTGGCGATGTTCGAGGGCTTCTTCGGCTACTCGCTGCCTGACGACCTGCTGTCGGGCACCGGCGTCCGCGCCGCGATGAGCGGTATCGTCCTGTCGATCCCGCTGGTGGGCACCTGGATCCAGTTCGCCCTGTTCAACGGCGACTTCCCGGGTGACATCATCATCCCGCGCCTGTACGTCCTGCACGTGCTGATCTTCCCGGCCATCATCCTGGCGCTGATCGGCGCTCACCTGGCGCTGGTCTGGTACCAGAAGCACACCCAGTTCCCCGGCCCCGGCCGCACCGAGAACAACGTCGTCGGTGTCCGGATCCTTCCGGTGTTCGCAGCCAAGGGCGGTGCGTTCTTCGCCATCACCTTCGGTGCACTGGCACTGATGTCGGGTGTCTTCCAGATCAACGCGGTCTGGAACATCGGCCCGTACAACGCCGCACAGGTCTCGGCCGGCTCGCAGCCGGACATCTACATGATGTGGACCGATGGTTTTGCTCGCCTCATGCCGGCGTGGGAGCTCTACCTGGGCAACTACACGATCCCAGCCGTGTTCTGGGTCGTCGCGGTGATCGGCCTGATCTTCGCGCTGCTGTTCGCCTACCCGTGGATCGAGTCCGCGCTCACCGGCGATAAGGCTCCGCACAACCTGCTGCAGCGTCCTCGCGACGTTCCTGTTCGCACGGGTGTGGGTGCCATGGCCCTGGTGTTCTACATCATCCTGACGGTGAGCTGCTTCAACGACATCATCGCGCTGAAGTTTGATATCTCGCTCAACGCGACGGTCTGGGCAGGTCGTATCGGCCTGATCATTCTGCCGCCGATCGTGTACTTCATCGCCTACCGCTGGGCAATCTCGCTGCAGCGCAGCGACCGCGCGGTCCTCGAGCACGGCATCGAGTCCGGCATCATCCGCCGCGAGGCCGTCGGCGAGTACGTCGAGATCCACCAGCCGCTGGGCCCGGTGGACGAGCACGGGCACCCGATCCCACTCCCCTACGAGGGTGCGGCACTGCCCAAGCGGATGAACAAGCTCGGCTTCGCCGGTCAGACCGGCTCCGGTTCGCCGCTGCTCGCCGACTCCGCCGAGGAGCAGGCCACCAATGTGCAGGTCGCCCACGACCAGCACATCGCCGAGAAGAAGGCACTCCTGGAGCTGCAGGCCAAGGGCGGCAACCCGCTCGACGGCGAGTAGTTCGCAGAAGTACGACCACGAAGGCCGTCCCGCATTGTGTGGGGCGGCCTTCGTCGTTCTCTCTCCTTGTTCGATTCTGTGCCGGACAAGACTTTGCGCCGGGTGACCGGCGGTCGGTGACCATCGATCTCTCGCCCGGCCGGTTATCCGCGGGGCTGTCCGCGGCCCCGGCGGCGGCACTCCCCTCCCCCACTGCAGGCTCCTCCGAGCCTGCGGACCGCGCGCTGGCCACAGGACTCGCCCATTCCCACGCGAGACGCGTTGGGGAGCCAGCCAGGCGGCACGACCGTGCCTCGGGGCGCCCGACACTGCCGTGGGCTCCATGGTGTTCACAGATTCCACAGACCTGCCTGCCGCTGGCCACGGGGGCTTCGCTGCCCGTGCGCTTCCTGAGCAGCGCAGTGCGACCTGTGTTCCCCGGCGAAGAAGATCGTGCTCAAGGACAGCTCGCGGTCGCTGTCGCCGCTCATGGTGATCACCACGGCACACTCGCGCGTCGTGGTCGGGCGGATGATCCCGACCTGCCATACCGCCGATTTGCCGCTGGGCATGGGGGTGCTGCTGCAGGTGCTCGGCGCGGTGCCGCGCCGGCTGATAAGGACAACGAGTCCGGTATCGGCCGTGGGAGGCCATGCCGAAGGTGTGGGTGCGTTCCCCGGCACGCTGGCCACCACCCTGCTCGGGCTCGAACCTTACGACCCCGAGTCCAATGGCGTGGTCGAGCGCCGCAACGGGTTCTTCGAAACCTCGTTCATGCCCGGGCGTGACTTCTCCTCGCCGACTGACTTCAACGCCCGGTTCACCGAATGGCTGACGACCGCCAACGCTCGGGTGGTGGGACGATCAAGTCCCAACCGATCGACCTGATCGATGTCAACAAGGCGGCGATGCTGACGCTGCCGTCCGTGGCACCGGCAGTGGGTTGGGTCAACCGGGTCCGGTTGGGACGGGACTACTGCGTGCGCGTCGACAGCAATGTCTACTCCGTGGACGCGGCGGTGATCGGTCGTTTCGTCGCCGTCACCGCCGACTTGGGGCGGGTCGAGGTTCGTCACGAAGGGCGTCTTGTCGACGCCCACGACCGGGTGTGGGCACGCGGCATGACGATCGCCAGCCCGGCGCATGTCACTGCAGCCAAGGTGCTGCGTGAGGAGTGAAGACGTCGGTGTGCTGGACGACGCGGTCTATCCTCACGGCGGCGACGGCCTGGTCACCGAAGATGCCGCCCCAGCCGCTGAACGGCAGGTTGGAGGTGAGGACCAGTGAGGCGTGCTCGTAGCGCGATGAGACGAGTTGGAACAAGAGGTTCGCGGCGTCCTGCTCGAAGGGCAGGTCGCCGACCTCGTCGACGATGATCAGCCCGTAGCGGCGCAGTCGGGTGTGTTCTTGCGGTAGCGGTCCGTCGCAGTGGGCGTCGGTGAGCCGGGTGATCCATTCGGTCGCGGTGGCGAACGGGAGTCGGTGGCCGTGGTTGGCCGCGGTGATCCCCAGCTCGGTGGCCAGATGCGTCGTCCCGGTGCCGGGCGGTCCGGGCAGCACCACGTTGCGTGCTTCGGCGAGGCCCCCTGATGCGAGAGCTGCGGTCTGCTTACGGACCGCGGGTTGGGCGTCCCAGTCGAACTGCTCGATCGTTTTCCTTGCCGGGCATCCGGCGGCCCGGATGCGTAGTTGGGTACCTGCCCAACGTTCGAGCGCCGCCGACACTCGAAGATCCAGAGGCCGGCCGCCGGAAGCCACCGCCCACCTCCGCCGAGGACTCGGCAGGACACATTCCGTCCACAGCCTGCGTGTTCGCCCCGCCTTGCTATTCGATCGCCGTGGTCCGCAGCTGAACGTCCATCGGGTATCCGTCGCCGGCCGCTCCAGGAATCGGCCCGATTCGGCCGGGTTCGACGAGGCAGGGTGGGAGCAAAGAGGCTGAGTGAGACCGGCGTGTACGACGAGTGCAGCCCATCCGGCCAGCTGTCCCACTCATCCCAGGACCGCGCCGCGTCGCTAGACCCCACATCGCAGCACCGCCGGTGCTCGACGGCCCCACCCAGCGTCCGGTTTAGCCTCAGACCACCAAAACAGACCAGCCGCACCCGGATACCGGGGGCGGCTGGTCTGTGAGCGGTAAGAGCAGGTCAGTGCTTCTCCGGACCCACGTAGTACTCCATCACCAGTCCGGAGACCGCGGCGATGATTGCGAACACGGCACCGATCGCGAACCAGAAGTTACTGGTGGCGAAGCCGATCGCGAACAGAGCGGCGGCCGCGGCGATCATGATCGGCCAGTAGCTGTGCGGGCTGAAGAAGCCCAGCTCGCCGGCACCGTCCTCGATCTCGGCGTCGTCGTAGTCCTCGGGACGGATCTCGACGCGTCGGGACACGAACCGGAAGTACGACCCCGCCAGCAGCGCGAGCACCGCCGAGAAGTACAGGCAGGCGATGCCGGCCCACTCCGGACCGGTCCGGTAGTACGTGGTCGCAACCGCGTACACCGTGCCGACCACGATGAAGAAGACGGCGATGGCCTCAAAAATGCGTGCTTCGATCTTCATGTCAGATTCACTCCGGCAGCTTCGCGGGCGTGCAGCCCTTGATTGAGGTGTTCTTGGCGTCGCCCAGCGAGGCCGGGACATCGGTGGTCGAGACGCGACGCGAGTTGAACGGTGCGGTCACGACCGACTGCGGCTCCTGGCACACCGCGGCGAGTGCCTCGGCGTTGGTGGCCTCCGGGTTGGCCTTGCGCCATGCGATGTAGCTGTTGAAGACCTCCGGCTCCACCGCGCGAACCTCGAAGTTCATCATCGCGTGGTAGGTACCGCACATCTCGGCGCAGCGACCGACATAGGCGCCGGGCTCACTGATCTCGGTGATCTGGAAGATCGGATCCTGGTGGTTCTGCTTCGGGAACGGGAAGACGTCCTTCTTGTACAGAAACTCCGGAACCCAGAACGAGTGTGCGACGTCGGCCGAGGCGAGGTTGAACTCGACGCGGGTGCCGGTCGGCAGCAGCAGGATCGGGATCTCGCTGGAGGTACCGATCACCTCGACCTCGTCAAAGGTCAGGTAGTCACGGATGTCCTGGTCACGACCGCCGGCCGGACCGGGCAGCGGCGTGGGATCACCCTCGTGCATGTAGGTGGTCACCTGGTTCTGCAGCTCGAACGGGCTGGCCTTGGTCGAGTCCTTCTGCGCGATGAGAGTCTCACCGCTCTTGGTCTCGACCTTGTTGTAGCCGAACTTCCAGTTCCACTGGAAGGCAGTCACGTCGACGATGACCGCCGGGTTCTCCTTCTTCTCCACGGTGGTCTGAACCATCACGGTGAAGTAGAAGAGCACTGCGATCAAGACGAACGGAACGGCGGTATAGGCCAGTTCCAGCGGCACGTTGTAGCCGGTCTGCCGCGGGAACTCCTCCTGCGGATCCACACCGTCCATACCGGCCTTGTTGTTCTTCCGGCGATGGAAGGTGATCGTCCAGAAGATCAGACCCCACACCAACGTGCCCATGGCCAGCGCGGCGATACACGCCCACTGCCACAGGTGGAGCATGGACTGGCTTTCCGGAGTGATACCGGCAGGCCAGCCGAAGCGCACGGCCTCTTCCGGGCTGCACCCGGTCACCAACAACGCGGTCAGGGCGAGGACGCCCAGCGCCGATCCTCGCTTCACCGTGCGCGACGCACTACGGCTGCGCCGGGCCGACGAATGTCCACCGTGAGTCAATTTCACGCCTTCCTGCTGACAGGGAGCTGTTTCGCACGAGTAGTGCCCTCAGGCGGCTGTACCCGCTGATGACATTGTCGCACCTAGTACTACGCAGCGTAGACCAACCGCGGGATCCGGTCGCGTCGGGGTCTGTCCGACACGCCGCCACCGGTTCGCGAACTGGGAAAAGGCGCCGCGACCCGGCGTGGTTCCCGACACCGGGTTCGCCGCGACTGCCGGCTCTGCGGCATAGTGGACGGGCGGTCCTGCCCGAGGTGGGCGGCCGGAATACTTGCGATCTTCCAACCGAAGGGGACGACGACGTGTGCGGTCTACTCGGAATGCTCACCGGCGACGCCTCGGCCGCCACCCTGGTCGAACTCGCCGGGCAGGCCTCGCACTGCATGCGCCATCGCGGACCCGACGATGCGCTGACGTGGAACGACGACGATCTGGTCCTCGGCTTCAACCGCCTGTCGATCATCGACATCGACCACTCCCCGCAGCCGCTGCTGTGGGGTCCCCCGGATCAGCCCGACCGCTATGTGCTGGCGTTCAACGGGGAGATCTACAACTACATCGAACTGCGCGAACAGTTGCAGCGCGAGTTCGGCGCGGTCTTCCAGACGGGCGGCGACGGGGAACCGATCGTGGTCGGTTTCCACCACTGGGGTCCGCAGGTGGTGACCCGCTTGCGCGGCATGTTCGCCTTCGCCGTCTGGGACACCGTCGAGAAGACTCTGTTCCTGGCCCGTGATCCGTTCGGCATCAAGCCGCTCTACCTGGCGACCGGCCCCGGCGGCACCGGCTTCGGCAGCGAGAAGAAGAGCGTGCTGGAGATGCTGGGCACCCTGCAGCTCAGCGATGGCCTCGATCCGCGCGCCATCGAGCATTACACCGTGCTGCAGTACGTGCCCGAGCCCGAATCGCTGCACGCCGACATCCGCCGCCTCGAATCGGGCACCTACGCCACCGTGCGGCCCGGCCAGGCACCGGAGGTCACCCGCTACTTCAATCCGCGGTTCACCGTCCGGCCCTTCGCCCGCGGCAGCGAACAGGCCCGGTACGACGAGATCGCGCAGGCGCTGCGCGATTCTGTGGCCAAACACATGCGCGCCGATGTGACCGTCGGTTCGTTCCTGTCCGGCGGCATCGATTCGACGGCGATCGCGGCGCTGGCGATCCAGCACAACCCTGATCTGATCACCTTCACCACCGGCTTCGAACGCGACGGCTACTCCGAAGTCGACGTGGCCGCCGAATCGGCCGAGGCGATCGGTGCCCGGCACATCGTCAAGGTGGTCAGCCCGCAGGAGTACATCGAGGCCATCCCGAAGATCATCTGGTACCTCGACGATCCGGTCGCCGATCCGGCGCTGGTGCCGCTGTACTTCGTGGCCGCCGAAGCGCGCAAGCACGTCAAGGTGGTCCTCTCCGGGGAGGGCGCCGACGAACTGTTCGGCGGATACACCATCTACAAGGAGCCGCTGAGCCTCAAGGGCTTCGATCGGCTGAGCCCCGGCCTGCGCCGGGCGGCGGGCCGGCTCAGCGACAGGATCCCCGAAGGCACGCGTGGCAAGAGTCTGCTGCACCGCGGCTCGCTCACGCTGGAAGAGCGCTACTACGGCAATGCCCGCAGCTTCGACGACGACCGTCTGCGCCGGGTCCTGCGCAACTACAACCCCGCGTGGACCCACACCGACGTGACCGCCCCGATCTATGCGCAAAGCCGCGAGATGGATCCGGTCGCCCGGATGCAGCACCTGGACCTGTTCACCTGGCTGCGCGGCGACATCCTGGTCAAGGCCGACAAGATCACCATGGCCAACTCGCTGGAACTTCGGGTGCCGTTCCTGGACAAGGAGGTCTTCGCCGTCGCCGAGGGCCTGCCGTTCGATCAGAAGATCAGTCACGGAACCACCAAGTACGCGCTGCGTAAAGCCCTGGATCAGATCGTGCCCCCGCACGTGCTGCACCGCAAGAAGCTCGGCTTCCCCGTCCCGCTGCGGCACTGGCTGGCCGGTCCGGAGATGTACGACTGGGCGCGCGAGACGATCGTGGCCTCCGACACCGATCACATCTTCGACAAACAGTTCGTACTGCAGATGCTCGACGAGCATCGGGCCGGCACCGTCGACAACAGTCGCCGCATCTGGACGGTGCTGTGCTTCATGATCTGGTACGGGATCTTCGTTGACGGTTCCATCGATCCGCAGATCGAACAGCGCGACTACCCCGTCCGCCTCTGATCCGGCGGCCTCTGATCCGGCGGCCGCTGATCCGGCGTCGGCGATCCGCATCGGTCCTCGACGACGCCGTCCCGGCCGCCGACCGAGTCGGTGACCGGGACGGGCCAGAGGCAGGTGAGCGGTTACAGGACCGCGTGGATGTCGGCGGCGGCGGCCGGACCGTAGACGGCCCGGATCCGCTCCAGAGCGGTCTCCTCGTCCCAGGTCCACCCCTGCGTCGACTCGCACTCGAGAACCAGCGTGGCCACCATGGCGCCGAGCTGCGCGGCGCGTTCGTACCGCAGACCGCGCGCCAGACCCGTCAAGAAACCGGCGCGGAAACCGTCGCCGACACCGGTCGGGTCGATCTGGTTCTCGACCGGGACCACCGGCACCTCGATGGTCTCGCCGCCGGAGACGGCGACCTCGATGCCCCCGGCACCCTTGGTGGTGATGCGCACCTCCACCATTTCGGCGACGTCGGCCGCGTTCAGGCCGGTCTTCTGCCGCAACAGGCCCCACTCGTATTCGTTGGTGAACAGGTACTTCGCACCCTCGATCAGGCCGCGGGCGGTCTCCCCGTCCAGGCGGGCGAGCTGCTGGGAGGGATCGGCGGCGAAGGCGATGCCGTAATCGCGGCACAGTTGCGTGTGCCGGACCATCGCGTCCGGATCGTCCGGGGCCACCAGCACCAGATCGGGGCGGCCGGTCTCGTCGAAGACCTCGGTGACGTCGATGTCGCGGGCCTCCGACATGGCGCCCGGGTAGAAGAAGGCCAGCTGCGCCATCGTCTCGTCGGTGGTGCAGGTGAAACGGGCGGTGTGCTGGGTGCGTGAGATCCGCACACCGCGGCAGTCCACACCGTTGGCATTGAGCCATTCGCGGTAGTCGGCGAAGTCCTCGCCGGCCGCGCCGATCAGCAGCGGGTTGCCGCCCAGAGTCCCGATGGCGAAGGCGATATTTCCGCCGACACCGCCCCGACGCACCAGCAGATCCTCGGTGAGGAAGCTCAGCGAGATGTGTTCGAGTTGGTCACTGAGGAGCTGCTCGGAGAACTTTCCCGGAAACTTCATCAGGTGATCGGTGGCCAGCGATCCGCAAACGGCTATGAACATTGATCAAACGATAATGGTCCGGTCCGTCCGGGGACAATCGCCCCCGCCGATCACGCCCCGACGAGTTCCGGCCGCCTCCCCGCGAACGGGAAGACGGCCGGAGTTCAGCACGCAGAGAGTGCCTAGTTGAACGAGTCACCGCATGCGCAGCTACCGCTGGCGTTCGGGTTGTCGATGGTGAAGCCCTGCTTCTCGATGGAGTCGACGAAGTCGATGACGGCGCCCTTCATGTACGGGGCACTCATCCGGTCGACAGTCAGCTTCACGCCGGAGAAGTCGTCGACGATGTCGCCGTCGAGGCTGCGGTCGTCGAAGTAGAGCTGGTAGCGCAGTCCGGCGCAACCGCCGGGCTGGACCTCGATGCGCAGGGACATGTCGTTGCGTCCCTCCTGATCGAGGAGAGCCTTGGCCTTGGAGGCTGCCGAATCGGTGAGGACCACACCAGACTGGGCGGTCTCGTTCTGGACGGTCATGGGTGCTCCCTCATGTTCTACGGTCCGGAATCGGTGGAGTTCCGGATGTTCTTTGGGGCAGAAGGACGGTCGACGACCCTCTGCTCGGATTCAACGGTACTCCGGTTCGGCGTATTCCCCCAGTGCCCCCGTCCGCTGACGGCTAATCATCGTGTTCGACGACCGGTTCCGCCGGCTCTGCGACCCATGGCGCGGGCGTCCATCGCTCGGCTTGTTCGGCGGCCAGTTCGGTCAGCAGCGGTCCGGCGTTGTCCATCGCGTCCTCGAGTGAGCCGGCGCGGTCCAGTAGCGCATGGACCTGCCCGAACGCGGCGGCCTCGGCGGCCGACAGCGCGGACTGGCCGGCGAGGACCAGCAGCGGAACCCCGGCCGCGGCCGCCTCCCCCGCGATCACCGAGACGAGTTTGCCGTGCGGGGTCTGGTCGTCGATCGAACCCTCCCCGGTGATCACCAGGGAGGCGGCATCGATCACGGCGCGCCGGCCCGTCACCTGCGCCACGAGCTCGGCCCCGCGCACCCGCCGGGCCCCG
>NZ_BANT01000002.1 GCF_000333015.1 Gordonia hirsuta DSM 44140 = NBRC 16056 | reverse complement strand
CGCGGGGTCTGCTGGACCCGGCGGCGCGAACCGCGGTGCCGGCTCGGGTCGGCCATCCGGACCCCGCGGACCCTGGCGAGGCGCGGCCGGGGGCATGGTCGGGTGGGGTGGGACCTGGTGCCGGACTTCCTGCGGCGGTGGCCCCTGCGGTGGGAGATTCTGGGGCGGCAGGCCCTGCGGCGGGCGGCCCTGCGGCGGATAGCCATGCCCGTGGGGAACCGGATGCCCAGCACCCTGCTGAGGCGGGCGTGCCTGGGCCGGGCTTCCCGCCGGGCCCTGTCCCTGCGGCCCGGCACCCTGGGGCCCGGCACCCTGGGGCCCGACACCCTGCACCGGTATTCCGGGTCCGGGTCGGCCGTGCCGGGGAGCGCCCGGCGGTGGGTTCCATCCGGGCGGCGGACCCTGCCGCTGCCGATCCTGTGCCCGCGGATCGTGCAGGGGACCGCCGGGCCCGGCCGCACCCGGCTGCTGGTCCGGTTCATTCGGTCCGCGGTCGCGCTGCCCGTGGTCGCTCGGGTTGGTCATCGTTGGCGCTCCTCAGCCCACTCGCTCACGTTGCTGCGCCGCCCGGTCACGGGTGCGCTCGGCGTCACGCTACCGCAGGTCCTCATTCCAATTCGGCAGCAACCACTCCGCGTCGCAGACTCTTCACCGCCCGGCGTGCGGTACCGGCGAGCGGATCGTCGGCGCCGACGCTGTTGCGAATCTGCTCGAGCAGATCGATCACCTGCCGGTTCCAGCGGACGAAGTCTCCCGGTGACAACAGATTTCCCCCCGCCGACGCCGCGGTGAGCGCCTCGTCCAGGGATCGGCCGGCCGCCCACGCCGAGATCGGTGCGCAAAACCCGGTATCCGGCTCGGCGGTGACCAGCGACTCCGAGCCGCCCGAATGTCGTGCCTGGACCTCGTTGGTCGCCTGCCACACCGCCAGGGTCTCGGCCAGCGCCTCGCGCACGGTCTTGCTGCCCGGCATCGAATCGATACCGCCGCCGTAGGTGTCCCGGCGGGATTGGTAGACCATCGACGAGACCACCGCTGCCAGTTCCACCGGCGAGAGGCGGTGCCAGATCCCGGCGCGAATGCACTCGGCCACCAGCAGATCGGTCTCGGCGTAGATGCGCCGCAGGACGTCCCCGGTCGGCGTCACCTGCAGGCCGCCCCGGCCGTCGGATTCCAGATATCCGAGCTCTCGCAGCACCGCCACCACGATGTCGAAGTCCTCCTCCAGGCGGGACTTGCGTTCGTCGATCGATCGTTCGAGGCTGGCGACGTCGCGCACAAGCCGGTTGCGTTGCTCCCCGAGCCGGAACAGCTTGTCCAGTCCGGGCTGCTTGTGGATCGGGTGGGACCGGAGCCGGTTCCGCAAACGCGCCACCTCCGAGTCGCCCCCGGTCTGACGGCGACGTTTGCTCTGCCGGCCCACCGGCCGGGTGATACCACTGGATGCCAGCAGTTCGGCGACGCGGCGCCGGCCGCGCCCGGATTTGGTGTCGGCATCGCGCGGAATCCGCAGGTTGCCCAGCACCTGCGGAGGATTCAGGAAGTCGTCGGCGCCCACGCGCGTGGTGTAGCCGTCTTCCAGCAGCACCAGCGGACGCGGATCCAGGTGCTGTTCGGCGGGCAGCAGCACGACGGCCAGCCCCCGATGACGCCGCGAGCTGACGGCGATGACGTGCCCGCGTTTGAGCGCGGCAAGGTCCTCGGCGACAGCGTTCTCATTCTCGATCCGGCGGGTGAAGCGCTCCTCCCGCTCGGCTCGGCGGATGTCTTCCCGCAACGTCAGATAGCCCAGGAAACCTGCGTACGGATCGGTGCCGGGCCGCTCGTCCCCGGCATCGTCGAGGCCGATGCCCGGATCCAGTCCGGCCTTGTCGGCCGCAGCGATCAGTTCAGCATCGGTCTTACGCAGCCGCCGGCGCGCGTGATCGAGCTGGCGGGCCTGACCGACCAGGGTGCGGTCGGTCTGGAACTGGGCGAACGATCGACGCAGAAGGTGGCGCGATCCCTCGACGCCCAGGCGGTGGATCAGGTTGAGGACCATGTTGTATTCGGGGCGGAACGAGCTCCGCAAGGGGAAGGTGCGTGCACCGGCCAGCCCGGCCACCCGATCTGGCAGGACCTCCGGGGTCCACAGCACCACCGCATTGCCTTCGACGTCGATGCCGCGCCGCCCGGCCCGGCCGGTGAGCTGGGTGTACTCCCCCGGTGTGAGGTCGACGTGGGCTTCGCCGTTGTACTTGATCAGCCGCTCGAGCACCACCGACCGGGCCGGCATGTTGATGCCCAGAGCAAGTGTCTCGGTGGCGAAGACCACCTTGGTCAGACCGCGGACGAACAGTTCCTCGACCGCCTGCCGGAACATCGGCAGCATGCCCGCGTGGTGGGCGGCGAAACCACGCCGGAGCCCGGCCCACCACTGCTCGACGCCCAGCACCTCGGCGTCGCCGGGAGACAGGTCGGTCAGATGCCGTTCGACCACCTCGTCGACCTGGCTGACCTGCTCCGGTTCGAGCAGATTCAGATCGCTGCGCACGCACTGAACGAACGCATCCTCGCAGCCTTTGCGGGAGAAGATGAAAAAGATCGCCGGCAGCAGCGCATCTTCCTCCAGCAGCTGGATCAGCCGCGGGCGCGGCATCGTCGTCGAACGCCGATGCCGACGATCCCCGCGCCCCCGGTGTCCACGCCCAGAGTCGCGGTCATCGTGATCGAGCAGGGCTCGCTGTTTGATGTAGCGGGTCAGTTCCGGATTGACCTGGCGTCTTCCGTGCGGAGGCGATTTGCGGTCGAACAACTCGAACAGCCGGCCGCCGACCAGCATGTACTGGTGCAGCGGCACCGGACGGTGTTCGGAAACGATCACCTCGGTGTCTCCGCGGACGGTGGCGATCCAGTCGCCGAATTCTTCGGCATTGGAGACCGTCGCCGAGAGCGAGACCACGCGCACCGACGGGTCCAGGCCCAAGATGACCTCCTCCCAGACCGCACCGCGGAAGCGGTCGGCCAGGAAATGCACCTCGTCCATGACAACATGCGAAAGCCCCTGCAGGGCAGGAGAATTCGCGTAGATCATGTTCCGCAGCACTTCGGTGGTCATCACCACGATCGGCGCCGATGAATTGATGGCGTTATCGCCGGTGAGCAGGCCGACTGCCTCGGCCCCGTGAACGTCGACCAGATCGTGGTACTTCTGATTGCTCAGCGCCTTGATCGGCGTGGTGTAGAAGCACTTGGTGCCCTGTGCCAGTGCCAGATAGACGGCGAACTCGCCGACGATCGTCTTACCGGCGCCCGTCGGCGCGCACACCAGCACTCCGCGCCCGCTCTCGAGAACTTCGCAGGCCTCGCGCTGAAATCCGTCGAGGGGAAACGATAGTCCGGCGACGAAGTTGTCCAGAGTGCTCATCGGTCCCAGCATGTCACGACGGCGGTGTTCAGAGCACCTCGTCGTAGGCGCTCGTGTCGCGGGCACGGCCGGAGCGCAGCGGTTCGGCACGCACCGGTTCCGGGGCCGCCACGGGCGCCGGCCGGTCCAGTCCGCCGGAGGACTCCAGATCCGATGCTTCCAGCGGAGAGGCCTGATCGTCGGGAACGTTCAGCCATTCCGGCTGGTTGCGCGCCTTCCGCTTATCGTGCAAGCGGCTGAACTGGATGGCCAGTTCCAGCAGAATGCACATGCCCAGACCCAGTGCGAGCATGCTGAACGGATCTTGGCCGGGGGTGGCGATCGCCGCGAAGACGAACAGTCCGAAGATGATGCCGCGGCGCCATCTCTTAAGCCGGGCGTAGGAGAGCACACCGGCCAGGTTGAGCATGATGATCAGCAGCGGCAGTTCGAAGCTCACCCCGAAGATCAGCAGCAGCTGCAGCATGAATCCGAAGTACCGGTCACCGGTCAGCGCGGTGACCTGTACTTCGTTGCCGATACGCAACAGGAAGTCGAAGGCCTCCGAGACCACCAGGTAGGCCACGATGGCGCCCAGGAAGAACAGAACGGTGCCGCTGATCACGAAGGTCAGGCCGTACCGGCGCTCCTTCTGCCGCAGGGCCGGGGTGATGAACTGCCACAACTGGTACAGCCACACCGGACAGGCCAGGACGACGCCGGCGGCCAGTGCGACCTGCAGTCGCAGCATGAACTGGTCGAACGGCCCGATCGCCAGCAGCTTACACGCGCCGTCGTCGGTGAAACTCGCCCGCGATTCCGGCGGCAGATCACAGTAGGGACGGGTCAGCAGATCGCCCAGGGTCGGTAGGCCTGGAAACGAATGGCTGTACCAGAAGAAAGAAAGCACCGTGGTCACCACCACCACGGCCAGGGAGATCAGGAGCCGGTCACGGAGTTCGTACAGATGCTCTGCCAACGGCATACTGCCGTCGGGGTTGACTTTTCTGCGCCGCCGCCGGGGATCGAACCGGCGCAGCAGATCGGGTGCGCGCACTCGCAGACGGCGGGCGGTCAGGCCGATTTCTTGTCGTCGACCTCGGTCACGACGCCGTCGACCTGCTTCTCCGTCGCCGAGGGCAGCTCCCGCGGCTCGGCCGCCGGCTGCTCATCGGTCTTGCCGTCGCTCTTCATTTCGTTGATCTCGGACTTGAAGATCCGCATGGAACGCCCCAGTCCGCGCGCCATATCGGGCAGCTTCTTCGCGCCGAAGAGCAGGATCAGCACGATCACGAGGATCGCGATCTCCGCAGCTCCAATGTTCATCAAAAACCTCCGCATCGCCGGTGTGGTTCATGCTACCTGAGACACCGTCGCCGCCTCAGTCGGCGTAACGGGCGCGGGCCGAGGCGGCGGCACCGGCGATCATGGTGCGGACCGCGGCACTTTCGGGGTCCTGCGAGATCAGCCGGATGCGACCGCCGAACCCTTGCAGAACCCGCGCCAGCCACTCGCGTGAACCGTAGGTGAGTTCGGCGATCACCCGGCCGCCGGCGTCCGGTTCGGTCAGCGGCCTGGCCTGGAAGTACTCGATCATCCACAGCACGTCGTGGTCGACCTGCAGCCGGGCCACCGGCAGTCCCGATCCGTGGGTGGGCATCGCGATGGGCGCTGCGGCGACATCGGCCGGCGGGTCGGCCGGCTCGTCGAGGACCTGTGCATCGCGGACCCGATCGAAACGGAACAGCCGCCGTCCCTCCGATTCGCGGCACCAGGCGTCCAGGTAGCTGCGCCCGTCGATCACCTGGACACCGATCGGGTCGACGGTGCGCTCGGTCACCTCGTCACGACCGGGGGTGTAGTACCGCAGGCGCAGCGCCCGGCGGGCCGCCACGGCCTGCCGCAGCGACGAGGACGACGGGTGCTCGCGCGGGGCGCGGTCGTCGTCGACCAGAACCGCCCGCGACGAGCCGGCGGCCGCCTCCACTTTGACCATCGCTCGGCGAATGGCATCGCCGTCGAGGGCGCCCTGCGCGTCCAGCAGCATCCGCAGCGCCACCAGCAGCACGTTGGCCTCGGTACCGGTCAACCGCAACGGATGATCCATCCCGGCGGTGAACTGCACGGTGACGTATCCGTCCCAGTACTGGATGTCGATCAGATCACCGCCGGCGTGACCGGGCAGACCGCAGACGTACAGCTGCTCGATGTCCTTGATCAGCTGCGCTTCGCTGACCCCCAGGTCGCGGGCGGCCACGGCCACCTCGATGCCTTGATGGGCCTGGAAGTACGGAACCATGGCCAGCAACCGGGAGAACCGGGTGGGCGCCGGGGTGCTCATCGCGTCGACTCCTTTTCGGCCGGAGCCTGCGCCGAGACGGCCAGCGCGTCGAGTTCGGCGATCACCGCCGCAACCAGTTCCGGTGGATCCAGCACCACCACATCGCGGCCGGCGGCCAGGATCGACCGCATCAGCGTCGAGCGGGAGGAGATCTCGACCACCGCCTCGTGTCCCGGTTCGCCGTCGAAGTCGGCGGCGTGCACCTGCACCGCGTTGCGGCGCAGATCGTGCGCCCGCCCGTCGGCCAGCCACAGGCGGGCCGTGGACTTCTCCCCCGAGCCCCGGGCCACCGCCGCGGTCACCAGGGCTCGCACATCGGTGCCCTCGGGCACGGTGACCCCACCGGCCTCGCCGATCGCCTCGACCTCGGAGATCCGGGAGACCCGGAAGGTGCGGGTCTGCCCGCGATCCCGGTCGTGCCCGACGACGTAGAGCCGGCCGCCGTCGCTGACCAGCCCCCACGGCTCCAGGCTGCGCTGCGCGGTGGCCCCGGCGGTGCGGTGGGTGAAGGTCACCGCCCGGCCCTCGGTGGTCGCCGAGATCAGTGCGCGCACCGCTCGCTCGTCCCCCAGGGACCGGCCGCCGCCGGGCTGCCCGAAACCCAGCTCCTCGGGGCGGGTCACATCCAGTCCCGCGGCTTTGAGTTTGAGTACGGCGGTCTGCGATTCGACGGCGACCTCCGGTTCGTGCCAGACGGCCGCTGCCGCCGCGACCGCTGCCGCTTCGTCGCGATCGAGGTTCACCTCGCCGAGTGCGTAGCTCTCCGGCTTGATGCGGTAGCCCTCGTCACCGCCGAGGGGTGCACTGCCGGTCTCCACGGGGATCCCCAGGGCGCGCAACTCGTTCTTATCGCGTTCGAGCATCCGCTTGAAGGTCTCGGCGCTCTGCTCTCCGTCGGCGTAGCCCACCACGTTCTTGCGCAGATATTCGGCGGTGACATAGGTCTTGGCCGACATCAGGCAGATGACGAGATTGAGCAGTCGTTCACTCTTGGCGATCTTCGCAGGGGCCACGGTCTAGAGGATAGTCGTCACAGGGAGGCGATCAGGCGTTCGACGCGCTCGTCGACGTTTCGGAAGGGGTCCTTGCAGAGCACGGTCCGCTGGGCTTGGTCATTGAGCTTGAGGTGGACCCAGTCGACCGTGAAGTCGCGTTCGGCAGCCTGGGCGGCCCGGATGAAATCGCCGCGGAGCTTGGCCCGGGTGGTCTGCGGCGGCTCGTCGACCGCACGGTCGATCTCCTCGTCGGTGGTGATGCGGGCGGCCAGTCCCTTGCGCGAGAGCAGATCGAAGATGCCGCGACCACGCCGGATGTCGTGATAGGCCAGGTCCAGCTGCGCGATCTTCGCATCGCCCAGGTCCATTCCGTAACGATCCTGGTAGCGCTGCAGCAGTTTGCGTTTGATCACCCAGTCGATCTCGGTGTCCACCTGGCTGAAGTCGCCGGATTCGACGGCATCGAGGGTCCGGCCCCACAGGTCGACCACTCGATCGAACACCGGATCGGGGCTGCGCCCGGCCAGATGGGTGACGGCGCAGGCATGGTATTCACGCTGGATCGACAGTGCGGTGGCGGTGCGCCCGCCGGCCAGCCGGATCTCGTGGCGGCCGGTCGGGTCGTGGCTGACGTCGCGGATGGCCCGGATCGCATTGTCCAGCGCGAAGTCGCGGAAACTGATGCCGGACTCGATCATCTCCAGCACCAGTAGCGCCGAGCCCACCTTGAGCATCGTGGTGGTCTCGGACATGTTCGAGTCGCCCACGATCACGTGCATGCGCCGGTATTTCTCGGCGTCGGCGTGCGGCTCGTCGCGGGTGTTGATGATCGGCCGGGACCGCGTGGTCGCCGACGAGACGCCCTCCCAGACGTGGTCGGCGCGCTGGGACAGGCAGTAGCGGGATTCGTTGCCGATCGTCATGACCTTCCCGGCCCCGCAGATCAGTTGCCGGGTCACCAGGAACGGCAGCAGCACATCGGAGACACGCCCGAATTCGCCGGTGCGCGAGACCAGATAGTTCTCGTGGCAGCCGTAGGAGTTGCCGGCCGAATCGGTGTTGTTCTTGAACAGGTAGATGTCCCCGCCGATCCCCTCCTCTGCCAGGCGCTGTTCGGCGTCGATCATCAGCTCTTCGAGGATGCGTTCACCGGCCCGGTCGTGGGCCACCAGCTGATGCACCGAATCGCATTCGGCGGTCGCATACTCCGGATGCGAGCCGACGTCGAGGTACAGTCGCGATCCGTTCGGCAGGAAGACATTCGACGAGCGCCCCCAGGCCACGACCCGCCGGAACAGATACCGGGCCACCTCGTCCGGACCCAGACGGCGCTGCCCGTCCATGGTGCAGGTGATCCCGAACTCGGTCTCGATCCCCATGATGCGGCGTTCCATCACGCTCACTCCTGTTCGAGTATTTCGACGATCCGGGCGGTCGACAGGCGTTCGAAGGCACGGCGGGGCCGGCGGCGATCCAGGACCGCCACCTCCAGCTGGTCGGCGGTCAGTCGGGATCCGGCGGCAGCCTTGTCGGCGTTCTGCGCCGCATCGGCGGTATCGGATTTGGCGCCGTCGCCGGTGGCCGAGAGCGCCTCGACAGCCACCGCGAGTGCCTGCGCCAGCGTCATCGCCGGCCGGTAACCCGTCGTCATCGCAGCGACGATCGGTTCGGTGGTGCCACCCATCACCAGAAACGCGCTCTCATCGGAGATCGAGCCGTCGTAACCGATGCGGTAGAGCTGCGAGGGTGTGTCCCGGCCGGGTTGGGCGACCTCGGCCACACACAGTTCCACCTCGTAGGGTTTGGGCTGCTCGGTGAACACGGTGCCCAGGGTGGTGGCGTAGGCGGTGGCCAGGGACAGTCCAGTCACATCGGCCCGGTCGTAGCTGTAGCCGCGCAGGTCGGCCAGCTGGATGCCGGCCCGGCGCAGGGACTCGAACTCGTTGTATTTGCCGACCGCGGCGAAGCCGATGCGGTCGTAGATTTCGCTGACCTTGCGCAGCGTGTTCGACGGGTTGTGGGCGACGAACAGCACCCCGGCCGATTCTCCCACCGATCCGGAGCCGTCGTGACCGGCCTCGGCCTGTCCGTAGGTCAGCGCCACGACGCTGCGGCCGCGGGCGATGCCTTTGCGCGCCAGTTCTGATCGATCGCGCATGATCTGTTCGGCACTGGCGTAGTACGGGAAGGTCATCGCTGCTCCTCCTGCGCCGACGCACTCCCGGCTTCGGCCCGTCGCCGGGCGATCACCGCTTCGGCGGCACTCGCGATCTGGCGTTCGGGGACCTGCCGGGAACCGGCGGCATCCACCCGGACCGCCGTGGGGAAGATCCGTCGCACCAGATCGGGTCCGCCGGTGGCCGAATCGTCGTCGGCGGCGTCGTAGAGCGCCTCCACCGCCAGCGCCAGCGCCTGGTCACCGGTCACCTCGGGGTGGTACAGCTTCTTCAGCGACGATTTGGCGTAGACCGCGCCCGATCCGATCGCGTCGTAGCCGGCGCGTTCCTCGTGCCGGGCCCCGGCCACATCGAAGGAGAAGATCCGGCCGGCGCCGGCCTCACCGGTCTGGTTCGCCCCGTCGTAGCCGACGAACAACGGCAGCGCGGTCAGTCCTTGCAGGGCCGCTCCCAGATTCCCGCGGACCATCGACGCCAAACGCGTGACCTTTCCGTCCAGGGTCAGTGGGACACCCTCGATCTTCTCGTAGTGCTCGAGTTCGACGGTGAACAATTTGACCAGTTCGAATGCCACGCCGGCGGTACCGGCGATCCCGGCCGCCGAGGTCTGATCGGTGACGAACACCTTCTGCACATCGCGGGTGGCGATGACATGGCCCATCGTGGAACGACGATCCCCGGCCAGGACGACCCCACCCGGGTAGGCCACCGCCACGATGGTGGTGCCGTGCGGGGCCAGATCGCCCGGCCGGGGCCGACCGCCGTGCGCCGCGCCGTCGCCCGTTCCGGAGCTCAGCAGACCTCCGCCGGGCAGTCGGTCCGGAGCGGTGGCACGCAGGAACTCGCTGAACGACGAGACGTCGTTCACTGGCCGCCCTTCTGGACGTAGGCCTTCACGAAGTCTTCGGCGTTCTCCTCGAGCACGTCGTCGATCTCGTCGAGCAGATCATCGGTCTCGCTGGTCAGCAGTTCGCGACGCTCCTGCCCGGCCGGGCCGCCGCCGATCGGGTCGTCGTCGCCGCTGCCGCCGCCGCGTTTGGTCTGCTCCTGCGCCATCATCGCCTCCTGAAAAAGTAAGTAAGCCCACCCTACCGGGGCAGGCCCGGTTCGGACCCGGGCGCGCTCTACGGCGCCAGCGCGGCCACGAGTTCAGCCGCGGACTGCGAACGCTCGAGGACCTCGCCCACCAGTTCTTTGGTGCCGCGCAGCGGTTCCAGGGTGGGGATGCGCACCAGGTTGTCCTCGCCCAGATCGAAGATCACCGAATCCCAGCTGGCTGCGGCGACGTCGGCGCCGAACCGGCTCACGCAGCGGCCGCGGAAGTAGGCGCGGGTATCCTCCGGCGGGTTGGTGACCGCCCACTGCACCTGTTCCTCGGTGACCAGCCGCTGCATGGATCCGCGGGCCACCAGGCGGTTGTACAGGCCCTTGTCCAGCCGCACATCCGAGTACTGCAGGTCGATCAGCTTCAGGCGAGGCGCGCCCCAGCTCAGGCCCTCGCGCCGGCGGAAACCCTCCAGCAGCCGGAGTTTGGCCGGCCAGTCCAGGATCTCGGCGCATTCCATCGGATCGCGTTCGAGTTTGTCGAGCACCTCGGCCCAGGTGGCGATCACATGGTCGGCGCGCGGATCGTCGTGGGCCCGGCCGGCCTGGAAGCGGCGCACCCGGTCCAGGTATTCGCGCTGCAGCGCCAGTCCGGTCAGTTCGCGGCCGTCGGCGAGGGCGACCGCTGTGGTCAGGGTCGGGTCGTGGCTGATCTCGTGCACGGCGTTCACCGGCCAGGCCAGCGCCAGATCCGACAGATCTTCACCGGCCTCGATCAGATCCAGGACCAGCGCGGTGGTCCCGACCTTGAGGTAGGTGGCCGTCTCGGCCAGATTCGCATCACCGATGATCACGTGCAGCCGGCGGTACTTGTCCGGTTCGGCGTGCGGCTCGTCGCGAGTATTGATGATGCCGCGTTTGAGGGTGGTCTCCAGCCCGACCTCCACCTCGATGTAGTCGGCGCGCTGGCTGAGCTGATAGCCGTCCTCCTCGCCGTGCTGGCCGATACCGACCCGGCCGGATCCGCAGATCACCTGCCGCGAGGCGAAGAAGGGCATCAGACCGGCGATGACCGCATCGAAGGGGGTGTCCCGCCGCATCAGATAGTTCTCGTGGGTGCCGTAGGAGGCACCCTTGCCGTCGATGTTGTTCTTGTACAACTGCAGTTTCGGCGCGCCGGGAACGCTGGCCACATGCCGGGCGGCGGCCTCCATCACCCGTTCGCCGGCCTTGTCCCAGATCACCGCATCCAGCGGATCGCGGACCTCCGGCGCCGAATACTCCGGGTGCGCGTGATCGACGTACAGCCGGGCGCCGTTGGTCAGGATCATGTTGGCCGCACCGATCTCGTCGGCGTCGATGATCGGTGCCGGTCCACGATGGTGGCCCAGGTCGTAGCCGCGCGCGTCGCGCATCGGCGATTCAACGTCGTAGTCCCAGCGGGTGCGCTTGTCTCGACGCGGCACATTGGCCGCAGCCGCGTAGGCCAGAACCGCCTGTGTGGAGGTCATGATCGGGTTGGCGCTCCGATCCCCCGGAGCGGAGATGCCGTATTCCACTTCCGTACCGATGATGCGATCCATGTCTGACACCCTATGCCCTGCCGCCGCGGCGCCGGCGACGGTGTCGGCCCCGTACCGCCGCGCTGGCCTCAGCGCCTGCGCAGCCGCAGCCGCGAGTAGATCAGCGCCCCCAGTGCCATGCCCATCACGATCAGCACCGCGTAGCACAGGCTCACGTGCACCACCGACGGCTCCCACAACTGGTACTTGCCGGAGGTGACCTGTTCGGCCATCGCATTGGTCTCCGGAAGATCGACGGCCTGGGCGGCGGCGGCGTATCCCCAGAAGGAGGGGAAGATCCACGCCAGTTGCGCGGCGCCGGCACTGGTGATGGCGAACAGTCCGCCGGAGAACACCAACTGCACCATCACCACGATCACCAGCGGCGGCATGGTCTGCTCGTTGGATTTGACCGATGCCGAGATCGCCAGGCCGACCAGGGTACTGACGCAGGCCAGCACGGCGATGGCCACGAACAGCGACGCGGCCGGCGGCAGCAGCACCCCGCCCTGCTCCGGCGTCGCTCGGATCAGATAGGTCAGGCCCACCATGATCGCCGATTGGACGACGGCCAGCACGAAGAAGACCAGGATCTTCGCGCCCAGATAGGCGCCCGGCCGAAGACCCACGGCCCGTTCGCGTTCGTAGATCGCGCGCTCGGACACCAGGTCGCGCACCGTGAGCGCCGCACCCATGAAGGCCGCGCCGATCACCAGCACCACCAGTAGCTTCAGCGCCGCCGACGCCTCTTTGAGTCCCGACGCAGGATCATCGGCGACGTTGTAGACGTTCGGGCCGAAACCGGTCTCCCCCGGAATCACCAGGGTCAGCAGACCCAACACCACCGGCAGGGCGATCAGGAACGCCAGATAGCCGGTGTCGGCGAAGATCAGCCGGACCTGTCGCCGGGCGACGGTGCTGAGCTGACGCATCGGCTCGGCCTGCGGGGGTGAGACCGGCGGCCCCATCGCCGGCGCCGCCGGCGGTGGACGGTGCGGGTGCCGACGGCGGTATTCCTCCCAGACGGCATCCGGTTCGCGGGCGGTGCGCTCGAAGATCTCGGCCCAGTCGTCGGTGCCCAGCTCCACGGCTTTGGTCTTCGGATCGCCGCAGTAGGCGGTCTTTCCGCCCGGTGCCAGCAGCAACACCTGATCACAGATGTCCAGGTGGGCCACCGAATGGGTCACCACCAGCACCACGCGGCCGGCGTCGGCCAGATCGCGCAGCATGTACATCACCTGACGATCCAGTGCTGGATCCAGTCCGGAGGTCGGCTCGTCCAGGATCAGCAGGGACGGGCCGGTGAGCAGTTCCATCGCCACCGAGGCGCGTTTGCGCTGACCGCCCGAGAGCTTGTCGATCCGGGTCTGGGCGTGCTCGGTCAGCGACAACTCGGCCAGCACACCGTCGATCACCTGATCGCGGTCGGCGGTCGACAGGTCCGCCGGCAGGCGTAGTTCGGCGGCATAGCGCAGCGCCTGGCGCACGGTGAGCTTGCTGTGCAGCACGTCATCCTGCGGAACCATGCCGATGCGGTTGCGCAGCGCCTCGTATTCGGCGTTGACGTTGCGGCCCTCGAAGGTCACCACACCGACGGTCGGACTGTTCAGTCCGGCAGCGATTTTGGAGACGGTCGACTTTCCGGCGCCGGAGGGACCGATGATGGCCGTCAGACTTCCCGGGGCCGCCTGGAAGCAGATGTCATTGAGCAGCACCTTGCCGCCGTCGACGGTCAGGCCGATGCCGTCCAGCTGCAGACCGCCGCCGACCAACGCCCGGGCCTGCCCGCGCTTGAGGTTGCCCCCGGAGGCCACGAAGTCGCTGTTGCCGATGGTGACGACGTCGTTCTCGGCCAGTTGCTGGCGGCCGGTGATGCGGTGCCCGTTGACGAATGTGCCGTTGACGCTACCCAGGTCCTCGATCACCAGGGCTCCGCCGACCGAGCTCAATCGGGCGTGCCGGCGCGAGGCCAGCACATCGGCGACGACGATGTCGTTGTCGGGGGTGCGGCCGATCGTCTGGGCACCGGTCACTGAGATCGTCTCGCGGCCCGAGCGCAGTTCACCGGGGATCTGATAGACCGCCGAGGCGTTGTTGTGCAGTGCCGACAGGTGCGGCGCATCGGGAAGGTTGCCGAATGCCGGCGGAGGCGCCGGCCGGTTCGCGGGCTGGCTGTGTATCGGTGCCGACGGGGGCTGCGGCGTCGGGGGTTGCGGCGTCGGGGGCTGCGGCCGGGAGTGGAAGCGGCCCGGATTCGCCGGTCCGCTGTGCGGTCGCACCGGTGGTTGCGGCCGGGACTGGCGCCCGATCGGCTGCGACGGCACCGGCGGCTGCTGCCTCGGCGGGGCCGATGCGCCGGCGTGGGCCGTGACCTCGAGCATCGGCCCGGTGTGGGGATCGCCGAGCCGGAGCATCGTCGTGCCGTTGACCGGTGTCTGCTGCACACGGCTTCCGTGCAGGAAGAATCCGTTGGTGCTGCCTCGGTCGACCACCATCCAGCCGCCCGGGCTCCAGACGAACGCCAGGTGCGTCCGGGAGACCTGCGGATGATTCAGCATCACCGCGTTGTCCGGCGTGCGGCCCAGGGTCGACGGGGAGACCGTGATGATCTGGACCGGCCCGGAGTCGACGCGGACGTGCAACGGAGGCGGCGAGGTGCTGTTCATCACGGGCTATCCTAGCCGCCTACCGGGCTCGTTCCGGTCACGGCTGCGGCGTGGCCTACAGGTACTGGCCGGTGTTCGACTCGGTATCGATCGAACGTGCCGCGCCGTTGCCCTTCCCGGTCACCAGGGTGCGGATGTACACGATCCGTTCGCCCTTCTTGCCCGAGATCCGTGCCCAGTCGTCGGGGTTGGTGGTGTTGGGCAGGTCCTCGTTCTCGGCGAACTCGTCGAGAATCGAATCGAGGAAGTGCCCGATCCGCAGACCGCCGCGCCCGGAGTCCAGCTGTTCTTTGATGGCGAACTTCTTGGCCCGGTCCACCACGTTCTGGATCATGGCCCCGGAGTTGAAGTCCTTGAAGTACATGACCTCCTTGTCGCCGTTGGCGTAGGTCACCTCCAGGAAGCGGTTGTCGTCGCTCTCGTCGTACATGCGCTCGACGACCCGCTCGATCATCGCGTCCACGCAGGCCTGGGCGTCGCCGCCGAACTCGGCCACATCGTCGGGGTGCAGGGGCAGATCGGTGGTCAGGTACTTGGAGAAGATGTCGACCGCCGATTCGGCATCGGGGCGTTCGATCTTGATCTTCACATCCAGCCGGCCGGGCCGCAGGATCGCCGGGTCGATCATGTCCTCGCGGTTGGAGGCACCGATGACGATGACGTTCTCCAGCCCCTCGACGCCGTCGATCTCGCTCAGCAGCTGCGGGACGACGGTGGTCTCCACATCCGAGCTCACTCCCGAGCCGCGGGTCCGGAAGATCGAATCCATCTCGTCGAAGAAAACGATCACCGGAGTGCCCTCGGAGGCCTTCTCCCGAGCACGCTGGAAGATCAGCCGGATGTGGCGTTCTGTCTCACCGACGAACTTATTGAGCAGCTCCGGGCCCTTGATGTTGAGGAAATAGCTCTTCGCCTCGCGGGCATCCTCTCCCCGGGATTCAGCGATCTTGCGGGCCAGCGAATTGGCGACCGCCTTGGCGATCAGCGTCTTACCGCACCCGGGCGGGCCGTACAGCAGAACCCCCTTCGGCGGCCGCAGATCGTATTCGCGGAACAGATCTCCGTGCAGGAAGGGTAGTTCGACCGCATCGCGGATCTGTTCGATCTGCCGGCGCAGGCCGCCGATGTCCTCGTAATCGACATCGGGCACCTCCTCCAGAACCAGATCCTCCACCTCGGCCTTGGGGATGCGTTCGAGCGCGAAGCCGGCTTTGGTGTCCACGAGCAGCGAATCTCCGGGGCGCAGCTTCCGGGTGGCCGAGCCGCCGTCGCCGGTGTGCACCAGCGCGGTCGCCAGATGCACGACGCGTTCCTCGTCGGTGTGGCCCACGACCAGCGCGCGGCTGCCGTCGCCCAGCAGCTCGCGCAGGGTGCCGATCTCGCCGACTCCCTCGTAGCCGAGCGCCTCGACCACGTTGAGGGCCTCGTTCAGCCTCAGGATCTGGCCACGTTCAAGCTGATCGGCGTCGATGTTCGGCGACAGGTTCAGTCGCATCTTGCGGCCGGAGGTGAACACGTCGACGGTGTCGTCGTCGTAGGTGCGCACCAGTACGCCGTAGCCGCTCGGCGGTTGTCCGAGCCGATCGACCTCCTCCTGCAGCAGCAGCATCTGCTGGCGCGCCTCTTTGAGAGTGGTCAGTAGCTTCTCGTTGCGCGCGGTCAGCTGCTCGATCCGTTCGGCGAGTTCGGCGGGAGTGGCACGGATGACTCCCGGTCGGTCGGTCGAGCGTTCGGACGAAGTCATGCGCACCTGCTCCTTGCCTCGGGACCGGCGAGTCGCTCGCCTCGGGTCGGTCGGCCCGTTAAGTCCTGCCTTACCTAGTTTATCCCTACCCGCGGGTGGGTCGACGTTGCACACGCAGCGTCTGGGTGCCGTCGGCCAGCCGGCGAGCGGTGATCAGAAACGCCGTGTGACCCTGCATCCGGTGCTCGGGCCGCACCGCCAATCCCACCGCACTCCACTCTCGCACCATCGATTCCCAGGCCCGCGGCTCGGTCCAGCACTGCTGCTCGCGCAGCGCTTCGACGACGCGGGACAGCTGGGTGACGGTGGCGACGTAGACCACTAGCACTCCGCCCGGCCGCAGACAGTTTTGGACCGTGTTCAGGCAGTCCCACGGCGCCACCATGTCCAGGACCACGCGGTCGACCTGCTCTGCCGGATCGTGGTCGGCCAGATCAGCCACCCGCAGTTCCCAGTTCTCCGGCCGGGTCCCCAGGAAAGTCTCGACGTTGCGCACCGCGTGCTCGGCGTGATCCTCGCGGACCTCGTACGACAGTACCGAACCGGTCTCGCCCACGGCTCGCAGCAGCGACAGCGTCAGAGCCCCCGAGCCGGCGCCGGCTTCCAGGACCCTGGCGCCAGGAAAGATGTCTCCTTCGGCGACGATCTGCGCCGAATCCTTCGGGTAGATCACCTGCGCACCGCGCGGCATCGAGACCACGTAGTCGGTGAGCAGTGGCCGCAGCGCCAGGTATTCGGTGCCGCTGGTCGCTGCGACCACGGTGCCCTCGTCGGCGCCGATGAGATCGTCGTGCAAGATACCGCCGCGGTGGGTGTGGAACTGTTTGCCCGCCTCGAGGACAACGGTGAATTTGCGTCCCTTGCCGTCGGTGAGCTGTACGCGGTCGCCTACGGCGAAGGGCCCGGTCGTCGCCATCTGTGCTGTGGTCCTCTTCCCTCGGATGCGGCGCCCCTGCCGCGGAAGAGGATTCCGCCGGGCACCGGTTCGTCGTTCAGCTTGTCACACCCCTACTGATGCACGTCGTGTTCCTGCAGCTGCGCCGGACCAAACCCGAGTCGATAAGCGAACGCTCAGTCGCTGTCGTAGAGTGCGGCTATGACAGAGTCCACATCGACTGCTTACTATCTGCCGCTCGCCGTCCCCGACGGTGCCGACGCCGACTACGAGTACTTTCAGCCGACTCAGGCGACCACAAGCGTGTGGTCACCGGCGCTACAACACGGTGGGCCGCCGACCGGGCTGCTGGTCCGCGCCATGGAACAGGCCACCGGCGGGTCCTCCGCTCCGGACGGTCAGGCCTTCTCGCGAGTGACGATGGAGATCCTCGGTGCCATCAGTCACGAGGTCAACCGGGTGCGCACCTGGGTCCCCCGGCCGGGCCGGCAGATCAGTCAGATCGCCGCCGAACTGGAAGAACGGCAACCCGACGGCACCTTCCGAACGGTCGGCCGAGCCACAGCGTGGCGGCTTACGACGCGAGATTCGTCACAGGTGCAGTCGCTCCCCCGCCCCCCGCTGACTCCTGGGGTCGACGAGGCGGAGCATCACATCGGTTTCCCGCAGATCGGCGACGAACCTATCCCGTGGGGCCAGATCGGCTTCATCGGCACCGTCGAGACGGCGGTGGCCACCAGCCGCAACGGCGCCACCCCAGCATATTGGCTGCGCCCGCTGCTGCCGTTGGTCAAGGGCGAAGTCACCAGCGATCTGGCCTCGGCGTTCACCGTGATCGACATCGCCAACGGCATCGGCTCGGCATTGAATCCGACGCAGTGGTCGTGGATGAACGTCGACACCACCGTCCATCTGGTCCGGGTACCGCAGGGACCATGGATCGGTGTGGATTCAGACTTGGCTGCCGGCGCCGACGGATACGCGGCGACCGTCGGCGAGTTGTACGACACCCGCGGCTACCTGGGCCGCACCGCACAGGCGGTGCTGCTCTCACCGACCTCCTGAGTCGGTCGCTGCTGCAGGCTCGGCTCGCGGTCGCGGCGCAGGCGGGTGCCGCGACCTGCCGAGTCAGAACCGGCAGGAGCGGATGTCCGAGGCCAGAATGGCCCGGGCACCCATATCGGACAGTTCGTCCATCAGCTGCTGATGGCTCTTACGCGGAACCATCGCGCGCACCGCAAGCCAGGCCGGGTCGGCCATCGGCGAGATGGTCGGCGATTCCAGCCCGGGAGTCAGTTCCACGGCCAGATCGAGCAACTCCTTCGGGCAGTCGTAGTCGATCATCACGTACTGCTGGCCGAAGACGACGCCCTGCACCCGCTTGATGAACCGTGCGGCGTATTTGCTGGGCTGCGCTGTGGCAGCCGTCCGGATCAGCACGGCCTCGGAGTCGCACAGCGACTCGCCGAAAGCGGTCAGCCCGTGCAGCCGCAGGGTCCGGCCCGACCCCACCACATCGGCGATCGCATCCGCGACGCCGAGCTGGATGGAGATCTCCACGGCGCCGTCGAGGCGGATGATCTCGGCGTCGATGCCGCGTTCGGCCAGATCGCGCCGCACCAGATTCGGGTACGAGGTGGCGATCCGCTTACCCTCGAGCCCTTCGACGGTCCACTGCTCGTCTGACGGCGCGGCGTAGCGGAACGTCGACGAGCCGAATCCCAGCGCCACCTCCTCGATCACCTCGGCGCCCGAATCAGCGGCCAGGTCCCGGCCGGTGATCCCCACGTCCAACTGACCGGCCGCGACGTAGATCGCGACGTCTTTGGGTCGCAGGAAGTAGAACTCCACCTCGTTGGCCACGTCGATCACGTTCAGATCCTTGGGATCGGAACGACGGCGGTAGCCGGCTTCGGACAGGATGGCCGCAGCGGCTTCGGACAGGGCGCCCTTGTTGGGCACGGCAACGCGCAACATGGCGAGGCTCTCTTCCAGTGGTTCTCGGGCTTCGGGGGTCTCACGGGGCACGCGGGCCCCGCCGGATCACAGGAAGCGGTACAGGTCTTCGGGTTTCAGGCCGCGCTTGATCATCATCACCTGCAGCCAGTACAGCAGCTGACTCATCTCTTCGGCCAGCGCATCATCGGACTCGTGCTCGGCGGCCAGCCACACCTCACCGGCCTCTTCGATGATCTTCTTGCCGAGCGTGTGCACGCCCTTGTCCAGCGCGGCGACGGTGCCGCTGCCCTCCGGGCGGGTGGCCGCCTTTTCGATCAGTTCGGCAAAAAGGTCGTCGAAGGTCTTCACGGTTGACTATTTTGTCACGACCGCGCTCAGCGTGCGCTCGAGGCCCTGGCGAAGTCGGCGGCCAGCTCCGGCAGCGTCAGGCCTGCCAGGGTGTCGCGGAAAGTCCGCTTACTGGCGGCCGGCACCGGCACCTGCGACGGCACCACCAGAGTCGGTACCCCGGCAGCGTGGGAGGCTGCAGCCCCGGTCGGGGAATCTTCGATCGCCAGACAGTCGTGCGGATGCGCCCCAGCCAGTTCGGCGGCTCGCAGATAGATGTCCGGGGCGGGCTTGCCCACCGCCACCTCATCGCCGCACACCGTCGTCAGGAACCGTTCGACGCCGATGGTGTCGATCGCCACATCGGCGATCTCGCGCTGAGTGTTGGTCACCAGCAGCATGGGGATGTCCGCCGATGCCGCCAGATCCAGGGTCTGTCTGGCACCCGGACGCCAGGGCAGCTCGGCGGTGAACAGGTCCGCCACCAAAGCCACCATCCACGCCTCGTCACCGTCGAAATCCCGGCCGGATTCGGGCAGCCGGGCCGCGTCATAGACCTTGGTCAACGCGTCGACGGCATTGTTTCCCAGGGTCGCCAGCCGCAACTCCGGAGTCATCTCGACACCGTGACGACCGGCGAGCGACTCCATCGCGACATCCCAGATCGGTTCGGTGTCCAGGATCGTGCCGTCCATATCCCACAGCAGCGCCGCAGGCAGGTCTGCCGCAGCGGCGCGTTCGTTCCGGATCATCGTCGCACCACCCTCAGGACGAGCTGCTCGGTGCGCCGGTCGGTCCGTCGCTGCCGGGGCTGGCATCGGTGGCGGTATCGGCCAAGGTGTGCGTGGTATCGCCCGTCGCCGCGGAGAACTGCGCCGGCGCCCCCAGCCGACCGAGCGCGAAGGTGGCCAGCCACATCGCGATCAGCGCCAGAATGACGGCCACGTCGCCGGCCTTCTCCACCCGCAGATGCTCCTGGTAGATCGTCAGCCCCAGGGCCATGGCGACCATCGGTTTCATTACCGTGACCGTGGGCAGACTGGTCTGCACGTCCCCGGCCTGGTAACTGGACTGCTGCCACAGGGTGCCCAGCGTGGCTGTGACCGCCATCGCCCAGAACTCCCATGACGCCAGACCGTCCAGAAGGCTCTTACCGAAGGCGTCGATGCCGGTCTTGGTGAACGCCGCCGAAAAGCCCAGCAGCATACCCGCGGCGATCGCTAGCACCAGCGACCGGGCGCTGCCGTGCGGCATGCGGGAACTGCCTCGGACGCACACCAGCGTGACCATCACGAGGAAGGCCAGCGGGAAGATCCAGGATTTCAGCGTCGGCTGGGTGATGCCCTCGCTCGGCTCGCCGAGCACCAGGAAAATGATCAGCGCGGCGATCAGCACCGCGGCCCAGAACCATTCGCTAGCTCGCAGGCGACGTCGCTGCCCGTAGGCGGCCAACGGCAGAGCGAACAGCAACGACGAGACCAGCAGCGGCTGCACCAGCAACAGGCTGCCGATCGCCAGCGCCGCCGCCTGGAAGATGAACCCGGCGATATCGGCGGTGATGCCGGCCACCCACACCTTGCGCTTCACCAAGGTGGCGAAGAAACCCAGGCCCAGGGAGTCGTCGTCGGCGATGCCCTCGGTCCCCTTCTGCTGCAGCACCGCAGCAACGGCGAACAGCACCGATGCGATGAGGGCAAGAACGATCGCCACTGCTGTCACGTTGTTCACTCTTCCTTACATTGTGGTCCGGCCGCGTCAGTGCATTCGGAGGGTCGCCGCGAACGGCACGTTCCAGATGAAGAACTCTCAGGTGTCGACGTACTCAGGTGTTGAAATATTTGGCCTCGGGGTGATGCAGCACGAACGCGTCCGTGGACTGCTCCGGATGCAACTGCAGTTCCTCCGACAATTCCACACCGATCCGGTCCGGCTCCAGCAGATCGACCATTTTGGCACGATCCTCCAAATTCGGACACGCGCCGTATCCGAACGAGTACCGCGCGCCGCGGTACTCCAGATCGAAGTAGCCCTGGGTGGCATCGGGGTCGTCGTCGGCGGCGGTCCCGTCGGCGAACATCAGCTCGCTGCGGACCCGCTGATGCCAGTATTCGGCCAGCGCCTCGGTCAGTTGCACACCGATTCCGTGGACCTCAAGGTAGTCCCGGTAGGCGTTGGCCGCGAACAGTTCGTTGGCGAAGTCGGCGATCGGCGTACCCATCGTGACCAGCTGGAACGGCAGCACATCGACGTGGCCGTCGGCCAGCGCCTGCTCCCGGGACTTGATGAAGTCGGCGACGCACAGGAACCTGGGCCGTTGCTGGCGGGGGAATTCGAAGCTGTGCCTTACCGGCGCATCCGGACGCGGTTCGGTCAGCACGTGCAGCACATCGCCTTCGCTGACGGCCGGGAAATACCCGTACACGACCGCGGCGTGCTGCAGGATGCCCTCGGTGGCGAGCCGATCGAGCCAGTACCGCAGCCGTGGCCGGCCCTCGGTCTCGACCAGTTCGTCGTAATCCGGGCCGCCTGTGCCCCGAGTGCCACGCAGACCCCACTGTCCCAGGAACAGGGCCCGCTCGTCGAGCATCGAGGAGTAGTCGGCGACCTTGATGCCCTTGATGATGCGGGTGCCCCAGAACGGCGGAGTCGGCGTCTCGTTATCGGCGGCCACATCCGAGCGGGCCGGCAGTTCCACTTTCGGTTCGGCGGCCTTGCGCTGGGCGGCGATCCGCTGAGACCGTTCCCGGCGGGCCTTGCGTTCGGCGACCTTCTCGGCGGCGGCTTTGGCCTCCGGACTGTCGGGGTCCGGGCCCTCCCCCCGTTTGACGGCCATGATCTCGTCCATCAGCGTGAGCCCTTCGAAGGCATCGCGGGCGTAACGGACGTCCCCCTGGTACACCTCCGACAGATCACCCTCGACGTAGGTGCGGGTCAGGGCGGCGCCGCCGAGGAGAACCGGGATCTGGCTCTTCCCGCGCGTGTTCATCTCCTCCAGGTTCTCCTTCATCACCACCGTCGATTTGACCAGCAGTCCAGACATGCCGATGACATCGGCGTTGTGCTCCTCTGCCACCGACAAGATGGTGGCGATCGGCTGTTTGATGCCGATGTTGACCACGTCGTAGCCGTTGTTGCTCAAAATGATGTCGACCAGATTCTTACCGATATCGTGCACATCGCCCTTGACCGTGGCCAGCACGATGCGCCCCTTACCGTCTTCGCCGCTGGCCTCCATGAACTGCTCCAGGTGGGCCACCGAGGTCTTCATCACCTCGGCCGACTGCAGCACGAAGGGCAACTGCATCTGGCCCGAACCGAACAGTTCGCCGACCGTCTTCATCCCGGCCAGCAGATGCTCGTTGATGATCTCCAGCGGCGGGATCTGGGCGCGCGCTTCGTCCAGATCGTCGATCAGTCCGTTGCGTTCACCGTCGACGATGCGGGCGGCCAGCCGCTCGAACAGCGGCATGGCGGCCAGTTCGGCGGCTCGCGATTCTCGTGCCGAAGCCGCCGACACGCCCTCGAACAGCTCCATCAGTCGCTGCAGCGGGTCGTAGCCGGGATCGTCGGGGCCGTCGGTACCGGGGGCGCGCCGGCGGTCGTACACCAGATCCAGCGCCACCTGCCGCTGCTCCTCGGGAATGCGGGCCATCGGCAGAATCTTGGAGGCGTGCACGATCGCGGTATCCAGGCCCACCTGAACGCATTCGTTCAGGAACACCGAGTTCAGCACCTGCCGGGCCGCCGGGTTGAGCCCGAAGGAGATGTTGGAGACGCCGAGGGTGAAGTGGACCTCCGGGTACTTCTCGTGCAGCCGCCGGATGGCCTCGATGGTTTCGATCCCGTCCCGGCGCACCTCCTCCTGACCGGTCGAGATCGGGAAGGTGAGGGCATCGATGATGATGTCCTCCTGCTCCAGGTTCCAGTTGCCGGTCAGGTCGGCGATCAGCCGCTCGGCGATGGCAACCTTGTGGTCGGCGGTGCGGGCCTGACCCTCCTCGTCGATGGTCAGAGCCACCACCGCCGCACCATGCTCGGCGACGTGCTCCATGATGCGGGTGAACCGTGAATCGGGGCCGTCCCCGTCCTCGTAGTTCACCGAGTTCACCGCACTGCGTCCGCCCAGGTGTTCCAGACCCGCCTGGATGACGTCCGGTTCGGTGGAGTCGATCATGATCGGCAGGGTCGAGGCGGTGGCCAGCCGGCCGGTCAGCGCCCGCATATCGGCGGCACCGTCGCGGCCGACGTAGTCGACGTTGAGATCGAGCATGTGTGCGCCGTCGCGAGTCTGTTCCTTGGCGATCTCCAGGCAGGTCTGATAGTCCTCGGCGATCATCGCATCGCGGAAGGCCTTGGAGCCGTTGGAGTTGGTGCGCTCGGCGATCACCAGGAAGCTGGCGTCCTGGTTGAACGGCACCGCGGTGTAGAGCGAGGAGGTCTCCGACTCGTGGTCGGGGGTGCGAATCGCCGGGATCGTCGCGGCGACCGCCTCGGCGAACTGACGCACGTGTTCGGGGGTGCTGCCGCAGCAGCCGCCGACGAACTGCAGACCGAACTCGCGCACGAAGCCGGCCAGTGCCTGCGCCATGTCCTCGGGGCTCAGCGGGTATTCGGCGCCGTTGGGTCCCAGCACCGGCAGTCCGGCGTTGGGCATCACCGAGACCGGCAGCCGCGAGTGCTTCGACAGGTAGCGCAGGTGCTCGCTCATCTCCTCCGGCCCGGTCGCACAGTTCAGGCCGACCACATCCACCCCAAGGGGTTCGATCGCGGCCAGGGCGGCACCGATCTCGGATCCGACCAGCATGGTGCCGGTGGTCTCGACGGTGACGTGGGTGATGATCGGCAGGTGCCGGCCGAACTGTTCCATCGCCCGCCGCGCACCGATCACTGCGGCTTTGAGCTGCAGCAGATCCTGGCAGGTCTCGATCAGGATGGCATCGGCCCCGCCGTCGAGCATGCCCAGTACGCACTCGATGTAGGCGTCCCGGATCACCGCAAAGGTGGCGTGTCCCAGGCTGGGCAGTTTGGTGCCCGGACCGACCGAGCCGAGGACGTATCGGTCGCCGCGCGGCGACGGGCCCATCTCGTCGGCGACCGCGCGCGCGATCGACGTGCCTTTGAACGCCAGCTCGCGGATACGGTCGGCGATGTCGTAATCACTCAGGTTCGACAGGTTGCAGCCGAAGGTGTTGGTCTCCACCGCATCGGCTCCGGCCTCGAAGTAGCTCCGGTGGATCTGGGCCAGCACATCGGGTCGCGTGTCGTTGAGGATCTCGTTGCAGCCTTCCAGGCCGAGAAAATCCTCGTCGACGCTCAGATCCGCCGCCTGCAGCATGGTTCCCATCGCACCGTCGCCGATCAACACCCGCTGGGACATCGCCTCGAGGAAGGTGGTGTCGTAGCGGGACGGGTCAGGAGGAGTCACTGGCATGACCACCAGGGTAGTTCGCCCTGTTTCGACGGTGTCCGTAGGCTGGTCGCTGTGAGCCGCGATACCCCCGATGCCCTGCCGGAACTGCGCCGCCCGGTGCTGCTGGCGGCGTTCGGCGGCTGGAACGACGCCGGCGATGCGGCCTCGGCGGCCCTGGAACATCTGTCGCTCACCTGGGATGCCGCCGAGCTCTACGACATCGACCCCGACGACTACTACGATTACCAGACCTCACGCCCGATGATCCGCAGCTCAGGCGGGGTGACGCGGCGGCTGGAGTGGCCGTCGACAAGCATCTCCTACTGCCGGATTCCCGGCGGCGAACACGATCTGGTCCTGGTGATGGGGATGGAACCCAATCTGCGCTGGCGTGCCTTCTGCGAGGACATCGTCGACGTGGCCATGGCACTGGATGTGGAGCTGGTGGTCACAGTCGGGGCCCTGCTTGCGGATACGCCACACACGCGGCCGGTGCCGATCACCGGCTCGGCGCACACCCCCGAAGCCGCCGCACAGTACGGCATCACCGCCTCTACGTACGAGGGGCCCACCGGGATCACCGGCGTCCTGCAGCAGTCCTTCGTCGAGGCCGGCATCCCCTCGATCTCCCTGTGGGCCTCGGTCCCGCACTATCTGGGCCATCCGCCGAACCCGAAGGCCACGCTGGCCCTGCTGGAGCGGTTGGAGACGATCCTGGCCACACCGATCCCGCTGGGCATGCTGCCCGAGCAGACGCGTCAGTGGGGGGAGTCGATCGATGACATGCTCTCCGAAGACGATGAGATGTCGACCTATGTGCGCGAATTGGAGGAGCGCGAAGACTCCGAGGACGAGCCCGAATCGCCGGGGGATCCGCTCACCGAGGTCGACGGCGACACGCTGGCGGCCGAATTCGAGCGGTACCTGCGCGGCCGCGGACCCGAATAGCCGTCGGTGACGGCCGGCGGGCGGCTGCTCAGTCGATCCGTTCGATCTGCACCACCGGGGTGGTGATGCGCCAGGTCCGCACGTCCGGATCATCGGCGGCACTGACCCAGAACTGTGCGGGTTCACCGACCCGGCAGCTGCGCACCCCGATCAGGGGAATGTCCTCGGAGTCCCGGAGCAGATCGCTGACCTCCCAGGAGACGTCCTCATGTCGACCCACGCCGGGGGCCCGCAGCAGCGTCTTCTCGCCCAGGTCGATCAGATAGGTGGAGGTGTGGGTCACCACCGTGAACACACCGGTGTCGGCGGTCTCGGGGATCTGTGTCACATGGGCCACGCCGGCAGCCTAACCGACCCGCGGGCCGCACGGGTCGGCACGCAGGTCCACACCCAGCAACGCATCGACGGCATCGGCGATCTGCCCGGGGGCCGACGCCGAGGCGCCGAGCCCGGTCAGCGTGTCCTTGGCCCAGGCGTCCAGGGCCGCCAGGGCTTTGGGGGTGTCCAGGTCGTTGGCCAGATGGGTGCGCACCCGGCCGATCGTCTCGGCCGCGTCCGGACCGCGCGGAGCCAGGACCGCCTGCTGCCAGGTCTGCAGCCGGGTGCGCGCGGCCGTGAGCACGTTGTCGCTCCACATCCGGTCCTGACGGTAATGACCGTTCAACAGACCGAGTCGCACCGCCCGCGGATCCATTCCCTCGGCGCACAGCCGGGAGACCAGCACCAGGTTGCCCAGGCTCTTGGACATCTTCTCCCCGTCCAGGCCGATCATGCCCGCGTGCACGTAGTGCCGGGCGAAGCGGCGCTGACCGGTCAGTGCTTCGCCGTGCGCGGCGGAGTACTCGTGGTGCGGGAAGATCAGATCGCTGCCGCCGCCCTGGATGTCGAAGCCTTCGCCGAGCCGATTCAGGGCGATCACCGAGCATTCGATGTGCCAGCCGGGCCGGCCGGCACCGAACGGCGCCTCCCACGACGGCTCTCCGGGGCGGGCGGCCCGCCACAGCAGCGCATCGAGGGGATCGTTCTTCCCGGGACGGTCCGGGTCTCCCCCGCGCTCGGCGAACAGCCGGTCCATCAGCTCACGGCTGTAGTTGGATTCGTAGCCGAACGTGCCGGTCGCCCCCGAATGGAAGTAGACGTCGGGGTATTCGGGGTCGTCGACGATGTAGGCGGCTCCCGAAGCGAGGAGTTGCCCAACCGCCTCGATCACCTCGTCGACCGATTCGACGGCGCCGATGTAGTCCCGCGGCGGAAGGATCCGCAGCCGTTCCATATCCGAGCGGAACAGATCGATCTCGCGGGCCCCCAGGTCGCGCCAGTCGATGCCGTCGCGTGCGGCACGCTCGAACAGCGGATCGTCGACGTCGGTGATGTTCTGTACGTAGTGGACCTGGTGGCCCTGATCGAGCAGCACCCGGTGGATGATGTCGAAGGCCAGATACGTCGCCGCGTGTCCCAGGTGGGTGGCGTCGTAGGGGGTGATACCGCAGACGTACATGGTGGCGACGGGTCCGGGTGCCACCGGTCGCACCTGCTCATCGGAGGTGTCGTGCAGCCGCAGTGCGGGTCCGGTGCCGGGGATTTCGGGAACCGTGGGCGACGGCCAGGATTGCATGCCGACGAGTCTATCGGGGTCCTCAGAACGGGGGCCACGGGATGGCACGCTGGTGCGGCGGATACGGCAACTCCGCCCCCTCCGCCAGCGCCGTCACCCGCTCGATCAGTGCGCCCAGTTCGGCCTCGGAAATCAAGGCGCACAAGGCTTCTCGTAGATCATGGTCAGCGCCGAGCCGATCCCGCAGACCGGCCAGATCAGCCCGCAGGCGGTCATCGGCAGGCGTCCCGGCCCACCCCCACAGCAGGGTCCGCAGTTTCGGTTCGGTGTGCAGGGTCAACCCGTGGTCGATGCCGTACAGCCGGCCCTGCTGATCGAGGAGGATATGCCCACCTTTGCGGTCGGCGTTGTTCAGAACCACGTCCAGCACCGCCAGCTGCCGCAGCCGCTCACCGGTGCCGTGCGCCAGAGCCACCACGGTGCCGTCGTCGTCGTGCGCCCGCAGAATCGGGATGTAACCGTCGGGGATGTCCCCGACCGGAACGATCTCGATCGGTTCGGGCGCGGTCGGCTCGGCCGGCTGGTCGATCCACGCCTGCACCATCCCCGGACCCAGCTCGGCCTCCGGCGGTCCCTGCGCGCGCAGGACGGTTTCGGGGATCAGATCCCAGCCCAGGGCCGCATCGACCATCCGGGCCGCGACCTCGCGTCCGGCAAGACTGCCGTCGGGAAAGTCCCACAGCGGCGTCTCCCCGCGGATCGGCTTGTACACGCAGCGGGCCGTCTGCCCGTCCAGGCTCACCCGGCAGGCCAGGGTCAGGTTACTGGCCGAGGGGATCTGCTCGATCAGCGCCAGCTCACCCTCGCCGAGCAGGCGACGCAGCGCAGGGTCGCTCACGTGCGACCGGCGGGTCCGCCCCCACCGGGCCCGGTTCCGCCCGGTGCGTCCCCGCCGCTCTCGTCCGACCCGTTGTCGTCGGTGCCGTTGTCGTCGGTGCCGTTGTCGTCGGTGCCGTTGTCGTGCGTATCGTCGCCGTCGGCCGCCGGTCCGGGTGCATCCGATCCGGGCGCCGGTAGGTCCTCGGCCTCGAAGGCGGCGTCGAAGCCGGGCATCAGCCGTCCCAACATTGCCAGGACCTCGGGGTCGACGAACTCCAGCGAACGGCTGAATTCACCATCGCGTTTGTACCCGTTGCTGCGCGCACAGATGTGCCCGCCGGGATCGAGCGGCTGGTTGCACAGCGGGCAGGTCGGCCGGCCCGCTGCCACCACCCGCTGTGAGCGCGCGGAGAACTCCCGTGCCGCCTCGGCGGTGAGGAATACCCGGACGGTGTCCGGGCCGGCCGCGGTGTCATCGAGGATGACGTCCTCGTCGATCGGCTCATCGGTGACCGCCAGCAGTTCCACGACCACCGAGGCTGCCTCGGCGTCCCAGCCCAGTCCCATCGAACCGACATGGAACTCGGCGTCGATGGGCATCTCCAGCGGTGAGGTGTCAGTGACATCGGCCTCCGCCGGCACCGGGGTGCCGAAGCGCCGCTCGACCTCGTCGAGCAGATAGCCGAGCCGGTCGGCCAGGATCACCACCTGCTGCTTCTCGATCTGCACACTGAGGGTCTGCGCACCGGAGGTCACCTGGAGGAAGAACGTCCGATCGCCGGGCTGGCCGACGGTTCCGGCGACGAACCGCTCGGGCCGGCGGAACTCATGAATCGTGCGTGCCATCGGGACTCCCTTCCTTCCTCTGGGCGACCATCTCAACGGTACCTGCGGGCCGCGCGGTTCACGGGGTTCCGGTGGACCCGCCCACCGCTGCGGCCTGTGCCGGTCGCGGCGGCAGCGATAGGTCGCCGGGATTGTTGACCGTGTGCACGTAGGGCCGCGCTGAAGCGTAGTGCACGACACTGATCGACGCCGGGTCGACCACGATGCGCTGAAATGCGTCCAGGTGCATTCCCAGAGCGTCGGCCAGGATCGCCTTGAGCACGTCACCGTGAGAGCACGCCAGCCACAGCCCGGTGCCGTCGGGCCCACCGTAGATCTTGTCCAACGCCCGCACCGTGGCCGTGGCTCTGCGGGACACGTCCAGCAGCCCCTCGCCGCCGGGGAAGACCGCTGCCGAAGGCTGCTGCTGCACCACTTTCCACAACGGCTCGCCGACCAGCTCGGTCAGCGGCCGGTTACTCCAGTCGCCGTAGTCGACCTCGGCCAGCTGGTCGTCGATGATCTCCGGTGCGCCCTCGCCGGGCCGCTCGGCCAGCGAACGGACCAACGGGGCGACCGTCTCGGCGCAGCGCTGCAACGGTGAGCGCACCACGGCGTTGAGATCGCCGAGCACTCCGCCGAGCCGGCCCGTCAGGGCCGCGGCCTGTGCCGCACCGATCTCGTCGAGCCCGACTCCGGGCGTGCGCCCGGCCAGTACACCGGAGGTATTGGCCGTGGACCGGCCGTGCCGCACCAAGATCACCGTCATGGCGTCAGCTTAGGGGTGCGCTGGCCGCGCCGGGGCGTGGCGCTGCCGATACCGCGTACCGGTGCCGGGATCAGGTCGCCGAGACCACCCCGGTGGCCAGCAGCGCCAGCATCGTCACACCCAGGATGATCCGATATCCGGCGAACCAGTTCATCGAATGATCGCTGACGAAGCGCAGCAACCAGGCGATGGCGGCGTAGCCGACGACGAAGGCGATGACGGTGGCCAGCACGATCTGCCCGCCGGATGCCTGCAGCCCCTGATCGGACGGCTCGAAAGCGTCTTTGAGGCTGTAGACGCCCGAGCCCACCACGGCGGGGATGGCGATGAGGAACGAGAATCGGAAGGCCGCTTCGCGGTTGAGCCCCAGGAACAGGCCCGCGCTGGCGGTGGCGCCCGAGCGCGAGACCCCGGGGATCAGTGCCAGACACTGGGCCAGACCCATCACGATCGCGTCGGTGCGCGAGAGCTGATCCAGGCCGCGCCGCTGCGTGGCGAACCGTTCGGCGATCACGAAGACGAAGGAGAACAGGATCAGCATGATCGAGATCAGCCACAGGTTGCGGCCCACCGTGCGGATCTGGTCGGTGAAGATGAAACCGAGCACCACGATCGGGATGGTCGCGAAGATCACATACCAACCCACACGGTAGTCCAGCCCGCGCCGTGCCGGATTGCGCAGGCCCGCGAACCAGGCGGCGATGATCCGGCCGATGTCCTTGGCGAAGAAGACCAGCACCGCCAGTTCGGTGCCCAGCTGGCTGACCGCGGTGAACGAGGCGCCGGCGTCATCGTGGAACCACAGTTCCGACACGATCCGCAGGTGCGCCGAGGAGGAGATGGGCAGGAATTCGGTCAGGCCCTGCACGGCCCCTAGAACGATGGACTGCGCCCAAGTCATATCAGTCACGGGGGTTCACTGTACCTACTGCCGCACCCCACCCTCCGCACACGCCGACGATCCGATCGCGCAAGATGGAGGCATGCGCGTACCCTCCAGATTCGCCGTCGCCGTCGTCGCTGCCGCCCTGGCCGCCAGCCTCGTCGCATGTGGCGATGACGATGTCAGCTCCGGTAGCGGCGCCGGCGATGTGCCGACGGTCGAACCGGCCACACCGGCCGCTTCCCCACCGCAGAGCGGCCAGCCGCAGGGCACGGTGGTGCAGACCGCCGGCGGTACCGCCCTGGCGCAGGCCGGTTCGCAGGTGGCGGTGCTGGGCACCGATCGTCTCCTCCGTCTGCATACCGCACCGGGTGCCGCCGACACCCCCGCCCCGCGGGAGGTCGACCTGCCCGGGGTCACCGCCGTGATCGACGACGGGGACGGTTTTCTTGCGGCCACGCCCGATCAGATCGCGCGGGTCGACCGCGCCGGCGCCGTCACGCGCGTCGCCGGCGGGCAGGGCCCGGTCCTGTCCCTGGCGGTGACCGACGATCAGATCCTGGTCGGCACCTCCGACGGGCACCTGCGGGTGCTGAACCGTTCCGGTCAGCTGCAGCGCGACATTCACGACTTCGTGCAGGTGAACCAGATTCTGGTGGCTCCGGAGTCCTCCGAGGTGGCCGGACAGGTGATCGTGGTCGATCGCGCCCAGTCGATGGTCGCCCCCGTCGACATCGCCACCGGCGATCGCAAGGCCGCCCTGCGGGCCGGAAACGGCGCCGCGGTGGCCACGATCGACTCCTACGGCCGTGTTCTGCTGACCAACACGCCCGATGACCAACTGCTCGGATTCTTCGGCACGCCGATCGTGATGCGCTTCCGCTATCCGGTGGCCGCCAGTCCATGGGCGGTGGCGTGGGATCAGAACCAGAAGCTGCTGTGGGTCTCGACCACCGAAGACAACCAGGCCATCGGCTACGACCTGAGCACCGGCGAACCGCGCGAACTGGTCCGCTTCGCCACGGTCGCCCAGGTGGCGGCGATGCGTGCCGATCCGGATAACGGGATGCTGTATCTGATCTCCCAGCGCGGCGACGGGCTTCAGGTGGTCCCACGCACGTTGATCCAGGCCGGACGATAGGACTCGAACATCCCATGACGACCCCTCCCGCTCGGCGCCGCGGCGCCGTCCTGTCTCTGCTGAACCGGCTGCTGTACCCGCCGCTGCGGGCCCTGATGTTCCAGGTGCCGCCCGAGCGGATCCACCGGATCGTGGCCCGGCTGCTGCAGTTCACCGGTAACGCCCCGATCCTGCGCTCGCTGATCGCGGGGCTCCTGGCACCGCACGATCCGGTGCTGCATTCGCGTGCCTTCGGTGTCGACTTTCCCGCACCCATCGGCTTGGCGGCCGGTTTCGACAAGTCCGCCGAGGCGGTCAACGCCTGGGGACAGCTGGGCTTCGGTTACGCGGAGATCGGCACCATCACCGGCCAGTCCCAGGAGGGCAACCCGCAGCCGCGGTTGTTCCGCCTGCCCGCCGACAGGGCGCTGATCAACCGGATGGGCTTCAACAACCCCGGCGCGTCGGCAGCGGCGTTGAAGCTGGCCGAACCACGGCCGGGACCGCGCCGGGTGCCGATCGGCGCCAACATCGGTAAGACCAAGGTGGTGCCGGTCGACGAGGCGATCGACGACTACCGGTTCAGTGCCCGGTTGCTGGGTCCACTCGCCGATTTCGTGGTGGTGAACGTCTCCTCCCCCAACACCCCGGGTCTGCGCGACCTGCAGGCGGTGGAGTCCCTGCGCCCGATTCTGGCGGCCGTACAGGAAGTCGCCGAGGTGCCGGTACTGGTGAAGATCGCCCCCGATCTGTCCGACGAGGATGTCGACGCCGTGGCCGATCTGGCGATCGAACTGGGTCTGGCCGGGATCGTCGCCACCAACACCACCGTCTCGCGTGCCGGTCTGCGCACCCCGGCGGCCGAGGTCGAGGTGATCGGCGCCGGTGGGCTGTCCGGCCCGGCGGTCAGCGAGCGTTCGCTGCAGGTTCTGCGGCGACTGCACGTGCGGGTCGGTGACTCGGTCACGCTCATCAGCGTCGGCGGCATCGAGACCGTCGACGATGCCTGGGAACGTATCCTCGCCGGTGCCAGCCTGCTGCAGGTCTACACCGGGTTCATCTACGGCGGGCCGGTCTGGCTGCGCGAACTCAACGCCGGTCTCGCCCAGCGACTGCGTGACGGCGGCTTCTCCCATCTGTCCGAAGCGGTCGGTTCTGGTTCCTGACGCTGGCCCGGGCGCTTGTCGCTGGTGTTCGCGTCGGTGCCGATCGCTGCTACGGACCGATACCGGCACCTGCAGACGGCTGTTCCCCGCCTCGGCGCGCGCGACGGGGAACAGCCGGTGGTACCGGGCGCCGATCGGGCCGGTTCGATTCCGGTCAGGCGGTCGGCAGACCACCGAGGACGTCGCCGAGCAGTCCAGTGAGTGCCTCCGGCAGTTCGCCGAGGACCCCGCTGAGGGAGTCCGGCAGACTGCCGTTGCCGGTCGAGGTGCCGGGTGTGGTGGCCGACTGACCCACCACCGTGGTCACGGCCCGCTGGCTGCTCTCGGCCGAGCGGGCGGTGGCCGTCTCGGCCGTATCGCAGACTGCGCTGACGGTGTAGGAGGTCGCCACCTTCTCGGCGGGAACCGTCAGTGTGACGGTCTTGGGCGTGCCGGCGGTGACTGCGACAGCCTTCTCCTGCACCAGAATCGCGCTATCCAGACCGGCGGTGGCCGCCGCCTGGTCGTCGGTCGACTCGGTGGCCTTACCGGTGTTCAGATTCTCTGCGAAGGCATCGGCGGCGGCACTGCTGCCGACCGGATAGAGACTGATGTCGCAGGTCTGGTCGGCCTTCTGCTTGTCGGTCGTGATGATCACGTCGACCTGGCGGCCGTTGTCCTTGACCACCCCGGTGGCCGTGTGGTTGGCGTCGGTCACCTCTGCGCCGGCGATGCCGGCGGTCAGCCCGGCTGCGGCGAACGCGGCTGCGGCGCCCAGTCCGATTCGAATGCTCGTCCTCATGACGGTTCCGCTCCTCTCCGTTGGTCGTTTCGGTCGCCAAACATCGTTGACGATCAGAATCCACCATAGAGGCGAAGTCACTTAAGCACCAATAGTCACACTGGTCACAGTGAGGAAATCGCCGCGCATTCGTTACCGCCATCGCCGGCGGCCGCAGCCGGTACTCAGTCGTTGCCGGGCTGCTCGAAGATGCCGATGAGCTTGCCGCGACCGATCGCGTGCGAGAAGAGGTTGAAGCCCAAGAACGCCGGGCTCGCCCCCTCGGGCAGGTCCAGCGATTCCACATCGACGGCGTGGACGACGAAGAAGTACCGGTGCGGCCCATGCCCCGGCGGCGGGCCCGCACCGACGAACTGCGCCAGCCCCGCGTCGTTACGCAGGGTCACGGCCTGCGCCGGCAGATCGGCGCTGCCGGGAGCTCCCGCATCGGCGGGCAACGAGGTGACCGACACCGGGATGTCGGCGACCGCCCAGTGCCAGAAACCGGCGGCGGTAGGCGCATCCGGGTCGTAGGCGGTCACCACGAAACTCTTGGTCTCGGCCGGGAAGTCCGACCAGCTCAGCTGTGGGGAGACGTCCTGGCCGCCGGCGCCGAAGATGGCGGAGGCCTGTGCCATCGGCAGCGTCTGTCCCTCGCTGAAATCGGTGGACGTGACGGTGATCCGGGGCAGGGGCGGGAGCGCGGCATAGGGGTCGTAGGAGTTCACTGCGGTTCCTCTCAATCGGGTCGACGGGGCTGCATGAGACTCAAGGCTCATCTCCCATCCTGGCCCATCGGCGCCGCCGGCGCCGGGAGGTTGGGTGGCACCGGCCAGGTCCGACTCAGAGGTCGAGGTCGTCCACGTCGACGGCGGCCTGTTCGGCGTCCACATCCGGAAGGTTGTAGGGAACCCCGCTGTCCTCGCCCGGCGCGCTCAGCTCATCCGGCAGGAAGTCCGGGCCGCCATAGGCGGTGGTGATCGAATCGGGGATACCGTCCCCGTCCAGATCCGAGACCACCACATCGGCGATGCCGTCGCCGTCCAGATCCAGGACGGCCGACTCCAGGGTGCCGTTACCGTCCAGGTCCACCAGGGACACATCACCTACGCCGTCGCCGTCCAGATCGAAGGTCGAGGAGACCACCACGCCGTCTTCGATCTGGTCGACCTGATAGGTCTGCCCGTCCGCAGTCGAGACGGTGCGCACATCCACCGAGCCGTCACCGTCGACGTCGACCTCCTGGACGATGCTGCCGTCTTCGGTGGCATAGGTGACCGTATCCATGTTCCCGTCACCGTCCTGATCGCTCTCCACCAGCAGCACCTCGCCCTCGGAGTCCAGATAGACGTTCATCTTGGTGCCGTCGGCATCGGTGACGTGGGCGACGTCCGGGATTCCGTCGCGGTCGACGTCGACCACCGAGTCCAGGGTCATCCCTTCGGGCAGATCGGCTTCGGAGAATCCGGTCGGGACACCTTCGGTCTCGCTCCCGGTCCCGGTGGTGGTCGGATCTGTCGGCTTACCCTGCATGGCTGCTGTCTCCTTGGTCGACCCCGACGGGGCGGGGTGTACTGGGTTGTTCACAAGGTCAGAGAACACCGATCACCAAAAGGTTCCCGGCCATGAGATCGTCGAACACCCTGGGTCCATCACAGCAGACTTCCTCCGGCGCCCGACCGCTTTCGGGTTCGGTCGGCGCCGCCGCGACGGCCAGCGCCGTCAGCAGTGGAGCAGGAAGTGCTCCAGAACATCGGTGCCGAACAGCACAGCGTCCACCGGCACCCGCTCGTCGATGCCGTGGAAGAGCGCGGCGAAATCCAGGTCCGGCGGCAGCCGAAGCGGTGAGAAGCCGAAACAGCGGATGCCCAGTTTGGCGAAGGCCTTCGCATCGGTGCCGCCCGAGAGCATGTAGGGCACGGTGCGGCCCTGCGGATCGTGGGCCAGGATCGCCGCGTTCATCGCATCGACCAGATGCCCGTCGAAGGTCGTCTCGACCGCGTCCAGATGCGTGATCCACTCGCGGCGGACGTTCGGGCCGATGAGCTCATCGATCGTCGCCTCGAACTCGGCCTGGCGGCCCGGCAGGACCCGGCAGTCGATCACCGCTTCGGCCCTCTGCGGAATCACATTGGCCTTGTATCCGGCCGAGAGCATGGTCGGGTTCGCGGTGTCACGCAGAGTGGCCCCGATGATGCGTGCCAGGTTCCCGATCTTGAATAGTGCGGTCTCCAGATCCGGGGTGTCGGGGCTGAATTCCAGTCCGGTCTCCTCCGACAGTGCTGCCAGGAACTGCGCAACCGATTCGGTCATCACCAGGGGGAAGGTGTGCGCGCCGATCCGGGCCACCGCCGAGGCGATCTCGGTGACCGCGTTCTCCTCGTGCAGGAACGAACCGTGGCCCGCCCGCCCCTCGGCGGTCAGGCGCATCCAGCTCAATCCCTTCTCGGCGGTCTCCACCAGGTAGAGGCGCCGGATCTCGCCGTCGGGCCGGTCGACGGTCAGCGAGAATCCGCCCACCTCGCCGACCGCCTCGGTGATCCCCTCGAACAGATCGGGCCGATGTTCCACCAGCCACTGCGAGCCCCAGGTCCCACCGGCCTCCTCATCTGCCAGGAATGCGAAGACGATCTCCCGCGGCGGAACGACGCCGTCTCGTTTGAACTGGCGGGCCAGGGCCAGCGCCATCCCGGCCATATCCTTCATGTCCACCGCACCGCGGCCCCAGATGTAGCCGTCACGGATCGCCCCGGAGAACGGATCGACGCTCCAGTCTTCGGCGGCGGCCGGAACGACGTCCAGGTGCGCATGCACCAGCAGTGCGCCCCGATCGCTGTCAGCCGGACCGGCCAGCCGGGCGAAGACATTGCCGCGACCGGGCTGCCCCGATTCGACGTACTCGGTCACATAGCCGACCTCTTCGAGCTGCTGGGCGACCCATTTGGCACAGTCGGCCTCACCACGGGTCGTCTCCGGTTCGCCGGTGTTGGAGGTGTCGAAGCGGATCAGTCGGCTCACCAGATCCACTACTTCATCGGTCGCGCGCGGGGTAGTCACCTCACCATTCAATCCCATTTCCCAGCCGGTCGGGGAGCGCCCGGCCGAGCGGCGCGGGTCCCGTCGACCGGGAGATTTGGGATACACCGGCGACCTTGGTTAGAGTTACACGGCGCGCCGCGGGAGACAACGCGGAACGTGCACGAGTCCGAGTGGCGGAATGGCAGACGCGCTAGCTTGAGGTGCTAGTGCCCTATTAACGGGCGTGGGGGTTCAAGTCCCCCCTCGGACACCCTCGAAAACACACTCACCCCGGCCCTGTTCAGAGCCGGGGTGGTCTGCATCGACAGCGCCGACCGGACCGGCGCTGTCACGGAGTCACCGCCGGCGGGCGGTGCCGAAACCGGGAGGTCTGATGCGACAGCAGCCAGAGGACGGTGACTGCGCCGCGCCGGACCCGGTTCCGTCGGACGATCCCGGCCCCGAGCCGGCACTGGCCGACTCGGATTTTCCGGGCTCTCGCACCATGTTCTATCTGACGCTGCTGGCGCTGATCGCCGGTATCGCCGCCGGCTTCACCGGCGGCGCCTTCCGCTGGGTTCTCCTCAAAGCCGATGCGTGGCGCGAGTCGTTCGCCGCCTGGGCGACACAGCACGGCTGGTGGGGACCATTGGTGATGATCATGGTCGCAGCCGGTGCCGCCGCGCTCGGCGCCTGGATCGGTACCCGGTGGCCGATGTCGGCCGGCAGCGGGATCCAGCAGGTCGAGGCCGTCGAACGTGGCGAAGACGACGCCGCCCGCCCCAGCACCATTCCGGCCCGGTTCATCGGCGGCGCCCTGAGCATCGGGGTCGGCGGCATGGTGCTGGGCCGGGAAGGCCCGACAGTCCACATGGGCGCCACCTTCGGCGCACTGGCCGGGCGGATCGGCCGGGCCGCCCGCGACGAGATCCGAGTGTTGCAGACCTGCCTGTCCGGAGCCGGTCTGGCCGTGGCCTTCAACGCACCCATCGGCGGAGCCGTCTTCGTCTTCGAGGAGGTCGCACACAAGATCCGAGTGCGGTACCTGGTGTGGACCATGGTGGCCGTGGCCGCGGCCATCAGCTGCTCCCGCATCGTGCTCGGCAACCATCCGGACTTCACGGTGGCCCTGGTTCCCGATCCCGGCACCGAATACCTGCCGCTGTTCGCAGCGTTCGGTGTCTTCACCGGGTTGCTGGGTACTGCGTACAACCTGGTGGTGACCCGTCTGCACGCCGCAATCGGCGACCTGCGGCTACCCGCTGTCGTCAAGGGGGCCGCGATCGGTGTCCTGATCGGCGTCGCACTGGTCTACCTGCCGGAGATCGTCGGCGGCGGCGACGACGTCGCACAGTCACTGCTCGACGGGAGGAATCTGGCGTTCTGGACCTTGACGCTCTACCTGGTGCTGCGCTTCTTCTCCGGCCCGGTCTCCTACGCCGCCGGCACCCCCGGCGGACTCTTCGCCCCGATGCTCGCACACTGGGCACCCTTAGCGGTCTGTTCTTCTCCCGCCTCGCCGACGTCGTCGGGATTCCCGTCGACGACGACCTTCGGGTGGTCCTGATGGTCGCCGGAATGGCGGGCCTGTTCGCCGCCTCCGTCCGCGCACCCTTCACCGGAGTCGTGCTGGTGAGTGAGATGTGCGCGCTCAACACCTTGTCTATCGCGATGGTCACCACCGCCGCCTGCGCGATGATCGTGGCTGTCGCGCTGCGTTCAGAACCCGTCTACGACACCCTGCGCGTCCAGATGCTGGCACGCCGGCATCCGGGAGCAGACTGAGTATCGGGGCCGATCCTGCCGGCTCCCCACCCAGGGGGACAGGGTCAGGTGAGGCCCGGCGGAACCGGCCGGGACACCAGACTCCGGTAGCAGTGCACCAGGAAGGCCTCCCCCATCGGCAGGGTCACAATGGCGCCCAGCCCGAAGGCCAGGCTGCCAACGTAGCCGAATACGTAATGCAGGATCGCCACCAGCACGCTGTCGCCGGGTTTGGCGAAGGCCAGCCGGGCCGAGGCGGTCATCGCCTGGATCGGAGACTTCTTCTGATCCAGGACCATCACCGGAGCGTACTGCAGAGCAAAAATCGCCAGGAGACCCGGAATCACCAGCAGAACAAAGCCGATCATGACGACGATCGCGGTCAGCACAACGGTCACCAGGAAAGCCCCGAATCTCACGGGCACGAGGAAGTCCCGGGCCGAGACCGGGGTGCCGTCGGAGACCTTCAGGACCCCGGAGAGCACGGCGCCCTGCAGGTACGGAGTGGCGATCGCCATCAGCAGACCCGCCAGAACCAGCAGCACCACGCCGCCCGCGTTGACCACGAAATCCGTGGTGCTCGCCACTTCCATTCCGTACTCGTCGTAGACGAACGAGTCGCCGAACATCCACAGCAGCGCCACCACGATCAAGATGATGCCGACCAGCGTGCTGGCCAGCATCAGCAGACCCGGGAGGACCATCGGTCCAGGCCGGCGTGAGAACACCTGCCACGACCACGTCAGCGCCTGGCCGAAATCCGCGCGTCCCGACGGCGGCGCCACCGGGTACTCGGAACCGGGAGGCGGGTAGCCGCCCGGCGGCGCGAATCCTGGTCCCGGCGGCGGGTACGGCGGTGGCGGGTAGTTCCCGGCCGGCGGTAGGGCGTCCGGTGAGATCGGCGGTGGCTCCGACTGGGCGTGCTGCTCCGGCTGCTCCGGATGGTCGGGAGTGGTCATGAGTGAAGCGTACACGGCCGCCGGACCTCCTCGGCGGTATCGGACCGGTCCTGCCGGCCGGGACTTTGGCGGCCGGCAGCGGTGCTGCTACCGATCGGGCCGGGGCGCCTGCTCCAGCAGAATGGTCGGGGTTCCCAGCGCATGCTCACGGATCGTGGCGACCCGAGTCCCGGGCTTGCGGCCGGTGCGGATTTCACTGAGTTCGAGACCGGCCTGCGTCAATCGCCGGTGTTCAGAATCCAGGTCCGCACAGCGCCACGCCACCCCCCACAGTCCGACCGTCCGGCGGTCCTGATCGTCGCCGGATCCGCCGGTGTCCACCGCCGCTCCCCTTTGGCCGGCGAGCACCTCGACCACCGTGCTGCCCGACCGGAAGAACAGCTGCGACAGCTCGCCGAATTCACGGATCAACCGCAGATTCAGTTCCAGGCATCCGGCGAACAGGGCGACCGCCGCGTCGACCGAGGCGGCGGTGAAGACGACGTGGTCGAGCGCCGGCGCACCGGCGCTGGCCCCGGCGTCGGCGACGATCCCCAGCGCAGGTTCTGACACCAGCCGGCGCGCACCAGCGTGATCGGGGCCGGATACGTCCCGTCCCCGGCGTGCCAGCAGCGCTGCCGCGCCCGGCAGGTCGGCGACCTGAAAGGCCGCCCATGCAGGCTCATCGTCCCCGCGAACGGTCACCGAGGCGTTGCTTGCGGCCCAGTGGCCGGGCCCCACCGGTGCTCCCAGCAACGCCGTATACAGCTCGGCACTGGCGGCCGGGGCGGCGGCGACGGTGATCGCGACATCGGTCAGAGACAGCGGATCCGGAGACATGGCAGCCATCGTGACACAGCACCGTCGTCGATCGCGGACAGGCTCGGTGCGGTCCGCCGCGTATTAGGATCGACTTTTCAACGTTTGGACCATGGCGCCACCGGCGGCCGGACCGCCGGTGAGACCCGGGATCGAGTCGAGGGAGCCTCACGTGGGTACATGCGAAACCGGCGCCGCGGCCGATCAGCGCACCCCGACGTCCACCACCCCACCGCCGGACGATTCGGGCCTGGCACCGTCGGCGCACTCGCCCGCTCCCGGCAGGCTGCGGCGGGTATGGGCGTGGTGGCACGCCAACGTCACGCACTTCTCCTACAGCGGCGCGATCATGGCGACGCTGCTGCTGTGGTTGTCGTTCACGCCGTCGCTGCTCCCGCGCGGACCACTGTTCCAAGGCATCGTCGCCGGAGGCGCCGGGGCGGTCGGCTACGCTCTGGGAACTTTCCTGGCCTTCTTGGCCCGCTACCTGGTCTCCCGCGACCAGCCCTGGCCGCGACCATCGCACTATCTGTGGGTCGGGCTGGCGGTGATCGCGGTCTCCGGCACCGCCGTGATGATGTTCTTCTACGGCCGCTGGCAGAACCAAATACGCGATCTGATGGGCGTGGAGCACCTGCAGGCCTCGGCCTATCCGATCATCGTGGTGGTGATGGCGATCGTCTTGACGCTGCTGCTGGTCGTCGGTCAGCTGTGGGGCGCCTCCGTTCGTGGGCTGTCCCGCAAACTCAACCGGCTCGTGCCGCGTCGCATCTCCGGGATCACCGCTGCTGCGGTCATCGGGCTGCTGACGATCTTCATCATCAACGGCGCCGTCGGCGACTACGGTATGCGTGCACTGGACAGTTCCTTCGCCGCGCTCAACCGGGAGAGCACCCCGGATTCGGCACCACCGACCTCGAACCTGCGCTCGGGCGGCCCCGAGTCCCTGGTCAGCTGGCCGAGCCTGGGACGCATGGGACGAGCCTTCGTCTCCACCGGTCCCACCGTGAGTGAACTCACCGACTTCAACCAGGCCCCGGCCGTCGAACCGATCCGGGTCTACGCCGGTCTGGAATCGGCTGACGGGCCGCGCGCCTCTGCCGACCTGGTGGTCGCAGAACTCGAGCGGACCGGCGCCTTCGAGCGCGAACTGATCGGCATCGGCATGTCCACCGGTACCGGCTGGATCAACCGGGCCACCGTCGACTCGCTCGAGTACATGTACAACGGAGACACCGCCATGGTCTCCATGCAGTACTCCATGCTGCCCAGCTGGTTGTCGTTCCTGGTCGACCAGGAACGCGCCCGACTGGCCGGTATCGCCCTGTTCGAGGCCGTCGATCGCAAGGTCCGCAACATCCCGGAAGCCCAGCGTCCCAAGGTCGTCGTCTTCGGGGAGAGCCTGGGTTCCTTCGGCGCCGAGGCCCCGTTCGGCTCGATTCCGACGATGGCCGCCCGGACCGACGGCGCCCTGCTGTCGGGTCCCACCTTCAGTAACCAGTTGTGGGCCGACACCACCGCCGAACGCGATTCCGGTTCTCCCGAGTGGCTCCCGATCTACGACAACGGCGATCAGGTGCGGTTCATCGCCGAATCCGGTGATCTGGCTCGGCCCGATGCTCCGTGGAGCACCGACGGGCGGCTGGTCTATCTGCAGCATCCGTCCGATCCGATCTCGTGGTGGTCCCCGGATCTGCTGCTGAACAAACCCGACTGGCTCACCGAAGAACGCGGGCGCGATGTGCTGCCGGCGACCCGTTGGATTCCGGTGGTCACCTTTCTGCAGGTCGCCGCCGATATGGCGGTCGCCGCCGACGTCCCCGACGGGCACGGCCACACCTATCTGGCCGCCATTCCCGCCGCCTGGGCCGACATCCTGCACCCACCGGGCTGGACTCCGGCCAAGACCCAACGACTGATCCCCCTGCTGACCCGGGACTGACCGGACCCCAGGCGACCGCGAGGGTGCGGCGGGCTGCGGCTACGCTCGCTAGAGCCCTTACTCGCACTCGTCAGGAGAAGCCATGTCCTACCGCACCGCTGACTACAAGGCCTTCGAGGTCGCCGTCGCCGACCATGTCGCTGAGGTGACCCTGGTCGGTCCCGGCCGTGGAAACGCGATGGGTCCCGATTTCTGGGCCGAGCTGGTGCCGATCTTCGCCGGAATCGATGCCGATCCGGAGGTGCGCGCCGTGGTGCTCACCGGCTCGGGCAACCACTTCTCCTACGGTCTGGACCTGCCGGCGATGGCCGGCGACTTCGGTGCAGTGCTGGCCGACAACGCGAAGGCGAAGGTGCGCACCGACTTCCACGACTTGATCAAGCGGATGCAGTCCGGCATCAATGCCGTCGCCGACTGCCGCAAGCCGGTCATCGCCGCGGTCGCCGGCTGGTGCATCGGCGGCGGCGTAGACCTGATCACCGCCGCGGATATCCGGCTGGCCAGCGCCGATGCCAAATTCAGTGTGCGCGAGGTCCGGGTGGCCATTGTCGCCGATATGGGTTCGCTGGCCCGGCTGCCGCTGATCGTCGGGGACGGTCACGCCCGCGAGCTGGCACTGACCGGCAAAGACATCGATGCTGCGCGCGCCGAGAAGATCGGCCTGGTCAGCGACGTCTACGACGATCGCGAAGCACTGCTGACCGCGGCCCGCTCCCAGGCCGCTGAGATCGCCGCCCTGCCGCCGCTGGTGGTGCAGGGTACCAAGACGGTCCTGGACCAGGCCCGCGCGGCCCGCGTCGATGAGAGCTTGCGCTATGTCGCGGCCTGGAACGCCGCTTTCCTGCCGAGCAACGATCTCACCGAGGCCATCACCGCCGTCTTCGAGAAGCGGGAACCCCAGTTCAAGGGCGAATGAGCCCGGTCCGGTTCAGTCCTGCCCCGGCCCGGTATCCGGGGCAGGACTGAGCCGGAACAAGGGGATGATGCGGTGCCCGGCGGTGCGCCGCTCGTACAGCTCGAAGTTGGGCCAGACCGCCAGCAGTGTCGCCCAGGCGTCGGCGCGCTGCACACCGTCCAGTTCGTTTCGCACCATCGGCAGCATCGTGCCAGCGCGCCCGACAATGCTCAGCGAGTCGGCTGCACGCAGGTTGTAGACCCAGGCCGGCGCCTTGGGGTTGCCGAAGTACGAGCCGGCCACGATCCAGTCGTCCCCGTCCGGGGCTGCCAGCACCGTGGTGGTGCGCTCGATCCCGCTCTTGCGACCCGCGATCACCATCGTGATGCTGGGCAGCCCGGCGATGTCGAGCAGGTCGACCCGCCCGCCGCTCACCTTCTGAACGGCGTCGTCGACCTTGACGATCCACGGCAGATACCGCGGCAGCCACTCGATGGATCCGATGCGAACGGCGAGCGGAGTCAACAGCCCCATGCGGCGTCTATTCCAGACCCGCGACGAGCGTGTCGGACAGCAGCCTGGCGAACTCGGCCGGATCGGCCAGTTCCCCACCCTCTGCCAGCAGAGCCATCGCGTAGATCAGCTTCGCGGTCGGCTCCAGATCGCCGTGGTCCTCGCCGCCGGAGGCATAGGCCTTGGCCAGCCCGGTGACCAGCGGATGGTCCGGGTTGAGCTCGAGCACCCGCTTCATGTGCGGGATCTCCTGTCCCGACGCCCGGTACAGTTTCTCCATCTGCGGGGAGATCGAGAACTCCTCCCCGACCAGACAGGCCGCCGAATCGGTCAGGCGCTTGGTCAGCCGGCTGGTGCTGACATCGGCATCGAGCACGCCGGTCAGCCAGGTCAGCAGATCCGCGAACTCGGCGTCGCGGTCGGTTCCGGCGTCATCGTCCTCATCGTCCAGTCCGGCCTCACCCTTGGCCACCGAGACAAAGGTGCGACCGTCGAACTCGGGCATCTGCGAGGTCCAGAACTCATCGACCGGATCCGACAGCAGCAGGACCTCGATCCCCTTGGCCCGGAATCCTTCCAGGTGCGGCGACCGCTCGATCTGCTTGCGCGACTCGCCGGTCATGTAATAGATGACCTTCTGCTCGGCCGGGCATCGTTCGATGTAGTCGGCCAAAGTGGTGCGCTCGTCGTCGGAGGCCGTCGAATCGAAGACCGAGGCCTTCAGGATCGCCTGGAAGTTGTCCTGATCCCCGGCCAGCCCCTCCTTGAACACCGCACCGAAGTTGTTCCAGAAGCCGGCATAGTCCTCGGGTTTGCGGTCCTGCATCTCCTGCACGGTGCCGATCACCTTCTTGACCAGCCGGCGGCGGATCGCCCGGATCTGCCGGTCCTGCTGCAGGATCTCACGGGAGACGTTGAGCGACAGATCGTTGGCGTCGACCACGCCGTGGACGAAGCGCAGATAGGTCGGCAGCAACTCCGGGACGTCATCGGAGATGAAGACCCGGCGCACGTACAGCTGCAGATTGCAGGGTCGTTCGGGAGCGAACATGGTCATCGGCGCCTGCGAGGGGATGAACATCAGCGCCTGGTATTCGAAGGTGCCTTCGGCGTGCATCGAGATCGTCTCCAGCGGGCTGTCCCACTGGTGGCTCACATGCCGGTAGAACTCGGCATACTCTTCCGGAGCCACTTCGCTGGGGATCTTGGCCCACAGGGCCTTCTGCGAGTTGAGCGTGACATCGCTCTGTTCCTGCGTCGGCTCGCCGCCCTCCTCCTCGGCGGGGACCTCGACGGTCTCGAACATCCGGATGGGCCAGGAGATGAAATCCGAGTACCGCTTGACCAGCGAACGCAGCACCTGAGGGTCGGCGTAATCGTGCAGGCTGTTGTCGGTGTCGACGGGCTTGAGCGTCAGGGTGATGGAGGTCCCCTGCGGCGCATCGGCGGCGTCGTCGATGGTGTACGTGCCGTCACCGGTCGATTCCCAGCGGGTGCCGATCGACTCGCCGGCCTTGCGGGTGACCATCACCACGCGATCGGCGACCATGAACACCGAGTAGAAGCCGATACCGAACTGGCCGATCAGCTCCTCGGACGCGGCCGCGTCACCGGACTCGGACAGCGCCTGGCGCAGCTTGGCGGTGCCGGATTTGGCGACGGTGCCGATCAGGTCGACCACCTCGTCACGGCCCATGCCGATGCCGTTGTCGGCCACCGTCAGGGTCCGTGCCTGGGTGTCCGGGGTCAACCGCACATGCAGATCGGAGGTGTCGGCGTCCAAGTCGGTGTTCGTCAGCGATTCCAGCCGGAGCTTGTCGAGCGCATCGGACGCATTCGAGATCAGCTCACGCAGAAAGCTGTCCTTATTCGAATAGATCGAATGCACGACGAGGTCGAGCAGTTGGCGAGCCTCGGCCTGGAACTCGTGCACTTGTGAACTCATGAGAGAACCATCCCCTATCGGGTCGAATCGACATGCGGACTGCGCGCACCGGCGCGAGCATAGTTTACCGTCGCCGTCGGACACGTATTGTCATGTGGGTGACCCCCGCTCCGAGTGCGTTGTTCATCCACGCCCACCCCGACGACGAATCGTTGTGGACCGGAGGCACCATTGCCGACCTGTCCGCGCGCGGTGGGCGCACCTGGCTGATCACGTGCACATGGGCAGAGGGCACCCATCGGCACCGTGAGCTCCTGGACGCGACCGCCGAGCTGGGGTTGTCGGAGCCGCCGGTGATGCTCGGCTACGCCGACAGCTTTGTGCCCGATTCGGCCCCCGGTGCGCCGCGATTGATCGACGTGCCCTTCGACGACCAGGTGGCCCAGGTGGTCGAGCACATCCGGCGGTTGCGGCCGGAGGTGATCGTCACCTACAACGCCTACGGAATCTACGGGCATCCCGACCACATCCACGCTCACCGGATCGCCGCCGCGGCCGCGGACATCGCGGCGATCGCCAATTACCGTCCCGATCTGGGGCCGCCCTGGCAGACCTCGACGCTGTACTTCTCGACGCTGCCGCAGAGCACGGTCGCCGAACTGCGGCCGTTCCTGTCGGCCGAACCGAACGTGAAGATCACCGGCACCGCCCCGGACAAGGTCAACGTGACCTTGGATCTGCGCAATCGGATCGGCGCAAAGGTGCGTGCCATCAACGCGCACAAGACCGAACTCGCGCGCAGCAAGGGCATGCAGGCGTTCATGAAGCTGCCGCGAGAACCGCAGCGGCTGTTCCTCGGCTGGGAGAGCTACCGGCGCCGCGATCTGGTGCCCGGCGGACGCGATCTGACCAGGAACTGGTACTTCATCAACCCTTGACGAGCAACCTCTGACGACCCGGACACCCACGGCCGGCAGTAATCGGTCCGTTACAGCTCCCGGACCGAGGAACCCAGACCGCTGGCGCGCTGTACCGACCGGCCGACCGCTGCCCGCAGCGCCTCTTCGGTGCCGACGATCTGTACCGTGTGCCGGGCGCGGGTGACGGCGGTGTACAGCAGCTCCTTGGTGAGCAGCTGCGCATCCAGTTCCGGCAGGACGACGGTGACCGCGCCGAACTGGCTGCCCTGGCTCCGGTGGATCGTCATCGCATAGACCGGCGAGGCATCCGAGAGCTGACTGGGATGCAGCGTCTTGATCTCGTCGCCGCGGGCGAAGACCACCGCCAACCCGTCGCCACTGCTGCCACCGGTATCGGTGATCACCACTCCGGAGTCGCCGTTGAAGACCTGGTGGGCGGCGTCGTTGGCGTTGACCAGCACCGGTTCGCCGCTGTACCACCCGGCGCGTGGGACCGCCCCGCCCGCCTCAGTGATCCAGTCGATGATCTGGCGGGACCAGCCGGAGACACCATGCCGCCCGTCGCGGTGGGCGCACAGGACCCGGTGGCTGACCAATGCTTCCAGAGCTTCGCCCGCCTGACCGGCGCGGGCCGCGTTCTGCAGCTGCGCCGCCCACCGCAACACGTCCCGGCGCACCGGCTCCACGGCGTCCGGGGCGAGCAGACTCACCTGCCTCGATTCGAAGGCGCCGGCCGCGGGGCCGGTGATCAGGTCGACCACCCGATCGGCATCGCCGGCCCGGATGGCTTCGGCGACCTCCGATATCTGGCCGCCGTAGCGGTGCCCTCGCGTCAGGGTGATCACCCCGCCGGCCAGGCGCCGTTCTTCGGCCTCGGTGAAGTGCCCCTGTGGCCGCGCCACCTGAACGAAGGCCGACGGCAATTCGGTTCCGGTGCCGTCCCGGTCCACCAGATCGGCCAGTACGGCGCCGGCATCCACCGAGGCCAGCTGGTGCGGGTCACCGACCAGGATCAGCCGCGTGTCCTCGCGCAGTGACTCCAGGAGCCGGCTCATCATCGTCACCGCCAGCATGGAGGTCTCGTCGACCACCACCACGTCGTAGGGCAGCCGATTGCCGGCACCACGCCCGAAGCTGCCGTCGGGCCGCCAGCCGAGTAGTCGGTGCACGGTGGTCGCCACCGGGACGGTGCTCAGGTGCTGTGAGGTGGCGCGGTAGTCGTTGATGGAGGCCTGCATCTGGGCTGCGGCCCGGCCGGTGGGGGCGCACAGTCCGATCCTGACGTCGGCACCGAGCAGCTGTTCCATCACCGCCAGCAGGCGGGCGACGGTGTAGGTCTTTCCGGTGCCCGGCCCACCGGCCAGGACCGTGGTCCAGGAGGTCGCCGCCAGCGCCGCGGCCGCTCGCTGCCGGTCGTAATCGCTCCCGGGTACGAGGGGGCCGAAGACCCGGTCGATCGCCTGCTCCAATGCCGCCGGGTCGATCGTCGGTCGGCTGGCCCCGCGCTGCTCCAGGATCGCGCGGATGGCCTGCTCCTGACGGAAGTATTTGCGCAGGTACAGCAGCGGGCCCTCGTCGGAGGTCATCAGCGCCAACGGTCGCAACGGGCCGCTGGGGCACCCGGTGACCAGTGGCGAAGCCTGCAGCGTCGCCACGAGCCGGTCCGGGTCGGGCCAGGGCAGCACCGTATCGGCCGCCGGATCCTCGGCCGACTCCAGCTCGGGGGTGATCTCGCCGATCGTGGCCAGTGGCACGCACGTCGAACCGGTGCGCACCGCTCGCACGGCCAGCGCGATCGCGATCAACTCGTCGTCGCCGATATCGGCCCCCGACAGGGCCGCGACTCGTCTGGCCACATGCACGTCGGCCGCGGTGAACACCCCGGCGTCGTTGAAGATCCGCAGCGGACCGATCTCGGCGGCCACCACCTGTGCGTTCATCGCTCCTGCCCCGTTCCCGCCAGCAGATCCGACAGGTCGGTGATCAGCGCCGGAGGCGGACGCCAGTCGAAGACCCCGCAGCCCCGTGGCGTGTCGGGCCCGATCATGCCGCGCACGAAGTGGTACTGCACCGGACCCAGATGCACCTCGGGCCGGTAGCCGGGCAGCCGCCACCGCAGGTAGCGGTGCAGGGCCACCGAGTACAGCAGTGCCTGCAGCGGATAGTGCGCGGTGACCATCTCCTGGGCCATCGCCTCGGTGTGGAAGTCTTCGGCGGTCAGCTCACCGGGCCGCAGCCGGTTGGTCTTGTAGTCCACCACCGCGAAACTGCCGTCGGGGATGCGCAGCACCGAGTCGATGCTGCCGGTGAGGTAGCCGCGGAACGATTCGGTCGACACCTGGCGTACTGCGTGGGCGTAGCCGGACAACGGGTCGTCGGCGGGCAGATGCTGCTCGAGTAGATCGCCGACCTGCTCGAGGGTGAATCCCGGTGCCGCCAGCGGCAGTTCGAAGTCGAGTTCGGCCAGCCGGTCGGGTGGGGCGATACCCGCCAGATCACCGAAACCCAGCGGGGTGGTCAGCACGGCCGTCAGTGCCCGTGCGAGCTGGTGTGTGTCCACCTCCAACCCGCTGCGGGCAGCTCCTTCGACGGTCCGGGCGTACACATGGGCGGCCAGGTCCGGTGCGGAGGTGTCCACGTGCTCGAGGACCTCGTGCACCAGGGTGCCGAAGGCCGCACCGAAGGGCAGCCCGTTCATCAGCGACGGGGTCCCGTCGGAGGAGGCGACCGTCGCCGCCTCCGGATCGACGTCGACCGGCTCGTCGGCCATCAGCCCGTCTTCGGGTTCGCTGCTGGTCTGGATCGCCCCATCGGTGTGGGGACCGTGGGCGAAGCGGACGATCGCCGAGTAGGAGGTCCGCGCCCAATCCTGGTCGATATCGGCGTCGAAACACGCGACCGTGAGCGTCTCGGTTGTATCGGCGGCCGGCGGCGGATCCCACTGCACACCGTCCCCGTGGCGCCCGGCCGCTTCCACGGCGATCAGGCCGGGTTCGGCCAGGTCGCGGATCCCCAGCAGGACCTGTTTAGTCTCCTCGTCGCTCATCGGCACCGGTACCGACAGGTCGATCGGCGACGCCCCCGCACCCGCCTCGAGCGCGCGGGTGCGCTGCGCGGCGGTGAACAGCAGCCGATGCAGCGGCCCCCGATCGGTCAGCCCCGACGGAGCCCACCACAGCACCACCTGGGAGGCGGCCCGGGTCAGTGTCACGTACAGCAGCCGGAGATCGTCCCCGGCCTCGTCGGACAGCGCCGCGTATCGCCGTTCGGCGAACCCGGGGGCGTTCTTACCGCCGACGTCCAGACGGCGATTGCCGGCGGCGTCGTGCAGAAGCTGCGTCTGGTCCTGGGGTGGGCGGGCGCCGTCCCAGCCGAACGGGACGTACACGATCGGGAACTCCAGGCCCTTGCTGGCGTGGATCGTCATGATCTGCACCGCGCGAGCGTCCCGGTCCAGTCGACGGGTCTGCGCCTGCCCGTGCCGCATCTTCGACGGATCGTCGATCTGTGCCCCGAGCCAGGCGGTCAGCGAGGCCAGCCCACCGACCGCCGAGGCCATCCGGCCGTTGCACAGATCGGCGAGCTGCCGCAGATCGGTGAGCAGCCGTTCGCCGCCGACCGCACCGAGGAGTCGTTCGTCGGTGTCGAAGGCGTCGAACAGCCGCGCCGACAGGGAAGCGAACCCTCCCTCGCCGAAGACGCGGCCGAGTTCGGCCAGCTGTGCCGCCAGCCTGCCCACACCCTCGTCGCCCTCGGCGTCGAGCCGGGTCGCGGTGATGCCGATCAACGGGGTCAAGGCGGCCAGGCGCACCCGCCGCGAGTTCGACGGTTGCTCGATCGCGGCCAGCACGTACCACCAGTGCCGGGCGGCGGGGGTCTTGAAGATCGACGTCCCCGAACGCACCACCGCGGAGATGCCGCGTTCGGCCAGGGCATGTTGCAGCGGGTCGACGGTGCTGTTGGTCCGGACCAGGACGGCGATGTCCCCGGGCTGGACCGGCCGGGTCTGCCCGGTGCCGGGATCGTCGATGGTGACCGGCGAGTTCAGCAGTTCGGCGATGTCGTCGGCGACGTCGGCGGTCACCGCGGCCCGCACCTTGGCGAGCTTCGGCTCGGCCTCGGTGAAATCGGTTTCGCCGAGGAAGGCCCGCAACCGCACCGGTGGGGTGCCGTGCAGGCGCGAGGCGCCCCGCGCGGATCCGACCGGGTGGAAGGCGATGCGCGGATCGCCGAAGGTGGCCCCGGCGAAGATCCCGGCCAGGGCATCGACCAGCGGCCCGTCCGACCGCCAGTTGGTGACCAGCCTCCGGGTGTCGGCGGCGGCCGCGACCGCACTGAGATAGCTGCGGACCTCGGCGCCGCGGAAGCCGTAGATCGACTGTTTGGGATCGCCCACCAGGATCAGCGGAACGCGTCCGTGGAAGCAACCCTGCAGGATCGCCCACTGTTGCGGGTCGGTGTCCTGGAACTCGTCGATCAGGACCACCGAGAACTGTTCGGCGATCCGTGACCGCGCCGCCTCCCCGACGGCGGCATCGTCGATGATCGTGTGCAACGCGTTCTGCAGGTCGTCGTAGGTACGCACCCTGGCCAGACGTTTGCGACGGTCGGTCTCCCGGCGTGCCGCGGCAGCCAGCTCCAGCCTGATCGCGGTGGCCTCATCGGCCTGTTCGGCGTCGGGCGCCAGGGCGGTACCGGGCTGATTCACCGCCTCCTCGGTCACCGTGGCGACCGCGGTGAAGTCCGGGGCGCTGGCCGCGGCGCCGGCGAACCGGCTCAGATAGAGGTCACGGGTGAGTTCGGCGACCATCTCGTCGACGTTCTCCAGGATCGGGAACTGCTGTGCGCGTTCTCCGAGGAATCCCAGGGCCGCGAGCATCCGGTTGCAGAAGGTGTGGGTGGTCGCCACGGTGGCCGAATCGAAATCACTCATTGCCGCCGCGAGGTTCAACCTGCGGTGCTCCACTTCGTCGTCGGTCCCCCGCCGCAGCAGCGTCACCAACTCGTCATCGCCGCCGGCGGCCGGGCGGCCCAGGGCCGCCACGCATTCGGCGAGGCGCGCACGCGTCCGGTCGCGCAGTTCATTGGAGGCGGCATTGGAGAACGTGGCCATCAGCAGCCTGTCCACCGGTGTGCCTTCGGCCAGGTATCGCACCGCCAGTGCCACGATCGCGTACGTCTTGCCCGTGCCCGCGCTGGCTTCCAGAACCACGGTGCCGGTCGGCAGCGGGTCCCGCAGGTCGAAGTCGCGCGGTGTGCGATCGGTCGTGGTCATCGGCTGGTCTCCCGTTCGCGCAGCGGCCGGTAGATGGTGACGGCCACTCCGATCAGCCGGGCCGCCGCACCGCTGACCCCGGCGGCGCTCAGATCCGGCAGCATCGGATCGAGTTCGGCGAACGGCGCGGCAGCGGCCAGATCGATCTGCTGATCGACCGTGGCGCCGCGCCCCGGATCGTCGAAGAGCAGCCAGTTGACGTAACGGTCGTTCACCACGAAGCCGCGTTCACTCCGGATCCGCGCCAGTGCCCGGTCGGCACGACCGCTGCCGAACGACTGCGCAGCGTCGTCGCCGACCGTCGGCGGCAGCCACAGCGGCGCCCGCAGCGCTGCATCGCGCACCGCCACCAGCTGCTCGATGAGTGCAAGCGGATCGTCGGGACGCCGCAGCCGGCTGATCTGCGCCCCCGTTCCACTGCGCGCGGCACCGATGGTCAGCGCCTCGGTGATCGGATACGACGCTCCGGCGGCGATCATCAGCAGCCGGATCCAGGAGGCTAGTCGCTGTTTGGCACTGAGCTTCGAATAGCCGACGGTCACCAGGCGGTCACCGAAGACATCGGGCACGGTGCCGTACACCCGGCGACCGTCGGCCAGCCGAACCCGCACATCGACGGTGTCCCCGTGGCCGCTGCGATGCTGGGCGCCGACCACTCCGACGGCCTCGGCCTTATCGCGCACGCTCTCGAGTACCTGGCGGCCGAAATCGAACGGAGGCAGCGTGCCCCGCCGGATCTCCGCACTCTCGATCAGGTGCGAATCGACTCCGGCCAGGAAGTGCTGCAGATAGCGGTCACCGATCTTCCAGGTCTGCAGTCCGTCCAGTTGCACGTCGAGTTCTTCGGGATGGGTCTCGTCGTGATCGGGCAGCACCGCGCCGAGCCGGTCGCGGACAAAGCGTTCGGCCGGCGACTGGAGTACGGCGATGAGGTCTGCCAGGTCGATGTCGACGGTCGGGTCCACCGGCGGCAGCACCGTCTCGGCTGCCACCGGAAAGTCGGTCGCGCGAACACTGCCGGCGGTCACCGCGGCCAACGCCCGCGCCCCGCGCAGGAGCCGGCTGTCGTAGCTGAGCGGGGCCGTGCCGGGGCCCGGCCGGAAGTTCCGTTCGTCGAAGGCGTGCAGCGTGTGCCGATGCACCACCCCCGTCGAACCCTGCGACACGGTGTCGGCGGTCTCGATGAGTTCGCTGACCAGCACCGGCGGCGGCACGACGGCCCCGGTCACCGGGTCGGCTCCGGTGTAGAAGACCAGGAGATGGTCCACCGCCGAACCGAGAGCGTCGAGGAACACCTGCCGGTCCTCGTCGGCGCGGTCGCGTTCCCCGATCAGCGGCACCCTGCGGAGGATGTCGTCACCGTCGATCGATCCCGATCGCGGGAAGCTTTCGGCGTCCATGCCCAGCAGCACCACGGCGCGGTGCGGAACCGAGCGCATCGGGGTCAGCGTGGCGACGGTCAGTTCACCGGTGCAGAAGTTGGCGCGGGTGGGCCGGGCCGCCAGCAGCCGGCCCAGCATCTCGCGGATGTCGTCGCGGCCCAGCACCGCCTCGGCGGCTCCGGACACATCGAGAGCCTCGGTGAGCATGCTGATCGCCTGCACCCGCTGCCATTGGGTGTCCGGCGCAGATTCGGTCAGTGCGTCCACGGCCCCGGACAGTACATGCGCCCATTCGGGAGCCGAACGTCGTTCGTCCAGGGCGCGCAGCAGCCGCCCGAGCCGATCGACGAATTCGGCGAACCGGCCGGCGAGATCGACTTTTGTGGACTCGACCCCGTCCAGCGGCAGACCCGAGCCGAGCCACTGGTTCTCCGACTCCTCGGCGAGCACGCCGAGCAGCAGCCGGTCGCGTCCCACCGCTGCGGTGCCCTGCGGAAAGCCGCCCATTCCGAAGCGTTCGCGCTGCACCTCGTCGATCCCCCAGCGCACACCGGCCCGTTCGATCCATCCCGCGAGGGTCTCCAGATCATCGTCGGACAGGCCGAAGCGACGCTGCACCGCAGGCAGGCCGAGCAGGTCCAGCAATTCGCCCGAGCGCACACGCCCTGCCGCCAGATCCACCACGGCCGCCAGCACGTCGAGCACTTCATTGGTCTCGCGCAGACCACGGTCGGCCAGGCGTACGCGCAGCGAGAAGCCGGGGTGATCCAGACCGGTCTGACCGAAGGCGCCCTGGATCAGCGGGGCGAACGCCTCCACATCCGGGCACATGATGAGCACATCGCGCGGCTGCAGATCGGGATGGTCGTCGAACAACCTCAGCAACCGGTCGCGCAGCACCTCGACCTGCCGTTCGGGGCCGTGGCAGGCGTGAACTTCCAACGAATCGTCCGGGGCCGGCCCCGACCGAGGCGAGAGCCGGTCGTCGGCGAGGCCCTCCTGGATCGCCGCCAGCAGCGACGGCGACCGCGCCGGCAGCCGGTGCAGCACGTCCGCGCCGATCTGCGGAGACAGCACCTCCTGCAGTTCCTGCACATCCCGGGACAGGGCCGCCAGCAGCGGGTGTGCCGGGCGCACCTGGTCGGCCACCGCGCGGGCCCGCGGCACCCGGCCTGGGTGAGCCGCCACCTTGTGCCACAACGCATCCGACGGATGCGGCAGCATCACCGAGACCTCGCGGTGCTCGGCCAACGCCGCCAGGATCGACCGCAGTGCTTCGGGGATGCGGGTGGCACCGAAGAAGGCGAACCGTTCGGGCAGGTCGACCACGGCCGGGTCGGTTCGCAGCACCGCCGCGACGTCGTCGAGTTGTTCGGCCAGGTGCGGAGCGGCGATCTGCTCGCGGACCAACCGCCAGAACCACGGCTGCCAGTCCAGCGTCGGGTCGAGTCGGCGCCCGGCGCCGTCGGTGTCCCGGCCGACGGCCCAGTCGGCCAGCATCGTCGGCCGCTGCCGGCCGTAGGCGGCGAACAGTTCTGCGATCGTCGTGGCCGCCGACAGGCGCCGGCCAGCACCGTCCGGCCCACTCAGGTGTCTGCGCAGCACCGACAGTCGCTCATCGTGCAGGTGCGCGTCGATCATCTGCAGCACCGGCCACACCAGGCGATCGGTGTACCAGGCCTGCGCGGCATCCGGGTCGGCGGCGGTGGCCAACACCACCCGGCGCAGCAAGGAATCCGGGGAGGGAAAGTCGATGTTGGCGGCGATACCATCCGATGCGCCCGCCGCCCCCAGCCGCAGCGCCAGTCGCTGACTCAGCCAGCGTTCGACTCCGCGGGCCGGAACCACCACCAGCTCTGCCTGCAGCGGGTCGGGCAGCGGCGTGGCGAATTGGTCGGCGAGCACGTCGGCGAGCACATCCACCCGTTCGGCCCGATGCACGGTCAGCATGTGCGCACCCGCCTCTCCCCTCGCCGATCTCTCACTGGCCGAGCATAGGCCCGGCCTCCGACAACGCCGGGCACATGGCCGCGATCCCGCGCCCCGGTACCGCCCTCAGCGTCGGCGGCGGAACGGGGCGGGCTCGCCCTGGCGGGCCTGCAGCATTTCGCGCAACTCCGCGGGGAGCTCCATCGCCCGACCGGCCCCCAGGTCGATCGCTGTCACGGTGGTCTCGTTGAGGGCACAGGTCACACCCTGCGCATCGATCAACCGGCAGGCGAAATCGAACGACTTTCCGCCGATCCGCGAAACGACGACCTCACAGCGAGCAGGTTCGACCGAGTACATCAGCGAAGCGGTGAACTCGATCTCCTGATGGGCCACCACCAGACCCATGCCGCCTTGGCGCCGATCGCCGAACCAGGCGTTCATCGCCCGCACCCGCGCCTCCTCGAACAGCCGCGCGATCTGTACGTTGTTGATGTGGCCGAGCAGGTCCATATCACCCCAGCGGAGGGCGACTTCTACGACGGTGGGGCCGAGGTGATCGTGATTTCGTGACACGTTCAGCACGCTAGCCCAAGGTCCCTGCGAAGGCGCCATCGCCTCATTACAGTGATGCAGGTGCTGCTGAACACTGCCCGGCTCCGCCTGCGCCCGGTCGAGGCCGGTGATGCCGGGTTGCTGGTCGATCTCGACTCCGATCCGGAAGTGATGCGCTTCGTCAGCGGCGGGCCGGCCACGCCTCCCGCGGTCATCACCGATTCGGTGATCCCCCGGATGCAGGCGCAACAGCGCGAATACGGCACGGGAATGTGGGTGCTTTTCGACACCGCGGCGACCGGCGCCCAGGCCGACCCCGGCGAATCGGCGTTCACCGGCTGGGTCCAGCTGCGGACACCTCGGCACAGCCGTTCCGGTGAGCTGGAGCTGAGCTACCGGTTGCGTCGTGCCGCCTGGGGACGGGGCTTGGCCCGGGAAGCCTCGGCGGCGCTGGTCGCGGTCATGTTCACCTCGAGCCCGGTCCGTCGTATCTTCGCCGGCACCGACGTCGATCATCTGGCCTCCCGGCGGGTGATGGAGGCGCTGGGGATGCGGCTGGCCGCCGACAGCGATCCGGCCGCGCTGGCCGGTCCGGGGGCGAGCGTCGAGTACGAACTGCTGCGCGAACAGTGGTATGCCGGGCGCGGCCGCGGCGGCCGGGTGATCAAGACGGCAGGATCTGCTTCCACGTCCGGCATGACTGCCTGACCCACACGCGCTACCGTATTTGGAGGACCCCGCCTACCCGGCGAAGGTCAGCACGCTCGCACAGCCCACCCCCGCGACAGGAGAGTCCCCCGATGACCGTCACCCGCACCGACCAGCCACGCCGTCGACAGGTCGTCATCATCGGTTCGGGTTTCGGCGGGCTGTTCGCCGCGCAGCGCCTGAAGAGGGCGAACGTCGATGTGACGCTGATCGCCAAGACGAACAATCACCTCTTCCAGCCGATGCTGTATCAGCTGGCGACCGGGATCATCGCCGAAGGTGAGATCGCCCCCGCCACGCGCGTGGTGCTGGAGAAGCAGAAGAACACCCGCGTGCTTCTCGGTGAGGTCTTCGATATCGACGTCGACAAGCAGGTGGTCCGTTCTCAGCTGCTCGAGCGGGTCACCGATACGCCCTACGACGATCTGATCATCGCCGCCGGTGCCGACCAGTCGTATTTCGGCAACGATCACTTCGCCGAGTATGCGCCCGGTATGAAGACCATCGACCACGCTCTGGAACTGCGCGGCCGCATCCTGGGTGCCTTCGAGCAGGCCGAACTGTCGCACGACCCTGCCGAACAGGAGAAGCTCCTCACGTTCGTGGTGGTCGGCGCCGGCCCCACCGGTGTGGAAATGGCCGGACAGATCGCCGAGATGAGCGACAAGACCCTCCGGGGCGCGTTCCGGAACATCGACCCGACCAAAGCGCGGGTGATCCTGCTCGACGCCGCTCCGGCCGTCCTGGCCCCGTTCGGCCCGAAGCTGGGCGCCAAGGCCACTAAGCGCCTGGAGAAGCTCGGCGTGGAGATCCAGCTCGACGCGATGGTCGTCGACCTCGACTACGACGGCCTGGTGGTGCGCGACAAGGACGGCACCCAGCGCCGCATCGAGAGCCAGTGCAAAGTGTGGTCCGCCGGCGTTCAGGCCAGCGGCCTGGGCGAGGTTCTCCGGGAGAAGACCGGGGTCGAACTCGACCGTGCCGGCCGCGTCAAGGTCGGACCCGACCTGGCGGTGCCCGGCTATCCCAACCTGTTCGTGGTCGGTGACATGATGGCCGTCGACGGGGTCCCGGGTGTGGCCCAGGGAGCGATCCAGGGCGGTCGTTACGCCGCTGACGCCATCAAGGCCGAGATGAAGCACGGCCAGACACCCGATCAGCGCAAGCCGTTCAGCTACTTCGACAAGGGGTCGATGGCGACGGTGTCACGGTTCAGTGCCGTGATGCAGGTCCCGATCCCGGGCACCAAGAAGAAGTTCGAAACCGAGGGCTACTTCGCCTGGCTCGGCTGGCTGGCCCTGCACCTGGTGTATCTGGTCGGTTACCGCAACCGCCTCAATACGCTGATCAACTGGTTCTTCGCCTTCTCCACTCGCGGGCGCAGCCAGCTGGCGATCACCGAGCAGCAGGTGTACGCCCGGTCCGCACTGAAGGAACTCAGCTACCTCGAGCGCCTGCGCCTGGCCGAGGCGCAGCGGCAGGAACTCCGGGACGCCAAGCGCGGCAAGCGCACCCAGCAGGCCGACGACGCTGCGGCGAAGGCGGACGACGCGGTGGAAAAGGCTGCCGATTCCCCGGACGCAAAGCTGGCTGAACAGGTCGCCAAGGAGGTCTGACGACGGCCGTTCCATCGCTACGGATCCACACCGGTTCGGCGTGGATCCCTCGGCGTGTCGCGGCCTCGGCGCTGCTCCTTCGGCGTGTCGCGGCCTGTTCGGACATGTCGCGAACCCGGACGGGCAGCGACATGCGCAGGAGCGTCGCGACACGCCGACTAGGCAGCCGTGCGGATGCTTATTTCCCGGGGTCGTCGAGGTTCTGCAGGCGGACCCGTGACTGGGCGATCAGTCGGCCCTGCTCGTCCCTCATATCGACCTGCCACAGCTGCTGACGGCGTCCGCGGTGCACGGGGGTGGTGCTGATGTGCAGGGTCCCCTCGCTGATCGACCGCAGGAAGTCGGTGCTGTTGTTGACCCCCACGGCCACACCCCCGATCCCCTGCTCCTGAAGCCAGCAGAAGCCGCTGATGCTCGCCGCACTCTCGGCGACTGCACAGTAGACGCCGCCGTGGACGATGCCGAACGGCTGATGGTGGTCGGGGGTGATCGTCAGGGTCGCCTCCACTCCGTCGCCGGTGGCCGTGGTCACCGTGTTGCCGAGGAGTTTGTCCAGGCCTGCGCCGTCGTAGGCGGGCGCGTCGTCGTTGGTTGCCATGGGGCCAGCGTGCCACACGGCACAGACCCGGCGATGCCAGGTATTCGGGGAGAACAGCGACGACCTCCGGAACCACGCTGGTTCCGGAGGTCGTCGCCGGTGAGGATCGGGGGTCTCTGCAGCCCTCAGGACACTCGCTCGATCCCTGAGAAGTAATGTAGGCTAGCCTTACCTCGGTGTCAACTGCATCGAAAAGAGCCAGGTCAAAGGTGCCGACCCGGTGTTCGGGAACTTTCTCCCGACACTCGGCGTTGTACCAGCAGAAGACGAGTAGAGCTGTGTGGGAGACGGACGTAATATGAAGAAGATGAACGGTTTGGGCGAGTTGGAACGCACGGTGATGGATGCGCTGTGGGCCTCCCCGACCCCGCAGACCGTCCGCCAGGTCCATGCCGAGCTGTCCAAGACGCGATCTCTGGCGTACACCACCGTGATGACGGTGCTGCAGCGACTGGCCAAGAAGGACCTGGTGACCCAGATCCGCGACGATCGCGCCCACCGGTACACCGCGACCCGCCCGCGCGAGGATCTTGTCGCCAGCCTGATGGTCGACGCACTCCACGCCACCGATGCACCCGATTCGCGCCACGCCGCACTGGTCTCGTTCGTCGGCCGGGTCGACGCCGATGAGGCCGCCGCACTGCGCGCAGCCCTCGACGATCTCGAAGTCGCCGAACGCGCTGTGCACTGACATCCCGGCAGCCTGCGGCCCCTCGGTCTCGGTCCGATGACCCACACCCGGAGATCCCGCACCGGCCGGCATGCTTATTCTGGCGTCCACGCCTATTCTGGTAATCGACCACCCGGCCGCAGCACGACGACCTTCGAGGACCCGCGATGACCGCACTGCTCTTCGGTGTCCTCACCCTTGCCTTGGTCGGACCGCTGCCTGCCGCTCTGGCTCGCGCCGAGTGGCCTCTCTACGTCCCGCGGGCAGCCATGGTGCTGTGGCAGTCGATGGCGCTGGCCGCCGTCCTGTCCGCATTCAGCACCGGACTTGCCGTCGCCGTCCATCTGCTGGGCACCGCCCCCGACGGCTCGTTGACCTTCACTCCCGCCGCGCAGCTCACCCGCCTGGGCTGGTTCGCCTGGTCGGCCTGTCTTCTGGCTTTCTTGGCCACCCTGGTGATCGGCGTCCGGCTCGTCGTCACGGTGGCGGCCATCGGTGTGCGCACCCGGACCCGCAGGCACCGTCACCGCGCCCTGATCGACCTGCTCGACCACGCCGGACTGCGGCGCGCCGCCGGCAGCGATATCCGGATTCTGCAGACCCAGGCCCCGATGGCCTACTGTCTGCCGGGTCTGCGCCAGCGCGTCGTTCTGTCCGAGGGCGTCGTGGACCGTCTGACCATCGACCAGTTGACCGCGGTGATCCAGCATGAGCGTGCCCACCTGCGCGCCCGGCACGATCTGGTGCTGGAGGCCTTCATCGCCCTGCACGCCGCCTTCCCCCGCTGGGTCCGGTCGGAGTCGGCGCTGGCGGCTGTCCGCATGCTTGCCGAGGCGCTGGCCGATGACCAGGCGGTGCGCGTCACCGGTCGGACGGCCGTCGGCCGGGCCCTGCTGGCCTGCGCCGATGCAACCGCCCCGCGAGGAGCGATGGCCGTCGGCGGCCCCACCACCGCCGACCGGATCCGCCGGCTCTGTTTCCTGCCGTCCGCCGAAGCGGTGCGCACCCTCAATCTGACCGCGTACACCCTGGCCGCGGCGTTGCTGATCGTACCGACCCTGGCTGTCGCCCTGCCGTGGCTCACCGAGCTCAACCGCCTGCTCGCCCCCTGACCGCCCGCCGACGACGCCTGCCAGAAAGGTCCATCCGTGCGTTTCCTGTCCGGTCATGAGCCAGACCACGATCTGACGTACGACGATCTGTTCATCGTGCCGAACCGCTCCGAGGTCTCCTCGCGGTTCGACGTGGATATGGCCACCCACGACGGCACCGGAACCACCGTCCCACTGGTGGTGGCCAACATGACCGCCGTGGCCGGTAAACGCATGGCCGAGACCGTCGCCCGCCGCGGCGGCCTGGTGGTGATCCCCCAGGACATTCCCGAGACCGCGACCGCCGACACCATCTCCTATGTGAAATCACGGCACCTGATCGCCGACACCCCGGTGGTGCTGGGGCCGACCGATCTGATGGCCCATGCGCAGGGGCTGATCCCCAAGCGGGCCCACGGGTGCGCGGTGGTGGTCGACGACGACGGCCGCCCGATCGGCCTGATACCGCGCGCTCACGGCGGCGGCGATCTGGACATGTTCTCCGAACTGCGCCTGTCGATGGTGCCCGTTCCGGTGCTGCTGCCCGACACCACCGAACCGCGCATCGCCTTCGACACCCTGACCGAGGCCAACGTCGACCTGGCGGTGCTGACCGACACCGACGGGCGGCTGAGCGGAGTGCTCAGTCGCATCGGCGCACTGCGTGCCGGGATCTACCGGCCCAATGTCGACCGCGACGGCCGACTGCGGATCGCCACCGCCGTCGGGATCAACGGCGACGTCGTCAGCAAGGCCCGCACGCTCGCGCAGGCGGGAAGCGATCTGCTGGTCGTGGACACCGCACACGGGCACCAGGCCAAGATGCTCGCGGCACTGTCGGCGCTGGCCGAGGCCGATCTGGGTGTGCCGCTGGCCGCCGGTAACGTCGTCACCGCCGCCGGCACCCGCGATCTGGTCAATGCCGGAGCCTCGATCGTGAAGGTCGGTGTCGGGCCCGGCGCCATGTGCACCACCCGGATGATGACCGGGGTGGGTCGCCCGCAGTTCTCCGCGGTCGCCGAATGCGCGGCCACCGCCCACGAGATGGGCGCGGCGGTGTGGGCCGACGGCGGGGTGCGCCACCCCCGCGATGTCGCGCTGGCGATCGCTGCCGGTGCCTCGAATGTGATGATCGGCTCCTGGTTCGCTGGGACCTACGAGTCGCCGGGCGACCTGCACACCGATGCCGACGGCGAATACAAGGTGAACTTCGGGATGGCGTCCAAACGGGCCGTCGCTGCGCGCTCCTCGGCCGACGGCGCCTACGACCGCGCCCGCAAGGCGCTGTTCGAAGAAGGTATCTCCTCCTCCCGGATCCGGATCGATCCGGACCGGCCGAGTGTGGAGGACCTCATCGATCAGATCTGTGCGGGACTGCGCAGCACCGCCACCTACACCGGCGCCCGTGATCTAGGCGAGCTGCATCGTAATGCCGTCCTCGGGGTGCAGTCGGCCGCCGGCTTCGCCGAGGGGCGTCCGCTGCCCGGAGGCTGGTGATCTGCCCGTCGTGGACATCCTCCTGATCATCGGCAAACTGGCCGGCTTCCTGGCTTTGACCCTGGGCACCGCGTTGTTCGTGGCCTCCGAGTTCTCGCTGACCGCACTGGAGCGCTCGACGGTCAACAACGACGTCGCCGGTCGCGGCGACCGCCGTGCCCGCAGCGTCGCCCGCGCACACCGCACCCTGTCGTTTCAGCTCTCCGGCGCCCAATTGGGTATCACCATCACCACCCTGATCACCGGCTACCTGGCCGAACCGGTGCTGGCGCAGCTGCTCGACCCGGTGCTGCGGCATCTGCCCCTGTCCGAGGCCGCCGCCGGCGGGATCTCCCTGGCGCTGGCACTGATCATCGCGACGTCGCTGTCGATGGTGATCGGCGAACTGCTCCCGAAGAACCTGGCCATCACCAAGCCGCTGGCCGTCGCGCGCGCCACCTCCGGTCTGATGATCGCCTTCTCAGCGCTCTTCAAGCCGGCGATCGTCGGCCTCAACGGGACGGCCAACGCCGTGGTCCGCCGCCTGGGCGTGGAGCCGACCGAGGAACTCGGGTCGGCCCGCAGCGGCGCCGAGCTGGCCGCCCTGGTTCGCAACTCGGCGCTGCGCGGGGCACTGGATCCTGACACCGCCACCCTGGTCGACCGGTCGTTGCGGTTCGGTTCACTCACCGCCGACGAACTGATGACACCGCGCGTGCGGGTGCGCTGCCTGGAACCCGGCGACACCGTCCGCGATCTGGTCTCGGCGGCCTCCTCCACCGGCCACTCCCGATTCCTCATCGTCGAGGACGGCAACCTGGACAATCTCGTGGGCGTGGTGCACATCAAACAGTCGTTCACCGTGCCGCCGCAGGCGCAGGCCGGCACCTCACTGCGGTCCCTGGCCCGCCCGGTGACCCGCGTCCCGGGCAGCCTGGACGGCGATGCGCTGATGGATCGCATCAAGACCGACGGGCTGGAGATCTGCGTGGTGGTCGACGAATACGGCGGCACCGCCGGAATCGTCACCTCCGAGGATCTGATCGAAGAGATCCTGGGCGATGTCGCCGACGAGCACGACGACGAGGAGTCGGAGGTCACTCGGGTCGGCAACGGCTACCGCTGCTCGGGTCTGTTGCGCAACGACGAGGTGGCCGACGCCATCGGCTATCTGGCCCCGGAGGGCGCCTACGAGACCCTCGGCGGCCAGGTGATGTACCTGCTCGGCGAGATCCCGGAAGTCGGCGACATCGTCGATCTGCCCCTGCGACCGGGCATCCACGACCCCGATGCCGCCCCCGAGACCGCCTGGCGGGCGACCGTGGTGGCCATGGACGGACGCCGCGTCGACGCGGTCTGGCTGACACCGATCGACCCGACCGCCGATCCGTCCGCCGGCCGCCGCCCGCGCCGCGGCCGCAACGGATCACCGCAGCCGGAGGCCGACCATGGGTGAGCTGTGGGGTGTGGCCCTGACCATCGCGCTGCTGGCCGCCAACGCCTTCTTCGTCGGTGCCGAATTCGCCCTCATCGCCGCCCGCCGCGACCGGCTCGTCGCCCTGGAGGAAAGCGGGAAGAAACGGGCCCGCACGGTCATCAAGGCCGGCGAACAACTGTCGCTGATGCTCGCCGGTTCCCAGTTGGGCATCACGATCTGCTCGATCCTGCTGGGCCGTGTTGGCGAACCGGCCATCGCCCACCTGCTGGAGAAGCCGCTGCACTGGGCCCAGGTGCCCGACGGCCTCCTGCATCCGATCTCGTTCGTGGTGGCGCTGAGCCTGGTGGTGATCCTGCACATCCTGCTCGGGGAGATGGTTCCCAAGAACATCGCCCTGGCCGGCCCCGAACGAGCCGCTATGCTCCTGATCCCCGCGCAGCTGCTGTTCATCAAGCTGGTTCGCCCGGTGATCTGGTTCTACAACACCCTGGCCAACGGCATTCTGCGGCTGTTCGGTGTCGAACCCAAGGACGAGGTCGCCGCCACGGTGACCGAGGCCGAATTGGCCGATATGATCGCCGAATCGCGGGAACTGGGTCTGCTCGACGCCGAAGAGCACGAACGGCTGACGCGCGCCCTGGAGACGGTGCAACGGACCGCCGCCGAACTGATGATCCCGCTGGCCGACGTCCGCACCGTCCGCGTCGCCGTCGACCGGGGCACCGGCCGGCTGGGGCCCCGCCTCGGCGATGTGGAGCGCGCGGTCCGCGACACGGGCTTCTCCCGTTTCCCGGTTCGCGGCCTGGACGGCGCCTACATCGGCTACCTGCATCTGAAGGACGTCCTCGACGACATCCTGGACGAGAACCTCGATTCGGACAGCATCCTGGGCCGCGACAAGATCCGTCCGCTGCCGCGGATCGCGGCGGCCACCCCGCTCGACGAGGCCGTCGTCCTGCTGCGCCGGGTGCGCGCTCACCTGGCCGGTGTGGTCGACGCCGACGGGACGCTGCTGGGCGTCATCGCCCTGGCCGATCTGGCTGAAGCCTTTGTCGGCGATCTGCGCGACGCCACCAACCGGCTCAGCTGATGAGCCCTCCGGCCCACCCCACCGCACCGCTGAACAAGGACCAGTGGCAACAGCGCGCCCGCGCGCACACCGAGCGCATCGACGCCCTCATCGGACCGTATCTGCTGGACCGTCGGCGCGGCCGCACACATCCGGTGATCGACTTCTTGTTCACCTACTACTCGGCTCGGCCGGCGATGGTGCGCCGCTGGCATCCCGGCTACGGCACCGCCCTGGCGCAGGCACCCGAGTATCTTGCGCTGGCCGACTATCGATGCCGCGACGACGGGGCCGCCGTGGTGGCCGAGCGGGTGCGTGAACGCCGGCGCCCGCTGATTGAGGCGGTCGGGCAGATGCTGGCGGCCACCGCCTCCCGGCCCGCCCGCTTCGGCTGCTTCGGACTGCACGAATGGGCCATGGTCTACCGGACCGACACACCCCGGCACGCGCTGCCACTGCGCCTGGGTGCCGCCGGCACCGACCAGGTGGTCGAGTCCATGCCGCTGCGGTGCACCCACTACGACGCCTACCGCTTCTTCACCCCCGAGGCCGCCCCGCGCAACGCCACCGCCTTGTCACGGGCCGCCCAGCACCGGCACGAACAACCCGGCTGCCTGCACGCCACCATGGATCTCTACCGCTACTGCCTCAAACTCGGTTCGCTGATCCCCGGGGAGTTACTGGCCGACGCCTTCGAACTGGCCCTGGATGCACGCACCCTGGACATGCAGGCCAGCCCGTACGACCTCACCGAACTCGGCTACCCGCCGGTACCGATCGAGACCCCCGCCGGGCGCAGCGAGTACGTACACCGGCAAAGCATGCTGTCCCGCCGCGGCGAGGCGGTGCGGGACCGGTTGTCTCGCATCTGCGGTGACCTGGTCCACACCCGCGAGACCGGCGAGGAACTGCAGGTTAATCCCGGGTAGGATGTCTCGGGTACGGGCACACTCGGGGTGCCCGCGGAATTCTTTGGGCCCAGCGCGGGTTGTGCCCGATGTCAAGATCACCACCGTTAGAGAGGGTTGCCAATGACTGAGCGCGTCACCGTCGATGGATTGCAGGTCGCCAGCGAGCTGTACGAGTTCGTGAACAACGAGGCCCTGCCCGGTACCGGTGTCGAGCCGGCCGCCTTCTGGTCCGGTGCCGCCGCCATCATCAACGACCTCGCGCCGCGCAACCGCGAGCTGCTCGCGGTGCGCGATGAGCTGCAGACCAAGATCGACCAGTGGCACCGCGACAATCCCGGCGCCGTCGATCAGGACGCCTATATCGCCTTTCTGAAGGAGATCGGCTACCTGGTCGACCCGCCGGCCGATTTCGAGATCACCACCGCTAACGTGGACACCGAGATCACCGAGACCGCGGGCCCGCAGCTGGTGGTCCCGATCCTCAACGCCCGCTTCGCGCTGAACGCCTCGAACGCCCGGTGGGGTTCGCTGTACGACGCCCTCTACGGCACCGATGTGATCCCCGAGACCGACGGCGCGGAGAAGGGCACCTCCTACAACAAGGTCCGCGGCGACAAGGTGATCGCCTTCGCCAAGAACTTCCTGGACAAGGCCTTCCCGCTCGAGTCCGGCAGCCACACCGACGCCACCCGGTACGTCGTCGACGGCGACAAGGTGAACGTGACCCTGGGCAACCTGGCCGAGGGCGGCAAGGACATCGAGGTCACCACCTTCGCCGATCCGGCGGCCTTCGTCGGTTACACCGGCGATGCGACCGATCCCTCGGCGATCCTGCTGCGCCACCACGGTCTGCACGCGGAGATCCAGTTCGACGCCGCCTCCCCCATCGGTGCCACCGACGCGGCCAACATCAAGGACGTCGCCCTCGAGTCCGCCGTCACCACGATCATGGACTTCGAGGACTCCGTCGCCGCGGTCGACGCCGAGGACAAGGTCCTGGGCTACCGCAACTGGCTGGGCCTGAACAAGGGTGATCTCACCGAGCAGGTCACCAAGAACGGCAAGACCTTCACCCGCGTGCTGAACCCGAACCGGGTCTACACCGGGCGCGACGGCAAGCCGGTCGAACTGCACGGCCGCAGCCTGCTGTTCGTCCGCAACGTCGGCCACCTGATGACCAACCCGGCCATCCTCGACGCCGAAGGCAACGAGGTGCCCGAAGGCATCCTCGACGCCCTGATCACCTCGGCCGTCGCGATCCACGGGATGAGCCCCGAGGGTATGCAGAACTCGCGGACCGGCTCGGTCTACATCGTCAAGCCGAAGATGCACGGCCCCGACGAGGTCGCCTTCACCGTGGAGCTGTTCGGCCGCGTCGAGGACGTCCTCGGCCTGCCGCGCAACACCCTCAAGGTCGGCATCATGGACGAGGAGCGCCGGACCACGGCCAATCTGAAGGCCGCGATCCACAATGCCTCCGAGCGTGTGGTGTTCATCAACACCGGCTTCCTGGACCGCACCGGCGACGAGATCCACACTTCCATGGAGGCCGGGCCGATGGTCCGCAAGGCCGATATGAAGCAGCAGACCTGGATCAAGGCCTACGAGGACTGGAACGTCGACACCGGTCTGGCAGCCGGCCTGCAGCACAAGGCGCAGATCGGTAAGGGCATGTGGGCCATGCCGAACCTGATGGCCGACATGCTCGAGCAGAAGATCGCTCACCCGTCGGCCGGTGCGAACACCGCCTGGGTGCCCTCGCCGACCGCGGCGACGCTGCATGCGCTGCACTACCACGACGTCGACGTCTTCGAGCGGCAGAACGAGATCGCCAAGCGCGAGCCGGCCAAGCTCGAAGACATCCTGACCATCCCGCTGGCCGCCGATCCGAACTGGACCGACGAGCAGAAGCGCGAAGAGCTGGACAACAACTGCCAGTCGATCCTGGGCTACGTGGTCCGCTGGATCGATCAGGGCGTCGGTTGCTCCACCGTGCCCGATATCCACGATGTCGGCCTGATGGAGGACCGCGCCACCCTGCGGATCTCCAGCCAGCTGCTGGCCAACTGGCTGCGCCACGGCGTCGTCAGCGAGGACGATGTGATCGCTGCACTCGAGCGGATGGCCCCGGTGGTCGACCGGCAGAACGCCGGCGACCCGCTGTACACGCCGATGGCCCCCGATTTCGACGACAGCATCGCGTTCCAGGCGTCCAAGGCGCTGATCCTCGAGGGCGCTGCTCAGCCGAGCGGTTACACCGAGCCGATCCTGCATAAGGCACGCCAGGACGCCAAGGCCGCGCGTCGTACCCAGGTGGTGTCCCCGCGTCTGATATAGACAAGGGACACAACCGATCGGGGAGGGCTCGTGGGAACTCACGCCAGCGGAAAAACACGCCAGCTGGTCAGCCGGAAGCTGCTCGCGAGCGTGCTCGGCGTGATCCTGGTGGTTGCACTGCTGCTCACCTGGCGCGGCTTCGGAGACCGGCGGGACGACGGATCCACCACTGCTGAACAATGCCTGGAAGGTAAGGGCCTTGTCTCACTGGCGGTGGATCCGGCGATCGCCCCGGCGCTGCAGCAGATCGCTGCGGACTACAACGCCACCGGCTCGATCGTGCGCGACCACTGTGTCGAGGTGCAGGTTCGCCCCGCCGATGCCCGCGGCATCCTGGAGGGCTTGACCGCCGAGAACTGGGATGCGCAGGCGCACGGGGCGTACCCGGGCGCCTGGATCCCCGAATCCTCGGTCTGGTCGGCGGCCCTCCAGGTCGCCGCACCCGATGCACTGGCCGGCGGACCCGAGTCACTGGTCTTCTCCCCGGTCCGCCTGGCGGTGGAGCCGGCGATCGCCCAGGCCGCCGGCGGTGCGATCTCCTGGGCTGACCTGCCGGCACTGACCCGGGCCAACTCGCTGGCCGCCTACGGCCGCAGCAGTTGGGGGTCACTGCGGATCGCCATGCCCACCGGCCCGCAGTCCGATGCGACATCGCTGGCCGCCCAGGCCGTCGCCGCAGTGACCGCCGAGGCGACCGGTCCGCTCACCGCCGAGCAGGCCGCCTCCGGTCCGGTCACCTTCGCGATGAACCAGTTGATGTCGGCGCCCCCGCGGGTCGGCGACGGTTCGGCGACCGCCGCGGTCACCGAGATCGCCGACACCACCGTGCCGGCCACGGCACCGGTGCGAGCGGTACCGATCACCGAGCAACGTCTCTACGCGATCACCAAGGATGACGACAAGGCCCGGGTAGCCGCCGTCGCCCCGCAGGGCCCCACCCCGGTCGCCGACTATCCGGTGGTCAAACTCGGCGGCGCCCAGGTCCCCGGCCACGTCGCCGACGCGACCGCCGAGTTCCTCACCTTCGCCCGCAAACCCGAGCAGATGAAGAAGCTCACCGAAACCGGGTTCCGCGGCACCGGTCCCCTACCGGAACCGACCGCGACCGTCGCCTTCGAGGACGTCACCGACCAACTGCCGGTTCCCGAACCGCAGGCCACGGTGACGATCAACAAGATCATCCTGCCTTCTGCCGTCCCCGACGAGCAGTAGGGCCACGCCCCGCCCGGCCGTACCCGACCCCGGCGACGGCCCCGCAGACCAGCCGGCCTAGGCGCCGCTGCTGACTAGAGTCGACGGGTATGGAGATCTCTACGCAGGTGGTCGTGGTCGGTGCCGGCATCGCCGGGCTGGTGGCGGCGCGCCGACTGACCCAGCGCGGTATCGACACCGTGGTGGTGGAGGCGCGCGACGGGGTCGGCGGGCGACTGCAGAACGGTGAGCTGTTCGACGATGTGCCGATCGACGTCGGCGGACAGTGGGTGGGTCCCGGACAGCATCGCGTGCTGGCACTGCTCTCCGAACTGGGCCTGCAGACCTTCCCCACCCATGTCGCGGGGCGCCACCTAGCCGAGATCGGCGGCAAACGCGTGACCTACACCGGGCGGATCCCTCGGCTGAGCCCGCGGATTCTGGCTGATCTGGGCCAGGCGCAGTGGCGTCTGGACCGCACCGCCCGCAGGATCGCCGAGCGGACCGACCCCTGGCGGGACCGCGAGGCCCAACACCTGGACGGTCAGACCTTCGCGAGCTGGGTGCAGCGCACCGCCCGGACGGCCGACGGCCGCGCCTTCTTCCGGCTCGCCACCCAGGCGCTGTTCTCTGCCGAACCCGAGGATCTGTCGGCGCTGTGGGCCCTGCACTACATCGGCGCCGGGGGCGGCCTGGATTCGTTGATCGAGACCGACGGCGGCGCCCAGCAGGACCGCGTCGTCGGCGGCACGGTACGGATCGCCGAAGAACTCGCCGCACAGTTGGGGCCGCGGGTCGTTCTGGGCAGTCCGGTCACCGACATCGCCTGGGACCCGGCGGCCGGGCCCGCAGAACCGACCGGTGTGACGGTGAGCGGTCCCGGCACAAGGGTGCATGCCGAACGGGCCGTCATCGCTCTCGCCCCGACCCTGGCCGGCCGCCTGCGCTACTCTCCGCTGCTGCCGACCGATCGCGATCAGCTGACCCAGCGGATGCCGATGGGCCGGGTCATCAAGATCAACGTCGCCTATTCCGAGCCGTTCTGGCGCACCGCGGGGTTCAGCGGCCAGGCCAACAGCGACACCCGCCCGATGGGCACCGTATTCGACAACTGTCTTCCCGGCGACGACCGCGGTGTTCTGGTCGGATTCCTCGAAGGCCGCCATGCCGATGCCGCGGCCCGGATGGAGCCGGAGCAGCGCCGTCGTGCGGTGCTCGACGACCTCGCCGGCTACTTCGGCGAGCAGGCCCGTGCGCCGCTCGCCTACCTCGAAAAGGACTGGGCCGCCGAGGAGTTCAGTCGCGGCTGTTACGGCGCATTCGGCACACCTGGGACCCTGACCCGCTTCGGTCCGGCCCTGCGCGCAGCGGTGGGACCGCTGCACTGGGCCGGAACCGAGACCGCCCGGCGCTTCCCGGGCTACATCGACGGCGCCGTCGAATCCGGCGAACGGGCAGCCGAGGAGATCACCGCCGCCCTCGGCTGACCGCACTCAGCCGCACAGCCGGTGAGCAGTGCCCCGCTCACCGGCTGGGTGAAGACCGGCTCAGGATTCGGCGAAGGCGTCGATCGGCGGGCAGCTGCACACCAGATTCCGGTCGCCGAAGGCCTGATCGATCCGGCGCACCGACGGCCAGATCTTGGCACGCCCGCCCGCCGACGGCAGGCCGGCCGGGTAGACCGCGGTGAGCCGGTCGTAGGCCTTGTCCCAGTCGCTCACCAGGCACTCGGCGGTGTGCGGGGCGCCCTGCAGCGGATTGTCCTCGACGGTCCAGGTGCCGTCGGCCACGTTGTCGATCTCACCGCGGATCGCGATCATCGCCTCGATGAAGGCATCGATTTCTGCCAGGTTCTCACTTTCGGTGGGCTCGACCATCAGGGTGTTGGCCACCGGGAAGCTCATCGTGGGTGCGTGGAAGCCGTAGTCGGCCAGCCGCTTGGCGACGTCGTCGACGCTGACTCCCGTCTGTTTGATCAGACCACGCAGATCCAGGATGCACTCGTGGGCCACCCACCCGTCGGCGTCGGTATAGAGCACCGGGAAGTACTCGGTCAACCGGCGCGCGATGTAGTTGGCCGAGGCGATCGCCGTGAGCGTGGCCGTGCGCAGACCGTCGCCGCCCATCATCGCGATGTACGCGTAGCTGATCGGCAGGATCGACGCCGAACCGTACGGTGCGGCCGAGATGGTGATCCCGGTGTCCGGCAGCTCCGGCGCCAGCGGATGGCTCGGCAGGTACGGCGCCAGATGTTCGCGCACCGCCACCGGGCCGACGCCGGGACCGCCACCGCCGTGCGGGATGCAGAACGTCTTGTGCAGGTTCAGGTGCGAGACGTCGCCGCCGAAGCGGCCCGGGCGGGCGAGTCCGACCAGCGCGTTCAGGTTGGCACCGTCGACGTAGACCTGACCGCCGGCATCGTGCACCGCCGCGCAGATGTCGGTGACCTCGTCCTCGAACACGCCGTGAGTCGACGGGTAGGTGATCATGATCGCCGCGAGCTGCCCGGCGTGCTTGTCGATCTTGGCCCGCAGATCGTCGGTGTCGACGTCGCCGTTCTCCCGGCACGCGACCACCACCACGCGCATCCCCGCCATCACCGCCGAGGCGGCGTTGGTGCCGTGTGCACTCGAGGGGATCAGGCAGATATCGCGTTCGGTGTCGCCGTTGGCCAGGTGGTACTTGCGGATCGCCAGCAGACCGGCGTATTCGCCCTGCGAGCCGGCATTGGGCTGCAGGCTGACCCGGTCGTAGCCGGTGATCGCGACCAGCCAGTCCTCCAGGGTGGTGATCAGCTCGCGGATACCGACGCTGTCCTCCAGGGGTGCGAACGGATGCAGGCCGCCGAACTCGGGCCAGGTGATCGGCTCCATCTCGGTGGTCGCATTGAGCTTCATGGTGCACGAACCCAGCGGAATCATGCTGCGGTCGAGCGCGATGTCTTTGTCCGACAGCATGCGCAGATAGCGCAGCATCGCCGTCTCGGTGCGATGGTTCAGGAACGCCGCATGCTCCAGGTACCCGGTGGTGCGGTCGGCGATGTCGTCGGCGAACGACGAGGCGTCGGCCCCCTCGGCGCCGAAGACCGCCAGCACATCGGCCAGGTCCGCCTCGGTCGTCGTCTCATCGCAGGCGATGCCGATGTGGTCGTCGTCGATCAGTCGCAGATTGATGCCCTTGTCGGCCTTGGCCTTGGCCACCAGTGCCGCGGCCTCGCCGGGGACCCGGACGACGATGGTGTCGAAGAAGGCGGAATGCACCACCGTGCGGCCGGCTCCGGTGAGGGTCTCGGCCAGCGTGACAGCCCGCCCGTGGACGCGTTCGGCGATCGCCTTGAGTCCGTCGGGGCCGTGGTACGAGGCGTACATCGCCGCGAGTACGGCCAGCAGCACCTGCGCGGTGCAGATATTGCTGGTGGCCTTCTCCCGGCGGATGTGCTGTTCCCGGGTCTGCAGCGCCAGTCGATAGGCGAGGTTGCCGTCGGCGTCCTTGGAGATGCCGACCAGTCGGCCGGGCAACTGGCGGGTGAGTTTGGTGCCCACCGCCAGGTAACCGGCGTGCGGGCCGCCGAAGCCCATCGGGACGCCGAACCGTTGCGTGGTGCCGAAGACGGCGTCGGCACCCTGTTCCCCCGGCGGAGTGATCAAGGTGGCGGCCAGCAGATCCAATCCGGCGGCCACCAGTGCCCCGCGTTCGTGGGCGGCGGCGATGATCGGTTCCAGGTCGATGATCCGGCCGCTGGCGCCGGGTACCTGCACGATCACGCCGAAGAACTCCCCCTCGGGCAGACCGGCATCGGGGCTCGCCGGATCCAGTTCCGCCTCGACCACCTCGATACCCAGCGGCTCGGCGCGGGTATCGATCACCGCGCGGGTCTGCGGGAACAGGTCGGCGTCGACCACCAGTCGCGGCGACTTGGACTTGCCGGCCCGGCGCAGCAGGGTCATCGCTTCGGCGGCGGCCGTGCCCTCGTCGAGCATGGAGGAGTTTGCGACCTCCATACCGGTCAGATCGCCGACCATGGTCTGGAAGTTCAGCAGTGCTTCGAGCCGGCCCTGGCTGATCTCCGGCTGGTAGGGGGTGTACGCGGTATACCAGGCGGGGCTCTCGATGATGTTGCGGCGCAGGACGGCCGGGGTGTGGGTGTCGTAGTAACCCAGACCGATCATGCTGCGCGCGATGGTGTTCTTCCCGGCGAGTTCGCGCAGGCGCGCAGTGACCTGGGCCTCGGTGAGCGGAGCCTCCAGCGCCGACAGTGAACCATCCGGGGAGGCGATGGCCGGCGGCACCACTGCCGCGGCGAGATCGTTCAGGGAGTTCATCCCCAGCACTTCCAGGATGCGTTCGGTCTCGGCGGCATCGGGGCCCAGATGCCGGGCGGCGAAACTGCCGCTGCTGATCTCGGTGGCGGCGGGGGTGACTGCGTCGGTCATGGCGGGACGGCCTCGTCTCGTCGGTCCGGACGTGATGTCCAGACTCCGGCCCTCCCCCTCTGTCATATCGCGGCATGCGCGACGCCTGAGAGATTCAGCCCGGCGGACCGGGGCGGTCTGCCGTGCCTTTCACCGTGGGCGGACGGGCCCGCAGGTCCGTCACTTTCCAGAGACGCCGACAGCTGCCACGGTCCGGGTGCCTGAGAGTTTGATGGAGAGGTATTGCTCCTTCGGCGGCCGTGAACGGCTCTCTCCCGCAGCGCAGCGACGTGCGCCCAGTGTACCCACCCGTTCGGCTCGGCCCAAAGGGCCGTGTTCTTCGCGTGCCGGATCAGCCGGTGCGGCGCGTGCGATTCTTGCGGCGGGCCGCGAGTTCGTCTTCGGGCGCTTCTTCGGCGGTGCCGCCGTCGGCCCGCTCGGCCGGGAAATCGGCGATGGTGCCGGTGAGCTCTCGCATGGCGCCGGAGACGGCGATACCGAAGACGCCCTGACCGCCCTGCAGCAGGTCCACGACCTCTTCGGCGGAGGTGCATTCGTAGACGGTGGTGCCGTCGGAGAACAGCGTGATCCTGGCCAGATCCTCGACGCCGCGCTGGCGGAGGTGATCGACGGCCACCCGGATGTTCTGCAGGGAGATGCCGGTGTCGAGCAGGCGTTTGACGATCTTGAGGACCAGGATGTCCTTGAACGAGTACAGCCGCTGGCTGCCCGATCCGGCCGCACCGCGAATGGACGGGACCACCAGTGAGGTCCGCGCCCAGTAGTCCAGCTGGCGATAGGTGATGCCGGCGATCTGGCAGGCGCTGGGTACGCGGTAACCGACCAGTTCATCGGGCACCGTGTCGTTCGGGAACAGCCCGGGCGCCACCTCGTCGAGACCACCCTGGACCGGAGCGGTCACTCGCGCCTCGAGTGCGTCGTGCCCCTCGGGATGCAGATCAGTATGCTGATCGTCCACCGTGTCTCCCTCACCCAACGTCGGACCGGAATGGAGGTCCTTGTTCGAGGATACTCCGCCGAGTCGATTCTCATGTGTCGGCCGCGCGGCTTCCTCCGGCGGCGTCGACATTGAAACTAGGGTCTGAAGCCCCGGTAGACAACGCGACTCGCGGTAGACCTCAACCTAAAGTTCAGGTGTAGGGCAATGGTGATCGTGCAGTGACCTCACCGTGACCGAGATCGGCCGGAATCACCGGCCACGGCCCGCAGCCGGCACGTCGCGGCTCATCTCCGCACGTCGCGATCACACCGGCGCTGCGACGTGCTGGGATACGTCGCGACACGCCCAGCCCGACCCCGCGAAGACCGGTGACACGCCGAACAGACCCCGGGTCGGCTGTACTCGAATCCGGTCAGGAGCTTTCCGGGCCGAGGAAGTCTTCCGGAGACACGTGGTCGAGGAATTCGCGGAAGGCCTCCAGATCCTCTTCGCTCGGTTCCTCGCCGGATGTGCCCTCTTCGTCGGGCATCTCCAGACCCGCGTCGGCCAGCACCTCTTCACTGGCCACGATCTCGGCGCCGACGCGAATGGCGACGGCGATCGCATCGGAGGGCCGCGCCGAGACCACCGCACCGCCGCTGAAGACCATCTCGGCGTAGAAGGTGCCCTCCTGCATATCGACGATCCGCACCTGCGTGAGGTCCTGATCGAAGGCCGCACACAGGTTGACGATCAGATCGTGAGTCAACGGCCGCGGCGGCTCGATGCCGCGCTGCTGCAGCGCGATCGACGCCGCCTCGCTCTGCCCGATCCAGATCGCCAGGTACCGGGAACCCTGAGTCTCTTTGAGTAGCAGAACCGGCTGATTCTGCGGAGCCTCCACGCGAATGCCGACGACTCGCATCTCACCCATCGGATCAAGCTCCCCTCTGCGTGTGCGGTCGCTCTGCGGCCGGATCAGTCCAGCACGCCGCGAACCGCAGCCTTCACCAACTGAGTATGCAACGTGACCGACAACGCCGCCATCTCTCGGATGAGCTCCTCGGCGCGGTCACGCGCTCCGGTGCCCTTGCCCTTGGCGATCGGGTTGGCGATCTGGGCCACCAGGCCGGCTTCGCGATCGGCACTGACCTTGAAGGCCCGCAGGTGACGGGTCTCCAGGCCGAAGTTCGCCAGGGCCGCGGCCGCTTCGACCAGCCGCACCGCGTCCTCGTCGAAGAAGCCACCCGGGCCGGCGGCGAGCAGACTGTTGCGCATCAGTTCGGCGATGAACGCCGAATCGACGCCGGTCCGCTCGATGAGCGCTTCCCGCGACACCCGTCCGCCCCGCTCGGCGAAGTCGGTGGCCGGTGCCACAGCACTGCGGGCCGACGAGAGTAGGCGGGCGCCGGGCGTGTCGGCGGCTTGTGCGTCGATCGCGTCGAGCTGTTCGCGGATCACCTTGAGCGGCAGATAGCGGTCGCGCTGTGCGGTCAACACGAAGCGCAGCCGCTCGCAATCCGCGGTGGAGAAGCGGCGATACCCCGACGGCGCCCGTTCGGGCGTGACGAGGCCCTCACCCTCCAGGAAGCGGATCTTGGAGATGGTGACCTCGGGAAAGTCTTCGCGCAGGATCTCCAGGACGGCGCCGATCGACATGAACCGTTCGCCGGAATCGGAGGAGTCCGCGCGTGCGGCACTACCTGTCACGAGAGCGCGTGGTCCTATTCCCCGGCGCGCGGGCCGGACAGGAAGACCAGACGGAACTTGCCGATCTGCACCTCGTCACCGCTGGTGAGCACCGCATCGTCGACCGGCTCCCGGTTGACGTAGGTACCGTTGAGGCTGCCCACGTCGACCACCTTGAAATCGGTACCCGCCAGGCGGAACTCGGCGTGCCGTCGGCTGACCGTCACATCGTCGAGGAAGATGTCGCTGTCGGGGTGGCGGCCGGTCGAGGTGGTCGCCTGATCCAGCAGGAAACGCGAGCCGGCGTTCGGGCCGCGCTTGACCACCAGCAGGGCCGTGCCCGGCAGCAGACGCTCGACCCCGGTATCGGTCGGCTCGGCCGCCGTCGCGGGAGCGTCGATCTCCTTGATGAACTCCTCCCGGAAGACCGAGGTGGTCTCCACCGGGGCTTCAAAACCGTCGTCGTTACCGCTCACCACAACTCCTTCGCCGGCCCTCGGGCCGGGCCGTCAGCTCACCAATGACAAGCGAACACTTCTCACCGTTGAGCGCGTCCGCGGGGAAGTTCTCTTACCTAGAGAACCTACCGGTTCTTGTCGCCCACCGTCAGCACTCGCTGACGATCGGGCATGGAATGAATATTACTTGTTCGCGTTCTGCGCCGGATCAGTCGGCGATCACTGCCAGGTAGCCGTCGGCGTCCAGCAGCGCGGCCAGCAGGGCATCCAGATCGGCGTCGTCGGCGACGGTGATCTCCACCAGCCAGCCCTCACCGTAGGGGTCGCTGTTGACCAGTTCCGGCGCGTCGACGACGGCGTCGTTGGTCGCGGTCACGGTGCCGTCGAGCGGTCCGAAGATGTCCGAGACGCTCTTGTGGGATTCGACCTCGGCGAACGACTCCCCGACAGTCACCTCGGTGCCCGTCTCGGGGACCTGGACGAAGACGACATCGTTGAGGGCGTTCTGCGCGAAATCGGTGATGCCGACCCGGACCGTCGACGGCCCGACCTTGCGAAGCCACTCGTGCTCTTCGGTGTAGCGCAGTTCCGCGGGCAGGTTGGTCACGATGTCACCGTTTCTCTTCGCCGGGCCGGGGCCCGGTGGGTCGTCCAAAGGTTGCGCGCCGTACGGCGGCTTGCGTTCTAGAACTCTAGCGGTCGGCGCCGCCGGGCGTGCGCCGAACCCGGGGCAGTTCCCGGACCACCGCCACGGTCTGGATCCAGTACAGCACCAGCGACCAGACGTACAGGCCCACCCCCCACAGGAGGAAGGCCCAGCCGATGGGATAGCAGACGGCGCCGATCATGCCGTCGAGTTGTCCGGCCAGCAACCACGGGAAGGCGCTCATCAGCGCAAAGGTCGCCGCCTTCCCGATGTACAGGGTCGGTAGAGCGGTGATTCCCCGGCTCGACAGCAGCGGTGCGGTCGCGGTCAGCAGGACATCACGGCCGATGATCACCCCGATGATCCACCAGGGCACATACCCCTTGAGTCCGAAGCAGATCGGGATGATGATCACATACAGCCGGTCGGCGGCCGGATCGAGCAGCGCGCCGATCCGTGAGGACTGATTGAGCCAGCGGGCCAGTTTGCCGTCGAGCCAGTCGGAGACACCGGAGAAGAACAGCACCGCGAAGGCCCAGCCCGGGGAGTCGACGACCATCAGCAGCCAGATGAACACCGGAATCAGCGCCAGCCGCAGCAGGCTCAGCGCATTGGGCACCGTCCAGAAGCGGTCGGTCACCGTCAGCGCCTCCGGGGTGTCCGGCGATCCCGTCGGCGTGGCCTGGTCCGGAGCCCGGTTCCACGGCTCGTGCGGGATCTGGGTCACCGGAAGATGCCCACGATGCCCTGCAGCGCCTGCGAGCCTGCGGAGAACTGGTTCTCGTGGACCAGATAGGTCCAGGTCATCGTCGAACGGTGCAGGTCCGCGCCGTCCAGGTCCACGCCGTCGTTGGTGATCGTCGCGGTGGTGAAGGTCGTGCGCGAGGCCTCCAGTGCCTCCTGGACCAGCTGGGTGAACTCGGCGAAGATCAGCTTGTGGAACTCCTCCAGCGGACTCTGCGCACCCAGCGCCCGCAGGTGGATGCTGGCCTGCACATCGGCGACATAGGCCAGGTGATCGGCCCACGCCCGGTCCAGGTGATAGAGGACGATCTCGCGGGCGGCATCCTCGAGTACCGTCTCGTCGACGGTCTGGCTCAACTCCGCCCACCGCTCGGGTTCGAGCTCCTCGAGCTGGCGCGCGGCCTCATCGGTCTTGAGGATGTTCATCCGGCGCCGCACGATCGATTCGCGCTGCTCGTTGACCTGCTTGTTGAAGTTCCAGGTGTTCGAATGCAGCGTCAGCATGGCGGCTTCGGCGATGCGCTGGGCCTGTTCGATCGTCTCCACACCCTTGGCCCCGACCAAGCCGTCCGGGCTGATCGGGGTGATCTCGCGCAGGCTGGTGATGTTCTTGGTCACCAGCGGATCCTCCAGGCTGGAGAAGAACACCGAACGCCCCGGGTCGCCCTGGCGTCCGGCACGGCCGCGCAGCTGGTTGTCCAGCCGCTCGGTGTCGTACCGGCCGGTGCCCACCACGCACAACCCGCCCAGCTCCAGGACTTCCTCGCGGGCGGCCTCATCGCCGTCGGAGCCGCCGAGCCGGATATCGGTGCCGCGCCCGGCCATCTGGGTGGACACCGTCACCGCTCCCTTGCGGCCGGCCTCGGCGATGATCGCCGCCTCCTCGGCGTCGTTCTTGGCGTTGAGCACGACCGCGGTGACACCGGCGCGTTCGAGGAAATAGGCCAGCTCTTCGGACTGTGCGACATCGTGCGTACCGATCAGGATCGGCTGACCGGTTTCGTGGGTGGCGGCGACATACTCGACGACGGCCTCGACCTTATTGGCCTTGGTGTCGTACACGCGGTCGGGTTCGTCGTCGCGGATATCGGGGGCGTTGGACGGGATCTGGGAGACCTCGAGGCCGTAGAACTGCCGGAACTGTTCGCCGGCGGCGATCGCCGTACCGGTCATCCCGGCCACCGTCGGATACCGGCCGATCAGCGCCTGCACCGTGATCGTGTCGATCACCTCGCCGGCCTCGGTCAGCTCCAGCCCCTCCTTGAACTCCACCGCCGACTGCACACCGTCGGGCCAGCGCTGCAGCCGGGCCACCCGCCCGCGCGAGGCGTTGATCAGGTGCACCCCGCCGTCGCGCACGATGTAGTCGACATCGCGTTCGAGCAGGTAGTAGGCGTACAGGGCGACGTTCACGTGCACCAGGGTGCTGCCCACGTGCTCGTCGTCGTACAGGTTGATACCACCCAGGGTCGTCTCCACCAGCTGGGAGCCCTCATCGGTCAGGTGGACGTTACGGCCGTCGGCGTCGACCTCGTAGTGCTTCTTCTTGAGCCGGGAGACCACATCGAAGATGGCGCTGTTGGGGATGGCCGCCGGAGTGGCACCGGCCAGGATCAACGGCACCAGCGCCTCGTCGACCAGCACCGAATCGGCCTCATCGACGATCGCCACATCCGGGGTCGGGGCCACCAGCTCGTCGGCGGTCAGCGCCAGATGATCGCGCAGCACATCGAAGCCGATCTCGTTGACCGAGCCGTAGGTGACATCACAGGCGTAGGCGTCTTGACGCTCGGACCGGCTCGCCTTCTCCGACAGCGCTCCCACGCTGACCCCGAACAGGTCGTAGAGCGGCCGCATCCATTTCGCATCGCGACCGGCCAGGTAGTCGTTCACCGAGATCACGTGCACCGAGTGCCCGGACAGGGCGAAACCGATCGCGGCGATCGCTCCGGCCAGGGTCTTCCCCTCGCCGGTGGCCATCTCGACCACATCGCCCGAGAGCATCCGCAAGGCGCCCTGCAGCTGGACGTCGAACGGGGTCATCTCCAGCGCACGGGTACCGCCCTCCCGGGCCAGCGCCAGAAACCGGACCCGACCGTCTTCGGTGTCCATGTCCAGTTCACCGGCGGCCGAAGCGAACTCCCCGTCCGACAACCCCTGCGCCCACTCGTCGTGCCGGGCCGAGGCTTCGATCATCGCCACCGACTTCGACTGGTTCCGGGTCGCCTGCGCACCGAGCATGCGCCACATCGCATTCGAGAACTTACCCATCGGTGACTATCCCACTCCTCGCCGTCTCTTCCGCCGCTCGGCACCGGCACTTCCGGCGGCTGATCGTGATCTACCGTACGCCGGTAGTGTCCACTTGCTCGCAATCAACTCGACTACGGTGATACCCGTGAGCACTCATCGCAGGTTCCTCGGTCTCGGCGCCCTCGCTGTGCTGGCCGCAACCCTCACACTGACCGGCTGCAGCTCCGACGAATCGGTCGCCGATCCGGGACCGGCCGCGCTGACCGGAAAGACCTATCTGTCCACCTCGGTCACCGGAGAGCAGATTCCCGGCGGCGGCCCGCTGGAAGTGTCGTTCCCGCAGGCCGGCCGCATCGCGGCCACCGCCGGCTGCAACCGGCACATGGGCGAGGTCACCTTCGAGGGGTCGACCATGACCCCCGGTCAGCTGGCCGCCACGATGCTGGCCTGTCCCGGCCCCCAGGAGGGCGCCGACGCCTGGCTGTCGAATCTGCTGTCCGGCCCCCTGACCTGGTCGACCACCGGTGACCGGCTGACGCTCCACCGCGGCGGGCAGACCGTCGAACTGCAGCGTCGGCCCGATACCGCGCTGGTCGGCACCGACTGGACGGTGCAGTCGATCGTCCACGCCCAGGGGATCGAGTCCTCCCGGGTGATCGAGGACATCCGGCCCCGACTGACGTTGTCCGCGGACGGCACGGTCGCCGGTTTCGCCGGCTGCAACGACTTCCACGGCGATGCGGTGATCAACGGCGACAAGATCGAGTTCCGCGGCATCTCCGGCACCCGGAAGATGTGCGACGAGGAGATCACCCGCGTGGAGAAGAACGTCATGGACACTCTGCGCGGCACCGTCAGCTACACGATCGAGGGTAAGGCCCTCACCCTGACCAACGACGCCGATCCCACCACCGGTCTGCGTCTGACCGCCCCCTAGAGTCCTCGCGTCCGGGCGCGCCCGGACCATCACGACATTTGCCCGCAATCGAAAGGCGGACCATGCCCCGTTCCACCTCGTTCACCAAACCGCCCGTCGTCGTCACGGTCACCGGCGCCGCCGGCACCATCGGCTACGCGGCCCTGTTCCGCGTCGCCGCCGGCGCCATGCTCGGCCACGACCAGCCGGTGATCCTGCGTCTGCTGGAGCTGCCGGCGGCGATCGGCGCCGCCGAGGGCATCGCCATGGAGCTCGACGACTGCGCATTGCCGCAGCTGGTCGACGTCCAGATCTACGACGATCCGCGGGCGGCGTTCGACGGGGTGAACCATGCCCTGCTGATCGGCGCCAAACCGCGCACCAAGGGGATGGAACGCGCCGACCTGCTCTCGGCCAATGCCTCGATCTTCGCCGCCCAGGGCGCCGTCCTCAACGACGTCGCCGCCGACGACGTGCGCGTCACCGTGGTGGGCAACCCGGCCAACACCAACGCCGCCATCGCCGCTCGCAACGCCCCGGACATCCCGCCCAGCCGCTTCTCGGCACTGACCCGCCTGGACCACAACCGGGCCATCGCGCAGCTGTCGGCACGGGCCGGTGTACCGGTCACCGCCATCGACGGAGTCACCATCTGGGGCAACCATTCGGCCACCCAGTACCCCGACATCTTCCATGCCCGCGTCGGTGACCGGACCGGCGCCCAGCTCGCCGAGGATCGTACGTGGCTGGTCGACGACTTCATTCCGACCGTCGCTCAGCGCGGCTCGGCGATCATCGCCGCCCGCGGGGCCTCCTCGGCGGCCTCGGCGGCCAACGGCACCATCGACCATGTGCAGGACTGGGCGTTGGGCACCCCCGGCGACAGCTGGACCTCGGCGGCGATCGTCTCCCCCGGCGTGTACGGCGTGCCCGAAGGGCTGGTGTGTTCGTTCCCGGTGCGCTCCAACGGCACCGACTGGCAGATCGTCGAGGGACTGGAGATCAACGACTTCTCCCGGGCCCGCATCGACGCCTCGGTCGCCGAACTGCAGTCCGAGATCGCCGCAGTCGACGCCCTCGGCGACGCCTGACCCCCTCGGCCGATCGGTGACCGGTTCACTGGTCCGCCCCAGCACGTCTCTCCCAGAGCCGACAAGAAGAAGGATCTCTCATGGCCGATAAGAAGAAGTCCGCCAAAGCCAAGGACACCAAGGTGAAGAACCCGCTGGGCAAGAAGGCCTACGAGTCCGAGCTCTTCCGCCTGCAGACCGAACTGGTGGCGCTGCAGGAATGGGTGCGCTCGACCGGTGCCCGCGTCGTCGTGGTCTTCGAGGGCCGCGATGCGGCCGGCAAGGGCGGCGCCATCAAGAGGGTGACCCAGTATCTGAGCCCCCGCGTCGCGCGGGTAGCCGCGCTGCCGGCCCCGACCGACCGGGAGAAGGGACAGTGGTACTACCAGCGCTATGTCTCACATCTGCCAGCGCCCGGGGAGATCGTGCTGTTCGACCGCTCCTGGTACAACCGGGCCGGGGTTGAGAAGGTGATGGGGTTCTGCACCCCCGAGGAGCACACCCGGTTCCTGCGGCAGACACCGATCTTCGAGCAGATGCTGATCGACGACGGCATCCTGCTGCGCAAGTACTGGTTCTCGGTGTCCGACTCCGAACAGCTGCGCCGCTTCCGCGCCCGCCGCGACGATCCGGTGCGCCAGTGGAAACTCTCCCCGATGGACCTGGAGTCGATCTACCGGTGGGAGGACTACTCGCGCGCCAAGGACGAGATGATGGTGCACACCGACACCTCGGCCAGCCCGTGGTACGTCGTCGAATCCGACGACAAGAAGGCTGCCCGGCTGAACATGATCGCCCATCTGCTCTCGACGATCCCGTACACCAACGTGCCGCACCCGACGGTCAAGCTGCCCAAGCATCCGCTGTCGACGGGCAACTACCATCGACCGCCGCGGTCGCTGAGCAAGTTCGTGCCCGACCACGTCGCCAACCTGATCGGTGACACCGAAGGGTGAGCGCTGTCTCGTCGTTCCGCCGGAAGGCCCAGCGTGCCTTCGAGTTCCACGATCTGGTCTACCTCGTCGGGCCAGCGGGCTATCCCAACTACGGCGATGAGCTGATCACCGAGGCGTGGCTGCGGCACCTGGCCCGGCACCGTCCGCTGGCCACCGTCGTCGTCGACTGCGGCCGCCCCGGATCGGCGAGTCTGCTGCTGCGCCGCGCCAATCCGCGGGCGATCTTCGTCAACACCCTCTGGGAGTTGACGATGCATGCGCAGTCGCGCCCGGAGAACCCGGAGATCGACCCTGATCGGCCCTGGGAATGGGTGGCCAGAGCCGCGAGTCGTTTCGGGGTCGCTCCGGCCGAAGGCTCGGGTGTGGAGATGCTGCTGCGCGCCAAGACCATCCATCTGGTCGGCGGGGGCTACGTCAACCGGGTCTGGCCGCACCATGTGGCGCTGGTCGCCGCGATCGCCGAGGTCTCCCGGGTCACCGGGGCACGAGCGGTGGCCACCGGGCAGGGGCTGCTGCCTCCGCTGGAGGGTGCGGCGCTCGAACGCTTCCGCGACGACGCGGCCCAGTTCGACGTCTTCGACGTCCGGGATCGACCGTCGTACGACTTCCTGGACGGCATCGGCTCGCGGACACTGCACGGCGACGACGCGTGGTTGTCGCCGCGGCTGCGGCGGCCGGTCCCGCACCTGCCGACCGGTGAGGTGGTCATCTGCGCGCAGAGCGATCTGACCGAGGATTTCCGGCGCGACGGTGCGCAGGGACCGCAGGCGCTGGCCGATCTGCTGACCGAAACACTCGATGCCTGGGATGTGCCGGGCGAGAAGGTCACCGTGGTCGAGGCCATCCCGGGTCAGGACATGACGGTACCGGTCCTGATGGGCGACCGGATCGACGGCGCCCGTATGCTGCCGTTCCTGGACGTCTGGCGCGACGGTCTGCCGGTCGGGCGCGGAGCCACCTGGCTGTGCACCCGGTTCCATCCGCACCTGATGGCCGCCGCCGCGGGCGATTCGGGGGTGGCGATCGTGCCCAAACCGGATTATTACGGGACCAAACACGCCTCCCTCACCGATCTCGGCAGCCGCTGGACGATGCAGACCGGCGCCGATCCCGTCCCGGGCCGGCCCACCGCCGGCGGCTACTTCCCCGATGAGGTCGAGGCGGCCGTGGCGGTCAAGCGGGTGCTGGCCGACGACCTCTACCCGCGCGGGGTCCGGATCCGCTAGAGTTCAGCGCCGTATGTGGATCGGAACCTTAGAACTCGATTTCCTTCTCGGCGACGTGCACTCACTCAAACAGAAGCGCTCGGTGGTACGTCCGCTGATCGCCGACATCCGGCGGCGCTGTGATGTCTCGGTCGCCGAGACCGGACACCGCGACCTGCATCGTCGTACCGAACTCGGGGTGGCCGTGGTCAGTGCCGACCGGGAGCACGTCGTCGAGATCCTCGATATCGTCGAACGGCTGGCCGCCGCCAGACCCGAGGTGCAGTTGCTGTCGGCGCGCCCACGCTACTTCTCCTCCGAGGATCTGTAGCCCCGGACCTGCCAACCCGGTGACGGTCTCGCGGTCACCGGCCGCGGCGATACAGAACTGGTTTCCGTCCGGGTCAGTCAGGGTCACGCTGCGCGCCGGTCGCCCACCCCCGTGGCCGATTCGGGACCAGACCGGGAACCGGACTCCGGCGATGCCGAGCGCCCCGGAGGGCACCGTTCTCACCGGCCGAAGCCTGCATCGCGCAGAGCCTGGGCCATGGAGCCCCCGGCCGGAGTCGACGAACGACGATCCTGGCCACCCCGCCGGCCGCCGGCCTGACCGCCCTTGCCACCCTGACCGTCCTTGCCGCCGGGTCGACCGCGGCCCTGTCCGTCGGGACGGCCACGGCCCTGACGTTCGGCGCCGGGCTCGTCGTTCAACCGCAACGACAGACCGATGCGCTGGCGTTCGGCGTCGACGTCCATCACCTTGACCTTGACCACCTGACCCGAACGCACCACCTCGTGTGGATCGGAAACGAACTTGTCGCTCATCGCCGAGACGTGCACCAGCCCGTCCTGGTGCACGCCCACATCGACGAAGGCGCCGAAGGCCGCGACATTGGTGACCACTCCCTCGAGCACCATGCCGGGCCGCAGGTCGGCGACCTTCTCCACACCGCTGGCAAAAGTCGCCGTGGCGAACGCCGGTCGCGGATCGCGGCCCGGCTTCTCCAGTTCACTCAAGATGTCGGTGACGGTCGGCAGTCCGAAGCGCTCATCGGTGAACTCGGCCGGGCGCAGACGCCGCAGAGTCGCGGTGTCCCCGATCAGTTCGCCCAGGGCCAGCCCGGTCTTCTCCAGGATCTTGCGCACCACCGGGTATGCCTCGGGATGGACCCCCGAGGCATCCAGCGGATCGTCCCCATCGGCGATGCGCAGAAAGCCGGCGCACTGCTCGAACGCCTTGGGTCCCAGCCGCGGCACATCGAGCAACCCCTTGCGGCTGCGGAAGGCACCGACTCCGTCGCGGTGGGTGACGATCGCCTGGGCCAGGCCCGGGGTGACCCCCGAAACCCGCGACAACAACGGCGCCGAGGCGGTGTTCAGATCGACGCCGACCGCGTTGACCGCGTCCTCGACGACGGCATCGAGGCTCTTGGCCAGGATGCCCGGGGTGATGTCGTGCTGGTACTGACCCACGCCGATCGACTTGGGGTCGATCTTGACCAGTTCGGCCAGCGGGTCCTGCAGGCGGCGGGCGATCGACACCGCCCCGCGCAGGGAGACGTCCATCTCCGGTAGTTCCCGCGAGGCGTATTCGGAGGCCGAGTACACCGAGGCCCCGGCCTCGCTGACCACCGCCTTGGCGGGGGCGCGGCTGCCGGCCTTGCGCACGTCGGCGACCAATTCGCTGACCAGCGCATCGGTCTCCCGGGAGGCCGTGCCGTTGCCGATGGCCACCAGCTCGACATCGTACCGGGCGATCAGGGCGGCCAGTTCGGCCTTGGTCTGCGACCACTTGTTAGCCGGCTGGTGGGGGTAGACGGCACTGGTGTGGAGCACCTTGCCGGTGCCGTCGACCACCGCGACCTTGACTCCGGTGCGAAAGCCCGGATCCAGTCCGAGCGTCGGGCGGGTACCGGCGGGCGCAGCCAGCAGAAGATCCTTGAGATTGGTGGCGAAGACCGTGACGGCCTGCTGCTCGGCGCGGCTGCGCAGTTTCAGGCGCGCATCGATGGTCGCCGACAGCAGCAGTTTGGTCCGCCAGGCCCAGCGGGCCGTGGTGGCCAGCCACTCGGTCGCCGCGCCGCCGCCGGAACGGTCGATGCCCAAAGTGGCGGCGACCATGGCGATGTAGTCCTCGTCGGCGTCGGTCGCGCCGGGTGCGGCGTCTGCGCCGTCGAAGGTCAGCGCCAGCACACCCTCCTTCTCACCCCGCAGCACCGCCAGCACCCGATGGCTGGGCATCGTCTCCAGTGGTTCGCTGAACGCGAAGTAGTCCCGGAACTTCTGTCCCGCCGGCGTCGCGGCCGCCTCATCGGACTTGACCTGCGTGCGCAACGTACCGGCGGCCCAGAATTTTTCGCGCACCGCGCCGACCAGTTCGGAGTCCTCACCGGCCCGCTCGATCAGAATGTGCCGGGCACCCTCCAGCGCGGCCGCAGCGTCGGTCACCTCCTCGCTCAGATAGGCCTGCGCCGTCTCCTGCGGCACCCGCGACGGATCATCCAGGAGCGCTTGGGCCAGCGGCTCCAGGCCGGCCTCGCGGGCGATCTGCGCCTTGGTCCGCCGCTTCTTCTTGTACGGCAGGTAGATGTCTTCGACGCGAGCCTTGGTATCGGCCGCCAGCAGCGCAGCGCGCAATACCTCGGTCAGCTTGCCCTGCTCTTCGATGGCCGCGAGCACGGCCGTGCGGCGTTCGTCGAGTTCGCGCAGATAGGTCAGCTGTTCGTCGAGCCGGCGCAGCTGAGCATCGTCCAGACTGCCGGTGAGTTCTTTGCGGTAACGCGCGATGAACGGCACCGTCGCACCGTCGTCGAGCAACCGCACCGCCGCCGCCACCTGCGTCTCGGGCACCCCGAGATCGGCAGCCAGCCGGGTGTTCACCGACGGCAACGCCGGTGAGGTGCTCGCGGGCGTTCCGCTCGCCCCGGCGGGGACAGCGGAGGAAACAGGAGCCGCGGGGTCTGAAACGGCCGATTCGGAAGCAGGGCGATTGGAGGCAGCATGGTCGGATTCAGGCACGCGCGCCAGGTTACCGGGCACCGCCGACGGTTTACAGTGAGCCATGCCCGATTCCGTCGATCCCGACGAGCACGACGACGTCCCGGCGGCCGACGCGCCCGTCAAGGCTGTCGAAGCCGTCGAGGGTTCCGAGGTGAGCGCCGCCGAGGTCTCGCGCCGCGCGGTCATCGGCGGCGCGATCGCGCGGTCCCTGGAAGTGACCGGACGCGGCCTGCGCCTGTTGGTGTTCGCGATCGCGTCGGTGGCCGCACTGATCGGCCTGGTTGCGATGGTCGCGGGTGTGCTGGCCTGGCGGCATGCCGAGCACTGGCGGCTGCCCGTCGGGGTGATCGTCGTGGTGCTGCTCTGCCTGCCGGCGGTGGCGCTGCCGTTTCTGGTTCACCGCAGGCTGGCACCGATCACCCGCGCCATCGAACATCCCGAACACCTGGCCCGCCAAGCCGTCGACTACGTCGGCGACGTCCGCTCGGGCACCGAGCTGAAAGATCTGGCGGGATTGGCCACCGGCGGCCGGACCTCTTTCTGGCGGCTGGGCAGCCTGTGGCAGGCCACCCGGCTGATCACCGCCCTGACCGCACGGGTCACCCCCGACGCCCAGCGGCAGCCGCTGCTGGCGGCCTTCATGCCGGTGTCCTTGCGGACGCTGTGGCTGGCGCTGATCGTGACGCTGTGGGCGCTGGCAGTGGCCGTGGTGGTGCTGGGCGGTTCGCTGATCGCGGTGCTGGCCGGGTGGACCCCGACGGGCTGATCAGCGCTCGGTGGCCGGTAGCGGCCCGGTGTCGACCGGTTCCTCGATCACCGGCGGCTCGATGCCTCCCGGCGGCGGCAGGGCGTCGTCGGCCGCTGCTCTTCTGCGCGCCAGCACGATCACCGCGCCGATGGTAGCCACCTGAAGCAGCCCGCCTGCGACCAACGGCGCCCGCGGCCCGAACAGCTCGGCCAGCCAGCCCAGCAGCGGCGCTCCGACCGGAGTGCCGCCCATCAGAACCGTCATGTACAGGGCCATCACCCGCCCCCGCAGCTGCGGGTCGACGCTGGTCTGGATGTACATATTGGTCGCGGTCAGGGTCAACAGCACCGACAGCCCGATCACCGGCAGGCTCACCGCGAACCACACGTAGTTCGGGGACAGCCCCGATAGGGCGATCAGGGCACCGACGAACAGCGCCGAACCGACCACGAACCGCAGCCGGGGCGCCTGCCCGCGCCGGGCGGCCAGCAATGCGCCTAACAGCGAGCCGACCCCCATGATCGAGCCGAGCAGGCCGTAGGCCTGTGCGCCGAGCTCGAACTGGTTGCGCACCATCAGCGCCGTCGTCATCTGAAAGTTCATGCCGAAGGTACCCAGCGCGAAGGCCACCCCCAACGCGGTCATCAGGTCGGCGCGCGCGTAGACGTACCGGAATCCGTCGCGCAGCTGTCCTTTGGCGCGTGCCAGCGGCTCGGTCCGGCACAGGCTGCTTCCGTCCAGTGCCAGCAGTGCGAGCAGAAACGCCAGATAGCTGACCGCATTGGTCAAGATCGCCCAGCCCGCACCGGCCGTGGCCATGATCAGTCCCGCAACACCCGGTCCGATCAGGCGGGCGGCGTTGAACGATGAGCTGTTCAGCCCGATCGCATTGGTCAGATAGCGGGGTCCGACCACTTCGGAGACGAAGGCCTGCCGCGCCGGCGCATCCAGCGCGGTCCCGATACCGAAGACGAAGGCGAAGACATAGACGTGCCAGGTGCGCGCGATGCCGGTGACCGCCAGGGCGCCCAGGGCCAGCGCCGACAATGCCATCCAGCTCTGGGTGAACATCAGCAGCCGGCGTTTGTCGAACCGGTCGGCCAGCAGTCCGCCGATCGGTCCGAGCACCAGCGCCGGCAGGAACTGCAGCGCGGTGGTGACGCCGACCGCCATCGCGCTGCCACCGGACAGCTGCAGCACCAGCCAGTCCTGGGCGACTCGCTGAATCCACGTGCCGATGTTGGAGACCAGCGCGCCGCTGACGTACTTGCGGAAGTTCGGTACCGCAAGCGCCGCGAACATCTGGCTCCGGGGAGACTTCACCTGCGCGGTGCTCAGCTCCGCTTCACAACCGAGGACTTGAGTTTGAGCCTGCCCAGCCCGGGCACCTTGGCGTCGATGTCGTGGCCGTCACCGCGGTCGGCGATCAGCCGGATTCCCGGCACTTTGGTCCCGGCCTTGACCGTGCCTCCCCCGCCGCCGGCGATCTTGACACTTTTGACCAGCACCACAGAGTCGCCGTCGGTCAGAACATTGCCGACCGCATCGCGCACCTCCGGTTCATCGGTCTGCTCCCCGGCCGAGGCCGGAGTCTCCTCGACGGCCCACTCGTGGCCGCACATCGAACAGGTCAGCAGCGGGCCGGATTCGTAGGTGTATTCGCTGGCGCACCGCGGGCACGGCGGCAGAGCGAAATCATCGTCGGACATGCCCACGAGTCTAATGACCGCCCGCGCGGCAGGCAGCGTGCTCGACGCGGGGCCGGCCCGCCGGATCGATCAGCACCGCCTCACCGCACAGGACTCAGCGCAGCGGCGGCGGTGGATCGCCGTCACCGAACGGCCGTCCGCCCAGCTTGTCGCGTCCATGCGGCTCATTCCAATTCGCCAGGTCCGGCCCCTTGGGCACGATGCCCGACGGGTTGATATCGCGATGCACCTGGTAGTAGTGCCGCTTGATGTGGTCGAAATTGGTGCAGTCGCCGAATCCGGGCGTCTGGAACAGGTCCCGGGCATAGGCCCACAGCACCGGCATCTCCGAGAGCTTCTGCCGATTGCACTTGAAGTGGCCGTGGTACACCGGGTCGAAGCGAGCCAGCGTGGTGAACAGCCGGATATCGGCCTCGGTGATGGTGTCGCCGACCAGGTACCGCTGGTCTGCCAGCCGCTCGGAGAGCCAGTCGAGCCGGCTGAACAACTGATCGTAGGCGGCGTCGTAGGATTCCTGGGAGCCGGCGAAGCCGCACCGGTAGACGCCGTTGTTGACGTCGCGGTACACCAGCGCGTTGACCTCGTCGATCTCCTCGCGCAGGTCCGCCGGATACAGGATCGGTGCGCCCGGCCGGTGATAGTCGACCCATTCGGTCTCGAAGTCCAGGGTGATCTGCGGGAAATCGTTGGTCACCACCGCGCCGCTGCGTTCGTCGACGATCGCCGGAACCGTGATCCCCTTTTCGTAGCCGGGGATCCGGGCGAAGTAGGCGTCCTGCAGGCGCGGAATCTGCAGGACCGGATCGACGCCGCCGGGGTCCAGGTCGAAGGTCCACGAGCGCTTATCGTGCGTGGGACCGCAGACCCCCATCGAAATCACCCGGTCGAGCCCCAGCAGACGGCGGACGATGATGGTCCGGTTCGCCCAGGGACAGGCGTACGACACGACCAGCCGATACCGCCCCGGTTCCACCGGATACCCGTCCAGACCGTCGCGAGTGATGCGGGTCTCGATGTAGTTGGTATCTCGCTGGTAGGGCTGATCGGCCAGGACGTAGCTGCCCTGCGCGCTGGCGTCGTTGTTCTCCGGCATGGTTCCACCATGCCGCATGGGTCCGCTATTCGGTGGGCGGTGGTGGAATCTGATCCTCGGCGGCCACCTCCGCGATGGCCTCGACCACACCCTGTTCGACGTCGGCGATCGCCTCGGCCTCGTCTTCGACGGTGCCCTCCAGCGCCCGGGACAGTTCCTGGGCGACGTCGATGTACCGTGCCCGGCGCACCTCCGGCTTGTCGATCTCCTCGGCGACGGTCTTGGCGATCACCCGGCGGATCTCGGCGTCGACCTGGGCGAGGTTGCGGATGATCTCCCCGCGCATGTTCCGGGAGTTGACGTCGACGAAGACGTCCCGGGGCGCCGGCGGGTCCACCTCGATCCGCAATTCCAGCGGTTTGGCGCAGCGCACCGTCAGCGGCAGCGTGATCAGACCGGCGACGTCGTAGTGGATGCGGTCGAGTTTCAGGTCGATCAGCAGCCCGATCGCCAGCGGCAGTTCGACGGTGAACGTGATCAGCTCGCCCACGGTCCGGGCGATCTGCGGTTCGGCGATCCGCACGTCGGCGACCACCTTCACCACACCGCCCGGCCCGGCGGGCAGCGGGCCGACCTGGAACTCTTCGCCGGCGATCGCGGAGAACGCGGCCGCGATGCGGCTTTCGGTCACCGCGACTTCGAAGAAGTTGCGGCCGAATTCTTCGTACGACACATACTCAGGCACCGATACATCCTGACTCATAGACGGGGTTTGCGGAAACAACGCTGATCACTGGGCTCCGATCAGCGCCGGCTGCGAACCGACGCGTCGGCCACTCGCGGAGGACAGGGCAGCCCGGGCACGGTCAGCCGTTCGAAATGCCACCACTCGTTGTCGAAGGGCCGGCACAGCCCGTACCGGGCACCATGACGTTGCAGCCATGCGGCCCCGGCACGCGGTCCCACATCGATGGCCTCACCGGTCTCATGGGTCGACTCCCCCGGCGGCAGCACCCAGCGGCGAGCCACCGCCGGGTCCCCGTAGGTCGCCAGACCCTGACGCCACAACGCCGCCTGCTGTGCCCGGCTGCGTTTGCCCGATGTGATGTGCATCGGCACTCCCGACGCCCGCGCCTCCGTGGACGCCAGCGTGTAGGCGATCGCCAGATCCCACCGCAGTCCTGCGGTTCCCGGGGCGGTCAGCGCCGCGGCACTCCCCTGCTGGCCGGCGACCGGCGGCGGGGCGGCGCCGGCCTGCGGGGCAGCGACCAGCGCCAGCACCATCATCGACACCGCGGCGATGGCGAGAACGAGTATCTTCACAGTTCCTCCGGACACCCGACCGACCACATCAGAGGTCCTATTCTGCCAGCGCGAGCACGGCGCCGTAATGTGTTGCCCGTGCCCGTCCTCCTCGAACTCGATGCCGTCGACTTCGTCCGCAACGGCCGTGACATCCTGTCCGACGTCTCGTTCACGGTCCGCTCCGGGGAGCACTGGGCGCTGATCGGGCCCAACGGCGCCGGCAAGAGCACCATCCTGGGAATCTGTGGAGCCACCGCGCATCCCACGCGCGGCGCAGCCCGGATCCTCGGCGAACAGCTGGGCCGGGTCGATATCCGGGAACTGCGCCATTCCATCGGGCACGTCAATCCTCGGCAGCGGATCGGCTCGCCGCTGTCGGTGCACCAGGTGGTCCTCACCGGCGCGACCGGCAGCAACGATCTGGTTCCCCGGTGGACACCTGAGCCGGCGGTCACCGCACGCGCCGAGGAATTGATCTCGGCACTGGGGCTGAGCCCCATTCGCGATGCCCTGTGGCCCAACCTGTCCCAGGGCGAGCGCGGCCGGACGCTGATCGCCCGCGCCCTGCTCCCGGGCCCCGAGCTGCTGCTGCTCGACGAGCCGACGACCGGTCTGGATGTGGCGGCCCGCGAACGCTTTCTGCACACCCTCGACGAGTTGCACCGGACACACCCGGAATTGGCGACCGTTCTGGTGACCCACCATCTGGAGGAGTTGCCGGTGAGCACCACCCACGCCATGTTGATCGCCGACGGCCGGCTCCTGGCCGTCGGAGCCGCCGGCGATGTACTGACCACCGAGAACGTCAGCCGCTGCTTCGACTACCCGATTGCGATCAGCCACCGCGACGGACGCTGGGCCGCCCGGGCTCAGCCCTGAGGGCGAAGATCGTCCAGGCCTAGACTGCAGTCGTGGACTCTCCGGAGACGGCACCGGCCCGGGCCGAATCAATGAGCAGCATCGCACGCCTCGACGAACTGATCATCGGCTGCTACGCCTGCCCCCGGCTGGTCGCCTGGCGTGAGGAGGTCGCCGAGGTCAAGCGCGCCTCGTTCGCCGACCAGACCTACTGGGGCCGGCCCGTACCCGGATTCGGGCCGGCCGATGCCTCGCTGATGATCGTCGGTCTGGCACCGGCCGCACACGGAGCCAATCGCACCGGCCGGATGTTCACCGGCGATCGCAGCGGAGACTTCCTGTTCGAGGCCATGTACCGGGTCGGCCTGGCCAGTCAGCCGCACGCCTGGGCGATCGACGACGGATTGACACTGATCGGTACCCGAATCTCCTCGCCCGTGCGCTGTGCTCCACCGGAGAACAAACCCACCCCGCAGGAACGACGGAACTGCTCGCCCTACCTGGCTCGCGAACTGGAACTGATGGGCTCCACCCTGCGTTCGATCGTGGTCCTGGGCGCCTTCGGGTGGCAAGCGCTGTTCACCGTGCTGGCCGAGGGGGGCTGGACCGTACCGCGACCGCGCCCGAAGTTCGGACACGGCGTCGAGGTGCGGGTGGAACACCACGATGGGCGGGCGTTGACGGTGCTCGGCAGTTTCCACGTCAGCCAACACAACACCTTCACCGGCCGACTGACCCCTGGAATGCTGGAACAGGTACTGCAGCGCGCAAAGGAGATCGCCGATGGCCCAGACTCCCCGGGTACAGATACGCCGGATCTACGATGACCCGGAGGACTCCGACGGGGCCCGCATCCTGGTCGACCGGCTGTGGCCGCGCGGGATCAGCAAGGACCGCGCGCAGCTGACCGACTGGTGCAAGGAGGTTGCTCCGTCGACGGATCTGCGTAAGTGGTACAGCCATGATCCGGCTAGGTTCGACGAATTCGCCGACCGCTATCGCACCGAGTTGACCAGCGACGACGAGCAGAAGGCGGCGCTGCAGAAGCTGAAGTCGTTCGTCGCCGAGGGGCCCGTGACGCTGTTGACGGCCACCAAGGAACCAAAGATCAGCGAGGCGGAGGTTCTGCTCCGGATGCTGACCGGTCACTGACCGCAAGACCGGCGCCCCGCAGGGCCACTCCGGCCAGGATCAGCCCGAAGACCAGCAGCGGGCGCAGAGCCACCGGACCGCTCCACGGGTCGGCCAGCCAGTCGGCGAGATAGATCACGACCGCACCCAGCAGCGTTGCGACCGTCGCCGTGCTCGCGGCTCTGAAGCATCGGGGCAATCCGTATCGCACGATCGTGCTGACCACCGTGATCACCAGGCCCACCGCTGCCAGCGTGGCGACGAGGTGGTAGTCGGTGAAGCCGTGGTCGGGCGCCGCAGCGAGTTGTGCGTAGCGGGCCGGTCCGGTCGGCCCGATCGCGCCGATGTTCACCGCGACACCGACGACGAAGAGCCACCACCCGGCCTGAGCGCAGCGCCGGGCCCAGACCTGCGCCGACCGTGCTGACGATGCCGGCGGTGCTAACGGTGTACGCATGGTCGGTGACTCTATCGGTAACGCCCCGGCTCACCCGGTGCGGTCAGCGGCTACCGTGAACCCATGAAGATCGTGCAGGCCGCCAGCGCCGTCATCGTCGATACCGATGGCCGGGTGCTGCTGATCAAACGGGGACACGAGCCGCAGAAGGGTAAGTGGTCGGTGCCCGGTGGCCGGGTCGAGGCCGGGGAGACCCCCGGCCAGGCAGCGGTCCGCGAGGTAGCAGAGGAGACCGGCCTGCAGGTCGTCGTCGGTGAACAGCTGTGGACCGCGACGGTTCCCTTCGAGGATGAGCGCCTCTACGAGGTGCACGACTTCGCCGCCACCGTACTCGGCGGAGAATTGCATTCGGGCGACGACGCCGACGATGCCCGCTGGGTCGCACCGGCCGAACTCGATACGCTGCCGCTGGCCACGGGTCTGCGCGAGAGGCTGCGGACCGCCGGTATCGGCTGAGCCGTGACCCCGGCCGGCCCGGTGCGACTACTGCGCGTCGCCGGGCTCGTCCAGGGCCAGTTGTTCGACGTAGGCGCCCTGCCAGACGGTGTCGAACGGGGTGTGGCCGGCCACGCGTCCGACGATGCCGGCGGTGACGAAATCCTTGGCGAACTCGACCGCGTCCTCGATGTCGGCCCCCTTGGCCAGTTCCGCGGTGATCGCCGCTGCCAGGGTGCACCCGGCGCCGGAGACCCGCTCCGAGCCGATCTTCGGCGCGCGGAAGACCGTCGCCTGCGTCCCGTCGTAGAGCACGTCGACCGCCTCGTCACCGGGCAGATCCACACCGCCCTTGGCGACCACGTACTGCGGCCCCAGGGCATGGATCCGCGCAGCCGCCTCGATCAACTGTTCCACCGAGGAGATCTCGGACATCCCCGACAGGGTCCGGGTCTCGAACAGGTTGGGGGTCACCACGGTGGCCTGCGGCACGATCTTCTCCCGCAGCGCGGTGTCGGTGTCCAGGGCCGCCCCGGGTTCCTGTCCCTTGCAGATCAGCACCGGATCCAAGACCACGTGGCGCCAGGATCGTCGGCTCAGGCCGTCGGCGACCACGTCGATGGTCGCCGCGGTTCCCAGCATGCCGATCTTCACCACGTCCAGATCGTGGGCGCCGGTCGCCGCTTCCATCTGGTCGGCGATCACCTGCGGCTCGACCGGCACGAACCGGTGATTCCAGCCGTCCGTCGGGTCGAACGAGACGATGCACGTCACGGTCCCGACGCCGTAGACGCCCAACTCCTGGAAGGTCTTGAGATCGGCCTGCAGCCCTGCGCCGCCGGTGGCCTCGGAGCCGGCAATGACATATGCGAGATCAACCACGATCACGAGCGTACCGACCGGTCGCGGCCGCGCCGGTCTCAGCCCGGCCAGTAGTACGCATCGGGGGTCGCCCGCGCCCCGAAGATCGCCTGCCCTACCCGCACACACGTCGAGCCCTCTTCGACGGCGAGCTCGTAGTCGCCGGACATCCCCATCGACAGTTCACCGGGACCCAACAGCGCCGGATCCTCTGCGCGCACCCGATCGCGGACGGCCCGCAGCCGCCGGAAGCAGGCGCGGATCCGTTCGGTGTCGTCGGTGAACAGCGCCAGCGTCATCAGTCCGCGCACCCGCAACGTCTCGAACTCTGCGAGATCGCGCAGAAAGGTGTCGACTTCGTCCGGGGCGAGGCCGTACTTCTGTTCCTCGGCCGAGGTGTTCACCTGGACCAGCACATCCAGCTGCCGCCCGGCCGCCTGCAGACGCCGGTCCAGTGCCCGGGCCACCCGCAGACTGTCCAGCGCCTGGAACTCATCGGCGAAGGCGGCGACGTCCTTGGCCTTGTTGGTCTGCAGGTGACCGATCAGCGACCAGGCGACGCCCGTGTCGGCCAGGTCGGCTGCCTTCGCCTTGGCCTCCTGCACCTTGTTCTCCCCCAACATCGTGCAGCCGGCCTCGATCGCCAGGCGCACCCGGTCGGCGGGAACCGTCTTGGATACCGGGAGCAGCCGGATCTGTGCCGGATCGCGGCCCACTCGCTGTGCGGCCGCATCGATACGTGCGCGGACCGCGGCCAGATTGGCCCGGAAATCGTCGACCGTCACCGCATCGGGATACTGCTGCGCACCGCTCATACCGGCCATTATCTCCCGCCCCCGAACTATCACCCGCACCGGAACCGAGGAATTCCGCGGGCTGCACAAAAGCAAACACCCCAGTTCTTCTGTGAAGAACTGGGGTGTTTGTTTGAGTCGTGAATCAGACCGCGACGACGTTGGTCGCCTGCGGACCCTTCGGGCCCTGCTCGATGTCGAATTCGACGCGCTGCGCCTCTTCGAGGTTCCGGTAGCCGGAACCTGCGATCGCGCTGAAGTGGACGAAGACATCTTCGCTACCACCGTCGGGAGCGATGAAGCCGAAGCCCTTTTCGCCGTTGAACCACTTCACGGTTCCTTGTGCCATGCTCTTTTACTGCCTTACTTCAGATTTTCCGGGGACAGAGCTGTCACCCGGAAAGAACTATGTCACATCCGGCCCAGCAGGGAAACCCCTACCTCGCGAGTGTCGGAGATCCGGGCCCCGGGCGGTGATCATCGACGACCGTTCGGGGCGAGGCAGTAGCGTTCAGGTATGGGCCCCCTCGACGAACTCACACCCGACACCTGGCAATCCGGACCGACGTTGGCCGATGTACTGCCTGCCGCCTCGAGCGCCCTGGGTTTCGGCGAGCCCGGCGCGCTCGTCCTGCCGGATGCACACACGGTGATCGTTCTCATGGTCGACGGCCTCGGCGATCTCCTGCTGACCGAACACGCCGACCTGGCGCCGACCCTGGTGCGCTACCGCGCCGAAGCCATGCGCGCCGGCTTCCCGTCGACCACAGCGGCCAGCCTGACCAGTCTGGGCACCGGCCTGTGCACCGGCCAGCACGGCATCCTCGGATACAGTTTCGCCCCTCGAGATCTCGATCCGAGCCTGTCGCACACCCTCAACGCCTTGCGCTGGACGCTGGACACCGCGCACGGACCGGATGCGAGTTCACTGTTCCCACCGGGGCAGGTGCAACCCATGCCGACCATGTTCGACGACCTCGTCCGCGCCGGCACCGAGGTGATCCTGCTGGGGCCCGATGCCTTCCGCAGTTCGGGGCTCACCCACAGCGCCTACGGTTCGCCGGGTGATTACCGGGCGGCCTCCTCGTTCGACGATGTGCTCGATGCGATACGCACCCTGCTGGCCCAGGGTGATCGCGGTCCGCGGCTGATCTACGCCTATCTCCCCCACCTGGATGCGGCCGGACATCGGTGGGGGCCGGGCAGTCCGCAGTGGTGTCACCGTCTGGAGCAGGTCGATGAGCTGGTCGCCTCGATCACCGACGCCCTGATACCCGAGGTCGTCCTGACGGTGACCGGCGATCACGGCATGGTGACCGCCGGGAACCGGATCGATCTGGACACCACCGAAGAATTGACCCGACAGGTCCGGGCGGTCGCCGGTGAACCCCGGGTACGCCACCTGTACACCGAGTCCGGCGCCGCCGATCAGGTGCTTGCCCGTTGGTCAGAGCTGCTGGGCGATCAGGTCCATCTGGCCACCCGGGATCAGGTCATCGCGCAGGGCTGGTTCGGCGACGAGGTCGCCGCCTATGCCGCCGAGCGCATCGGTGATGTGGTGGCGGTGGCACGCGGCGACGCTGTGCTCACCCGCAGCCAGGCCGAACCGGACGAGACCGCGATGCCGGGTCACCACGGCGGCTGGACCGCCGCCGAACTGCTGGTGCCGCTGATCGTCGCCGAAGGCTGACACCGGCCGTCGGCACCGCTCGGGCGGCTTCGCCGCGGAGCGGGCCTCACGCCTCGACCGACAGCGCCCACATGACCCCGAACCGGTCGAAGACCTGTCCGTACCAGCCACCCCAGGGCGCGATTTCGAACGGCATACCGATCTCGCCGCCGCCGGTGGCCAAGCCGTCGATGATCGCGCGGGCACCCTCGACCGAATCCGCCGTGTACAGCAGCGAATACGCGGTGCCACGTACGGCGTAGTCGCCCTCGCTGTCCATCGCGTCACCGCCGGCGATCCGTCCGGCCGGCGTGATCAACACCGCATGGGCGACGGCCTCGGGGTCGGGAGTGAACGGCATCCCCGTCAACTCCACTTCACCGTACTTCTGGATGTGAAGGTCACCGCCGAGGACGTCATACCAGTGGCGGAAGGCCGCCTCGGTGGTGCCCGGTAAAGCGATATAGGTCGCGATGGATTCGGTCATGCGGACGTCCCCTCCAACAGTGGATGTGATGTTCACCACTGTACGGGGATGGGTCAGGAGAAACGCAGCTCCAGCGTCGCCATGCCGAAGATCTTCTTCTCGTTGGCCTTCGCGGTCAGGATCACCACGCCGCTGCGGGTCTCCGGGTCCAGCGACTTGACCTTGCCGCCGTACACCACGTCGCCGCGACCGTCGGACGGCACGATCGCCGGCGCCGACAACCGCACCGAGTACTTACGCACTGCACCGGGATCTCCCGACCATTCCGAGATCACACCGGCTCCCAGCCCCATCGTGAGCATGCCGTGGGCGATCACATCGGGCAGCCCGGCCAGCTTGGCGATATCGGCATCCCAGTGGATCGGGTTCGCATCTCCGGAGACACCGGCATAGTTCACCAGATCACCGCGGGACAGCTTCGTCTGGTGCTCGGGAATCAGATCACCCTTGGTCAGTTCGTCGAAGTTGCGCGAGCCGACGGTGCGCGTGGCGACCGCCTCCGAATCGGCCGGAGCCTGGCCCTGCCGAACAGTCTTGACGTAGTCGGCGGCCGAGGCCTCCACCGACAGGATGTCGACGTCGTGCATCATCACCTTCGCCACCGCCGCGGAGATCCCCGGATCCACCTCGTCGGCGGACACCCCGACCACGGTGGTGTGCATCCGATGCACCGTCTCCCCGTGTGCGTCGACGAAGGTATTGGTGATGGTGATCATGTCTTTGCCGGCGATGCGGCGCACCGAGGACAGTTCGACGTCGGTGGTCAGCTCATCGCCGACGACGATCGGCCGGTACTGCTCGAAGACCTGTTCGGTCTGCACATAGGTCTCGTAGCCGACGACGACCTCCTGCATCAGCTTCTGGTTCGCCGCCATCGCCGGGATTGAGGTGAACGTCAGCGGAGCGACCAGACCGCTGTAGCCGAGCGCGGCTGCGGCGGCCTCGTCCCAGTGGGCGGGATGGTAGTCCTGCACGGCGCGGGCGTACTCGCGCACCTTCTCGCGGCCGACCACATAGGTCTGCTCGCGGACGTAATAGTGCCCGACACGCGCCATGAGCGCGCTGTTCTCCGCGACAGTCTCGGTGGAGGTCATGTTCTTCCTAACGGTTAGCCGACGAAGAGATGGTAGTCCGCACCCGTGGGTGTCCTGAAATCACGCGGCCCGTCTACGTGCTGTTCCGTCGCGCCGGGGCGGCGATGCATCCTCGTACCGGGACACCGGTGCATCATGGAAGAATGGAACAGCGATCAGGTGTCGCCCGGGCCGGCGACCTCGAGGTGGTCTACGACGAATTCGGTGATCGGCAGGCGCCGCCGGTATTGCTCATCATGGGGCTGGGCGCGCAGATGGTCTACTGGCGCGAAGACTTCTGCCGCCGCATCGCCGACGACGGCTACCGGGTGATCCGCTTCGACAACCGGGACGTCGGGCTGACCAGCAAACTCGACGGGGTGCGGGTCGGCGGTCCACCGCTTCCGCTGCGCCTGGGACAGACTTTCCTGGGCCGGCCGGTCTCCGGGGCGCCGTACACCCTGCTCGACATGGCGAGTGACGCCCGGGCCGTCCTCGATCACCTGGACGTGGAACGCGCCCATATCGTCGGCGCGTCGATGGGCGGGATGATCACCCAGGTCTTCGCCGCCGAGCACGCCGACCGCACCTCGACGGCCACCGTCATCATGTCGAGCAACAACCAGGCGTTCCTGCCTCCCCCCGGACCCCAGCAGTTGCGTGCGCTGATCAGTCCCCCGCCGCGCGGGGCCGACCGCGAGCGGCTCATCGCCCACCGCGCGAAGGTCGGCCGGATCATCGGCAGCCCGGTCCATCCGGCCAGCTGGGAGCAGTCGCTGGCCCACAGCGCCGAATACTTCGACCGCAACTACTATCCGGCCGGGTTCCTGCGGCAGTTCGCGGCGATCCAGGGCACCGGCTCCCTGGTCGGTTACAACAAGCGGACCACCGCACCGACGCTGGTGCTGCACGGCACCCACGACAGACTCATGCGGCCTTCGGGCGCCAAAGCGATCGCCCGCGCCGTGCCTGGTGCCCGGCTCACCATGGTCGACGGTATGGCGCACGATCTGCCCGAACCATTGTGGGATGAGATCGTCACGGCCCTGACCGGGCACTTCGCGCAGCGACCGTAGCCCTCAGACCCGCTTGCGGGCGTGCGAGGACCATAGCGAGTGAATGCGTTCGGCAGGTTCCAGACGCAGCACCAGCCAACCGAGCACGAGCGCGAGCGCCGCGGCCAACGCCACCGCTCCGATGCGGCCCAGCCCCAGCGAGAACGCGGGCTCATCGGTACTGGTGGTCAACAGGATCGCGGGAGTCAGGAAGGCGACGAACATCGCGTAGTTGTTGTTGCGCAGGTAGGCGATACACAGCAGCATGCTGATCCCCGCGACCACATACGGCCACGGCGCCGGTGCGAACGACACCGCGACCGCGATGGCTGCTCCCAGTACGGTGCCGCCGAGGCGATCGAAGGCGCGGGTGAAGCGATCGTCGAAACCAACAGCCACGATCAGGCAGTACGAGAGCAGCGCCCACGACGAATACGAGTAGTCGGTCAGCTCCCCGATCAGCACGATGATGATCGCACCGATCCCCACCAGCACACCCGAATCCATGCGTCGGTCCAACGGCACCGCCGGCGCCGGTGCACGATGCTCGGCGACGTCGGTGTCGACGTCCTTGGCCGGAAAAAGCACCGTCATCAACGTGATCAACGCAACGCCGAGGATCGACCCGACCACCACGCTCCCCCACTGGGCCCCGGATGCGGCCAGGGTCGAGAAGGCGACGAAGTTCACCGGTGATCGGGTCATCGCCGCGACGTGACCGATGCCGAACAATCCTTGAACCAGGGAGACCGCGGCCAGCCCGACGAGCACCACCCACAACTGACCGGCCGTACCGGCCGCGTACCCGGCCATCGCCACGGCCACCGTCCACACACCGGCGCCGATCCGCCACTTCAGCGGGAAGGCCCGGGCCGGCGACAGGAGCAACAGGATCGCCAGATACCCCGACTGCGCCGTGTTCGGACCGATCCAATAGCGGGTGCCGCCCAGTACGAGCGCCGAGGCCACCAGCAGGATCAGCGCGTAGACGATGGTCTGCTTCGGCAGAGCGAGCCGGTGGGGCTTCGTTCGCGGCGCGTCGGCTGTTGAGCTCGAGGTCATGTTCAGGCAAGTTACCGTGTCCGGACCGCACGCGCAGTGGCGGCAGACCCCGTCGTCGCAGCACCTAGCTCCGAGTCCGGTCGAAGCTGCAGAAAACCGCCCTCCCCGAGATTCGGGACGGCCGGCTGAACTGCATAACCGGTCGGGCTGACAAGAACTGAACCTGCGACCCCATGTACACGAATTATCATGTTTCGGGGGTCGTCTGGTGTCGATGCACGTCCAAGTGTCAGCGAGTATCGCACCGTCCGAACAGTACTGTCGGTCTCAGGTCTTACGGAGCGGTAAGGGTTTAGACCTGACCACCGCTTCGAGCAGTGCTTCGACACGGGCCATCACGTCGACCTGCGCGAGCTCCACCAGCGCCTACAGCCCGATCGGGTCAGGCGCCTCGAAGTCGTCGACACTCATGCTTCCCGTTCGTGCCGACGGATCGCCGCCCGGATCGGATCAGCCACGTTGTAGATGTCGATGACCGATTCGATGTCGTGACGCGTGCCGGCGTTGCTGGTCTCGAACGTCGTCACATACTTGACTGTCTTGCCGTTGAGGTGCAGCCGGATAATCGGTTTGCGGTTGTTGTCGTCGAGCAGCACCGCGAAATAGGCTTTAGCGTCCCGGTAGACGACCCGCTCTGGTGGAACCTCCGCTACGGCGATCGCGCGCACGATGTTGAATCCCTCGAGTTCCTCTTCGGTGGTGACGATGTCCGATTCCGGATCCGGCTCCGGCGCCGCGGCAATCTCTTGGGCGGCTGGTGTGTCGACGGCCGCGGCTGGGCGTGCGGGTTCCGGTTCGTTCGTCGCCGACGCCGCATCCTCACCCAGTGCTGTCTTGAGGCGATCGTTGACCTGGGCGCCGATGTACTGGTTGACCGCTTTGGATACCAGCGGCCGGAACTGTTCGAGGACCCGCTGCGTTGCTTTGCCATCGTAGACACGGCTGACGAAGTACCGGATCCAGTCGTCGGAGGGAGCTTTCACTTCGTTGCTGATGATCCGGCGGATACCGCCGACGTACTTGAGTTCCTGGGCGGCGTTGATGACCGAGTCCAGGTCGAACGAATCCTTGGCGAGCTTCTGCACCTCCGGCAGGAGACTGCGGTCCAGGTCGAGGAGATCGAAGACCAGGAACGGTTTCTCGTCCATCCGGTTGGGCATGTCACCGTCGGTGAAGATCTGGTATTCCCGGCCGTTGGTGAGGATCGCGATCCGCGCCGAGGTGACCGAGAAGTAGCGGAATAGTTGGCCGGCGTGGTGCAGGTCGAGCGTGGCGCCGATCGGTTTGCATTCGATGAGGATCTGCACGGCGCCGTTGTGGAAGATCGCGTAGTCGACTTTCTCGCCCTTCTTGAGCCCGACATCGGCTGTGAACTCTGGGACGACTTCGGTGGGGTCGAAGACGTCATAGCCCAAGACATTGGAGATGAACGGCATGATGAGGGCGTTCTTGGTGGCCTCTTCGGTAGCGATGGTGTCTTTGGTGTTCTGGACTTTCTTAGCCAGATTCTTGATGGCTTCAGCGATGCTCACTGGTGCAGGTCCCTCCCCTAGGCACGGATGGTTGGGAACCCTAGTCGCCGGTGGTGTCGGTGTTACCTGGTTCGGACTACCTGTCGGCTGAACGGGTGACCCGGGGATGCACAAAAAAACCGCCCCTTCCGTAGGTGAGGCGGCCAAAGTGCGGGCGTTAGGCGGGCACGATCTCCAAACAAGAGGTGTTCGAGGTGGTCCCACCAACTGTGATGTAGAGGCCGATCGACGTTGACGCCGAAATAGTGCGGGTCATCGAAGCGGTGCCCGCTCCGATTGCGCTTTCGACAGCTCCGTCGATGACCCACTGCGAGCCGACATTGACTATTAGGTGGAGGGTGGCCGACCATGAGCTGGAACCCGGGAGCGCGTTCGAGGTCGCGTTGCCGCCGAATCCGGTGGTGATGGTGGTGCCGATCCAGACAACTCATGCCCCGCCGATCCGCTCCATATGCAAGGTGGTGACCTTGTCCGACGGCGCCGACACCGAGCCAGTTTGGGTGATGGGTGCCGTGGCGTGTTCGCCAGTCATTCCTGTGGCGGCCACGATGCCCGACACCGTGATCGCGGTGGCGATTGAAGCGGTGACCGGTCTGTCCTGCTGCACATCCTCCGACACTCCACCTCAGCGGTGATGTCTGCGCCGAGCTTGACTCCACTGCCCAACGTGTCCACCAGCACCGTGATCTAGGCGTCCACCACCATGTCAGCAGCAACAAATATGACCGGGACAATCGCAGCGTCCAGGACCGCGTCGAGCGTGATGTCGGCGGTGGCGACATGGGCTTCGACAGCGTTCCGGGCGGTTTGGGGGTGAATACAGAAAACCGGCCTTCCCGAGATTCGGGAAGGCCGGTTGACCTGCATAAACGGTCGGGCTGACAGGATTTGAACCTGCGACCCCTTGACCCCCAGTCAAGTGCGCTACCAAGCTGCGCCACAGCCCGTTTCTCCTTGCGGAGCACTCCTTCGTGCGGAGCGATTGTTACCTTAGCGCACGCGCTACAGCGTTCACGAATCGCCCTTGCCGGCGTCGGCCATCAGCGCCGGATTGCCCTTGTTTCGATCGAACCAGACCCACAGTGCGGTCAGGATCAACGCCCCCACCAGCGAGCCGATGATGCCGCTGGGACGGAACTCGAAACCGTGTCCGGTGATCAGCCCGATGATCAATCCGCCCAGGAAGGAGCCCACGATTCCGGCCGCCAAGGCCACGGTCCAGTTGACTCCACCGTGCTTGTTGGCGCCCAGCAGCAGCTGCGCGGCAGCGCCGATGAGCATTCCCCAGAGGATGATTCCGATGATCAGCATGACCCGCAGTATTCCACAGCCACCGCCGCCCTCGGGTCTCGCTACTTCTTGCGGTCGCGCTTTTCGCGCACCCGGACGTTCACCCGCACCGGCGAGCCGGTGAAGTCGAATTCCTCCCGCAGTTTGCGCTCGACGAAACGGCGATAGCCGGCCTCCAGGAAGCCCGTGGTGAACAGCACGAACGTCGGCGGACGGGTCGCCGCCTGGGTGGCGAACATCACCCGCGGAGCCCGTCCACCGCGCGCCGGCGGCGGGTTGGCGGCCACGATGTCCTTGAGCCAGCTGTTCAGGCGGCCCGTGGGCACTCGCTTGTCCCACGACGCCAGCGCCTGCTCCATCACCGGCACCAGTTTCTGCACACTGCGACCGGTCTCGGCGGAGATGTTGATGCGGCGGGCCCACGGCACGCGGGCCAGTTCCCGGTCGATCTCCTTGTCCAGGTCGTACCGGCGGTCCTCGTCGACCAGATCCCACTTGTTGAAGACGACGACCAATGCCCGGCCGGAGTCGATGATCATCGACAGCACCCGCAGATCCTGTTCGGTGATCGTCTGGCTCGCGTCGATCAGCAGCAGTGCCAACTCCGACGAGTCCAGCGCCGAACGCGTCCGCAGGGAGGCGTAGTACTCGTGCCCGGTGGCGGTCCGGACCTTCCGTCGCAGGCCTGCGGTATCCACGAACTGCCACAGTCGCCCGTCCAGCTCGATGATCTCGTCGACCGGGTCGACGGTGGTGCCGGCGACATCGTCGACCACCGAACGCTCTTCCCCGGCAAGACGATTCAGCAGTGAGCTCTTACCGACGTTCGGCTTACCCAGCAGTGCGATCCGTCGCGGTCCACCGGCGACGAAGCGCTCACGCGGGGTCTCGGGAAGCTCCTCCAGGATCAGATCGAGCAGGTCAGCGGTGCCGCGCCCGTGCGATGCCGAGATCATGTGCGGCTCCCCCAGCCCCAGCGACCACAGGGTCGCCGCATCGGCTTCGACCCGCTCGGAGTCGACCTTGTTGGCCGCCAGCAGGACCGGGGTCTTGGATCGACGCAGCGCCCGTGCGACCGCCTCATCGGTCGTCGTCGCACCCACCGTCGCATCGACGACCAGCACGATCAGATCGGCGGTACGCATGGCCAGTTCGGCCTGCTCGCTGATCGACTGCTGCAGCCCCTTGGCGTCGGGCTCCCACCCGCCGGTGTCGGTGACCATGAAGCGGCGGCCGTTCCACAACGCCGGATACGAGACCCGGTCGCGGGTCACCCCGGGGACGTCCTCCACCACGGCCTCGCGGCGCCCGATGATCCGGTTCACCAGCGTCGACTTGCCGACGTTGGGGCGTCCGACGATGGCGACGACCGGCAGCTTCTCGGTCTCGCCGCCGTCCTCGTCGATCACGAAGTCGGAGAGTTCCCAGTCGGCCTCATCGCTCCAGGTCCCGTCACCGGGCAGGGCACCCTCGTCAAAGATCTCGTCAGACATCACGTACTCCGATCCGCTCGCCGACGAGCTCCGTCAGCCGGTCGAGCACCTCGTCCAAGGTCAGGTCACTGGTATCGATCTGCACCGCATCGTCGGCGGCACGTAGTGGACTGACCGCGCGGGTCGAGTCCAGGTGGTCACGGCGATTCACGCTCTCGAGCACCGCTGACAGGTCGCTGTCGCGGCCCGCCTCCAGGTTCTGCAGGTGACGCCGCTGCGCGCGCGCCTGCGGCGTCGCGGTCAGGAACACCTTCACCGCCGCATTCGGGAAGACGACGGTGCCGATGTCCCGGCCCTCGACCACCAAGAACTCCGATTCGGCATGACTGCGCTGCAGTGCCACCAGTTTGTCCCGCACCGCCGGATGCGCCGACACCGCCGACACCGCGCCGGTGACCGCATCGGTGCGGATCTCCCGCGAGACATCGGCACCGTCGAGGTAGACCACCGTCTCACCGGTACTGCCGGCCATCACCCGGATCTGCCGCGGCCCGACGACCTGCCCGACCGCAGTCGCATCGGCCGGGTCGACGCCCGCTCGCAGCACCGCCAGCGTCGCCGCACGGTACATCGCACCGGTGTCCAGATAGTGCGCACCCACGCGCTCGGCGAGCAGTCCGGCCACCGTGGACTTCCCGGTCCCGGCAGGCCCGTCGATCGCGATCACATCGACCGAATCGTTCACCGTGCTCACATTCCCACCGCCTTGTACAGTGCGCCGATCTCCTTGCTGTCGAGAACGCGCAGGCTGCCCGGGCGCTGTTTACCCAAGGTGATCGGCCCGATATCGGTGCGCACCAGGGACTCCACCGGGAACCCCACCTCGGCCAGCAGCCGGCGCACGATGTGCTTGCGTCCCTCATGCAGGATCAGTCGCACAAGACTGCGTCCCTCGTTGAGTTCCAGGACCGCGAATTCGTCGACCGCGGCGGGCCCGTCGTCGAGCTCCACGCCCTGACGCAGGACGCGGCCCAGACCGCGCGGAACCTGTCCGCGGACGCTCGCCAGGTAGGTCTTGGGCACCTCGAACGACGGATGCATCAGCCGGTGGGCGAGCTCGCCGTCGTTGGTCAGCAGGATCAGTCCTTCGGTGTCCGCGTCGAGCCGTCCGACGTGGAACAGCCGCTGACCGGCCATCACCCGCTCGGACACCAGGTCCCCGATGCAGGGGCGCCCCTGTTCGTCGCTCATCGTCGACTGCCAGCCCTTGGGCTTGTTCAAAGCGAGGTACTGCTTGGACTCGTCGATCACCACGCGCGCACCGTCGACCTTGATGATCGCGGTCGACGGATCGATCCTCAGCCCCTGTTCGACGACGATCTGGCCGTCGACCTCCACGCGTCCGGCAGCGATGAGTTCTTCGGCGCCGCGGCGCGAGGCCACGCCGGCGGCCGCCAGCACCTTCTGCAGACGCATACCGTCGGAAACGTAGGTGGCGCCCGGCCCCTCGGCCTCCACGCGCTGATTGCGCGCGGGCTTGGCGTTGTTCAGCCGGACCCGGCCGGAGGCGATGTCCGGTTGCGCGCCCTTGCGATGTGGCTTGCGGCTGGACGCGTGCTGGCCGGGGCCGCCCTGCTGCGCCGGCCGACCCGCTTTCCCTGTCCCGGCACGCTGACCCGGGCCGGCCTTCCGGGCCCGCTTACCGGCGGCGGCCTTGCTGCGCTCGCCACGCTGCTCGCCACGGGCTTGTTCACCACGGGCTTGTTCACCACGGCCGTGTCCGCTGCGGCGCTGTTCGCCACCGCGCTGTTCGTTCCGGCCCTGGCGGCCTTTGCCCTGTCCCGGTCTGCCGTCTCGGCTAGCGGTTCCCATGAGGTCTTCCTTATGTGTTGTTCTTATGTGCTGGCGCGCGAAGTCGCACTATCGTGCGCCACGCTCGGCGCCGGTTGACGCTACTGACCGTCGGCTTCCCGGAGGACTTCCGCCGATGCGTCCACGGACGATTCTGCCGCCGGTGCACTCAGTTTGGCGAATCGCGGGTCATCGAGCAGCTCTTCGCCGAGATCGTCGATGACATCGACGTCCGGCAGCAGCGGAGCCAGATCCGGCAGTTCACCCAGCGAGGCCAGCCCCAGTCGTTCGAGGAACAGCTCGGTGGTCTCGTACATGGTCGCATTGGTGGACTCATCGGCGCCGGATTCGGTGATCAGTCCGCGGGCCAGCAGAGTGCGGACGACGCCGTCGACGTTGACGCCGCGGATCGCGCTGACCCGGGCCCGGGTGACCGGTTGCCGGTACGCGATCACCGCCAGGGTCTCCAGCGCGGCGCGGGTCAGTTTGCTGCGGGTGCCGTCGAGCAGCAGGGTCTCCACGTACGGGGCGTACTCGGCACGGGTGTAATAGCGCCAGCCGTCGCCGGCGAAGCGCAGATCGAAGCCGCTGCCGGCCTCGGTCAGCTCGCCGGCCATGGTCTGCAGCGTCTCGCGGACCCGGATGCGGTCCTGATCCACCACGGTGGCCAGTTCCTCGGTGGAGATCGGCGAATCCACCACCAGCAGAACCGCTTCCAGTGCCCCGCGCAGTTCGGCGTCGTCGAGGAAACGTTCCTGTTCGTCGACGATGGTGGGATCGCTCTGCACCGGCCGATCCTTCTCTGCGGGACCGTCGGTCATCCGTATTCCTCCTCGGCTTTGGCCATGGCCTTCTCCAGGTCGGCGTCCTCGGCGTCTCCGGTCCAGCCGACCTTCAACTCGCCGAGTGCCTCCTCCTGGTCGAAGGTGACCGCGCGTTCGCGGTACAACTCCAGCAGCCCCAGGAAACTGGCGACCACCTCCAAGCCGCTATCGCAGTCGGCGACCAGCTCGGCGAAAGTCAGCATCCGGCCGCCGGCCGTCCTGAGTAGCGTGCCGATGCGTTTGGCCTGTTCGGGGACCGAGACGTGGGATCCGTGTAGATGACTCAGCCCGACGGTCGGCTGTGGTTTGGGCGCCATCGCCGCGGCCGCGATCTCTGCGAAGCGCTGGACGTCCACACCCAGTTCCACCTCGGGCAGCAGCTCGGCGTACCGCTCTTCCAGGGATACCGCACGCGGATAACGTTGCAGCGCTGTAGCTTCCAGCTCCGCGAAGAGCAGCGCCACCTGCTTGTATGCCCGATACTGAAGCAACCGGGCGAACAGCAGGTCGCGGGCCTCCAGTAGTGCCAGGTCCTCGGGGTCGTCCACCTCCCCCGACGGCAGCAGACGAGCGGCTTTGAGATCGAGCAGCGTCGCGGCGATCACCAGGAATTCGGTGGTCTGCTCCAGGTCGGCGTCGGGGCCGAGGCTCTTGGTGTAGGCGATGAAGTCATCGGTGACGACGTGCAGCGCGACCTCGGTGACGTCGAGCCGGTGCTGACTGATCAGATTCAGGAGCAGGTCGAACGGTCCGGTGAAGTTGTCGAGTTTCACCTCGAAGCGCCCCGGCGCCGCCGTTGCCTCGCCGGCGGCGGTCTCGAGGTCGATGCCGGGCGTCACCGGCGGTCAGCCCTCGTTACGGGCGATGACCTCGCGCGCCAGGTTCCGGTACGCCTCCGCGCCGGCTGATTTCGGCGCCCAGGAGGTGATCGGTTCGCCGGCCACGGAGGTCTCCGGGAACCGCACGGTCCGGCTGATGACGGTGTCGAAGACCGCATCTCCGAAGACCTCGACGACGCGCGCCATCACCTCGCGTGAATGCAGAGTGCGTGAATCGAACATCGTCACCAGAATGCCGCCGAGTGTCAGCCGCGGGTTCAGCCGATCACGCACTTTGTCGATCGTGTCGGTCAGCAGCGCCAGTCCACGCAGGCTGAAGTATTCGCATTCCATCGGGATCAGGACATTGTCGGCGCAGGCCAGGGCGTTGACGGTCAGCAGTCCCAGGGACGGCTGGCAGTCGATCAGGATGTAGTCGTAGCGGTCGGCGACCGGGTGCAATGCCCGCGCCAGGGCCTGTTCACGACCCACCTCGCTGACCAGCTGGATCTCGGCCGCCGACAGGTCGATGTTCGACGGCAGCAGGTCCATCCCATCCACCCGGGTGCTGATCAACACGTCGTCGGTCGCCGCATAGGGCGCGACGAGCAGGTTGTGCACCGTCTCCTCGAGTTCGTGGTGCGGCACACCCAGGCCCGCCGACAGTGCGCCCTGCGGGTCCAGGTCCACCAGCAGCACCCGGCGGCCGGCCTCGGCCAGCGAAGCGCCCAGGTTGATGGTCGACGTCGTCTTGCCGACGCCGCCCTTCTGGTTGCAGACCGCAATGATCTTGGCCGGCCCGTGCCGATCCAGCGGTCGTGGCTCGGGGATCTCACGGTACGGCCGACCGGTCGGTCCCAGCGGCACCGAATCCCCTTCGGACGACGTCTGACCAGCGGCATCGGGCGTTCGTGCGCTCACCTGTCCGCTGCTCCTCCCCGGCGGCCGACCGCCTACGACTGTGGACGTGCTGCAGTCCGCTTCGTGAATCACCCTAACGATAGTCGTGATCGCCGGGCCCCGATCAGGCGCACCACCTCAGTCCCGCACGCGCTCCTGCAAATCGGCTTTGCGGATCTTGCCGGCCGGCGTGGTCGGCAGCTCGTCGACGATCTCGAGGAAGACGGGCACCTTGTAGTTCGCCAATCGCTGGCGGCAGTAGTCGATCAGTTCGTCCGGCTCGGCGGTCGTTCCCGGAGCCGAGATGACGAAGTAGTAGCCGACCTCGCCGCGCACCGGATCGGGCTTGCCCACACCGGCGGCCGCGGCGACCGTCGGATGCTCCACCAGGACGTTCTCGACTTCGGCCGGATACACGTTGTAGCCGCCCTGGATGTACATCTCCTTGCTGCGGCCGCGCAGGGTCAGGTGGCCGTCCGGTGACCTGACGACCATGTCCCCGGTGGCCAGCCAGCCGTCGACGAAAGTCTGCGCGGTCGCCTCGGGCCGATCCCAGTAGCCGTCGGCGATCAGATCTCCGCGCAGCTGCAGCTCCCCGTCCACTCCGGCGTCGACGACGTTCCCATCGGGGTCCACCACGCGCGCCTCGACACCCTCGAGCGCCGTACCCAGGGTGGTCAGGAGGGTCTCCTCGTCGTCGTTCCAACCCGACATCACCGCCGCACCCGAGCTCTCCGACAGCCCGTACAGATTCATCAGGCGGGCCTGCGGTGCAGCTTCGAGGATCGCACGGAACAGTGCCGGCTCGACGTTGGAGCCACCGGCAATGGCCAGGCGCACACCGAGCTTCTCGCCGGGCGCGAGTTCGGCCAGCATCAGTCGCATCATCATCGGTACACCGGTGAGCACGGTGACACCGTGGTGCCGCAGCAGCTCGGCCGCCTGCGCCGGCGAAAAGGCCGGCATCAGCAGCACCTGGCCGCCGCCGAGCAGCATCGCCAGCAGGGTGCAGGTGACGCCGCCGACATGGTTGAACGGCAGTGCGGCGATGGCCTTGTCTTCCGGACCGACCTGGGTGCGTTCGACCTGTCCGGCCGCCGATGCGAGGAGGCTGCGGTGTGTGAGCACAGCACCTTTGGGGGTTCCGGTGGTGCCCGAGGTGTAGAGGATCAGGGCGGGCGAGCCCGGATCGAGTTCTCCTGCGGTCGCGGCGCTCTGCCCGGGGTCTGCCGCGGCCAGGTCTTCGAACGAGTCCAGTTCGGTGCCGGTCGGCGGGTCGACGTAGACCAGAGACGTCAGATCCGGCAACTGGTCGCGAATCGATTCGTGCAGCGCGACGAAGTCGAAGTCGCCCATGCGCGCTTCACTGATCAGCATCGACGATCCGGAGTCGGCCAGCATGAACAGCAGTTCCGTCTCGCGATATCGCACATTCAGGGTCACCAGAATCGCGCCGATCCGGGCTGTCGCCAGAAATGCTTCGATCCATTCGGTGCGGTTATGCAGTGCGATCGCGACCCGGTCGCCCGGACCGATCCCGCGCTGGGTCAACCCTGCTGCGACCCGGTCGACCCGTGCGAGCAGGTCGGAGTACGTCACGCTGCGGTCACCGTCGATCAGGTAGACCGCCTCTCCACTGATCTCCACGCGTTCGACCAGCGTCCGGTAGAGGCTGCCCTGGGGAGCGGAGAGAACAAGATCGGACGATGACACGGCTGGCTCCAGTCGACGTACGGGTGGCGGAATCGCCCCCATCCTGCCCCTGCTCTCCCGTTCCCGCTGAACTTTCGTGCAGATGGAAGTATCGCGTGTTCGAGAACCCGATCTCCGCGCCATTCACGGGCCTTCAGCACTGTCATTGGTCTCTGTCCGCGAGATTCTGATTCCATGCACGCGCCGTCGGCCTTGCTGCGATCCTTCGATTCCGCCGCCAGTGCGACTTCGGCACCGCAGGCGCGGCCGCAATCGCGCTGAATGATTACACCGCGTCGACGGTCGACCATGCATTCCGGCAAGGCGATATCGTTGCAGCCTGTTCTAACCCTCGACCTGACAGTCAGCGTTGATGCGCACCTTGTCACAGCCGGTTGCCGTCGGGCTTTCAACGATGCCGATTCCGCATACTCGAAGCGTGCGGACGACGGCCGGTTCTGTCAGAGGGTGCCGCTATTCTGAGGGTGATGAATTTCCGGCCGGACGGTGACGATATACCGATCTTTCCAGGAGAGGAATTGTCGGAGGGTCACGATATCGTCAGTGACGAGAACACTGAAGGAATCGAATCGGCGCAAAGGAGGTGAAGCACGTGAGTGAAGAACGGGAGTTGCCGACCGTCGGGCGAGTCTGGCCTGTCGATCCGGGACGAGGTGCGGTCGATCTGAGTAACCAGGAGCCCTGGTCGAAGTCCACAGAGTCGTCAGAGCCCGGGGAGTTCATCCCCGTCGGCGAACCAGGCGCGGCGCCACTGACCGAAGAGCAACTCCTGGCCGCGCACGGTATCGAACTACCCGAGTCACCGTTGGCGTTGTGGCAGCTGATGGATGCCGCCGCCGCCAAACTCGGCCATACTCCACTGGCTCCCGCACCCGCTGCAGCAGTGGCCCGCTCTGTCGAAGTCTCCGAACGGATTCGACGCCGGATGGATCGGCTGTCGGCAGCGCTGCATCACGAGGCCGAGGAACGGTCGATTCACCGGCAGGCCGGCTACCTGAACATGCACACCTACATGTCCTCAGGTCATCGCCTCGGCCCGCACGAAAGCAAGCGCCGGATCGCGTTAGCCAAGCAACTGATCGGCCGAACCAGCCTGTCGGGGCAACCGCTGGATCCACGGTTGGCTGCCACCGCGGCCGGAGTGAGCGACGGCGAGGTCAGTGCCGCACACACCGCTGTCATCGCCGCGATCATGAAGAAGGTTCCCGACGCGGTCTCCCCCAAAGATCGCGGCCAGATCGAAGCTGATCTGGCCGCCCATGCGCGCAACCTGTCGCCGGCGCACCTGGCCAAGGCGGGCGCCCGGCTGCTGGCACTGATCGACCCCGACGGGGCCTACACCGAACCCCGGGACCGCCAGCGGCAACGAGACCTGCACCTGTTCGGTCAGAACGAGCAGTTGATGAGTCGGCTACGCGGTGACCTGACACCTCGGGCCCGGGCGAAACTGGAACTGATCCTCCAACACTGGGCCGCCCCCGGCATGAACAATCCCGACGATCCCGACTCACCTCATCCAGCAGATGCGCCGGACGGATCGCGAACCTCAGACGGGCCCGACGTCGATGAGGACCGGCTCGACAATGCCCGGCAGCGTGATGACCGCAGCCCTGGACAACGCAACCATGACGCCTTCGAGGCGATGCTCGATTTCATCATCGCTAACCGCGGCCTGGGCCGGCCCGACCGTATCCCGGCCGAGATCGTCATATCGATCACCGACAAAGAACTCGCCGAGAAGGCCGGTATGGGGCTGACCGCCACCGGAACCCTGATTCCGGTGGCCGACCTGATCGAACTGGCAGCCCAGGCCACGCCTTACCTTGCGGTGTTTCGCCACCACACGCGCCAAGCGCTGTACCTGGGGAAGGGAAAGAAGCATCGTTTCGCCAATAAGGCCCAACGCCTGATGCTGCTGGCTCGCGACGGCGGCTGCACCGCCCCGGGCTGCGATGTTCCGTTCAGCCGGACCGAAGCGCATCACAGTCCCGACTGGGCGAAGGGTGGGCGCACCGACATCGATGCCATCGGCGCCACCTGCGGCGGCCATAACCGCTGGGTCGGGCCGAATCCCGGGCAGTGGGAGACCGACCTGCTCAACGCCGGTCCGAATGCCGGCCGCATGGTCTGGCGACCTGCCGGGAGCACCGCCCCCTGGCAGCTCAACCCCCTGCATCACCCTGAGTTCGATGCCGACCAGCGCACTCATGCCCCTCCCGACACTCGTTCCGGCACCGAGAAACAACTCGAAGCCCGGATGGGCCTGGCCTTCCTCCAAGACGACACAGGGAACGGGGCCGCCGGTCCCCCATCACACGGCCCCGGCCCACCGGGCTGCTCCGCCGACACCGGCGTCGCCGCCTGACTCCGGTCCGGAGTCAGGGACGTACCGGCTCAAAGCTAGTGCGAGTCGACGACGGGTTCGATCCGGACCGGAAAGTTCACCGAATCGGCGATGAAGCACCATTGATGCGCGTGCTGATGGGCAGCGGTGGCAGCATCGATCATTCCCGCCTCAGCGACAGTGACTTGTGGCCGCAGAACCACCCCACGAGTAGCCGCGCCCGGCATTGTCGGCCCCGACTGCCACACTCTCTGTGTGGACATCACCGAAATCTCCGGCTACCGAGTGCTGCGACAACTGGGCGCCGGCGGAATGGGCCAGGTCTTTCTCGTGCAGCATCCTCGGCTGCCCCGCCAGGACGCACTGAAGCTGATCGATGCCGGGGTCTCTCGGAACAACGAGTTCAAGGCTCGCTTCCAGCGCGAGGCCGACCTCCTCGCACTGCTCTCCCATCCGAACATCGTCACCCTGTACGACCGTGGCGAGTACGACGGTCGGCTGTGGATCACGATGGAGTACATCGCCGGTACCGATGCCGACGAGTTACTGACTACGCGTGGCCGGCTGCCGATCGATCTGACGCAGAAGCTGATCAGCTGCGCCGGCTCGGCTCTCGATTACGCCTGGCGGAAACAGCAGATCACCCATCGCGATGTGAAACCCGCGAACATCCTGCTCGCCATTGACGACGGCCAGATCGAAGCCGTCAAACTCGCCGACTTCGGGATCGCCAAGGCCGCAGGCGAGTCAACGACACTGACTTCGACGGGTATGACCGTTGGAACTCTCCAGTACGTGAGTCCGGAGGCCATCGAAGGCCACGACGTCGACAACCGATCCGACGTCTATTCGCTCGGCTGCACAGCCTTTCACCTGCTGACCGGACAGCCTCCGTTCGCCGGGAAGACGATGACCTCACTCATCTCCGCGCATCTGAACCAGGACGCACCGTCAATCAGCGATGTCGCACCCGAGCTTCCGGAGGCGCTGAACCCGGTATTCGCGATGGTCCTGGCGAAGAACCCCGACGACCGGTACCAATCGTGCGGCCACTTCGTTGCCGCACTGGCGGAGGCCACCGGGAGCGAGATAGCCGATCCGACCTGCGCCCAGACGATGTCGGCGATTCCGGCGCGAATACCCAAGCGCACCGCGTACGCGCCCACCATGGTCGGGAAGGCCGTGGCCACGGACCGTTCGGGCGGCACCCCGCCGGGCAGCTCGCGCGGTGCGATGGCAGCCCTCTGGACCTCGCTGGCGGTGATCGCACTGGCCGCAATCGCCGCAGGATTCCTCCTGACCCGCGGCGGCTCCGAGAGCGCCACCCCACCGCCAGTGTCAACGACGACGCCCACGACAACCAGCACGAGTTCCCTGACCCCATCCACCCCGACCACGGCCGCCGAGACCACGACGGAAGTGACGATGACCCAGGAACAGATCGTCCCCGGACCGGTCGAAGGCATGCCATGCGATCCGAGCACTGACGGCCAATCCCCTGACGCAACGCTCCATTGCAGCGGAATGACCGGGACATGGCGAGACCTCACCCACCAATCAAATCCCACCGTTCAGTGGAACGAACCCTGCTTCGAGCCGGGGGCTCGGGCGCGAGTGCAGAACACCGACGCGCTGGTCACCTGCCAGCTCTTGCCGTCCGGCGAGGGCTACACGTGGAGGCAATGAGGCGCGGTTATCGCGCACGCGGATGCGCGGTCGCGTAGACCTCCCGCATGGTGTTGACCGTGACCAAGGTGTAGACCTGCGTCGTGGTCACCGACGAGTGTCCGAGCAACTCCTGAACCACGCGCACATCGGCACCACCGTCGAGCAGATGCGTGGCGAAGCTGTGTCGCAGCGTGTGCGGGGACACGTCTTTGTTCACCCCGGCACGCTCGGCGGCCTCGGCCAGCACCTGCCAGGCACTCTGCCGGGACAATCGGCCACCGCGCACATTGAGAAACAGGGCCGGGTTCGCCCTCTTGGCCAGCGTCGGCCTGCCCCGCACCAGGTATGCCTCCAGTGCGGCGATCGCCGGGCGCCCGACCGGCACCACCCGCTCTTTGCCACCCTTGCCGCGCAAGATCACGGCTCGGTGCTCGGTGTCGATATCGTCGACATCCAGTGCGGTGACCTCGGAGATCCGGGCCCCGCAACTGTAGAGCAACTCCAGCATGGCGCGGTCACGCAATGCGCGGGGATGGTCGGGGGCTCCGGCCGCCTCCAGGATGGCCTCCACCTCGTCGATCGCCAGGGCTTTGGGTAGTCGTCGCGCCGGTTTCGGGGGCCGCACCGTGTGTGCGACGTCTTCGGGCACGATCCCCTCGGCGGCGGCGAACTTGTGGAAACCTCGCGCCGCCACCAGTGTTCGTGCCACCGACGAGTCAGCCAGCGGCGCGACGCCACCGTCCCGGTCTCCTCGTCGCAGGGCGACCAGGAATTCGCGCACATCGGACTCGGTGACCGCGGTCAGCGTCGATCGGCCCGCCTGCGCCAGAAACCGGCTGTAGCGGACCAGATCGCGCCGATACGACGAGACGGTGTTGACCGCAGCACCCTTCTCCACGGTCAAGTGGTCCAGGTAGCGCTGCACCACCTCATCGATCGCCGACCCCGTCACCGTCGCACCTAATCCTGTTCCGGGGGTTCTGCCGCGCTCGGCGCATCCTGCTCCGGCGCCGACCGGGCGCCGAACGATGACGGCCGATCGGTCCACGGGGCATCCGTCGGCCGCAACTGCGCACCCGTGCGTTCGGCGGCTGCCAGCGCAAGGATTCCAGCGACTGCCGAGGCGTTCACGATCTGACCGCTCAACGTCGCCGCGACCGCCTCGTCCAGTGTCATCCAGTGCACCGTCATATCGGCTTCCTCGTGCACCTGGACACCGGTGTCGACCGGCCACAGATCTTCGGCCAAGAAAACGCGGGTGGCCTCATCGCAGAAGCCGGCCGAGGACACCAGATCCACCAGCGTGCTCCAGCGCCGGGCCGCCAGCCCGGCTTCTTCTGCCAGCTCACGTTGCGCGGCCTGCAGCGGCGACTCGTCCGGGCCGCCGTCGAGCAGCCCGGCCGGCAGTTCGAGCAGCCGCCGCCCGACCGGATGCCGGTACTGCAGGACCAAGGCGATCCGGCCGTCGGCATCGCGAGCGGCGATCACCACCGCCCCGTGTTTGGCGACCACCTCGCGCGTCGCGGTCCGCCCGTCGGGCATCAGCACCTGATCTTTACGTAGCGCCAGGATGGCACCGGAGTACACCGTCTCCGAATCGGTGACGGCGAACTCGTGTCGGCGGCTCACGACGTGTGCTCGATCCTGCGGTCGCCGCTGCTACTCTGCCGCCGATTCGGCGACCGGCGCCGCCTCGTCTCGGGTGATGTCGGTCGGGTCGTAGCCGTCGAGTTCGACCGGAAGCCGTTCTGCCGCCTTGTATCGCACGGCAGCCTCGATGAAGGCCGCGAACAGCGGGTGCGGTCGTGTGGGACGACTCTTGAGCTCCGGATGCGCCTGTGTCGCCACCAGGAACGGATGCACGTCCCGCGGGTATTCGACGAACTCGACCAGCGTTCCGTCCGGAGAGGTTCCGGAGAACACCAGACCCGATTCGGCGATCTTGTCGCGGTAGGAGTTGTTCACCTCATAGCGGTGCCGGTGCCGTTCGGTCACCTCGGTGGTGCCGTAGGCACGGGCGACCTGGCTGCCCGCGGTCAGCGTGGCCGGATACGAACCCAGCCGCATGCTGCCGCCCAGGTCGGCGTCACCGGCCACCGCCGCCTGCTGGTCGGCCATCGTGGCGATGACCGGATGCGGGGTGTCCGGATCGAATTCACTCGAGCTGGCCTCGGCCAGGCCCACCGAACGGGCGGCCTCGATCACCACGCACTGCAGCCCCAGGCACAGCCCGAGCAGCGGAATCCCGCGTTCGCGGGCGTAGCTGATCGCACCGAGCTTGCCTTCGATGCCGCGGATCCCGAAACCACCGGGGATCATGATGGCGTCGACGTTCCGCAACGCTGCGTCGGCGCCCTCGGGCGTGGCGCAGTCGTCGGACGGAACCCAGACGATCTCGGTGCGCGCATAGTGCGCGAATCCGCCAGCACGGATCGCCTCGGTCACCGACAGGTAGGCGTCGGGCAGATCGATGTACTTGCCGACGATCGCCACGGTGACGGTCTCGCGGGGCGAATGCACGCGGTCGAGCAGATCACCCCAGACGGTCCAGTCCACGTCCCGGAACGGCAGTCCGAGCTGGCGCACGACGTAGGCGTCGAGCTGTTCGCGGTGCAGCACCTTGGGGATGTCGTAGATCGACGGCGCGTCCGGAGTCGAGATGCAGCCGTCGACGTCGACGTCACACATCAGCGCGATCTTGTTCTTCAGCGCATCGGGCACCGGGCGGTCACACCGCAGGATCAGTGCGTCCGGCTGAATACCGATACTGCGCAGTGCCGCCACCGAATGCTGGGTCGGCTTGGTCTTGAGCTCGCCCGAGGGCGCCAGGTAGGGCACCAGCGAGACATGCAGGAAGAACACGTTGTCGCGGCCCAGGTCGTGCCGGATCTGCCGGGCGGCCTCGAGGAACGGTTGCGATTCGATATCGCCGACGGTGCCGCCGATCTCGGTGATCACCACATCCGGCGAGAGGCCGTCGGCGTCGGGATCGTGCATCGCCATCATGCGGTTCTTGAGTTCGTCGGTGATGTGCGGGATCACCTGCACCGTGTCACCGAGGTACTCGCCGCGACGTTCCTTGGCGATGACCGTCGAGTACACCTGCCCGGTCGTGACGTTCGCCGAGGCGCCCAGATCACGGTCCAGGAACCGCTCGTAGTGGCCGATGTCCAGATCGGTTTCGGCGCCGTCCTCGGTGACGAAGACCTCACCGTGCTGGAACGGATTCATCGTGCCCGGGTCGACGTTCAGATAGGGGTCGACCTTCTGCATGGTGACGCGCAGACCGCGTGCAGTGAGCAGTTGCCCGAGGCTCGAGGCGGTCAAGCCTTTGCCCAGGGACGACGCGACACCGCCTGTGACGAAAATATGCTTGGTGTCCGGTTCCCCATGGCGCAGTGATCGCAAAACTATTGCTCCCGTCGGCTTGATACCTACGGGACTCCAGCCTAGCGCATCTAGGGCACCGTGATCGACGACGCTCCGGGACCGCTGCCGTAGGCACCGGACCGGCCGTCCTTCTCGGCAGCCGCGGCGAGCACCACCGTGAGACGACCGGCCTGCTCACCGACGTCGTCGACGGTCGACAGCGACCGCCCCAGTGCCGGATCAGCACGCACCACGGCGATGGGCGCGCCGCCCTCGGCGCTGCCCTCGCGGCCGGCCAGCACACCGCCCCGGCCGCGCTGAGCCATCGCGGCGGCCAGACGACCGATCAACTGTCCCTGGGCGCCCGCATCGGAGGGCATCGCGCCGCCGGTCATCACCACGACCAGGTCGGCAGGCTTGATCGCTCCGTCGGCGTAGTTGAGGAAGCCACCCGCGCGCAGCGTCTGCAGTACGGTGTCGCGCTGGGCCGCAGCCACCGGCCCGGCGTTCTCCCGCACCAGCAGGGTCGCACCCAGCAGGTCGCCCAGTCGCGATCCCGAATCGGTGAAGTCGGCCCGCAGTTGCTGCCCGTCGGGCACCGATTGAGCCACGATCGAGGCCAGTTTGGTGGAATTCTCATCGCGCACGAGCGCCGTCGTGAGATCCAGTTGCCCGGAGAAGTCGGCTCCGGCGTCGTTGAGCAGCCCCTTGACCGCTTCCACATCCGACTCCGCCGCAGTAGGTGCGGTCACCACCAGGACCGAGGTGCGGTCGAGTCGGCCCGAGACCAGCCGCCCGGTGACCCCCTCGATGAAGCCGGAGTCGGTGTTGACCTGCCGGGCCAGCGCATCGCGTTCGTCGGTGACCGTGCCCAACCGGTCACGGTCGGCCCCGGTCAACCGGTTGAGTCCATCGCCGATGAAACCGGCCCCCAGGAACAGACCCAGCGCCAGGGCCAGGAAGACGGCGATCAGCGAGATGGCGTGCTGACGCAGGGAGATCATCAGCCGGTGGTCCCCAGTCCGCTGAACCAGCCGGTGACCGTCTCCCACTGGCCGCTGAACCAGTCGGCCATCCCGCTGTCACCGGAGGTGAGAACCAGGGCGACGATCAGCACCAGCAGGGCAGCCAGCAGCAGCGCAGCGATCACCGCGCCGCCGACCCGGCTGCGATACAGCGTCGATACGGCCTTCGCGTCGACGAGCTTCTGCCCCACCTTGAGCCGGGTCAGGAAGGTCGACGGAATCTGGTCGCGGCGGCTGCGGTCGAAGAAGTCGTTCATGTCCCCGCCCAGCCCGACGGTGACGATCAGATCGGCACCGTGGAAATCGGCGAGCAGCAGCGCCAGATCGCCGGCGCAGCCGACGGCCGGGAACGTGGTGGCCCCGATCCCCAGGTCCTGGATGCGTTCCAGACCGGCGGCATGGCCGTCCGGATCGGCCGGCAGCACCACCTCGGCACCGCACTTGAGGGTGTCGGTGGCGATCTCGTCGGGATCGCCCACGATCACCGCCGGCCGGTAGCCGGCCTTGCGCAGGGTGTCGGCGCCGATCCCGACGCCGATCATGACCGGCCGGTACTCCTTGATGAACGGTTTGAGCGCCTTGAGGTCGGCGACCCGGTCCGAACCGTCTCCGACCACCACCACGTGGCGGCCCTCCAGGTTCACGGTCAGTTCGGGAACGCCGACACCGTCGATCAGCAGCGGGGATTCGCTGCGGATGAACTCGATCGAGTTGCCGGAGAAGGCCTCGAGGTGATCCACCAGCCCGGTCTTCGCCTCGAGCATCCGGTCGGCGACGGCGCGTTCGTCGAGCTCGGTGCCGCGGGCCACGACCCGGTCTCCGATGTACAGGCGGTTGTCGTGCAGGCGCACCTTGGCGCCCTCCTTGACCCGGGCGAAGACCTCCGGGCCCACCGCATCGAGCAGCGGGATACCGCTGGCGGCGAGCACCTCCGGTCCCAGGTTCGGATAGCGGCCGGTGATCGACGGGGCGGCGTTGACCACCGCGACCACCTCGGCCTGCACCAGGACATCGGCGGTGAGCCGGTCCAGATCCGCCTCGTCGAGGATCACCACATCGCCGGCACTGACCCGATCGAGCAGACGTTTGGTCTTCTTGTCGATCCGCGCGATTCCGGTGGTCCCGGGCAGATCGTCGGTGCGGCGGCTGAGCAGAGCTGGCATCCTCATGGCCCGATAGTGGGCCGCCGCGAGCAAGATCACACGGAGGCGCGCCGTAACAACCGCAACTTTTGCCACAGAGAGAACACAAACAACGCAATCCCCTCACATCACGGCAGTCACGACCGTCACAGTCTCCGGTTCAGTCGGCTGGACTGTAGTCGGCTGGGTTCAGTCGGCGGCGGCGCGTGCGGCCTCGGCGGTCTCCAGCAGTTCTTCGGCGTGCGCGCGGCCGGTATCGCTGTCGCCGAGTCCGGCCAGCATGCGCGCCAACTCGGCCACCCGCTCGGCACGGTCGAGGGTGGTCAGGGTCGAGGTCTGCGCGCCCACAGTGCCGCCACCGGTCTTGCCGATCACCAGATGGTTGTCGGCGAAGGCGGCCACCTGCGGCAGGTGGGTCACGACGATCACCTGGTGCCGGCGCGCCAGCCGCGCCAGGCGGGCACCGATCTGCACCGCGGCCCCACCGCCGACACCGGCGTCCACCTCGTCGAAGACCATCACCCCGCCCGCATCCGGTTCGGCCAGCACCACCTCCAGCGCCAGCATCACGCGCGACAGTTCACCACCGGAGGCCGATTTAGCGATCGGCAACGGCCGGGCGCCCTGATGAGCGACCAGCCCGAACTCCACCCGATCGGCACCGTCACCGCCGGCGTGAGCCCGCTGCCCGTCGACGGTGATCGCCAGCCGGTCGTCCTCGGCCGGACTGAGCTCGACGGTCACCGCCAGTTCACTGCCACCCATCGCCAGGCCGGCCAGTTCGGCCGAGACCTTGCTGCCCAGCTGCTTCGCCGCGGTCACCCGAACCTTGTGGAGTTTCGCCGCCAGTCCGGCGACCTTCTCCCCTTCGCTCTGTGCCCGCACTTCAAGCTCTTCGACGGAGCCCTCCGGATCCTCGATCCGGGCCAGGCGGCTGCGCGCCTCGGCGGCCCACGCCAGCACCCCGTCGATATCGGCGGCGTATTTGCGGGTCAGGAGTTTCAGCTCGCCCTGCCGGGTCAGCAGCCCGTCCAGATCGTGGGCATCCCCGGGCAGTCCGGCCAGGTATCCGGACAGCTCATCGCTCAGATCGTTGACCACCACCAGGGCCTCGGCCACTCGCGGCAGCAACTCGCGCAGGGCGGCGTCGTCGGCCCCCTCCAGCAGGGACCGCACCGTCCCCAGGCTTTCGATGACGCTCCCGTTCATCCCGCCGTCCCCGGCGAGGTGACCGTGCGCTCCGGCCGCCGCCGTCCGCAGATCCTCCAGATCGGTCAGCCGACGGATGGTGGCGACCAGGTCGTCGTCTTCCCCGGGTTCGGGGGCCACCGCGTCGATCTCCTCGAGGCCGAAGCGCAGCCGGTCGGCTTCTTGAGCCAGCTCCCGGGAATCGTTTCGCCGCCGGTCCAGCTCATCGAGGGTGTTCACCCAGGCCGTGCGCGCCGTGCGATAGCGCACCAGCAGATCGGCTGCCTTGGTGCCGGCGAACCGGTCCAGGGCCGCGCGCTGCTGATCGGGCCGGGCGAGCCGAAGCTGATCGTTCTGACCGTGGATCGCCAGCAGTTCCCCGGTGAGCTCGCCCAGGGTCGCCGCCGGAACCGAACGACCACCCAGGTGAGCACGTGAGCGGCCATCGGCGCTGACCGTTCGCGCTGCGATGACGGTGTCGTCATCGTCCAGCTGCGCCCCGGTCGCCTCGATCACCTCGTCCAGTTTCGGCGGACGCTGGTCCGCCGCGGGCAGCCGGAACCGGCCTTCCACCACGGCCCGATCGTCCCCGGTCCGGACCCGGCCCGCATCGGCACGTGCCCCGGACAGCAGCCGCAGACTGGTCACGATCATCGTTTTGCCGGCACCGGTTTCGCCGGTCAGCACGGTGAAACCCGGCGAAAACTCCGCCGATGCCGACTCCAGAACACCCAGACCGTGGATCGAGAGTTCTTCGAGCACCGATCAGCCTCGCTTCCCGCGCCAGCCGGTCACCGGTAGGGCGAATTTGGTCACCAGCCGATCGGTGAACGGCTCGGAGTTGATGCGGATCCAACGCAGTTTGTTCTCGGCGCGCTTGGCCTCCAGCCGCGCACCCGCGGGCACCTCCAGGATCCGGCGGCCGTCGCACAATGCCACGGCGGGCCGCCCGTGAGCATCGACTTCGACGGCGATCTTGGACCGGGGGCTGGTGACCAGGGGGCGGGCGAACAGCGCATGAGCGTTGTTGGGCACCACCAGGATCGCTTCCAGATCGGGCCACATCACCGGACCGCCGGCCGAGAAGGCGTACGCGGTCGAGCCGGTCGGTGTGGAGATCAGCAGACCATCGGCGCCGAACGCCGACACCGGCCGGCCGTCCACCTCGGTCACCAGCTCCAGCACACCGTTGTGCGAACGATTGGCCACCGAGACCTCGTTGAGCGCCCAGCTGTGCCCGCACGGGGTACCGCTGGCGATGTCGAGCACCGTCACATCGAGCACCATGCGTTCGACGACGCGGTACTCCTGGGCGATCAGCAAATCCATCACCTGCTCGATCGCATTGGCTTCGGATTCGGCCAGGAATCCGATGTGTCCCAGATTCACCCCGAGCAGCGGAACCTGGGCCGGGTAGGCCAGTTCGGCTGCCCGCAGGAAGGTGCCGTCACCGCCGAGGACCAGAACCACTTCGCAGCCGACCGCGGCCTCCGGGCCGGCGCTGACCACTTCGACGTCCACCCCGGTGGCCCGCAGCTGATCAGGGTCGAGCGGATGCCAGACGTACTCCTGTGTCTCCGACGGCAGCCGGGTGTCGTGTTCCAGAACCCGCAGCGTGATACCGGCCTGGGCACATCGGCGGCCGACCGCCTCCAGGGTGTCGGTCACCACATCGCGTCCGGTATGTGCGACGACGAGGAAGGTGCGCGGCTGCATCGTCGTTTCCTCCCTTTCCGGCGCCGGTGGCCGCTGCCTCGGTGGGGTCACCGGGGCGACTCACTGCGGGTCGTGCCCGCAGTCCAGCACTGCTGTTCACCACTGTGGTTCTTCACTGCGGCCCGCGTGCCACGGCCGCAGTGATCATCTCCACGGTATCGTTCGCCTCCGACAGCGTCCCGGCACGGTGGTCCTGCGGCCGATGCAGCAGCAGGAAGTACTCGACGTTGCCGCTGGGCCCGGGCAGCGGGCTCGCCTCGACCGCCAGCGTCACCAGGCCCAGCTCAGCAGCCGTCGCGGCGACCTCGGCGACCGCTTCGACGCGCAGTGCGCGATCACGGACCACCCCGCCGGCGCCGACCCGGTCCTTGCCCACTTCGAACTGCGGTTTCACCATCGGCATCGCATAGCCGCCGGGACGCAGACAGCTCGCCAGAGCCGGCAGCACCAACTTCAACGAGATGAACGAAAGATCCGAGACGATCAGGTCCACCGGACCGCCGATCATCTCCGGGGTCAGATGCCGGACGTTGGTGCGGTCGTGCACATGCACCCGATCGTGCGACTGCAGGCGCCACACCAACTGCCCGTAGCCGACGTCGACGGCCTCCACCCCGGCAGCACCGGCGCGCAGCAGGACATCGGTGAAACCACCGGTCGAGGCTCCCGCATCCAGGCAGCGTTTGCCGGCCACACTCACCCCGAGCGGTTCGAATGCGGCCAGCGCCCCCAGGAGCTTGTACGCCCCCCGCGAGGCCCAGTCGTCGCCGTCGTTCTCGATCACCAGCACCGGTGTGTCTTTGGCCACATTGGTCGCTGCCTTGGTGGCTACGGTGCCGTTGACCTTGACCTGGCCCGCATCGATCAGGGCCCGCGCCTGCTCGCGCGAGCGGGCGAGCCCGCGACGCACCAGTTCGGCATCGAGCCGTGCACGCGCGGCCATCAGTCTTCCAGCGCCGCGGCCAGCGTGTCGTGTGCCGCCGCCAGCAGTTCGGCTCGCTTCGCCAGGGACGGCAGGTCGAACTCGCCGTCGGTGGCCTCCCGGATCGCGATCACCTGATCGAGGAGCTCGCGCACCTGACCGGTCGCCGGGTGGTCGGCCGGATCACCGAAGTCACCGGAGAGGCGGGCGGCCTGAGCGGCCATCGCCGACGGTGAGGGCGCTGCCGGACGGTTCTGAGCGCCGGTCACCGGGACCCCAGTCCCAGGTCGTCGAGCAGTTCGGTGGCGGCGGCCGCCGGCGAGGAGATCCGCAGATCCAGCTCGCCGACCTCGGCCGTCCACACCGCATTGGCCAGTGCCGGCAGCAGTGCCGCCGGATCGGCGTCCCCGCGGGGTTCGGCGGTGACGCGGTTCTCGTGCACGCTGATCTGCCAATCGCGCTGCGGACCGATCCGCAGCACCTCGGCGGGACGGTCCAGGCCCGTCAGCGCGCCGACCACATGGGTGGGCCGTTGGTGCGGCGGGGCGGCCAGCAGTGCGCGCGCGGTGGTGACACCGGTGAGTACCAGCAGGGAGTCGATACCGACGGCATCGGCGCCCTCGATATCGGTGTCGAGCCGGTCCCCGATCATCAACGGTCGACGAGAGTTACTGCGCGCCAGCGCTTCTCTCATGATGGGTGCCGCCGGCTTTCCGGCGACCTGCGGAAGCTCCTCGGTCGCCGAGGCCACCGCGGCGACCATCGAGCCGTTACCCACCAGCAGACCCCGCTCGGTCGGCAATGTGGTGTCGGTGTTGGTGGCGATCCACAGCGCTCCGTTCCGGATCGCCAGCGCCGCCTCCGAGAGCTGAGCCCAGCCGGTCTCGGGCGAGTGTCCCTGGATCACTGCGGCGGGGCGATCGTCGGCCGAATCGACCGGCACCAGACCCGCCTCGGCGACCAGTTCGCGCAGCGCCGGGGCGCCGACCACCAGGATCTTGCTGCCCGGCGGCAACCGGTCGGCAGCCAGCGCCGCACCGACCTGGGCGCTGGTGATCACCTGCTGCGGAGTGGCGGCAAAACCGAGTTCGGCCAGATGATCGACCACCTGGGCGGCCGACCGGCTGGCGTTGTTGGTCACGTAGTACGACGTCGCCGCATGCTCGGCGACCAGCTCCCGGGCACCCGGCAGCGGCGTATACCCCTGATACAAGGTGCCGTCCAGATCGAAGAACAGTGCGTCGTAGACGACCGGCAGCGGTGCCGCATCGGCGGTCTGCGAGTCGGTGGGTACCGGCTCGGTCACCGCCTGTTCCGGCGGCACCTCCGAGAGCAACTCCTGCAAGACGAATTCGGCGTCGGTGGCATCGTCGATATCGGCCGCGGCCGCGTTCTGGTACCAGGTGAGTGCTTCGGGACGGCGCCCCGCCTGCAGCAGGGCGCCGGCATAGGCGCTGAACAGCCGCGCAGCCTCGGTGCCGGTGCGGCCGGCCCGCAGATCCTGCCCTTCGAGCACCCGCACGGCCGCTTCCAGGTCACCCAGATCCTGGTGTGCACCGGCTTCGACGATGGCCAGTTCGACGGCTTCCTCGCCGGTCAGCGCTTGTCCCTGCGGACTCTGCGCGACCTCGATCGCACGCTCGGGCCGGCCCAGTCCCCGCTCGCTGTCGGCGATCAGCGGCAGCAGCGCATCGCCGTCCCCGGAGATGCGGCGGGCCGCCCGCAGCTCCGACAGCGCTTCCTGCCACTGTCCGGCGTAGTAGGCGGCGATCCCGGCGGTCTCCCGGACCACACCGACGCGCGCCGCGCGCGCACGGGCGGCGCGGGCGTGTGCCAGGGCCAGCTCCGGATCCTCGGCCAGCACGTCACCGACCACCACCAGGTGGCGGGCCACCCGGTCGGCGGTGGCCTTGTCCAGACCTTGCAGATCCCGCCGCACCTCGGGATCCAGGTCGCTCGCGGTGACCCCGTCCGGGATCTCCGGTGCAGTCTCTGCGCTCATGCGTCACCGAACCGGGCACCGGCGAAGGTCTTCTTGCCGCGCCGCAGCACCAGCCAGCGGCCGTGCAGCAGATCGTCGTCACCGGGCGTCCAGTCCGCATCGGCGACCTTGACGTTGTTGACATAGGCACCACCGGATTCGATGGCGCGTCGAGCCGCCTTGTTACTGGTTTCCAGGCCCGCATCCACCAGCAGCTCGACCATCGTCGGACGGGCACCGGCCGGATACTGCGCGACGGTCGTCTCACCCACGGCCGCCGCGAGCGTGGCCTCGTCGAGCCCGTCGAGTTCGGCCCGGCCGAACAGCGCCTGGCTGGCCAGTTCCACCGCGGCCGTCTGCTCGGCGCCGTGAATCAGCGTCGTCATCTCGGCGGCCAGCCGCTTCTGCGCCTCGCGCAGGAAGGGTTTGTCGGCCACCGACTGGGCGAGCTCGTCGATCTCCTCCCGGCTCAGGAACGTGAACCATTTGAGGAATTTGACGACGTCGGCGTCGGCCGTGTTCACGAAGTACTGGTACCAGGCGTACGGGGAGGTCAACTCCGGGTCGAGCCACAGACTGCCGCCACCGGTGGATTTGCCGAACTTCTTGCCGTCCGCGGAAGTCACCAGCGGCACCGTCAGCGCGTGGGCGGTGGCGCCCTCGACCTTGCGAACCAGGTCCACGCCGCCGACGATATTGCCCCACTGATCCGAGCCGCCGATCTGCAGCAGACAGCCGTAACGGCGGTAGAGCTGCACGTAATCGTTCGACTGCAGCAGCAGATAGCTGAACTCGGTGTAGCTGATGCCGTCCGATTCCAGCCGGCGTTTGACCGTATCGCGCGCCAGCATCACGTTCACCGAGAAGTGTTTGCCGATCTCGCGCAGGAAGTCGATCGCCGTCAGGTCACGGGTCCAGTCCAGGTTGTTCACCAGGATCGCGCCGGTCGACTCCGACCCGTCGGCTTCCTCGTCGATATCGACGAAGCGCCGCAGCTGTCCGACGATCTTCTCGGCCCAGCCGGCCACGGTGTCGGCCGAGTTCATCGTGCGCTCACCGACGTCGCGCGGGTCGCCGATCAGCCCGGTGGCACCACCGGACAGCACGATCGGCCGGTGTCCGGCCAGCTGGAAGCGGCGCAGCGTCAGCAGCGGCACCAGATGTCCGGCGTGCAGACTGGCGGCCGTCGGATCGAAGCCCGCGTACAGGGTCAACGGCCCGTCCGCCAGCGCTGCCCGCAGCGCCTGCTCGTCGGTGGACTGGCCGATCAGGCCACGCCAGGACAGTTCCTCGAGAATGTCGGTCACCGGGCTGCTCACTTCTCCTTGCTCTCGCCCGCCAGCAACTGGTGTTCATCGTCGCCGACCTTGCGGGCGTCGGCGATCAGCATGTTGGGAATGCCCAGTTCATCGATCGCATAGGCCACCCGCAGCCGCGGGTTGTACAGCTCGTCTCCCGCATCGATCAGTTCGCCGAGGTCTTGCGGGCACACCAGACGCGCCCGCACCACGGGGTCCAGCTGCTCTGCACGTGAGGTCATGACTGCTCCTTTTCGCCGGGCACCAGGCTACCCGCCGCCCCGGTGGCGGCCCGCCTCGGAGCCGCCTCCGCTGAGTCCTGCTGCGCAGCGGTCGCGTCGGCACCAGAGGTCTGAGCATCGGCCGTCTGGGCGCCAGTCGTATCCGGGCCGCCGGCCGTCGGCCCATCCGGGCTGCCGGCCACGCGACTGTCACCGTGCGGGCGGCGAGCCGCCGGCTGCGGTGTCGGCGCCGACCAGTCGATCGAGTCGACGATCGACTTGGTGTACCGGCGGTAGCGGCCCTGAGCATCGCGGTACCAGATCTTCGGTCCGGGTTTGGGGATCCCGCGGCGCACCAGATCGGCGTACATCGGCCGGTACGATTCGCTGACCGGAATGTCCCGGACCACCATGATCAGGTGCGGACGGTCGGTCGCCGCCAGCTCACCGAGAGTCACTCGCAGCTGCGTCGGGGTGGGCGACGATGCCCCCGTGCGCAGCGTCAGCGCGGCCACCGCCACCTGTTCCCCCGGTTCTCCCACGCCGTAGACCACAGCCTGATCGATACCGGGCATCCGCGCCAGCGCCTGCTGGATGGGCTCGGCGAACAGCACCCCGTCGGCCGACCGGATCATCGTCGACTCCGAACCCAGGAACCACAGGTCCCCGTCGACGTCCCGGCGGAACAGGAGTCCGGACACCTCCCACCGATCGTGCGGACGGAACACATCGCGCAGCACCCGGCCGCCGGCTTCGTAACGCTGTCCGGCATGAGCCATCAGCATGCCGACTTCACCGGTCTCGGCGGCCCGGACGAAGCCGCTGTCCCGGTCGATCTCCAACTGCCCCAGGTCGGTGCGGTAGGCGGCCAGCGCGACACTGTTGGTCTCCGGCAGCGGCCGGCCCATCGCACCGATCTTGGTGCCGTCGATGTTGGCCAGGATCGCCGAACCGTCGGCGGTGGCGAAGAACTCGAGCACCTTGGACCTGGGCAGTTCCCGATGGATATCGGCCCACAGTCCGGTCGGCAGGCCCGAGCCCATGAACAGCCGGACCGTCGACAGCTGTGCCGGGTCGAAGGACGGCGAATGCAGCACCTCGCGCAGCATGCTCCAGGTGTAGGAGACCACGGTGACGCCGTAACGGCGCACCTCGGTCTGGAAACGGTCGACGTCGACCCCGGTCGACAGGGCGATCCGGGACCGGCCGGCCACCGTGGCGCCGAGCGTGGTCAGCAGACCCGAGGCGTGGTGCAGCGGCGGCAGACAGTAGACGGTGTCGTGATCGGACAGACCGGCCGCAGCCGCCGCACCGAAGGCCGACATGGCGAACCGGTGATTGGTGACCGACCAGCGGACCAAACGGCTCTGCACCCGCGAATACAAGATGAATGCCAGGTCACCGGCCAACCCCGGATCGGGGCGGTACCAGCTCGGCAACCGCACCTGCGCCGGATCGATGCGTTCCATATCCACGATCGACGAGCCGTCGGCCCGATCGATGACACGCGCATCGCCGCCACCGAGCACCAGGACACGGCCGCACACCGAGGAGGCGATGTCCAGATGATCCGGATCGGCGACGATCACCCGCACCTGCGCTTCGGTGACCATCTCGGCCAGGTCACTGGCCGAGGACAGCATCACCGCCACCGCCCCGAGCCGGGACAGGGCGGCCACCACGACCAGCGCCGAGGGACGCGGATCCATCATCACACCGATGTGTTCACCGGGGCGGACACCGCATTCGATCAGACCGGCGACGACGTTGTCGATACGGGTGTTCACCTGATCGTGGGTGAGCACGCGGTTCTCGAACAGGAACAGTTCCGCGTCCGGGGTGCGCCGGTTGTTCTCGCTCATCAGTTTGCCCAGCGAGATGCGCGTCGACGGCTGGATCTGCCCCAGCCGGAACAGGCGCGGCACCGTGCGGACCGATTCGCTGGCCACCGCCCGGGTGGTGCGTTGCACCGAATCGACGGCGTCGATCAACTCCTTGGTCAGGACCGTGCCGGCCCCGGCGACCTGCCCGACACCGTAGGTCAGGCGGCTGGTCCAGCTGATCCCCGAGCCGCCGCCCTTTTCCGGCGGCGACATCGGCGAGATGGTCTCGGGCCGCTCCCCCTCGCCGTCGATCCACCGGATCCACTGGGAGGTGGTCGGCCAGGACAGCCGGCCGGCCGTGGATCCGACCACCAGGCCGAAGTGCCCGGCCGGGATCAGGGTCTCGTAGACGTCGGCGTCCGGGGAGGCGTTGACGATGCCGCGCACCGCCAGGGGCTGCCCGATGTCGTCGGTCTCGCCGACGAAGGCCAGGACGGGGCTGGTGATCTCGGTGAGCGAGACGATCTCGCCATCGATCACGAAGCCGCCCGACACCATCCGGTTGTGGACGACGAACTGTTTGAGCAGTTCGGCGATCGCCGGACCGGACCAGGCGACCCAGCCCTCCTGCTCGATGAACCGGCGCTGATCTTCCCGCGGCAGCAGCGCATCGCGGTCGTGCAGTTTCCGCAGGAACGAGATGCGACTGCGCGCGGTCTTGACCGGATCGGCCATCTGGAATCCGGTGCGAGCCAGCCAGCTGGGGATCCACAGCCGGGTGAAGACCTTGTCGGCCAGCAGCTCGGCGCCGGGCACCGCCAGATTGGCCGGCACACCCAACGGCAGCGCGGCCAGCACATCGACGGGGCTGCCGTAGGTCACCACGCTGGCGATGCCGGCCGACCGCCGATAGGCCGCGGTCTGATAGGCGAACATGCCGCCCTGGGAGTAGCCGCCCAGATGCACGTCCCGCCCGACGACGCCGCGGACCAGGTCCACCACGCGGCTGATGGCCATCACATGGTCGGTGAGGGTGCGTTCCATGCCGCCCTCTTCGTGATCGGGCGAACCGAAGTCGATGACCCACGGAATGATGCCGTGCCGGTACAGGATCGAGGCGGCGCCGTTGTCCCGGGTCACGTCGTAGACGTTCGCCGAAACCATCATCGGCGGGATCAGGATGATGTGGGAGAAGCCGTCACCGGGATCTTCGGGGAAATAGCGTCGCAACCGATACATCTTCTCGGTCTCGACGATCCGGAACGGTGCCGGTTCGGTACCGGTCTCGAATCCACCGAGACGGACCACTTCCAGCCCGTTCTGCGCGGTCGCGACCACGCGACCGACCATCCCGCCAATGTTCGGCACACCAACCATCGTCACAACCTCCTCGCGCGCCCCGCGATCTCGCCGGGGTAATGCAGATCACTGTAGTGCGGTACGCAACTGCTCGATCGTGGCCCCTGCGACGTCGATCTGCCGCTGCACCTGTCCCGACGCGGTACCGCCGAGCGCATTCCGCGACTCGATGGAGCCGGCCACGGTGAGAACCTCGCGCACCTGCGGGGTCAGCGCCGGGTGGATCGCGGCGAACTGCGCATCGGTCAGTTCGTCCAGGCCGACCCCGGCGGTTTCGGCTTCCCGGACGCAAGCACCGGCGACCTCGTGCGCAACCCGGAAGGGAATCCCTTGGCGCACAAGCCATTCGGCGATATCGGTGGCCAGGGTGTAGCCGGCCGGAGCCAGTTCTGCCATCCGCTCGGGGTGGAACGTCAACGTGGCGATCATGCCGGTCATCGCCGGCAGCACCAGTTCCAGCTGAGCCACCGAGTCGAAGACCGGCTCCTTGTCTTCCTGCAGGTCCCGGTTGTAGGCCAGCGGCTGCGCCTTGAGGGTGGCCAGCAGACCCGACAGATTACCGATGAGCCGTCCGGCCTTGCCGCGCGCCAGTTCGGCCACATCGGGATTCTTCTTCTGCGGCATGATCGAGCTGCCCGTCGACCACGCATCGGCCAGGGTGACGTACCCGAATTCCGGGGTGCTCCACAGGATGACGTCCTCACCCAAGCGGGACATATCCACCCCGATCATCGCCAGCACGAAGGCGGCCTCGGCGGCGAAGTCCCGCGAGCTGGTCGCATCGATCGAGTTGTCGGCGGCGCTATGGAAGCCCAGATCCGCGGCGATCGCGGCCGGATCCAGCCCCAGTGACGATCCGGCGAGGGCACCGGAACCGTACGGGGAGACCGCCAGGCGGCGGTCGGCGTCGACGATGCGGGCCACATCGCGCAACAGCGGCTGAGCGTGCGCCATCAACGTGTGCCCGAGCAGTACCGGCTGGGCGGCCTGCAGATGGGTCTTACCCGGCATCACCACACCGGGGTTGGCCGCGGCCTGCCCGACCAGCGCCGCGGCCAGATCGAGCACATCGGCGCCGACCCGGCGCAAGGCGGCGCGAAGCCACATCCGGAACAGGGTCGCCACCTGATCGTTGCGGGAGCGGCCCGCCCGCAGCCGTCCACCCAGTTCCGGGCCGACCCGCTCGATCAGGCCACGCTCGAGGGCTCCGTGCACGTCCTCGTCGCTGGGCGCGGCCACGAAGGTGCCCGCCACCACGTCGTCGAGCAGCCGGTCCAAGCCGTTGAGCATGTCCAGGAGTTCAGCGTCGGTCAGCAGGCCGGCCCGGTTCAGCACGCGCGCATGCGCCTGCGAGGCGGCGATGTCGAACGGTGCCAGTGCCCAGTCGAAATGCGTGGACTTGCTCAGTGCGGCCATGGCTTCTGCCGGACCGTCGGCGAACCGGCCACCCCACAGGGCCCCGGTGTTGGTGGCGCCGGGGTGATCCTGGCCGGTCGGTTCTGGGCTCGTCGGGTCAGCCATCGTTCTGGTTCGCTCCTGTATCGGGGGGTGTGGGATCTTGCGGTGGTCGGCAGCCGGTCCTGCAGGGCCGGATCGATCGGCGGGTCACCTCAGACCAGTCCTTCGATCTCATCGGCCAGCTGCGCGCCGGTCATCGGATCGCGGGCCAGCACGAAGACCGTGTCGTCGCCGGCGATGGTGCCGACCACATCGGCCAGACTGGCCCGGTCCAGGGCGCTGGCCAGGTACTGGGCGGCCCCCGGCGGAGTGCGCAGCACGGCGATGTTTCCCGAGGCGTCTGTCGAGACCAGCAGATCGCTGAGCAGCCGGGACAGCCGATCGGTGCCGCCGGTGATACCGCGCAGCAGATGACCGTCCTCGGGTACGACGTAGAAGCCGGCGCCGCCATCGGCCCCGCGGAGTTTCACCGCGCCCAGCTCGTCCAGGTCTCGCGACAGGGTCGCCTGGGTGGCTTCGATCCCCTCGGCGGCCAGCAGCTGCCGCAGCTCCAGCTGGCTGCGTACCTGCCGGGCGGTGAGGATCTCGATGATCCGTGCCAGCCGTCCCGCACGGGTGGCCGCCAGACGGGTGCCGTCGGCGCCGGCGAACTCCTCGTCTTCGGGGTCGGAGCGGCTCATCGCAGCGGTCACTCCTGCTCGAGAAGCCAGGCCAGCAGAGCCTTCTGCGCGTGCAAGCGGTTCTCGGCCTCGTCGAAGACGACGCTGGCCGGGCCGTCGATCACCTCATCGGTGATCTCCTCTCCGCGGTGGGCGGGCAGGCAGTGCAGCACGATCGCCTCCGGGTCGGCGTGGGCCAGCAGTTCGGCGTTGATCTGGTACGGACGGAACGGGCCGACTCGGTCGAGGCCGTCGTCCTCCTGCCCCATCGACACCCAGGTGTCGGTCACCAGCACATCGGCGCCGGCGACCGCGGTGACCGGGTCGTCGATCACCTCGAGGCTGCCGCCGGTCTGAGCGGCCCGCACGCGCACCGCGTCCAGGACCTGCGGGTCCGGATCGAATCCGGCCGGACCGCTCAAGCGCACATGCATGCCCGCGGTGACCCCGCCCAGGGCCAGGGAGTGCGCCATGTTGTTGGCGGTATCGCCCAGGTAGGTCATCGTCAGTCCGGCCGGCGGGCCCTTGTGCTCGGTGATGGTCAGCAGATCGGCGAGCACCTGGCACGGGTGGAAGCTGTCGGAGAGGGCGTTGACCACCGGGACGGTGGCGAACTCGGCCAGTTCCTCGAGCCGCTCCTGGCCGAAGGTGCGCCAGACGACGGCGTCGACGAACCGCGACAGCACCCGGCCGGTGTCGGCTAGCGACTCGTCGCGGCCCATCTGGGTCGTGTTGCCGTCGACCACCACCGCGTGACCGCCGAGCTGGGCGATACCGACTTCGAAGGAGAAGCGTGTGCGGGTGGAGTTCTTGTCGAAGATGACCCCGATCGCCCGCGGTCCGGCGAGCGGCTTCCAGCCGACCGGATCGGCTTTGCAGCGGGCTGCCAGCGCCAGGACCTCGGCCTGTTCGGCCGGGCTCAGATCGTCGTCGCGCAGAAAATGCCGGGTCATCACGGTGCGTCCTTCCCTGCCGCAGCGGCAGCGGTCGCGGCGGTCGCCTCGTCGAGGATCAGCGGCAGGGCCGCCACGAACCGGTCGGCTTGTGCCGCACTCAGGATCAGCGGTGGTGCCAGCCGCAGCACCTGCGGATCCGGAGCGTTGATCAGGAAACCGTGCCGCCGGGCGGCCGCCTCGGCTTCTTTGGAGATCGGCGAGTTCAAGACGATGCCCAAGAGCAGTCCGTCACCGCGCACCCCAGCGATCTGCTCGTGTTCCAGGTCTTCGATGGCCGCCGCCAGCGTCTTGCCCAGCGTGTCGACGTGGTCGAGCAGTGCGTGCTGGTCGATGTAGTCCAGGACTGCCAGCGCGGCTGCCGCCGCGGCGGGGTTCCCGCCGAAGGTGGTGCCGTGCTGACCGGGCCCGAACAGTTCGGCGGCCGGACCGGTCGCGATCACCGCACCGATCGGCAGTCCCCCGCCCAGTCCCTTGGCCAGGGTCATCACATCGGGCACGACCCCGGCGCGCTGGTGGGCGAACATCGCCCCGGTGCGGCCGATACCGGTCTGCACCTCATCGAGGATCAGCAGTGCGCCGTGTTCGGCGGTGATGCGGCGGGCCGCGGCCAGATAGTCGGGTCCGGGAACCACGACGCCGGTCTCCCCCTGGATCGGCTCCAGGATCACCGCGGCGGTCTGCGGGCCGACGGCCGCCTCCAGCGCGGCGATGTCGCCGAAGGGAACGAAGTCCACCCCGGACGGCATCGGCTCGAATGGCGCACGCTTGGCCGGCTGACCGGTCATGGCCAGCGCACCCATCGTGCGTCCGTGGAAGCCCCCTTCGGCGGCGATGATCTGCGGACGGCCGGTCAGCCGCGCCAGTTTGAAGGCGGCCTCGTTGGCTTCGGTGCCCGAGTTGCAGAAGAACACCCTGCCCGGTGCGCCGAAGGCGCCGAGGAGCCGTTCGGCCAGCTGCACCACGACCGGCGAGATGTACAGGTTCGAGACGTGCCCGAGGGTGGACAGCTGGTGTGCCACCGCCTCCACCAACTCGGGATTGGCGTGCCCGAGCGCATTGACGGCGATCCCGCCGAGCAGATCGAGGTATTCCTTGCCGTCGGCGTCGTAGACCACCGCGCCCTCACCGCGCACCAGCGCGACCGGCGGGGTGCCGTAATTGTTCATCAGCGTCGCGGACCAGCGCTGCTGCAGCGGAGCGGTCACCGGCTTCCTCCGTTCGGTACCTCGGCCAGCACGGTGGTGCCGATCGCCGATTCGGTCAGCAGTGCCGCCAGCACCGAGTGTGCACGGCGCCCGTCGATCACGTGAGCGGCCCCGACACCGGATTCGACCGCCTGCAGGCACGCCTCCATCTTCGGAATCATCCCCGAGTCAAGGCGTGGCAGCAGTTCGCGCACGGCGCCGGCATCGATCAGGTCCACCAGTGATCCCCGGTCGGGCCAGTCGGTGTAGAGCCCTTCGACGTCGGTGAGCATCACCAGATGCTCGGCGCCCAAGGCGGCCGCGACCGCCCCGGCCGCGGTGTCGGCGTTGATGTTGTGCACCACACCGTCGTTGTCGGGGGCGATCGTCGAGATCACCGGGATGCGGCCGGCGGCGATCAGATCGTCGACCGCGGAGGTGTTGACCGCGGCGATATCGCCGACCAGACCGATGTCGACCGCTTCACCGTCGACCATCACCGTGCGCCGGCGAGCGGTGAGCAGACTGGCGTCTTCGCCGGTCAGACCGACCGCATACGGCCCATAGGCATTGATCAGACCCACCAGTTCCCGGCCGACCTGACCGAAGAGGACCATGCGGGCCACATCCATCACTTCGGGGGTGGTGACGCGGAAGCCGCCGCGGAACTCCCCTTCCAGGCCGAGCCGGGTGAGCATCGCCGAGATCTGCGGACCGCCGCCGTGCACCACGACCGGGTGGATGCCGCAGGCGCGCAGCAGCACCATATCGGCGGCGAAGGCGGACTTGAGGTCGTCGTCGACCATGGCGTTGCCGCCGTACTTGACCACCACCCGGCGCCCGTGCAGGGCCTGGAGGGCGGGCAGGGACTCGGCGAGGATCGCCGCCTTCTGCAGCGAGGTGATCTGTTCGGATGTCTGACTCATGTGGTGTAAGCCGAGTTCTCTTCGACGTAGGCGTGGGACAGGTCGGTGGTGCGCACCGTGGCCTGCGCATCGCCCAGACCCAGATCGGCGACCACCTCGATGGTCTTTCCGGACAGGTCCACCTCGCGGGCACCGGGTACGCCGGTGCCGTTCTCACAGACCACCGAGCCGTTGAAGCTCACCGTTATCGTGTCTGGGTCGATGGTCACCGGTGCGATCCCGATAGCGGCCAGCACTCGGCCCCAGTTGGGGTCCGAACCGAACAGCGCCGTCTTGACCAGCGAGTCCCGCGCGATGGACCGGGCCACCGCGAGGGCATCGTCGTCGGTGCGTGCCCCGGTGACGGTGATGGCGCAGCGTTTGGTGACGCCTTCGGCATCGGCCTGCAGTTGCGAGCACAGGTCGTCGCACACCGCGAAGACGGCGGCGTCGAGTTCAGCCTGGGTCACCTCGAGCTGGCTGGCGCCCGAGGAGAGCACCAGCACCGTGTCGTTGGTGGAGGTCGATCCATCGATGTCGAGGCGGTCGAAGGTCATCGCGCTGGCCCGGCGCAGCGCCAAATCGAGCATGTCTGCCGAGACCCGGGCATCGGTGGTGAGCACCACGAGCATGGTGGCCAGGGACGGCGCCATCATGCCGGCACCCTTGGCCATCCCGCCGACGTTCCAGCCGCCCGGATGGTGCAGGGCGACCTGTTTGGGCACGGTGTCGGTGGTCATGATCGCCCAGGCCGCGTCGGTCCCGCCTTCCAGACCCCCGCCCATCTCGTGCACGATCTCGGTGGCGCCGGCGAGCATCTTGTCCATCGGCAGACGTTCGCCGATGATGCCCGTCGAGCACACGGCGACCTCTCCGGCTCCGGTCTGCGTCCCCCAGTTCGACAGGGTCTGCGCGACGGCTTCGGCGGTGGCATGGGTGTCCTGGAATCCTCCCGGCCCGGTGCAGGCGTTGGCCCCGCCGGAGTTCAGGATCACCGCACGCAGCTGCTTGCTCTTGAGGACCTCCTGAGTCCAGAGCACCGGAGCGGCCTTCACCTGATTGCGGGTGAAGACACCGGCGGCGGCCAGATCGGGCCCCTCGTTGAAGACCAGCGCAAGATCGGGCTTACCGGACGGTTTGAGACCGATGGTGATGCCGGCGGCCCGGAAGCCCAGCGGCGCTGTCACGCCCTGGCGGCGCATCATGCGCGAGCCGTACAACTGCTCCAGATGTTCCTCGACGGTCGCGGCAGGCCGGCCGTCGTTGGTGTCGGCGTCGCTGGTCACGGGGCCACTCCCACGGTGGTCAGTCCTTCGATCTCGCCCCAGCCCAATGCCAGGTTCATCGACTGCACGGCCGCACCGCCGGTGCCCTTGGTGAGGTTGTCCACGGCACCGATGGCGGTCAGGAGGCCGGCGCGCTCGTCGACGGCCAGTCCGACCTGGATGGCATTACTGCCGACCACCGCGCCGGTCTCGGGGAATTGGCCGTCGGGCAGCAGGTGCAGGAACGGCTCATCGGCGTAGGCCTGTGCATAGGCTTCCCGGATGGTCTCCAGCGGCGCGCTGGTCGGCGCGGTGACGGTGGCCAGGATGCCGCGAGCCATCGGCACCAGGATCGGCGTGAACGCCACCTCTACCGGCTGCCCGGCGAGCGCCGAGAGCGCTTGGATGATCTCCGGGGTGTGCCGGTGCACACCCCCGACGCCGTAGGCGCGGGCCGAGCCCAGCACCTCGGCGGCCAGCAGGTTCGCCTTGGGGGCGCGGCCGGCACCCGAGGCACCCGACAGGGCCACCACCTGCACCCGCGGTTCCACCAATCCGGCGGCGATCGCCGGTGCGATCGACAGGATCGACACCGTCGGATAGCAGCCCGGCACCGCGATGCGGCTGGCCCCGGCGAGCTCGGCCCGGTTCTTCAGCAGCTCAGGCATTCCGTAGGGCCAGGTGCCCGCGTGTTCCCCGCCGTAGTAGCGGTCCCACTCGTGTCCGTCCTGCAGCCGGAAGTCGGCACCGCAGTCGATGATCAGGGTCGACGGCGGCAACGCATTGGCGATCTGGGCGGACTGCCCGTGCGGCAGACCCAGAAACACGACGTCGTGCCCGGCCAGGGTCTCCGGGGTGGTCTCGGCCAGCACCCGATCGGCCAGCGGCAACAGATTCTTGTGATGCTCACCCAACCGCGTTCCGGCATTACCGCCCGCCGTCAGCGCACCGATCTCGAGTTCACCACTGGCCAGGCGCGGGTGGCCGCAGAGGAGACGAAGAATCTCGCCGCCCGCATAGCCACTGGCACCGGCCACCGCAATCCGCACAGTCATGCAATCATTATGCACCAGACTGCAAATTAATTCAGGACGGGGGTCGGTGGTGCCGCCGCGATGTCAGCGGGGTGCCTGCAGGGTCAGTACGGCGATCTCCGGGGCGGCCCCGACCCGGACCGGCGGGCCCCAGGAACCGGCGCCCCGCGAGACGAATACCGGCACATCGCCGACTTCGCCGAAGCCCGAAACCACCGGCTGCTGCAATGCCACCGCATAACCGAACGGCCACAGCTGGCCGCCATGGGTGTGTCCGGACAGCTGCAGTCCGACCCCGCGACCCTGCACCGCATCGGCCTGGCGCGGTTGGTGCGCCACGTAGATCAGCGCCCGGTCGCCGTCGCGGCCGTCCAGCGCCGCGGCCGGATCGGTTCCGGCCGTCACCGGCGCGGTGTAGTCGTGCACACCGGCCAGGTCGATGGTCGCACCGTCTCGATGCAGTTCGACACGCTCGTTGCGCAGCGGCCGAACGCCGAGCCGTTCCCAGAAGTCCAGCCACGATTCACCGTCTTCGACCAGGTACTCGTGGTTACCGCTGACCCCGTACACACCCATCGGTGCCCGCAACCGTCGTAGCGGCGCGAGATCGGCGCTGATCTGCGCGATGGTGCCGTCGGCCAGATCCCCGCCCAGGATCACCACGTCAGGTCGTGCCCCGTTCACCAGGTCGACCACCCGCCGGGTGTACCCGGCGCCGCGGGCCGGGCCGACATGCAGGTCGGTCACCACCGCGATACGCAGCCCGTCGAACTGCTGCGGCAGCCGCGGAACGACGACGGCGGATTCGCTGACCTGTGGTCGCCCGGCCGCCACCAGTCCGGAGCCGACCAGGATCGCCGTCACCACCACCAGCGCAGCGGTGGCGATCTGCAGCCAGCGCTGCGGCCGGGCCAGGCGCGGGCGACCGGTCATGCGCGCCACCAGCCGGATCAGCAGGGACACCAGTGCGATCAGCCCGGCCCCGAGAATCAGATAGAACACCACCGCCCACCAGGTGAATCCGATGAAACCGAGCGGACGCGCCCACGCCGGGTCCAGCATCCCCGAGGCGGTGAGAAAGGCCCCCACCCCGGCGAGCGCGCCGAGCACCAGGACGGTGTCGGCGGCCATCGCCCAGCGGCCGCGGAGCCCCGGAGCCACCACGAGGCGACGATGGAGCCAGTAGGTGATCAGCACCACCAGCGCGGCCGCGACCGTTGCGGCGATCAGATACATCAACCGGCTCCGACCTCCCCGGTACTGTGGAACGCAGGCAGCATTTCCGACAATGGGAATATAGACGACGTGCCTTCCCGGCAATACTCGCCGTTCCCGCACTGATGAGGAGCTCTCCGATGCCCAGCGAGAAACTGTTGAAGACTTCCCAGACCATGAGCCTGGACGGCGTGGCCACCCTGCTGGAGACCCTCGCCGGCCGCATCCGGGAGGGCCGGGTGGATCTGTCGGTGGGCACCGAGAACGTCTCGCTGGACCTGCCGGCCAACGTCAAGGTCGACGTCGAGGTGACTCGCGAACCCAAGCGTCGCCGCGGTCCCAAGCTCGAGCTGGAGATCGAGATCGAGTGGCGCGAAGGCGATACCGCCGGACCGGGGCAGCTTCGCATCGGCTGATCCGCACAGCCGGTGCCGTAGCCCGGCAGGACCGGAGCCCGGCACCGCAGGCCGGCACCGTAGCCCGGTTCAGTGCAGACCGGTTCAGTGCAGCCCGGTTCAGCGCAGCCCGGTTCAGCGCAGCCCGGTTCAGCGCAGGCGAGCCCCCACGACGCTGCCGGCGTGTTCGACCGCCGTCAGCTTCGCCGCGCTCGCCTCGTCTTCGGTCAGTGTGCGATCGGGTGCCCGGAAGGTCAGCGCGAAGGTCAGCGATTTGTTGCCCTCGCCCACCTGTTCACCGGTGAACACGTCGAACAGCGTGATCGATTCGAGCAGTTCGCCGGCGCCCGCGGCCAGTGCGTTCTGTACCTGCTGGGCCGGAACCTCCTCGGACACGACGACGTTCACATCCTGCAGCACCGCCGGGAACGGCGAGATCTGCGGTGACGGCAGCACCGTGCGCAGTGGGATCTGGTCCAGGTCGATCTCCAGCGCGCACAGTCGTGGCGGCAGCTCCGCCCGCTCCAGGACCGCCGGATGCAGTTCGCCGGCATAACCGACGGGGATTCCGCCGACCTCGAGGCGGGCGCAGCGACCCGGATGCCACGGCAGCTGCTGGTCGGCGACCAGCGCCAGCTCTACCCCGGCCGCCGCCGCAACGGTGCGAGCGGCGGCGAAGGCGTCGTAGGCATCGGCGGGCCGGCCGGGACCAGCCGGCCCCGCCGGATCGCGCAGCCCGGTCAGGACCGCCGCGAGGTGCACCGGCTGCGCAGGCAGCGAATCGTCCAGGGCGGCCTGTTCCTCGGCCGTGGGACGACGGCTCACGTCCAGGGCGCCGACCGTCGGGCCCTGCTCACCGCCGAGGACCACCTGACCGATCGCGTACAGTGCCAGATCCCGGTTGCCGCGCGCCAGATTGCGTGCCGTCATCTCCAGCAGCCCCGGCAGCAAGGTGGTGTTCAGCTCAGGCCTGTCGTTCTCCAGCGGGTTGAGGACCTTGACGGTCCGCCGACGCGGATCGTCCGCGTCCAGACCCCAGGTGTCGAACACGCCGGCCGGCATGAACGGGTACGGCAGCACCTCGACGAAGCCGTCGGTGGCCATCGCGACGCCGACCGCGCGGCGGCGCCGCTGACGAGGCGTCAGCCCGGTGCCGCCGGGTGCACTGGGCACCACCGCCGGAATGTCCTCGAGGCCTTCCAGCCGCACCACTTCTTCGACCAGATCGGCTGGCAGCTTCAGGTCCGGGCGCCAGGACGGCGGCGTCACCGCCAGCATGCCGTCCGCGCCGGTGGCCCCGTCGACGGCGCAGCCGACTTCACGCAGCCGCGCTTCGGTGGTACCGGCCGGGTAACGCACACCGGCGATGCGGTCGGGCAGGTCGGCCGCGATGACGATGGGCTCGGCAGGGGGCTGTGCGGCCCGCACATCGGTCAGCTGACCCACCACACGGCCGCCGGCGACCTCGGTGATCAGCTGCGCAGCCCGATCGGAGGCCACCGCGGTGACCTCACGATCCACCAACCGCTCGAACCGCTTGGCCGCCTCCGAACTCAGTTTGTGCCGTTTCCCGGTCCGGAACACGCGCACCTGATCGAAGTTCGCCGACTCCAGCAGCACCCGGGTCGTGGCGGCCGTGACCTCGGTGGCGGCCCCGCCCATCACCCCAGCCAGGGCGATCGGGCCCGAATCGTCGGCGATCACCACATCCTCGGGGTCGAGGGTGCGGACCACCCCGTCGAGCGTCTCCAGCGTCTCGCCCGCGCGGGCCGCGCGCACGACGACCGTGCCGGTCAGCTTGTCGGCGTCGAAAGCGTGCAGCGGCTGGCCGAGTTCGATCATCACGTAGTTGGTGACGTCCACGATCGCCGAGATCGGCCGGATACCGGCGACCATGAGTCGTTTGGCCATCCACCACGGGCTGACCGCGGTCGGGTCGACACTCTCGATCAGCCGCGCGGTGTAGCGCGCTGCGCCGCCGTCGTCGTCCAGCCGCACCGGCCACGACCGGCCCTTCTCAGCGGCCGGCTCCCCGACGGTCTGCGCGGGATCCTCATAGGACAGGGCGAAGGCGCTGGCCAGTTCCCGGCCCAGACCGCGCATGGAGAAGGCGTAGCCGCGATCGGGGGTCACGTTGACGTCGATGGCCACATCGTCCAGACCCAGAACCGGGTAGGCGCTCTCCCCTGGCTCGCCGGTGCCCGGCGCCAGCACGAGGATGCCGGTGTGGTCGGAGCCGATGCCCAGTTCAGACACCGAGCAGATCATGCCCGCCGACATCTTCCCGTAGGTCTTGCGCGCACCGATCTGGAAATCGCCGGGCAGTACGGCCCCGGGCAGCGCCACGACCACCAGGTCACCGACGGAGAAGTTCCGGGCGCCACAGACGATCTCCTGGGGTGCGCCGTCGTCGTTCCCGACGTCGACCAGGCAGAACCGGATCGGCTTTTTGAACTCGGTGAGCTCTTCGATCTCGGTGACGCGGCCGATCACCAGCGGACCGGTGGTCACCGGGAACGGTTCGACGTCCTCGATCTCGAAGCCGACCCGGACGAAGCCGGCATCGATGTCGTCGGTCGATGCCGACCAGCCGGGGGATCCGGCTTGCAGAGCTTCGGTCAGCCAGGACTGGGAGAGGCGCACGGGGAACTTCTTTCACGTGGGTGCGGGGGTGGATTGGTGGCGGATGGGCAGCGGTGTCGACGCGCGGGGCAGGCCGGTTAGAGCGCGGCGCCGAAGGGCAGGGTGAAACGCACGTCGCCCTCCACCATGTCGCGCATATCGGGCAGGTCGTTGCGGAACTGCAGGGTGCGCTCCAGACCCATGCCGAAGGCGAAGCCGGTGTACACCTCCGGGTCGATGCCGTTGGCGCGCAGCACATTCGGGTTGACCATGCCGCAGCCGCCCCATTCCACCCAGCCGGGGCCGCCCTTCTTGGCCGGGAACCAGACGTCGACCTCGGCCGACGGCTCGGTGAACGGGAAGTAGCTGGCCCGCATGCGCGTGGTGGTCTCCGGACCGAACAGCGCCTTGGCGAAGGTCTCCAGGGTGCCGCGCAGGTTCGCCAGGGTCAGTCCCTTGTCGATGGCCAGGCCTTCGATCTGGTGGAAGACGGGTGTGTGGGTGGCGTCGAGTTCGTCGGTGCGGAAGGTACGTCCCGGGCAGGCGACGTAGATCGGCAGCTCTCGGTCGAGCATCGAGCGCACCTGCACCGGCGAGGTGTGCGTACGCAGCACCTGCCGCGAGCCCTCGGGCGCGATGTAGAAGGTGTCCTGCATCGACCGCGCCGGATGGTCGGGCAAGAAGTTGAGGGCGTCGAAGTTGTGGTGTTCGGTCTCGACCTCGGGACCGTCGGCGATCTCCCAGCCCATCGCGATGAACACATCGGCCACCTGCTCGGCGATGACCGTGATCGGATGCCGGGCGCCGGGACGGCGGCGCTGCACCGGCAGCGTCACGTCGATGGTCTCCGACATCAGCACGGCGGCATCGCGCTGCGCGGTCAGCTCGGCGCTGCGCTCCTCCAGTGCGGCGGTGACACGGCCGCGGACCTCATTGACCTGCTTGCCGGCGGTCGAACGGTCCTGTTTGGGCAGCGAGCCCAGCGCGCGGCGGGCCAGTGCGATCGGCGAACGGTCCCCCACATGCGCGATCTTGGCCTCACTCAAGGCCTCCAGGTCTGCGGCCGCGTCGAAGGCTGCGATGGCCGCGGCCACGGCCGCATCCAGTTCCGCGGCGGACGGGAAAGTGATCTCAGCTTCATCGCCAGGCACCGGCGCGACTCCTCGAGGCTTGGGGAATATCGCTTTGAAGGTTAGTCGACCTGCTGTGGGGTGCGGCCCCGGGCCGGTTCCGCACCCGGCTCGAACCGCGCCCACGGGAGACCACTGGCGCCACGATGCTCCGAAAACCCGGGCACGTCACCGCAGGTTGCCTCCCGCCAGCCGGCGGTGCAGGTATATATACAGATCATGACCACGACCGTCTTGCACAACGCCCGCCTGATCGACGGAAACGGAGGAGAGCCCGTCGCCGACGCGGTACTGGTGATCGACGATACGACCATCACCTACGCCGGACCCGCCGCCGGCGCCCCGTCCCCCGGTGACGACGCGGTCCGCGTGGATCTGGGCGGCAACACCATCTGCCCCGGTTTCTTCGACGTGCACGTGCATCTGTCACTGCCGGGCACCAAGGGGTCACCGGTGATGGCCGCGATGGTCCCGCCGTCGTACCGCTACTTCCAGTTGATCGAGCGACTGAAGGTGACCCTGGAAGCAGGCGTCACCACCGTGCGCGATTTGATGGGCGTCGACGTGGGTGTGCGCGATGCGGTCGAACACGGCCTGATCGAAGGCCCGCGACTGCTCGTCGCCGACAAGATGCTCAGCCAGACCGGCGGCCACGCCGACTTCCATATCCCGTCGGGTCTCAGCGGTACCGAACTGGTCGGCGGCGTGTTGGTCGACAGTGTGGACGAGGCCCGCCTCGAGGCCCGCAAACTCGCCCGCGAGGGCGTCGACGTGATCAAGGTCGCCTCATCCGGCGGTGTCACCTCGATCAACGATCAGCCCGACTACCTGGGCGCGCGCGAGGAACTCGTCGAAGCGATCGTCGAAGAGGGCCAGGCCTACGGCGGTCGCCCGGTGGCCGCCCACGCGATCGGCCTGAAGGGCATCACCGCGGCCGTCCGCGGCGGCGTGCGCAGTATCGAGCACGGTTACGCCCTCACCGATGAGCTGCGCCAGGAGATGGTGAAGAACGGTCAGTTCCTGGTGCCGACTCTGCTGGAGACCCTGCACCCGGACACTGCCACCCCGCAGGCCGTGGCCAAGAGCGCGAAGTGGCATGCGATGGCGCAGGAGTCGATCGCCAAGTCCGTCAAGGCAGGCATCAAGATCGCCACCGGAACCGACGCCGGTCTGGTTCCCGACCACGGCACCAACCTGGGCGAGGTGGGTCTGCTGGTCAAGTACGGCGGGATGACCCCGCTGCAGGCGATCTCGGCCGGCACCAAGGTCTCGGCCGAGTTGTGCGGGGTCGACGACAAGCTGGGAACCCTGGAGGCCGGCAAGCTGGCCGACGTCGTCGTGGTCAAGGGCGACCCGAGCGCCGACGCCGATCTGGTCGGCGACAACGACAACATCCTGCTGGTCCTCAAGGAAGGCGCCACCAAGAGCAATCGCGGCGGTTTCACCGTCTGATCGGCCCCTGCTCACCGGCGCCGATCGTCGCCGTCCGATCCCCGCATCGCCGGGATCTCCCGGGCGTCCGCGTGGCGTTCATCCTCATGCCAGACGGCCCGGAGATCCCGGTGATCGCTTTCGGGCGGTAAGTTCAGCGGGCAATCCCCCACACAGCAAGGAGCACACATGCCCGTCGACCCCGGATCGACGATCGCCGGATACCGCGTGGTGGCCGCACTCGGCTCAGGCGCTATGGGCGAGGTCTACCTGGTCGAAAGTCCGCAGCTGATGCGGCGGGAAGCGCTGAAGGTGATCTCTGTCGGCGCGAGCTCGAACCCGGATTTCCAGCAGCGATTCACCAACGAAGCACGGACCGCCGCCGCCCTGGACCACCCGAGCATCATCACCGTCTACGCCCATGGTGTGCACGACGATGCACCTTGGTTCACCATGAGCTACCTGGACGGGCCGGATCTGTCGACGGCGCAGCTGCCGGTGGCCGATATCGTCACTGCCGTGGCGCAGGTGGCCGACGCACTGGACTACGCGCACAGCCGGCAGGTGGTCCACCGCGACATCAAACCGGCGAACATCATCGCCACCCGCGGGGACGACGGTGCACTGCGCCGCGCGGTGGTCCTCGATTTCGGGATCGCACGCCTTGCCGACTCCCCGCAACTGACCGCAGCCGATTCAGTCGTGGGCACCATGGCCTACACCGCGCCGGAGGTGATCTCCGGACAGCAGGCCGGACCGCGTTCGGACCAGTACTCCCTGGCCTGCACCGTCTACACCCTGCTCGCCGGGGTGACACCGTTCCAGGCCGACACCGCCATGGCGATGATGATGGCGCACGTACAGCAGCCGGTGCCGTCCATCGCTGCGCTGCGCCCGGACCTGGCCGCGTTCGCCCCGGTCCTGGCCCGGGCGATGGCCAAGGATCCGGCCGTCCGCTACCCCGACTGCCGCAGTTTCGCCGCCGATCTCCTGCGTGCCCTGCAGCAGACTCCCGGGGCCGCCGCGACCTCGATCACGCCGTTGCCTCCATCGGGCGGCGCCTCCCATCCGTCGCAGCCGTCGTATCCTTCCCAGCCCGGCTATCCGCTCCCTTCCGGCTATCAGACCCACCACGGCTACCCCGGCCAGGCACCGGGCCCGGCCACCGGTTATCCGGCGGCGCAGGCCTACCCGGGCCCGCCCACCGGCTGGACACCGCTGCACGGGGGCACCCCGCAGCCCGCCGCCCCGAAGAAGAACCGCAAGCCGCTGTTGATCGGACTGGCTGCAGCGGCGGCCGCGCTGCTGATCGGTGTTCCCAGCGGGCTGTACGCGGCCGGGGTCTTCGATACGACGCCGGCGACTCCGCTGGCCACCGCCGCCGACCAGGCGCAGCTGTCGGAATACATGGGCACCGTCTGCGCGGTACAGGACGAGAAACTCTACTGCTGGGGCGCCAACCATGACGGCCAGCTCGGCGACGGCGGGACCAGCGACCAGCAGACCCCGCAACACGTCACCGCCCTGTCCAAAGTGACCGCGGTGTCCCTGGGCGGTATGCCGTCTCGCACCAGCAGCGAACCCGCCGATGTGACCGCCTGCGCAGTCGCCGACGGCGATGCCTACTGCTGGGGAGACGGACTGTTCGGTGCGCTCGGCAACGGCAGCAGCCGCACCATCAACACCCCGCAGAAGGTCAACGGGCTCGGCACGGTCACCGCGATCGGTACCGACAAGTGGACGACCTGCGCGGTCTCCGATGGCGACGTCTACTGCTGGGGCTGGAACTCCCGCGGCGAAGCGGGGCAGGAGCGTGTCGCCGATCGGCAGATCGAATCTCCCACCAAGGTCGACGGGATCAGCGACGTCACCTCGGTGTCGGTGTACTCGGGGAACACCTGCGCGATCACCCAGGAGCAGAAACTGTACTGCTGGGGACACAACTACGACGGGCAGTTGGGCACCGGTGACACCGATGCCTCCACGCGCCCGGTCGAGATCGCGGGGCTCAAGAACGTCACCTCTGCCCAGGTGGGCGGCGGCACCATCGACGGCAGCAGCTTCCACCAGGTCTGCGGGGTCGCCGATGCCAAGGTGTACTGCTGGGGCTCGGTGATCGACGCCGAGAACAAGACGAGCTCGCAGAAGGCCCCCAAGGAGGTCACCGGGCTGCCCGACGCAGCTACCGTGTCCACCGATACCAATACGGTCTGCTCCGTCGCCAGCGACGGGCAGGCCTACTGCTGGGGCGACAACAGCTTCGGCCAGACCGGCAGCAACGGAGACGGCTCCTTCGTGACCGAGCCGACCAGGGTCGAGGGCATGAACCGGGTCACCGCACTCGTCACCGGCAGTGGCACCACCTGTGCTCGCAGCGACGGAAAACTCTACTGCTGGGGTGACAACGAGCTGGGCCAGATCGGATCCGGTTCGTCCGGCGACCCGGTGCACACCCCGACGGAAGTCGACTTCGGCTCCTGAGCGACCGGCCGGACACCCGGGCAGCGGCGCTGCGGTGTCCGGTCGGGGGCCGGGCCGGTGCTCAGCCCGGCGACTGCCCCTTGACCTGCCCGGCGTATCTCGGACAGCTGGGGTTGACCCCGTTTCGCGCTGTGCCTTCGCCCGTCTTGAGGCAACAACCCGGCGCAAGTGCGACCGGTATGCGACTACCTCGAGGCCGCGGCGGCGCTGGCGTAGAGGCAGATGGCGCTGGCGGCGGCCAGATTGAGGCTCTCGGCGCGGCCGGCGATCGGGATCGACACCCGATGGTCGGCCCCGGTGATCACCTCGGCCGGCAGGCCGTGTGCCTCGTTGCCGAACAACCAGGCGTGCGGGCGGGACAGGAGAGAGCCGGCCTCGGGCAGCGGGACCTCGCCGTCCATGGTGGTCGCCAGCGTCAGCAGACCGGCCTCACGCAGCCGTGCCAGTCCGGCGTCGACATCACGCTCGACGGCGATAGGAATGTGAAAGACGCTGCCCGCGCTCGCGCGCACGCACTTGCCGTTGTGCGGGTCCACCGAATCACCCAGCATCACAGCGGCTTTCGCGCCGAGCGCGTCGGCGCAGCGGATCAGCGTGCCGGCATTGCCCGGCTCGCGGGGCTCCACCGCCACCACCGTGAAGCCGGGGCCGGCCAGCTCGACGTCGTCGAGCGATCGGGTCAGCAGGGTGGCCTCGGCGAAGACGCCGGGCGCGGTGGTGGTCTCGGAGAGTTTGTCGGCGGCGCGCCCGTTGAGCAGGTGCACCTCCAGTCCCGCGGCCTGCGCGCGGGAGACCAAGTCGGCGAACCGCTCCACGTCGTCTTCGCGCACCAGCAGCCGCACGGCGCGGCCGGTGGTCAGCGCGGCGTCGACCGCGTTCGCCCCTTCGGCGAGGAAGCGCTGCTCGGATCGTCGTACCGCGGCCCGATGCAGCTTTGCCAACGAAACGACCCGCGAGGAACGTTCGGTGAGAACATCCATCACGGGTCGTTTCGAGTACTTCTGTGGTGAACGAGGGCCGATCAGGCGACCGGCGCGTTCACGTCTTCCGGCAGTGCTGCACGAGCAGCGTCGACCAGACCGGAGAAAGCAGCCGGATCGGTGACGGCCAGGTCGGCGAGCACCTTGCGGTCCACCTCGATGCCGGCCAGCTTGAGGCCCTGCATGAAGCGGTTGTAGGTCATGTCGTTGGCGCGGGCCGCAGCATTGATGCGCTGGATCCACAGCTTCCGGAACTCGTTCTTACGCGCCTTGCGATCGCGGTAGGCGTAGGTCATCGAGTGGAGCTGCTGCTCCTTGGCCTTGCGGTACAGCCGGGACCGCTGACCGCGGTAGCCCTTGGAGGCCTCGAGGATGGAGCGGCGCTTCTTCTGGGCGTTGACGGCCCTCTTCACACGTGCCATGAGTATCTATTCCTTAACTAACGATTATCCGGCTCAGGTCACTTGTTCAGCAGGCGCTTGATGCGCGGGGCGTCGGCCTCGCTCACCACAACGGTGCCGGACAGACGACGGGTGACACGTGACGACTTGTGCTCGAGCAGGTGGCGCTTGCCGGCGCGCTCGCGCTTGATCTTGCCGGTGCCGGTCAGCTTGAAACGCTTCGCGGTGCCCTTGTGGGTCTTGGCCTTAGGCATGGGTTTCCTTCATTCGGGCGAAGATCATCACCGGGCCGACCAGGCCGGCTCGGTGATGTCTCCGCGTGACTGGGGTGTGCGGGGTTGGGCGGGCTAAGCGTCCGGAGCGGACTGCTTGGCCTGTGCCCGGGTCTTGGAGCCCTTGTGCGGGGCGACGACCATGGTCATGTTGCGGCCGTCCTGCTTGGCCGAAGTCTCGACATAGCCGTACTCGGCGATGTCGCCCGCCAGGCGCTGCAGCAGCCGGAAGCCCAGTTCGGGCCGGGACTGCTCACGTCCGCGGAACATGATGGTGACCTTCACCTTGGAACCCGCTTCGAGGAACCGGACGACGTGACCCTTCTTGGTCTCGTAATCGTGGTCGTCGATCTTCGGGCGGAGCTTCTGCTCCTTGATGACGGTCATCTGCTGGTTACGGCGGGACTCGCGCTTCTTCTGCGCCGCCTCGTACTTGAACTTGCCGTAGTCCATGATCTTGCACACCGGCGGGCGCGCCTCAGGGGCGACCTCGACCAGGTCCAAGTCGGCTTCGTAAGCCAGGCGAAGCGCATCTTCAACACGCACGATGCCCACCTGCTCACCCCCGGGTCCGACAAGCCGGACCTCAGGGACGCGGATGCGCTCGTTGATGCGGGTCTCAGTGCTGATGTGGCCTCCTCGATCAAAGTGTTCGTCGTGTCGACCGAACAGGAGGGGCCTCGAATGAAAGCCATCATCGCGTGGTGGGCGGGACCCCGGTTATGGGAACCTTGCCTCGCCAGCCGGCGATGATGTGACCTTCTACCGGGAAACTGCCCCGTCCCGGCAGTGCCGGACACGGTGCGTCGCGCGGTGGGACTCGAGATCCTCTTGCTACCCCGACGGAGCCAGGGTGGTCAACCTGTGCCAGTGTAGCAGTCATGAGCGAGCACACCTATTCGGCCGATTCCTCCGACACGTCCGACCCCTTCGGTGGTCCCGACCAGGTTCGTGAGCTGGCCACCATCCCGGCGATCGAGGTGATCTCCCGGGCCGCGGTGATGCTGATGAGCGCTGCGGCCGAAAAGGTCGGACCGGAGGCCGGCGGCGACGAAGAGTACCGCGACCTGCCCGAGGCTCGTGCGCTCATCAACGCACTGGCCGGGCTGGTCACCGCCTCGTTCGGGGATCTGGGTCTGCACCGCAAGCCGATCGCCGACGGCCTCAAAGCTCTGCAGCTGGCCTTCCGCGAGGCCAGCGCCTTCCCCGATGCCCCCGGCGAGGGCCCCGGCGAGAAGCAGACCGGCCCCGTCAAGGACTGATCCCACCGGTTACACCGGCGGGCTACTTCCCCATCGACCGGCGGATCTCCTCGAGCTTGGCCTTGGCGGCCTTCTCCCGTTTGGCGAAGAACTCGTCGAGGTTCTCGTTCCCCGGCATCGCGGCGGCCAGCTCCTCCGCGCCGATCGCGGTGGCAGCCCGCTGCTCGATCTTGTCTCGGACATGGTCGAGGGTGGGGTTACCGGCCTTCGTGTAGCCGGTGACCTCTTCGTACGACGGCGCCTGCACCCCCGGGCTCAGTTCAGCGTCGAAGGCGACCACCTCGGCCTCCAGCGCGTCGGCATCGTCCGGGGTCGAAGGTGCGTCGATATTCATGGGATCCAGCCTAATCGGCGGGCGCGCTCGATCGGCCGGTTCGGTCCGGCCCGGGTCAGGTCGCCGACTCGCGGAGTGTTCGTCCACCGTCAGGGTTCAGCGTGATCGTCAAAGTCGGGGCGGCCGGCCCCGCGTTCACGGAGTTCATACACGTCGCGACCGCGTTCACGAAAGGCAGATAGTCATCGAGGGCCGAACGCGCCCGGCTCGCGCGCATCACCCGACGGACTTTGAACGGCAACACCAACAGAACCGCCCCGTACGAGACCGTCAGTGCGGTCGCCGACCACTTCGATTTGAGTACCTTCACATCGCCGGCCTCCTCCGAGAGCGCCTCCACGACGGCACGCGATGAGCCGTAAGCCTTCGTGAACCAGTGGAGCGCATCATCCTTGTTGCCGAGGAGCAGTCCGACCAGACCCAGGTGGAATTCGACCAGGGCCTGTTCCTGGACCGATGCCGAAAGAGGTAGAGCATCAAAGAAGCGGTCCTTCGACGCCGCGAGCAGGCGCCGGCCCTCATGCTCGCGCTCGCCGACCCGGTAGGCTTCCTGAAGCATCAGGCGCCCGGACCGGAACGGCCCCTCTTTCAGGAGTTTCACATTGCTGTCGATGGTCTGCAGCACCTCCGACTGAGCGTTTTCCAAGGCACAGATCGCGCCCAGGAGGCCCAGCACCTGGGAGGCCCCCGGGGCCAGGATCGTGCCGAATGCCGCTACTTGGCGGCCCAGGCTGGTGAACTGACTGGTCAGGCCGGATTCGTCATTCGCGGTCGTGACCGCCTTCTCGCGGCGACGGTCTGCACCGTCTCGCCGCGTCCACTGCATGGCTTTGACGAGCTGAGCATCCAGTTTCGAGATCGACACGCGAGGGATGTCTTCCGCATCGGGACGATCATCGGCGTCGGCCGTTTGTCCGGTCTCGTTATCGATCCACCATTGCCACCCCTCCGGCGCGGGCGGCCAGTTCGGATTCGGTTGCCACCCAGCAGGTGGAACCCAGCCCTCGGGTACCGGCGGCCAACCGGGTGGAGCATTGAAACGCATGCCCGAAGGCTACCGTGCCTTCTTTGCCGCTTCAGTGAACTCTTCCGGTCAGCTCGCTGACTCGGCGACCGGCAACATCTCCTGAAGAAAGGCCCCCGTGTACGAGCCCGGCGTGGCGGCGACGTCTTCGGGCGTGCCCTGGGTGACGACGGTGCCGCCACTGCTGCCGCCCTCGGGGCCCATGTCGATGATCCAGTCGGCCGTCTTGATCACGTCCAGGTTGTGTTCGATCACGATGACGGTGTTGCCCTTGTCCACCAGTCCATCGATCACGGTGAGCAGCTTGTGGATGTCCTCGAAGTGCAGACCGGTGGTCGGCTCGTCGAGGATGTACACGGTGCGCCCGGTGGACCGTTTCTGTAGTTCGGCCGCCAGTTTGACGCGCTGGGCTTCACCGCCGGACAGCGTCGGGGCGGGCTGGCCGAGGCGGACATAGCCCAGTCCGACGTCGACCAGGGTCTTGAGGTAGCGGTGGATCGAGCTGACCGGTTCGAAGAACTCGGCGGCCTCGTCGATCGGCATGTCCAGCACCTCGGAGATGGTCTTGCCCTTGTACCGCACCTCCAGCGTCTCCCGGTTGTACCGCGCACCGTGGCACACCTCGCACGGCACGTAGACGTCCGGCAGGAAGTTCATCTCGATCTTGATGGTGCCCTCACCCGCGCACGCCTCACAGCGGCCGCCCTTGACGTTGAACGAGAACCGGCCCGGCTGGTAGCCGCGCACCTTGGCTTCGGTCGTCGCGGCGAACAGGGTGCGGATCTTGTCGAAGACACCGGTGTAGGTGGCGGGGTTGGAGCGCGGCGTCCGGCCGATCGGCGACTGGTCCACCTGCACCAGTTTGTCGAGGTGTTCCAGACCGGTGACGCGGGTGTGGTGTCCGGGTACCTGCCGGGCGCCGTTCAGTTTGTTCGCCAGCACCGTCGCCAGAATGTCGTTGACCAGCGTCGACTTCCCGGATCCGGAGACACCGGTGACGGCGGTCAGGACACCCAGCGGGAAGTTGACATCGATGCCGCGCAGATTGTTCTCCGTCGCACCGATCACGCCGACCTGCCGTTTACGGTCGACCGGCCGGCGGACGGTGGGCACCTCCAGCTGTTTACGGCCCGAGAGGTACGCCCCGGTCAACGATTCCTTGTTCTTCAGCAGACCCTTGTAGTCACCGCTGTGCACCACGCGGCCGCCGTGCTCGCCGGCGCGCGGGCCGATGTCGACGATCCAGTCCGCGGCCCGGATGGTGTCCTCATCGTGTTCGACGACGATCAGCGTGTTCCCCAGATCGCGCAGCCGGACCAGGGTGTCGATCAGTCGCCGATTGTCCCGCTGGTGCAGTCCGATCGACGGCTCGTCGAGCACGTACAGCACTCCGGCCAGACCGGCACCGATCTGCGTGGCCAACCGGATGCGCTGGGCCTCGCCGCCGGACAGCGACCCGGCCGCCCGCGCCAGTGACAGGTACTCCAGGCCCACGTCGAGCAGGAAGCGCAGTCGGGCCTGGACCTCCTTGAGGACACGGCCGGCGATGGCCGTCTCACGTTCGCCCAGCAGCAACCCGTCCAGGTATTCGGCGCAGTCGGCCACCGACAACGCCGTGACCTCGGCGATCGAGAAGTCTCCGCGGTCGGGATTGTGCAGGGTGACCGACAGGATCTCCGGGCGCAGCCGGGTGCCCGAACACGCCGGACACGGCACGTCCCGCATGTAGCCCTCGTAGCGCTCCTTCATCTGCTCGGATTCGGTGGCGTCGGCCCGGCGGGTCAGGAACGCCATCACGCCTTCGAATTCGGTGTGGTAGCTGCGGGTGCGCCCGTAGCGATTACGGAACTTCACGTGCACCTGGTGCTCGGAGCCGTCCAGCAGCGCCTTGCGGACGTTACGCGGCAGCTTGTTCCACGGAGTGTCCAGATCGAAGCCCATCTGGTCGCCCAGACCGCCCATCAGCCGCTGAAAGTAGTCGGCGTTGTGGCCCGACGACCACGGGGCGATGGCGCCGTCGGCCAGGGTCATCTCCGGGTCGGGCACCACCAGCGATTCGTCGACCTCCTTGTGTACGCCCAGGCCGTCGCATTCGGGGCAGGCGCCGAACGGGGAGTTGAACGAGAAACTGCGCGGCTCCAGGTCGTCGATGGCGATCGGATGCTGATTGGGGCAGGCCATCTTCTCGGAGAAGCGGCGGGTCCGGTGCTCGTCGTCCTCGGCCCGGTCCACGAAATCCAGAACGACGATGCCGTCAGCCAGCCGCAACGCGGTCTCCACCGAATCGGTCAGCCGCTGCCGCGCGGTCGGCTTCACCACCAGCCGGTCCACGACGACCTCGACGTCGTGCTTCTCCTGCTTCTTCAGTTTCGGCGGCTCGGTCAGCTGATACACCTGACCGTCGATCCGGGCCCGCGAGAAGCCCTGCGTCTGCAGGTCCGCGAACAGGTCCACGAACTCGCCCTTGCGGCTGCGCACCACCGGAGCCAGGACCTGGAACCGGGTGCCCTCGTCCATCTCCAGGACCTGGTCGACGATCTGCTGCGGGGTCTGACGCTCGATCTTCGCTCCGCACTGTGGGCAGTGCGGGGTGCCGGCGCGCGCGTAGAGCAGCCGCAGGTAGTCGTAGACCTCGGTGATGGTGCCGACGGTGGAACGTGGATTGCGGTTGGTCGACTTCTGGTCGATCGACACCGCCGGCGAGAGACCTTCGATGAAGTCCACATCCGGTTTGTCCATCTGACCGAGGAACTGGCGGGCATAGGCCGACAGCGATTCGACGTATCGGCGCTGGCCCTCGGCGAAGATCGTGTCGAAGGCCAGCGACGACTTGCCCGATCCGGACAGCCCGGTGAACACCACCAGGGAATCGCGCGGCAGATCGATGTCGATCCCGCGCAGATTGTGCTCGCGCGCACCCCGGACGATCAGACGATCAACCATTGCGACACTCCCAAGAAACTCATGCAGAACACGGCTGCGGCGAACAGCGTTCACCCACCGATCCAGGGTACGCGGACCCACCGACAACACCGATTCGCCGGGAGCGGGACCGTCGGTCCACGCCGAACGTAGGCTGGGCGTATGAGCATGAAGGTGACCGTGTCCGATGATTACACCGGCGACGTGACCCCCGACCCGGACCGCTACGAGGTGTCCGCTCAGCGCCGGACCCTCGACAACGCCACCGTCGTCAAGGTCTCCGTGGGACCGATGGACAACAACGTCTACATCCTGACCGATCCGGTGACGATGCAGTCGCTGCTGATCGACGCCGCCAACGACCCCGGCTCCCTGCGGGCCCTGCTGGATACCCTGCCGGGAACGCTCACGCAGATCGTCACCACCCACGGACACTTCGATCACTGGCAGGCGCTGGAGGAGTTGACCCGCACCCTGCACGTACCCACCGCCGTCGGCGCCCCCGATGCCGCCGACCTTCCGGTGGCCCCGGACCGGATGCTCCGCGGCGGCGACCGGATCACCCTGGGCGCCCTGGAACTGGATGTGATCAGCCTGGTCGGTCACACCCCCGGGTCCATCGCCTTGGTGCTCACCGAACGAAACGGGCGCGCGCACCTGTTCACCGGCGACTCGCTGTTCCCCGGCGGCATCGGCAAGACGTGGGAACCCGGTGATTTCGAGATCCTGCTCGACGAGGTCGAGACCAAACTGTTCGCCCGCTACGCCGACGACGCCGTCGTCTATCCCGGACACGGCAAGGACACCACCCTCGGCGCCGAGCGGCCACACCTGGGACAGTGGCGCCAGCGCGGCTGGTGACCGCGGGCCGATCGGGCCACCACCGGTTCGATGTGCGGCGACGGCCCCCTCGGCAGCGTTTTCTGCCCTACCCTGGGCCGCAGGGAGTTTGACCATCGCCTCGCGTGGGAACTCCCCGACCACAGACGTCTCCAGCCGGAAGGTTCCGCGTGATTCTCCGCAAGATCGCCCGTCCCATGCTCGCCTCGGCCTTTGTCGCCTCCGGCGCCGAGTTGCTGCGTGCCCCCAGGCACGCGGCCGCGACTGTGCAGCCGATGCTCGACTCGGGCCGCGACGCACTGCCTGCCCCCGTGGCCGATCGCGTTCCGCAGAACGCGGCCACCGCGATGCGTATCGCCGGTGCGGTCCAGGTCGGCGGCGGCGTCCTGCTGGCCACCGGTAAGGCGCCCCGCTTCGCCTCGGCGGTACTGGCGACCACGCTGGTGCCGGTCACGGTGTACGACGGCGCCTTCTGGACCGAGACCGATCCGGTACGCCGCGAGGCCCGCAAGGTCGGCCTGATCAAGAACGTCGGCCTCCTCGGCGGCGCCCTGATCGCCAGCGCCGACACCGCCGGCGAGCCGTCGCTGGCCTGGCGTACCCGCAACACCGTCCAGGAGGCGAGGGTCGCCGGTCTGGTCGCCGCCAAGGAGGCGCAGGTAGCCGGCAAGCTCGGCAAGCGCGCCGCCAAGCGGACCGCACGCCGCGCCGCTCGGCACGCCTTGCGCTCGGGCGGTCATCCGGTCGCCGCGCTGGCTCTGCCGGCCGTGGCTCGGGTCGGCAAGCACGCGGTGACTCACCTCAACGGCGACAGCCCCGAGGAGAACCTGCATGAGCTCGCCGAGCGCGCCGCCGTCGTGGCCGATAAGGCACGCGGCCGTGCCGAGGTCGCCGCCGTCAAGGTGCAGGCCAACGCCCCGGTGGTCGCCGCCAAGGTGCGAAACCGTGCCGACGAGGCCGCCGAGCGGATCGCCGACCGGGCACCGCTCGTGGCCGACCGGGCGCGCGAAGGTACCGAACACGCCAAGGATCTGGCGATCAGCCTGGGTGAGAAGGCCCGCGAGCAGGCACCGGTGGTCGCCGACCGCGCGCGCGAGGGTGCCGAACAGGCGAAGGATCTCGCCGAGGAGACCGGCCGGAAGGTGAAGACCCGCTGGCGCGAGCGCCGCGCGAGCTGACCGCTCCTCCCCGACCGGTTTCAGAACGGCCGGTGCACTCCGAGCGGGTGCACCGGCCGTTCTGCTGCATCGGCACGACCGTAGTGCGATCAGTAGACTGGAACGACTGTGAACCCCGATCCTCGCCTGACCGAAGAGCAGGTACACCTCGACGTCCTCTACCGACGGCTCGACGAGATGCGTAAGACGGCGGCACGCCGGCTGTCGGAGACGCTGCTCGAATCGGCGGGCACCCCGCAAGAACTCTCCGAACGCGAATCGTACGAGCGGCACTACACCCAGATGCTGGCCCGCATCGACGCCGCCGAACACAACCTGTACTTCGGCCGGCTCGATATGGAACACGACGATCCGGAGACCGGCAGCGTCCGCCGGATCGGCCGCATGGGCATCGCCGAGGCCGACCATGTGACGAGCCTGCTGCTGGACTGGCGTGCCCCGCTGTCACGTCCGTTCTATCTGGCCACCCCGGCCTCCCCCGAGGGGGTGTCGCGACGACGCCACCTGCGCACCCGCCGGCGCACCGTGCGCAGCATCTCCGACGAGCATCTGCTGTCCGGCGAGATCGATACCGACGGCGGCATCGGAGCCTCCGTCGTCAATGAATCAGCGCTGGTCACCGCGCTCAACGCCGCCCGCACCGGCGAGATGACCGACATCGTCGAGACCATCCAGCGCGAACAGGACGAGATCATCCGCTATCCGCAGCGCGGGGTGATGGTGGTGCAGGGCGGGCCGGGTACCGGCAAGACGGCGGTGGCGCTGCACCGTGCTGCCTACCTGCTGTACACCTACCGGGACACCCTCGAGCGCAGCGGCGTCTTGATCATTGGGCCCAACGAGACCTTCCTGGACTATATCGCCCAGGTGCTGCCGTCCCTCGGTGAGACCGGCGTCCTGCTCTCGACGATCGGCAACCTGTTCCCCGGCATCGTGGCCGGCGCCGTCGACAGCCGCCGGGCCGCCGAACTCAAAGGCGATGCAGACCGCATCCTGCCCGTCCTGCGGGCGGCGGTGCGTGCGCGGGAAAGTCTTCCGCCGCAAGGTGTTTCGGTGCAGTTCGACGGCTACCGTCTGCCCGTCGACAGCGAGCTGATCAAGGCCGCACGGGCGGCGGCGCGAGCCACCCGGCGCCCCCACAACCTGGCCCAGCGCACCTTCCTGCGGGCCGCGCTGGACGAGCTGGCCACCCGGCACGCGCGCCGGCTCGGCGCTTCGCCGCTGGACGGCTCGCAGCTGCTCACCGCCGGCGATCTGATCGACATCCGCCAGGAACTCGAGTCCGAGGACGAGGTCGTGCGGACGATCCTGCAGTTCTGGCCGACGCTGACACCCCAGGAGTTGCTGCGCGATCTGTACGACGACGACGTCTTCCGGCGCAAGGTGACCCGCGGCTGGGACGACGATGATCGCGCCGCCCTGGCACGCCCTGCCCATCCGCTGCCCGACGACGCCGATATGAGCCCTGCCGATGTTCCGCTGCTCGACGAGCTCGCCGAGCTCCTGGGCTACCGCACCGATGAAGCACTGCGCGAACAGCAGATCCAGTGGCGCCGCCGCATCGCCGAAGCCCAGGACGCCCTGGACATTCTGACCGGTTCGGCGCCGCAGGATCTGGAGGACGATCTGGATCCGGAACTGCTGATGGCCTACGACCTGATCGACGCCGAGCAACTCGCCGAGCGCCAGGAGGTCACCGAGTATCTGACCACCGCCGAGCGGGCGCATTCCGATCGCAGCTGGACCTTCGGGCACGTGATCGTCGACGAGGCACAGGAGTTGTCGACGATGGCCTGGCGCATGATCATGCGCCGGATCCCGAACCGGTGGATGACAGTGATCGGCGATACCGCACAGACCGGCGATCCGGCCGGCACCACCTCGTGGGACCGGATCTTCTCCCCCTATGTCGCCGGACGCTGGCGTCAGCGGGACCTGACGATCAACTACCGCACTCCAGCGGAGATCACCCGCTACGCCAATCGGCTGCTGACACGAATCGATGCGGATCAGATCCCGCCGAAATCGTTGCGCAGCAACGGTATCGAGCCGTACGCACTGGCGGTGGCGGATACTGAAACACTGCCGGCCGCGCTGGCGGCGGCGCGTGACGCCCACTGGCCGGGGCTCACCGCGGTCCTGGTCGCCGACACCCGGGCCGCCGAGGCCGCGGCCAGCGACGATATCGACGGGATCCGGGTCCTGCCGTTGAGCGCGGCCAAGGGACTGGAGTTCGACAACGTGGTGGTGGCCGAACCAGCCGAACTGATCGAGACCTCCCCGCGCGGGTTCAGCGACCTGTACGTCGGGCTGACCCGGGCGACGCAGCGCCTGGTCGTCGTCCATCGGCTCGGACTGCCGGCCGATCTGGCAGACCTGCCGGCCGCGGGCGGACAGCACAACTGACCGGCCCGGCGTCGTCGATCGCCGGGCCGTCCAGGAGTGGGACGTTCTAGGTGGTGTGAACGATCAGCACATCGCAGGCGGCCTTGCGTGCGACGTCGGCCGGAACCGATCCGAGCAGGCGCCCGGCGATGGAGTTGAGGCCCTTGTTTCCGACCACGAGCAGGTCGGCCTGCACGTCGGTGACCAGCTGCAGCAGCGCGTCGACCGGGGCGCCCTTGATCGCCCGGGTCTGCACGGTGGCGGCGCCGGCCTGCTGTGCGCGCTCCTTGGCGGTGCGCAGGATCTCCTCGGTCGGCGAGCTCCCCATTACCTGGTAGGCGTCGGCGCCGAGCGCATCACTGGCAGCGCTGGCGGTCTTGCCGTCGTTGACGAAGTAGGCACAAGCGACCACGAGGGTGGCGCTGTCACCGGCGATGGATCCGGCCCGCGAAACGGCGTGCAGCGAGGACTCGGAGCCATCGGTTCCGACGACGATGGTCTTGTAATCGGCCATGCTTGCTTTCAACCTCCGACATCTGCCCCGCTCGGCGTATCCGACGGGGTCGCTGTGAAAAACATACCTTGCACAGGGCTCCTTGAGTCCTACTTGACCCCGGCGGCGTCCATCCCGCGCAGTTCTTTCTTCAGGTCGGCGATCTCGTCGCGCAACCGTCCGGCCAGTTCGAACTGCAGATCGCGAGCCGCACTCATCATCTGATCGGTCAGCTCCTGCACCAGGTCGGCCAGCTCTGCCCGCGGCATCGACGAGGTGTCGCGCTGTTCGATCACCCCCGCGCTCACCGCCCGGGACACCTCCCCCTGGGCGCGGCGGCCGCGGCTGGCGTTGCGGCCGGAGCCGCCGACCTCCACCGCGTCTTCGGCCTCCCGGTAGACCTGATCGAGGATGTCGTTGATCTTCTTGCGCAACGGCTGCGGATCGACGCCCTTCTCTTTGTTGTAGGCGATCTGCTTGGCCCGGCGGCGATCGGTCTCATCGATGGCTTGCTGCATCGAGTCGGTGATCTTGTCGGCATACATGTGCACCTCACCGGAGACGTTGCGGGCGGCACGGCCGATGGTCTGGATCAGCGAGGTGGTACTGCGCAGGAAGCCCTCCTTATCCGCATCGAGGATGGCGACCAGCGACACCTCGGGAAGATCCAGTCCCTCGCGCAGCAGGTTGATACCGACCAAGACGTCGAATTCGCCGCTGCGCAGCTGCCGCAGCAACTCCACTCGGCGCAGCGTGTCGACCTCCGAGTGCAGGTACCGGACCCGCACACCGAGTTCGAGGAGGTAGTCGGTGAGATCCTCGGACATCTTCTTGGTCAGCGTGGTGACCAGGACGCGTTCATCGCGCTCGGTCCGTTCGGCGATCTCGTGCACCAGATCGTCGATCTGCCCCTTGGTCGACTTGACGACGATCTTCGGGTCCAGCAGTCCCGTCGGGCGGATCACCTGTTCGACGAATTCACCGCCGGACTGGCCCAGTTCGTACGGCCCCGGCGTCGCCGACAGATACACCGTCTGCCCGGTGCGGTCGACGAATTCGTCCCAGGTCAGCGGCCGATTGTCCACCGCTGAGGGCAACCGGAAGCCGAACTCGACCAGGTTGCGCTTGCGGGACATATCGCCCTCGTACATGGCCCCGATCTGCGGCACCGTGACATGCGACTCGTCGATCACCAGCAGGAAATCGTCCGGGAAGTAGTCGATCAGCGTCGCCGGCGGGCTCCCGGGACCACGGTCGTCGATATGCCGCGAGTAGTTCTCGATGCCCGAGCAGAAGCCGACCTGCCGCATCATCTCGATGTCGTAGTTGGTCCGCATCCGCAGCCGCTGAGCCTCCAGATGTTTCCCCTGGTCTTCGAACTCTGCCAGCCGTTCTTCCAGTTCGGCCTCGATTCCGGCGATGGCCTTGGCCATGCGCTCGGGACCCGCGACGTAGTGGGTGGCCGGGAAGATCCGCAGATTGTCGACCTGACGGATCACATCCCCGGTCAGCGGGTGCAGGTAGTAGAGCGCTTCGACCTCGTCGCCGAAGAACTCGATGCGCACGGCCAGTTCCTCGTACGAGGGGATGATCTCCACGGTGTCCCCGCGCACCCGGAAGCTTCCCCGGGTGAAGGCGACGTCGTTGCGGTTGTACTGGATGTCCACCAGCAGCCGCAGCAGCGCATCGCGGTCGATGGTGTCGCCCACGGCCAGTTCCACCGAGCGGTCCAGGTAGCTCTGCGGGGTACCCAGACCGTAGATGCACGACACCGAGGCGACCACCACCACATCGCGGCGCGAGAGCAGGCTCGAGGTCGCCGAATGGCGCAGCCGCTCCACATCGTCGTTGATGGAGCTGTCCTTCTCGATGTAGGTGTCCGTCTGGGCGATGTACGCCTCGGGCTGGTAGTAGTCGTAGTAGGAGACGAAGTACTCGACCGCGTTATTGGGCAGCATCTCGCGCAACTCGTTGGCCAACTGAGCCGCCAGGGTCTTGTTCGGCGCCATCACCAGGGTGGGCCGCTGCATCTTCTCGATCAGCCAGGCCGTGGTCGCCGACTTTCCCGTACCGGTCGCGCCCATCAGCACGATGTCGGCTTCCCCGTCGGTCAGCCGCTGCTCCAATTCGGCGATGGCCGTCGGCTGGTCGCCGGCCGGTTCCAGATCACTGACCACCTCGAAGGAACCGTCACTGCGCTCCACGTCGCCGATCGGCCGGTACTCCGAGTGGGCGACCACCGGCTGTTCTGCTGCGAATGCCATGTTCTCCAGGATATCCGCGACCACCGACACGCGCCGTTCCACGACCGGCCGCGGTCGGCCGGACCGCAGGTGAGGACCTTCACAGCCCGTCCCCGGGCCGGACGCGCACAATGGTCAGGACAGCCCCTCGACCGAAAGTCCGATCATGGATCATCCGACCGACTCGCCCCTCGAGCCCGCCGACATCGGCCGCCGTACCGTACTGGCCGGGGCGGGAGCGGCCGCCGTCGCGCTGGCCGCCACCGCGTGCACCGGGACCGCCGGGCGGGTGACGGCCCCGTTGAGCACGACCGTTCGCGCTGACGGCGTCACCGTGCTGGCCGCGACCGATCAGGTGCCGGTCGGCGGCGCGGTGGTGGCAGGCGATGTGGTGATCACCCAGCCCGAGGCCGGCCGCTACGAAGGGCTGTCCAGCGTCTGTACGCACCAGGGCTGCGCCGTGACCGCTCAGGGCGCCGACCTGATCTGCCCGTGCCATCAGAGCAAGTTCGCACTCGACGGCTCCGTTCAGCGCGGCCCGGCCGCGCGCCCCCTGCCGCCGGTCCAGATCGCGGTCGACGGCGACGATATCGTCTTGGCCTGAGGACTCAGCCGCTGACGCCGGTCAACTCCAGCGGCGAATGCTCCAGCGCCGCGGTGCGCAGCGTGCTGCCGTCGTGCAGGCTGACCGCGAGGATCTTCCCGGCGGCCGGATCGGTCACATAGGCGGTGGATCCCGAGATCAGCAGGTCCGGTGACGGCGACTGCCACTGCGCGGGTTCGGTCCAGGGCTCGATCACCCGGTAGGACGCCTTCTCGGCGCCGGTGAGCCGATCGTAGACGTGCAGTCGACCATCGGTGCCCAGCAGCACCACTTCCCCGTCTGCCCCACGACCGAGCGATTTGAAACTGTAGCTGAAGTCGATGTGGTGCACGGTGATCGAGCCGGCACCGGCGGTGTCGATCAACGCGAAACGGTCCGGGCGTTCCAGGTCGGCGTCCTTTTCGGTCTTGTAGTCGGCCAGCACCACCGGCGAGGCGGGGCTGCCGGCCTGATTGCCCAGCCGAGCGTAGGGGATGTCGGCGGAGATCTTGGTGATCCGGTCGCCGTCCACCATCAGCGCGCCGTCCGTGCAGCCGAAGGTGAGCACGCCACCGGCCCCGGCGGCCTGACCGTGCAGGCCCGGGCAGTCGGTGTTCTCGGCGATCACGGTGCCGTCGGCACCGAGGATGCGCAGTCCACCGGCCTTCTCCCCGATCGGTTGGGAGACCAGGATCGAGCCGTCGGCCCGCGCGACGGCGACGCCGTGGTGCGGCGGCACGGTGAGTTCGGTGATCACCGCATCGGGGGCGCCGATCGCCTCGGTGTCGAGCACGCGGACCCGGCCGGTGCCGTCGGTGAAGAGCGCGGTGCGGCCCTCGTGGGCGATGACGTGCCCCGGCTTGGCACCGTCGTAGACGATGCCGGTCTTGCGCGGCGCGCTCGTGTAGTAGTGCGCATGCCCGTCGTGCGGCTCACGCCAAGTGCCCATATCGAGCAGTTCGAAGCCCGCCGCCGTGGACACGAATACGTGGCGGCCGTCGCCGGCGGGCGTGGCGCGGATGAAGCCGTCATAGTCCAAGTCGGCGATCGGACTCAGGTCGAGCCCGTCCAGGACGGTCACTCCGCCGTCGTGGGTCAGCGCCAGCCGCGGTTGGGCAGCACGCTGTTCGACCGGCGCACCGGCCGACGTTGTTGTGTCCGTTGACTTCTGGTCTGTCGCAGCCGTGCAGCCGGTCAGTGCCAGCAGGGCCGCGGCCGAAAGGGTCAGGAGCGTGGTCGTGGTTCGCATGGCAGCCAGTCAACAGTCTAATGAAAATTATTGTCAACAAGGCATGGGTGCTCGGCCCACCCCTGGGATCTAGGCTGAACCCATGATCAGCGACGACGCACCACCCCGCAGCTGCCTGCACGGAGTCGGCGGTACCGCTCGGGAGCGAAACGATGTCTGAACAGCCGCATCCGCCCAAGCGCGAGATCTTCGACGTTCCGGCGATGACCAATACCGACAACAAGGGCTTCCTCCGACCGGTCGACGAGTATCGGCAGCTGCCCTACGGGCTGTACATGTCCCGGCCGGCCGATCACCCGCGCTTCCACCACCTGGAGAGCTGGCTGCTCCCGGCGCTCGGCCTGCGTGCCAACATCTTCCACTTCACACCGGACCATCGCTCGGGGCAGCGGCTGTACCTGGACGTCGGCCGCTTCACCGGCCCGGATGCCGACGGCCGCTGGTATTCCGTCGACTGGTACCTGGATCTGGTCGACGTGCCCGGCACCGAGTTGGAACTGCTCGACGTCGACGAACTGTTCACCGCGCACGCCGCCGGTCTACTCACCCTCGACGAAGCCGTGGAGGCGACCGAGATCGCGGTGCGGACACTACGCGGAGCGGCCGCCGCCGGCGACATCCAGTCGTGGCTGGATGCGCAGGTCGGCGGCCGCATGCCGTGGCTGGACCGGCCGGTCGCCCGGTGATCAGCGAACCTCCAGCACGGACTCGCGATCGATTCGTACGGATTCCACGGCGACCTTCCGGTCCTTGGTCTCCACGATCAGGTAGGTGCACAGCACGCTGATCGACGACAGCACCGCGAGCATGACGCCGACCCAGATGGATCCGGGACCGGCGATCAGCGGCGCGGCGATCAGCGGTGGGATCGCACCGCCGAAGATGCCGCCCAGGTTGTAGCCCATTCCGGCACCGGTGTAGCGGTAGCGGGCCTCGAAGAGTTCGGGCAGCAGCGCACCGGCCGGGCCGTAGGCGATGCCGAAGATCAGCAGCGTCCCGATCAGTCCGACCAGGAAAGCGAACTCGCCTCCGGTCTGCAGAATCGGAAACAGAACCAGCACCCACGGCACCGCGACGATAACCGACACCATGATGACCCGACGCCGACCGAAACGGTCGGAGTAGACGGCCGAGGCCGCGGTGGACAGACCGAAGAAGACTGCCGCGATCATGCCTGAGGTCAGAACGAAGTTCCGCGACAGGCCCATGTGGTCGGCATTGGTGGCATAGCTGGTCAGAAATGCCGTGCCCATGTAGAACAGCGAGAACAGGCTGGCCAGTGCGCCACCGGCGATCAGGATCTCCTTCCACTGGAACTTCACCGCATCCAGGAATGGCAGCTTTCGTGCCGCCGGCACCGGCTCGGCGCTCTGGCGCGCCTGCGTCTGGCGGAACACCGGCGTCTCGGCGACTGCCAGGCGCACCCAGAGTCCGACCAGAACCAGCACCATCGACAGGATGAACGGGATCCGCCAGCCGTAGTTGAGGAAGGCGTCGCTGGCGGTGCCCACGGTGAGACTGGCGATCAAAAAGGTCAGACTCGACAGGAAGAACGCGAAGGCCGGGCCCAGCTGCGGGAACATAGCGTAGAGTCCGCGCTTGCCCTCCGGCGCGTACTCGGAGGTCAGGAGCGTGGCACCGGCCCATTCTCCGCCCACGGCAAAGCCTTGCAGGAAGCGCAGGACCACCAGCAGGATCGGCGCCCAGATGCCGATTCCGGAACCGAATAGTCCGAACACCCCGGATTCGTATCCGGGCAGCAATCCGATCAGGACGGTGGCTGCACCCATGATGAGCAGCGTCCACACCAGGGTGCGCTTGCGCCCGATGAGGTCACCGAAGTGGCCGAAGACCACCGCCCCGACCGGCCGAGCGAAGAAGGCGACTGCGAAGGTCGCAAACGAGGCGATGGTTCCGGTGACCTGATTCGCCTCGGGGAAGAAGACCGTCGGGAAGACCAGAGCTGCCGCCGTCCCGTAGATGAAGAAGTCGTAGAACTCGATCGTGGTGCCGATTGCGCTGGCCGCGGCTACCCGCTTCATGCTGGTGGACGGTGCTTGTGGCTCGGATACGGCGGGAGTGTTCGGTGGTGCGATTGTCACTGGCGGATCCTCGTCTCGGACGGGTGAATGGAGCAGCCTGCCGAATCAGATTCGCGGCGATATGGCATGCCCCACAGTCACGTACTGAAGTAAGTTTGCTCACAGTACGATGGGCCCGAATCGGCGACCACCCCCCGAAGGGGGTGCCGATGAAACACTGCCGGATCAGCCCGGAAGCACCCCGGCGCGGCGCGCCAGCACGACCGCCTCAAGCCGCGTGTTCGCATCGAGCTTGCCCATAGCGGTCTTCATGTAGCCCTTCACCGTTTCGGCGACCACACCCAGCTCCGCGGCGATACGCGCATTGGAATACCCGAGCGCCGCGAGCGCGAGGACATCACGCTCGCGTCCGGTGAGCACCACCGGTGCCACCGATTCGAGCTCAGGAGCATCGAGCAAGACATCGGTGAGACGCTTGATCTCTTCGGCGAGTACATCGTCGTCGAGGGCCTGTGCCAGTAGCCGCAGCCCCGAGTACGCGCGGTTCATTCGGTCACGAAGCGCCTCGACATCCGGCGACGAACGGGCACCGGCCTCCCGCAGGGCACGAGCGACCGCGACCTGTTGTTCCAGTGAGCGGGCCTGCGTGGTGAGGATGTCCAGCATGCGGCCGCCGATCAGATTGTCACAGTGCAATCCGCCGTACAGCACCGCGATCACCTGGGAGTCGACGATCACCGGTGCTGCCGCGATCGCCCGAAGACCCTCGACCTGGATCGAGTCGTCGTAAAGGTGGGTGATCTGCGGTGTCGCCAGATAGTCGTTGACCACCATCGGCCGATTGACCCGCATGACGCGGCCGCCGAGTCCGTGCCCGGCCTCGACTGCCAACCCGTTCAATGCACCGGTGGTGTTGCCGACGAAGTGCTGCAGTCGCAGCCGGGCCGACCCCTGCGCAAGTCCGCCGAAGGCCAGCGACACCCCGCTTGCCTTCCGGATGCGCCGGAGCGCCTCGGTGACCGGCGCCGCGAGTGAGGCCTCACTCATCTGTTACCACCCACCCGTTCTGGTCCACCTCCCGACGCCCTCGGACGGATGCGGGCGCATCACGGAAAGACGGAGGCCGGGAGTGTGACCGATCATACCCGGAGCACCCGAACGTGATCGGCACCATGGACACGACCGTGATGCCTACCGCGGTCAACGCTCAGACGTTCTCCAGTTCCGCCTCCTGAGCGGCCTCGCGCTCGGCTACCAGATTCAAGGCGATGTCGACGATCATGTCCTCCTGGCCGCCGACCAGTCGCCGCTCACCGCAGACGGTGAGGATGTCGCGCACGTCCAGGTCGTAGCGCGCGGCGGCCGCTTCGGCATGCCGCAGGAACGACGAGTAGACGCCGGCGTAGCCGAGGGTGAGCGTCTCGCGATCGACGCGGACCGGGCGGTCCTGCAGCGGCCGCACCAGATCGTCGGCCGCGTCCTGGAGTTGATTCAGGTCGCAGCGGTGCTCGAATCCGAGCAGGTTCGCCACGGCGATAAACGGCTCGATCGGGCAGTTGCCGGCGCCGGCCCCGTGTCCGGCCAGCGAGGCGTCCACACGGTAGATGCCGTTTTCGACCGCAACCACCGAGTTGGCCACCGACAGTGACAGGTTCTCGTGCGCGTGGATACCGATCTGGGTCTTCTGGTCGAGCACGTCCCGGTACGCACGGGCACGCTCGGCGACGTCGTTCATGGTCAGCCGGCCGCCGGAGTCGGTGATGTAGACGCAGTCGGCACCGTAGGACTCCATCAGTTTGGCCTGCTGGGCCAGTGAGGCCGGATCACTCATGTGCGAGAGCATCAGGAAACCGGAGACGTCCATACCGATCTCCTTTGCCGCGCCGATGTGCTGGGCGGAGACATCGGCTTCGGTGCAGTGCGTAGCCACGCGGACCGACCGGACACCCAGGTCGTAGGCCCGCTTGAGTTCCTTGACGGTGCCCACCCCCGGCAGCATGAGGGTGGTCAGCCGCGCCTGCGTGACGGCATCGGCGGCCGCCTCGATCCACTCCCAGTCGCTGTGGGATCCCGGACCGTAATTCACCGTGCCGCCGGAGATGCCGTCGCCGTGGGCCACTTCGATCGCATCCACCCCGGCGGCGTCCAGCGCCGCGACGATGCGGTGGACGTCCTCGGGTGAGATCTGGTGCCGGATGGCGTGCATACCGTCACGCAGGGTGACGTCCTGAACGTAGATGGGGATGCCGCTCATGCCTGTGCCTCCTGGTCGGCGGCGCGTGCCGCGATGCGCTCGGCGACCTGCAGGCCGGCCGACGTCATGATGTCGAGATTGCCCGCGTAGGCGGGCAGATAGTCCGCGGCACCCTCTACTTCGAGGAAGACCGAGACCTGATGGGTCGGAACGGCTTCTTCGCCGTCGGCCAGCAGGGTGTGCACCGGGCTGGAGTCGGCGATCTCGGTGATCTGCACCTTCTGTTTGAGCCGGTAGCCGGGCACATAGGCGGAGACGTCGTCGACCATCTTCTCCACCGACAGCCGGATCTGCTCCTGCGTGTCCAGATCCGGCGCCTGCACCAGCGTGTAGACGGTGTCACGCATCATCAGCGGCGGTTCTGCCGGATTGAGGATGATCACCGCCTTCCCGCGCCGGGCGCCGCCGAGCTGTTCGATCGCCCCTGCGGTGGTCTCGGTGAACTCGTCGATATTGGCACGGGTACCCGGTCCGGCGGATTTCGAGGCGATCGAGGCGACGATCTCGGCGTAGGCCACCGGCACCACCTGCGAGACCGCCGCGACGACCGGAATGGTCGCCTGACCGCCGCAGGTCACCATGTTGACCACCGGCGCATCCAGGTGGTCTTCGAGATTGACCGACGGGACCACATACGGGCCGACCGCCGCCGGAGTCAGGTCGATCAGTCGCTTGCCGTGCGGGGACAGCACCTCGATGTGGTGTTCGTGCGCCTGGGCCGAGGTGGCGTCGAAGACGATGTCGATCTCGTCGAAGTTCGGCAGGGCTACCAGCCCTTCGACACCGTCCGAGGTGGTGGGGATGCCTAGCTCGGCCGCCCGGGCCAGCCCGTCGGAGTCCGGATCGATGCCGACCATCGCGCCCATCTCGACATGCCTGGCGTTCTCGATCACCTTCATCATCAGGTCGGTGCCGATATTGCCCGAGCCGATGATGGCGACCTTCTTCTTGTTAGTCAATGCTGTTCCCTATTCGAATCGGGCGCGGACCGTCCCCAGTCCGCTGATCTGTACGGTCACCTCGTCGCCGGCGGCGATCGGGGCCATGGGGCCCAGCGCGCCGGACAGCACCAGCTGTCCGGCGCGCAGCGGATCCCCGAAGTCGCGGGCCGCCCGGGCCAGCCAGGCAACGGCGTTCAGCGGATCGCCCAGACAGGCCGCACCGGTGCCGGTGGACACCTGCTCGCCGTTGATAGTCATGCTCATCCCCACCTCGACCGGGCTGAACTCCTCGAGGGTCTTGTGCTCGGTGCCCAGCACGTAGACGCCCGAGGAGGCATTGTCGGCGACGGTGTCGGCGAAGGCGATGTCCCAGCCGTCGATACGGCTGTCGCAGACCTCCAGGGCAGCGACCCCATAGCCGACGGCCGCCCGGATCTGTTCCAGGTCGAGGGGCCCGTCGATTAGATCGGCCTTCAGGACGAAGGCCACCTCGGCTTCGGCCTTGGGTTGCAGCAGCCGCTCGATGGGCACGGTCCGCTCGTGCGCATAGGCCATATCGTCGAAGAGCACTCCGAAGTCGGGCTGATCGACCCCCATCTGTTCCTGGACCGCTTTGCTGGTCAAACCGATCTTGCGGCCGACGACGGTGGCGCCGGCGGCGATGCGGCCACCGCTGATGCGTTCTTGGACGCGGTAGGCGGCCGCCAGGTCGGTCGGGCCGATGAGATCGCGCACCGGGGTGCAGGCGGTGCGGGTCTGCAGGGCGGTGAGCAGCCGGGCCGCCGCCTGAGCCTCGGCGATGTCGCTGTCGAGATCGGTGATCATGCCACCATCGTCACCCGCACACTCACCCCTTCGGAAGCAGTTCGTCTCGCTCAGCGATACGCTGACCGGGTGAGCGTCCCTGATACGGTGATCGGCAAGGTGATGGCGATCCTGCATGCCTTCGCCGCCGACGATGCGGATCTGCCGCTGGCCGAATTGGTCCGCCGGACCGGACTGCACAAGGCCACCGCGCACCGGCTCTGCGGCGAGCTCGTCACGGCCCGGCTGCTCGACCGCACCCCCGACGGCTACCGGCTCTCCGGCGGGCTATTCGAGCTGGGTATGCGTGCCTCCGCCGAACGCGGTCTGCTGGAGATCGCCATGCCCTTTCTGCAGGATCTGTACGAACGCAGCCGCGAAAGCGTGCACCTGGGGGTGCTTGACGGCAGCGAGGTGCTCTATCTGACCAAGATCGGCGGGCACCGCCAGGCCAGCGCACCTTCGCGCACCGGCGGCCGGATGCCGTTGCACTGCACCGGGATCGGCAAGGCCCTGCTGGCTCACGGCAGCACCGCCACGCGCGAGCGGGTGCTGGCCGGCCCGCTGCCGCGACGCACTCCGAAGACCATCGCGGCCCCCGGTATCCTGTCCCGCGCGCTGGATACGGTCCGGGAGAAGGGGGTCGCGTTCGAGTTCGAGGAATCCACTCCGGGGATCGCGTGTGTGGCCGCGCCGGTCCTGGATGTGGACTCCAACGAGCTCATTGCGGCGATCAGTGTGACCGGTCCGGTGCACCGCTTCCGTCCGCAGCAGCACGTCGACGCGGTGCGGGCCGCCGCCGCCGGGATCGCCGCGACACTCAACCGCCGCCGCCCGTGAACGTCTCCGCCTGTGAACGTCTCCGCCTGTGAAGGTCTCCGCCTGTGAATCGCCGACCTGTCACACTGGCAGTCATGATTCGAGTGGGACTGACCGGCGGTATCGGCGCCGGAAAATCGACCGTGGCGAAGACCTTCGTAGCGCACGGGGCCTATCACATCGACGCCGACCGCATCGCCCGCGAGGTCGTCGAGCCCGGGACTGAGGGATTGGCCGCGCTGGTGGAGGCCTTCGGCAGCGAGATCCTCGATGACGAAGGTGCTCTCGACCGCGCGGCACTGGCGACTCGCGCGTTCGCCGACGCCCAGAGCACCCAGAAACTGAATTCGATCACCCATCCGCTGATCGGTGCCCGCACCGCAGAGCTGATCGCCGCGGCACCGGCCGACGCGGTGATCCTGCACGACGTCCCGCTGTTGGTCGAGGGCAGTCTGGCACCCCTGTACGACGCGGTGATCGTCGTCCATACCCCCGCCGACCTGCGCTTCGACCGGCTGGTGAATCGGCGCGGCATGGACCCCGCCGATGCCCGCCAGCGCATCGATGCCCAGGCCAGCGACGAGCAGCGCCGGGCCGTCGCCGACATCTGGCTGGACAACTCCGGCACGCCCGAGGAACTCGCCGCACAAGCGCTGACGGTATGGAATGAGCGGATCGTCCCCCTGCGCGATCACCACAGCGCCGGCACCAGCCCCGAGCTGCCGACGATCCCGGTCGAGGTGGATCCGGCGTGGGGTGCGGTCGGTGCCCGCCTGGTGAATCGGCTGTGGGCACTGCTGGGTGCCGGTGCGGTCGCCATCGCCCACGTCGGCCCGACCGCCGACGGCGCCTCCGGTCCGCCGGTGGTCCCGGTGCTCGATCTGGATGTGATCGTCGCCGACGAGGCGGCTGCCCAGGCCGCAGCAGAGGTGTTGTCGGCCAACGGTTTCGCACCTTTGCCCGGTGAATCCGGCCGCGTGCACGTCGCCGCCGATCCGGGCCGTCCGGCCCGGGTACGGATCCTCGTCGACCAGTAGAGTCGCGCCGGTCCGGCGCCGGACGGTCCAGACAGCAAAGACCCCCGATCCTTCTAGGAGGATCGGGGGTCTTGTACTGCTAGCTGCTCAGTGGTGAGTCAGACTCAGTTGCCGCCGGTCAGCTTCTCGCGCAGGGCGGCGAGCTGCTCGTCGCTGGCCAGCGAACCACCGGCCGGCGCGGAACCGCTCGACGACGAGCTCGACGAGCCACCGGACGCACTCTCGCTGGAGCTGGAGTAGTCACCGGCGGCGTCGGCCTCGGCGGCCGCCGCAGCGAACTTCTCCATCTGAGCGGTGTGCATCTTGTGGCGGCGCTCGGCCTCGGCGTAACGGCCTTCCCACTCCTCACGCTGAGCGTCGAAGCCCTCGAGCCATTCGTTGGTCTCGGCGTCGAAGCCCTCCGGGAAGATGTAGTTGCCGGCCTCGTCGTAGCTGTCGGCCATCCCGTACTTCGAGGGATCGAACTCCTCGGTGTAGTCCTCGTTGGCCTGCTTCAGCGACAGCGAGATGCGGCGACGCTCCAGGTCGATGTCGATGACCTTGACCATCGCATCGTCGTTGACGGACACGACCTGGTCGGGCACCTCGACGTGGCGCTCGGCCAGCTCGGAGATGTGCACCAGGCCCTCGATGCCCTCCTCGACGCGGACGAACGCACCGAACGGCACCAGCTTGGTGACCTTGCCCGGCACGATCTGACCGATCGCGTGGGTGCGGGCGAACTGACGCCACGGGTCTTCCTGGGTCGCCTTCAGCGACAGCGAGACGCGCTCGCGGTCCATATCGACGTCCAGGACCTCGACGGTGACCTCGTCGCCCACGGCCACGACCTCGGACGGGTGGTCGATGTGCTTCCAGGACAGCTCCGAGACGTGCACCAGACCGTCGACGCCGCCGAGATCGACGAAGGCGCCGAAGTTGACGATCGAGGACACGACGCCCTTGCGGACCTGGCCCTTGCCGAGCTTGTTGAGGAACTCGCTGCGGACCTCGGACTGGGTCTGCTCGAGCCAGGCGCGACGCGACAGGACCACGTTGTTGCGGTTCTTGTCGAGCTCGATGATCTTGGCCTCGACCTCCTTGCCGATGTACGGCTGCAGGTCGCGGACACGACGCATCTCCACCAGCGACGCCGGGAGGAAGCCGCGCAGGCCGATGTCCAGGATCAGGCCGCCCTTGACGACCTCGATGACGGTGCCCTTGACGGCCTCGTCACGCTCCTTGAGCTCCTCGATAGTGCCCCAGGCACGCTCGTACTGAGCGCGCTTCTTCGACAGGATCAGGCGGCCTTCCTTGTCCTCTTTGGTGAGGACCAGGGCTTCGACCTCGTCGCCGACCGAGACAACCTCGCTCGGATCGACATCGTGCTTGATGGACAGCTCGCGCGAGGGGATGACGCCCTCGGTCTTGTAGCCGATGTCCAGCAGAACCTCGTCGCGATCGACCTTGACGATCGTGCCTTCGACGATGTCGCCATCGTTGAAGTACTTGATCGTGGAGTCGATGGCGGCGAGGAAGTCCTCAGCCGAGCCGATATCGTTGACGGCTACTTGCGGCGAGGTGATCGTAGGGGACGACATGTGTTGAGTTGCTCCGGACAGGTATGTAGTAGTTGACGGGTCCACGGGCACGACCATGCAGGTAGAGCCCGTTTCTCCGATTGATTGAACCGCCGTGCGAACACGGACGGACACGCGCGCGAAGACACGCACCCCACAGGCTACTCTCCCGCGCCTGTACTGCACAAATGACCCTCTGCGTGAGCCCAGCCGCCGGCCGGGGGCACCTAGACTGAGCGTCATGGCTCCGGACTCTCCGCGACCGCCGCGCGTTCTCGGCGATATCGATTCGGCGACCAGCGAATCGGCCAGCCGCTCCTGGTGGGACGGCCAGGCCGACGACTATCAGGCCGAACACGGGTCGTTTCTGGGCAACGATGTGGCCGGCGGCGATTTCGTCTGGGGCCCCGAGCGGCTCCGGGAGGAGGAGGCCGGTCTGCTGGGCGATGTCTCCGGACTCGATGTTCTCGAGATCGGCTGTGGCGCAGCACCGTGCGCCCGCTGGATGACCGCACGCGGAGCCCGCGTGGTCGGCCTGGACGTCTCCGCCGGCATGCTCACCCACGCCGTCGAGGCGATGCGCGCCGACGCCCGTCCGGTACCGCTGGTGCTGGCCGGGGCCGAGCAGCTGCCGTTCGCCGACGCCTCCTTCGATCTGGTGACCTCCGCGTTCGGTGCAGTCCCCTTCGTCGCCGATTCGGCGCAGTTGATGCGCGAGGCGTCTCGGGTCCTGCGCCCCGGTGGACGCTGGGTGTTCGCCACCAACCATCCGATGCGCTGGATGTTTCTGGACGATCCGGGGCCGGAGGGCCTGCTGGTGCAGCTGTCGTACTTCAACCGCACGCCCTATTCGGAGACCGACGCCGACGGAAACGTCACCTACGTGGAGCATCACCGCACGATGGGCGACCGTATCCGGGAGATCGTCGCCGCCGGACTGGTGGTCGAGGATGTGGTCGAGCCGGAGTGGCCCGACGACCTGGACGCCGAGTGGGGACAGTGGTCTCCGCTGCGGGGTGCCCTGTTCCCCGGTACGGCGATCTTCGTGACCCGTAAGCCGGCCGGCGCCGCCTGACGACCGGGTCGCCAACGACGATGAAGAACGCCGGCCTGAGCCTCCTCATTCCCGCGCAGGCGCGCACCCTGGCCGCCGCGCCCTGGACATATCCGGATGTGGGCGCCTCCGCCCGGGACCATCTGCCGGACGGTTATCGCTCGTTGCGCCGCCGAACCGAACTCGGCCGCGGTGACGCCGCCTTCGCGCTCGCACGCGAAGCCTTGCTGACCTGGCAGGTGCAGCTGCGTTCCGGCGTCCGGGTGAGAGCCTCGGCGCCCCGGATCGACACCGGGGTGGTGGCGATCGTGGGGATCGGTCTCGGACCGTTGCAGATCGGCGGACCGGTGCGGGTGGTCATGATCGACGACTCCCCCGCCCATGTGGCGTTCTCCTACGGGACGCTGCCCGGACATCCGGAAGCAGGTGAGGAGCACTTCTCGGTGACCCTCGACGACGCTGGTGCGGTCTGGTTCGCCTTGTCCGGGTTCTCTCGCCCGCACAGCATCGCAGCCCGGGTGGCGGCTCCGGTCGCTGCGCACGTTCAGGACCGCATCACCGAGCGGTACACCCGGTCCCTGCAGGACTGACCCTCGGCACGACTGCCCCTTCGGCAGGACCGAATCTCTACAGGATCGAGACTCTGCCGACGCGCACGGCCGGGTCGGCAGACTTGACCTCCGTTTCCGACCGCCACGGTCGAGAACCGAGCACCAAGTCTTCGCCGCCCGAGTTCACAGCAGCTTCGACAGAAACGCCTGAGTGCGCTCATGCTGCGGATCGGTCAGCATCTCCCGCGGATCGCCCTTCTCCACCACCACCCCGTCGGCCATGAAGACCAGCTGATCGGCGACTTCGCGCGCGAACCCCATCTCGTGGGTCACCACCACCATGGTCATACCGGCCTGAGCCAGATCCTGCATCACTGCCAGAACATCGCCGACCAGTTCCGGATCCAGTGCCGACGTCGGTTCGTCGAAGAGCATCAGCTTCGGTTCCATGGCCAGAGCCCGGGCGATCGCCACTCGCTGCTGCTGGCCGCCGGACAGCTGTGCCGGATAGGCGTCGGCCTTGTTCGCCAGCCCGACCTTGGCCAGCAGCTCCTGCGCTCGCGCCACGGCCTGGTCGCGACTCTGCCCCTTGACCAGCATCGGCGCCTCGATCACATTGGCCAGCACGGTCCGATGCGGGAACAGGTTGAAGTGCTGAAACACCATGCCGATCTCGCGGCGCTGTTTGGCGGCATCGCGCGGGCTCATCTCGTAAAGTCTGCCGCCGCGCTCGCGATAGCCGATCAGCTCTCCGTCGACCCGCAATCGGCCCGCATTGATCTTCTCCAGGTGGTTGACGCAGCGCAGGAAGGTCGACTTCCCCGAGCCGGACGGACCGATCAGGCAGGTCACCTCGCCGGGCTGGACCTGAAGCGAAATCCCCTTGAGCACCGGCAGCGCACCGAAACTCTTGCAGACGCCCTCGGCCTGCACCATCGGCGTCACGCCGGACTGTGCCGTGCTCATCGGCCACCTTCCAGGGTTTCGGCCTGCGCCAGTTCCTCGAGCTGCCGGTCGCTGAGGATGCGACTGGCGCCCTTGGAGTAGTGCTTCTCCAGATAGTGCTGGCCGACCATCAGAATCGAAGTGACCGCCAGGTACCAGGTGGAGGCGACCAGCAGCAGCGGAATGGGCTGGAAGTTGACGCTGGAGATGTCCCGTGACCGGCCGTACAGCTCCAGCGAGAACGGGATCGCCGTGACCAGCGAGGTGGTCTTCAGCATGGAGATCAACTCGTTGCCGGTCGGCGGGATGATCACCCGCATCGCCTGCGGCAGGACGACCCGGCGCATGGTCTGCGACCAGGTCATCCCCAGCGCCACCGACGCCTCGAGTTGGCCCTCGTGCACCGAGGAGATACCGGCCCGGACGATCTCGGCCATGTACGCGGCTTCGTTGAGGCCCAGGCCGATCACCGCGAACAGGAAGGCGGCGTTGATCGCCTGCACATCGAGGTGGAAGAACTGCGGTCCGAACGGGATCCCCAGGTCGATCTGCTTGTAGATGGACCCGAACAGACCCCACAGCACCAACTGGACGTAGACCGGTGTGCCGCGAAAGACCCACAGATAGACCCACGCCACCGCCCGCAGCACGGGATTCGGCGACAGGCGCATCACCGCCAGGAGGACCCCCAGGACCACGCCCAGGAGCATCGCGCAGACGGTCAGCGCCAGGGTCCAGCCGGCTGCTTCGATGATCCGCGTGTCGAACAGGTACCGGCCGTAGGTGGCCCACTTGTATGCCGGATTGGTGGCGGCACCGTAGATCAGCAGACCCACCAGGACGAGGATGATCACCGCTGCGAGCCACTGACCCGGATGGCGCAGCGGTACGGCCTTGATCGATTCCGGCGGCGTCTGCGGCTCCGGCGGCGAGGGGTTCATCGGTCGGCTCCGTTGATCGTCGAGGTCTGGATCATTCCTGCTTCGACTCCCCAGTGTTCGGCGATGGTCCAGTAGTAGCCGTGGTCGATCAGATATTGCACGGCCTGCTGGATGGCCGGCCCGAGCGACGACCCCTTCGGCAACGGAATGCCGTAGGGGGCGGCGTCGTAGACAGGTCCGACCAGCTCCAGGTCTTCGCCGATCTTCGCGGTCTTCTTCACCGCATAGGCACTGACCGGCGAATCGGCCGAGAAAGCGTCGATCTTGCCCAGCAACAGCGCCGTGACCGCCTGATCCTGTTCATCGAACTTCTGCTTGTTGATCGCCGGTCGGCCCGCCGCGACACAGGCGGCGCTCTTGGCCGGGATCTCGTCGGTGTCTTCGACCGTCGTCGACTGCACGCCGACACGCAGTCCGCAGGCGTTGTCCGGGTCGACGTCGTCGCCGGTGCGCTGCACCCACTGCACACCGGCGCGGTAGTAGGTGACGAAGTCGACCTCCTTCTCCCGTTCGACGGTGTCGGTGAACGACGAGATCCCCACGTCGTACGTGCCGGCCTGAATGGCCGGGATGATCTTGTCGAACGCGGCCTCGTAGAACTTCGGGGTCAGCCCCAGAACGGCGGCGATCGCCTCCATCAGGTCGATGTCGAATCCGACGATGGTGCCGGAACCGTCCTTGAACTCGTTGGGCTGATATGGCGGATTGGTACCCACCCGCAGCACGCCGCTGTCGGCGATTGCGACCGGTACCAGGGCCGCGATCTGCGGTTGACGGTCGACGTGGACGGTGATGGGCGCGACATCGAGTGCGGACTCGTCGTTCGTGCACGCCGTCAGCAGCGACAGAGCCACGCCGGTCACCGCCAGCATCGACCAGCTTTTGAGCAGTCTGCTCAGACCGCGCCGTCTCACAGCTGTGTCACCGCCTCTTCCCCGCCGGTGACTGTCGTCACAGGTTGCTAGATGCAAACTACAGCAGAGCACACAGGTACTCGCCGAACTCCCCCGTGCCGGCCGTCCCGCCCAGATCAGCCGTGCGCACTCCCGCCGCCACCGTGGCGGCGATGCCCTCGCGCAGCGCCTGTGCGGCGGCGGCGTACCCGCCGTGGGCCACGGCGGTGCCGTACCAGTCCAGGGCCGAGGCGACCGAGCCGATCATCGCGATGGGGTCGGCCAGGCCGGCGCCGGCGATATCGGGAGCGGCCCCGTGGACCGCCTGAGCCATCACCTGGGTATCCGAGCAGTTGATCGACGACGCCAGCCCCAGGGACCCGGACAGTTCGGCTGCCAGATCCGACAGGATGTCGCCGAACAGGTTCTCGGTCACCAGCACATCGAAGTCCGCGGGCCGCCGGACCAGCAGGGCCGCCATCGCGTCGACGTGCTGCTGCTGCACCGTCACCTCGGGGAACCGCCGGCCGACCTCCAGGCAGACGTCGCGGAACAGTCCGGTGCTCAACCGCAGCACATTGGCCTTGTGCACGATCGTCAGCTGTTGCCGACGGGCCCGGGCCGCGGCGAAGGCGCGTTCGGCGATCCGCTCGCTGGCCTGCCGGGTGATCAGACCGACCGCCAGCGCCACATCCGGCGTCGGCATGAACTCCCCGCTGCCCACCAGCATGTTGCGGTCGGCGTAGAGCCCTTCACTGTTCTCCCGGACGATCAGCAGATCGATGTCCGGGGCCATCGCCTCGACCCCCGGGATCGCCCGGGCAGGGCGCAGATTGGCGTACAAGCCGAAATGTTTACGCAGGACGGCCCCGGGTGCGGGTGCGTCGCGGTGCGGTTGCGGGTAGGCCGCTGAATCATGTGGGCCCACCACCATGACGCGGTAGTCGGCCAGCGCAGCCAGGGTCGAGGAGGGGATCGCCGATCCCTGCGTGTCGATGGCGGCCGATCCGTACGGCAGGTCCTGCCACACCGCTCGGATCCCTTGTGCGGCAAGGGCTTTATCCGCGGCAGCGACGGCCACCGGCACCACCTCGGGGCCGATGCCGTCGCCGTGGAGGACGGCGATCGGGAGGGTATCGGTGGGGGTCATCGTCGTCCTGTCTGGAGTCTTCGGGTCTGGGGTCGGGTGTGAGTCCGTCCCGGGCGACGCACGGTCACCCGGTGCGCTGTTTCGGGTAACACTGTGCGGCGCCGAAGTTGGCGCAGACCCGCTCGGCTTCGGCCAGGCTGTGGGTGGGCCGGACCACCGCATAGCGCGTGCTCAGTCCGACCAGGGAACCGTCGACGATCACCGAGCCGTAATGCTCACCGGCCTTGGCGCGGGCCGTGTCCATTCGGTCGAACGCGCCGAACTGGGCGAAGTACTGTGCCTCATCGATCGGAGGGGGCGGCGGGACATAACCGGGTGCCGACGGATCGGCGCTGACTTCGATGCTGGGCGCCGGAGCCGGATACGTCCGGACCGTCGAAGTCGGTGCCGGCGCCGGGACCACCGAGGAGGGGGTACTCGAGGGCGCGGGTCCCGCCGACGGTTGCCGCTCCGCCGACGCGATCGTGGAGGCCGGAACGACCGGGGGCTCCTGCGGCGCGCTCGCCGCGGCGGCCGATCCGTCGCCGTCATCGGTGAGAACCGCCAGAGCGACCAGCACACCGACGCCGATGACCAGCAGGGTGGCCACCGCCCCGAGGAGGATCGGCAGCAACGACGAGCGCCCCGCGGCCGGTTGCGGGACCACCGCGTACTCGGCGGGATATCCCGCCGGTGGCGGCCCCGGGACTTGTCCGCCGAACGACTGCACCCGCGTCGGCGCGATCGCCGGAACCGGCGGATGCACCGCTGTCGGCGGCTCGTTCTGCCGGGCCGTCGACGCCGTCGACGCCGGCGGCGCACCGCTGCGCAGCGCCGTTGCGGCCGCCGCAGCCAGTTCCCCGGCCGATCGGTACCGCTGCCGTGGATCAGCGGCCAATCCGCGTGCGATCACGGCGTCGAGGCCGCGGGGCAGACCGGGCACCAGCGCACCGGCCGGCCGCGGCGTCGCGGTCACGGCGGCTTTGATCGCGGCGCTGACCGTCGGCGCCGGATACGGAACACCGCCGGTAAGGCACTCGTACAGCACACAGGTCAGTGCGTACACATCGCTTGCCGGACCGGCGGGGTGGCCGTCGAACAGCTCCGGTGCCATGTAGGCGATCGAGCCGATCGCGCTGCCGGCCTGGGTGAGCCGCGTATCGCCGTCGGCGTTGGCGATCCCGAAGTCGACCAGGTACGCGAAGTCCTTGTCACCGACCAGGATGTTCTCCGGTTTGACGTCGCGGTGGGTCAGCCCGCCGGCGTGGGCGGCATCCAGTGCCGCCGCGATCTGTTCGACCACCGCCACCGTCCGCGCCGGTGCGAGCCGATGCTCGCGGTCGAGCAGACCCCGTAGATCACCGCCCTGGACCAGGCGCATGTCGATGAACAGCACTCCGTCGACCTCACCCCAGTCGTGGATCGGAATGACGTGCGGTTCCCCCAGTCGCGCCGCGGTCTGCGACTCGCGACGGAAGCGCTCCCGGTATCCGGGGTCTCCGGCCAGTCCGGGGTTGAGGAGCTTGAGTGCGACGACCCGATCCTTGACCGTGTCGTAGGCGCGGTAGACCTCACCCATCCCGCCGCGACCGAGCAACTCATCCAGGCGGTAGGGACCGAACTGCGTACCGACGCGACTGTGCTGCGACATTTTCTCTCACCGGCCCGTTCAGTGTGCAGCGTCGTCCCAGGATCGGCCGTATCCCACCGACACGTCCAGGGGCACCTTCAACTCGATGGCCGACCCCATCTCCTCGCGGACCAGCGCCTCGACCGCCTCGCGTTCGCCGTCGGCGACCTCCAGGACCAGTTCGTCGTGCACCTGCAGGAGCATGCGCGAGGACAGTTCTTCCGAGTCCAGCCGGCGGGCGACGTTGATCATCGCCACCTTGATGATGTCGGCGGCAGTGCCCTGGATCGGGGCGTTGAGCGCCATCCGCTCGGCTGCCTGACGGCGCTGGAAGTTGTCCGAATTCAGATCGGGAAGGTAGCGGCGGCGACCGAACAGGGTCTGCGTGTACTCCTTGCTGCGCGCCTCGACCACGACTTCGTGCAGATAGTCACGCACCCCGCCGAACCGGTCGAAGTACAGCTCCATCTGTTCGCGGGCTTCTTCTCGGCTGATCCCCAGTTGCGCCGCGAGCCCGAACGCCGACAGTCCGTAGGCCAGGCCGTAACTCATCGCCTTGACCCGCGAGCGCATCTCGGCGTCGACCTGGTCGACCGGCACGCCGAAGGCCCGCGACCCGACGAAGTTGTGCAGGTCCTCCCCGGTGTTGAAGGCCTCGATCAGGCCCGCGTCTTCGGACAGGTGCGCCATGATCCGCATTTCGATCTGCGAGTAGTCGGCCGTCATCAACGTGTCGTAGCCCGCACTGCGGTCCGGGCCGCCGACCACGAAACCGCCGCGGATCTGCCGCCCTGCCTCGGTGCGCACGGGGATGTTCTGCAGATTCGGTTCGGTGGAACTCAGCCGCCCGGTGGCCGCGACCGTCTGATTGAAAGTGGTGTGAATCCGCTGATCGTCGGCCACCGATTTGAGCAGCCCGTCGACGGTGACCTTCAGTCTGGTCGCATCGCGGTGCTCGAGCAGATACTTGAGGAACGGATGCTCGGTCTTCTCATACAGCGAAGCCAACGCATCGGCGTCGGTGGTGTACCCGGTCTTGGTCTTCTTGGTCTTGGGCATGCCGAGCTTGTCGAAGAGCACCACCTGCAACTGCTTGGGCGAGCCCAGGTTCACCTGCTCCCCGATCACCTCGTAGGCGGCCTCGGCCGCCTCCCGCACCCGGCCGGCGAATTCCCGCTCGAGCGCCTGGAAATGCTCCACGTCCACGGCGATACCCGTGGTCTCCAGCCGGGCCAGCACGAAGGCCAGCGGCAGCTCCATATCGCGCAGCAACGGCACCGATTCGATGCGTTCGAGTTCGGTGTCGAGGGTGTCGGCCAGCTCCGCGACCGCCTGTGCCGACAGCATGAGCTGATTGGAGACCGCGGCGGTGTCCTCGTCGCCGTCGAGCAACGACAGCTGGCCGTCGTCGGCCGCGGTATCGGCCTTCAATTCCCGGCGCAGATACCGCAGGGCCAGATCGTCGAGGTTGAACGTGCGCTGTCCGGGGCGCACCAGATACGCCGCCAGCGCGGTATCGGAGGTGACCCCGCGCAGCTGCCAGCCGCGGCCGTGCAGGGCATGGATCGCCCATTTGACCTCATGCACCGCCTTATCGGCGGACTCGTCGGCCAGCCAGTCCCCCAGGGCGGCTTCGTCGTCCGGGTCCATCGTGACCGGATCGAGGTAGGCCGCTTCCCCGTCGGCGGCGGCGATCGCGATTCCCGTCGCCTCGGTGCCGACGACCCGGTGGGCGCCGCTGACCGCCAGTCCGCTGCGTCCGGTGCGGGCGTGTTCGGTGAGCCAGGTGCGGACCTGACCGGCACCCAGCACGGTGCCGGAGACCTCGAAGCCCGATTCGGCCTCGGGTTCGACCGAGCTCAGGGTGGAGAACAGCCGGTCCCGCAGGACTTTGAACTCCAGGTCGTCGAACAGCCGGTGGATGCGGTCACGGTCCCAGGCGTGCAGGGCCAGCTCGTCCGGCCCCGAGGGCAGGTCCATGGTGCGTACCAGTTCGGTGAGGCGACGGTTCATGATCACCGCGGCCAGGTTCTCCCGCAGCGAGTCACCGACCTTGCCGCGCACCTCGTCGGCGCGGTTCACCAGTTCGTCGAACGACCCGTACTCGCGGATCCACTTGGCCGCCGTCTTCTCCCCGACACCGGGAATACCGGGCAGGTTATCGCTGGGGTCGCCGCGCAGGGCGGCGTAATCGGGGTACTGGCCGGGGGTGAGTCCATACTTCTTCTCGACCTCCTCCGGGGTGAAACGGGTCAGCTCCGAGACCCCGCGTTTGGGGTAGAGGACGGTGATGTTGTCGTTGACCAACTGCAGTGCGTCGCGGTCGCCGGTCACCACCAGGACGCGATACCCCTGTTCGTCGGCCCGGGTGGCCAAGGTGGCGATGACATCGTCGGCCTCGTACCCCTCGATCGCCATCACCGGGATACCCATCGCATCCAGCACGTCCTTGGTCAGGTCCACCTGACCGCGGAACTCGTCGGGCGACGAGGAACGCTGCGCCTTGTACTCGGGGAACATCTCCGAACGGAAGGTCTGCCGGGACACGTCGAAGGCGGCGGCGATGTGCGACGGGTCCTCATCGCGCAGCAGATTGATCAGCATCGAGGTGAAGCCGTACACCGCGTTGGTGCTCTGCCCGGTGTTGGTTTTGAAATTCTCCGCCGGCAGGGCGTAGAAGGCCCGATAAGCCAGCGAATGCCCGTCGAGGAGCATCAGCGTGGGGCGCTGATCCTTCTTCTGACGGGACGAGGACTGGGACGACGTCTGCGCGGGGCTCACGCTTCCCGAGTGTAGTGAGGCGCTGCGACAGCGCGGCACTACGGGCGTGGCCGGCCCGAAGGCAGGAACCGGCGACGTCACACCGAGCCGAGCGTCTCCACCACGATCTGCGCGACAGCCTTCATCGTCACGCGCTGGTCCATCGCATTGGTCTGGATCCACCGGAAGGCCTCCGGTTCGGTCAGCGCGCGCTGGTCCATCAGCAGACCTTTGGCCCGCTCGATGAGCTTGCGCGCTTCGAAACGCTCGTTCATCCCGGAGATCTCGTCCTCGAGCGCCGTGAGTTCCCGGAATCGGCTGAGGGCGACCTCGATCGCCGGCGCCAGGTCCGACTGGTTGAACGGTTTCACCAGATACGCCATCGCGCCGGCGTCACGGGCACGTTCGACGAACTCGCGCTGGCTGAACGCGGTCAGCATGACCACCGGCGCCAGCCGCTTGCGGGCGATCTCGCTCGCGGCGTCGATTCCGTCCCGTACCGGCATCTTGATGTCCATGATCACCAGGTCCGGCTGCAGCGATTCGGTGAGATCGACCGCGACCTGCCCGTTGGGAGCCTCGCCGACCACCTCGTACCCCTCGTCGCGCAGCATTTCGCACAGATCCATCCGGATCAGCGAGTCGTCCTCGGCGACGACGACGCGATGGGCGACAGCGGCGGACGGGGTCGGCGTCATCGACTCACTTTCACAAGCATTCGGCATTCGTACAGATGTGTGCCCCGGGCCGGATTCGAACCGGCACCCCTTTCGAGACCGCATTTTGAGTGCGGCGCGTCTGCCTATTTCGCCACCGGGGCCGACTGGTGGTTTCTCGATCGACGGTTGCGTCGTTCGATTATTGCTCAGTGCAGTGTACGGGTCCGCGCGAAACGGCGGGAACGGCCTCCCGCACCGGGCCCGGTCCGCAGGCACGCAAACGAGGCCACGGCCCGCCCTCACCGGCCAGAACCGGCCCGCATTGCCCGGTGACAGCGCCCGCCCGGTGCACCGAGACCTGCATTCCCGCGATATAGACACCTTTCACAGAGTGCGCTAAGTTACGCCACAGTATTTTCTTCGCTTGTTTCACACGCCGACTTTGGGGAGTTGTTCATCACATGCGCACGCGTCTCGGCCGCTCATCGGCCACCACACAGGTTCCACCGGGTTCACCGCGCCGACGGCGGGCACCGCTGCTGCGCACCCTGGCACTGCTGGTCACCGCACTGCTGGTCGCCGCCGGAACGGCCCTGATCCCGCAGACCGCCGCGACCGCCGATGCCGCCGTCTTCGGCGCCCTGGGCGCCAAGTGGACCCGCACCGCCGAAGGCCCCCAGAAATACCCGAATCTGCAGGTGACCCCGGATGTGCCGATCCGGATGAGCGACGGAACGGTGCTGCGCGGCAACCTGATCCGGCCCACCGATGCCCGCGGCCGGGTGGTCGACAAGAAGCTGCCGACCGTGGTCAACATGACGCCTTACACCAAGATGGTCAGCGCACTGGCCGCCGAGGTTCTCAGCTTTCCGGTGCTGGTGCCGCAGTTGATCGCACTGCTCAATGCGATCAACCTGCAGGGCACGGTGTTGTCGGGTTACAACGACCTGGTCGGCTCGCTGAAGAGCGGCTTCGGCGAGAACTTCTCCTATGACACCAAGCTGGTCCGTTCGGGCTACAACATGCTGGTGGTCGACGTGCGCGGCACCGGATTCTCGCAGGGCACCTGGCAGGTCTTCGGCCCGCGTGAGCGCAAGGACACCCTCGAGGTGGTCAACTGGGCCAAGCGCCAGCGCTGGTCGGACGGCAAGATCGGCATGGCCGGTGCATCGTACTCGGCGATCAACCAGCTGCAGGTGGCCTCCGATTCCCCCGGTGCGGTCGATGCGATCTTCCCGGTGGTGCCCGGTGCCGATCTGCTGCGCGATGTGGTGGCGCCCGGCGGCGGTGTGGGCTTCGGATTCCTGTCGGCCTGGCTGGCCATGGTCAACACCACCAAGATGATCCCGAACGTGGCCTCCATGCTCAACGGCACGTTCGACTGGAAATGGCTCGGTGACCGCGCGAAGGATCCCCTGACCTTCATCGACGTGATGCTGCAGGCGCTGACCGTGCAGCATCCCGATCAGGCCAGCGGCAAGACGCGCGACCTGCTGACCGAAGGCACCGCCTACCGCACGTCCCTGAACACCGATCTGGGCAAGATCACCACCCCGACCTTCGCGATCGGCGGCTGGAACGATCTGTTCACCAACTCCGAGGCCCGGCTCCTGACCGATCTCACGCAGCTTCCCGACAGCAAGAAGAAGCTGATCATGGACGACGGCTACCACATCACCACCGGCGCCCAGTTCGGTACGCCGGGCAATCCGCCGAAGATGAACGTCCTGTCGCGGGCCTGGTATGACCGTTGGCTCAAGGGCATCGACAACGGCATCGACCGTTACTCCCCCGCGACGCTGGCCTCCATGCCGCGCGACAACTACCTGCAGGGACAGACCTTCCCGCTGCCCGGCTACACCCATCAGCGCCAGTACCTCAGCGGTCGTCCGTCCGGTTCGGTGCACACTCCGGTCGCCGGCGACGGTTCCCTCTCGTCGGTGACGCCCTCGGCCCGGACCACCCGACTGGTGCAGCCGGGGCTGAGCAACCTGTGCGGGAAGGACGGCGCCCAGGGCGCCGCCGGCATCACCGCCCTGTTCGACTTCTGCGGCCGGGACAACCGGCTCGCCGAGGTCGCGGCCCAGACCTTCACCACCGCCCCGGTGAAGAAGCTCACCCGGATCTCCGGCTGGCCCGGCGTGCATCTGCTGCAGCGCGTGGCGGCCACCGACGGCTACTGGCACGTCACCGTCAACGTGGTCAGCCCCGACGGCCGCAGCCAGGTGATCTCGATGGGTCAGCTGATGGTGTCGCTGCGGGAGGTCGACCGCTCCCGCAGTCAGTTCGCCGCCAACGGCGACCTGGTGGACCCGTTCCTGTTCCTGTCGCTGGACCACTACCGTCCGGTGCGTCCGGGCCAGATCCTGCCGGTCAACATCCCGATGACCCCCACCCAGGCGGCCCTGCACCCGGGCGATCGGCTTCGGATCGACATCTACTCGCTGAACGCGCCCAAGGCGGTGCCGCTCGGCCCGGAGATGTGGGCCAGCAAGTTCGGTCCGCAGTACATCGAGATCGACCCGAAGAATCCCAGCTGGGTGACCGTTCCCGTCGACCGCAAACTCCGCTGATACCCGCCGATCCGGTGGCCGGACCACGGTTGGTCCCGACCACCGGATCGGCGCGACGGCGGATGTCGGCGGATGCCTCAGTCGTCGAGCAAGACGCCCCGCTCGAGGGCGTCACGGGAGACGACGATGCCGGGCGTATCCCCGAGTTCGACCAGATAACCGCCGGTCGCATCGGGCACGCCCTTCTCCTGGAAGGAAGCGAAGCAGGCACCGCTGCCGGCCTCGATGTCTTTGAACCGGTTCAGCGCACTACGGGCCACCAGTTCACCCGAGTTCACCCGATAGATCCGCACCGGTGTCGCCAGTCCGATGGGGCGTCCGTCCAGGGCCTGTTTGGTCGCGCAATCGACCTGCACCACCCCGACGGCGGTGAACGTGTTCCGGTTGGTTGCGCCCATGATCAACACCAGCACGGTGAGCACGGCCAGCAACAGGGTCACCAGTACGCTGACCGCCCACACCCAGCCGTGTGCGTGACGCCGCCACCGCACCGGCGGGACGTAGGGTCCCGGCGGCTGGAAGTACTGCAACTGCGGCCCCCACCCGAGGTTGCCGGGAGCACCCGATACCGGGCTCGCCGCGGGTGTATCGGCGATCGGTGCACCGGTCGGCACCCACTCGTCGGCGTCCTCCGGCCGCTCGGCCGCAGGCGTGTTCTCCGGCGTACTCATTCGCGGGGCGGGAAGTATTTGATCAGCGCTTCCTGCACCACCGATGTCGCCAGAGTTCCGTCGCGCATGAAGAACCGTCCCGAACCGATGCCGCGCGAACCCGCGGCGACCGGCGATTCGGTCGCGTACAGCAGCCAGTCGTCGAACCGGAACTCGCGGTGAAACCACATCGAATGGTTCACGGTCGCCGCGAACAGCCGGTCCATCCCCCACGACAGCCCGTGGGTGGTGATGATCGAGTCGAGCACCGTGGTGTCCGAGGCGTACGCCATCGCCGCCACGTGCACCAGCGGATCGTCGGGCAGTTGCCCATCGGTCTTCATCCAGACCCGATTGTGGGTCAGGGTCTCGCCCGCGTCCTTCATCTTCCAGGTGGGATCATTGGCGAACCGGATGTCGATCGGGTGCAGCGCGTTGACGAACAGCGCGATCTGGTCTTCGTACCCTTTGAAATGCTCGCCCAGGGGCGGAAGCTCCTCCGGGTAGGGCACCAGCGGAATCTCGACCGCATGCTCGAGTCCGGCGTTGTTGTCCTGGAATGCGACCAGCATGGTGAAGATCTCCTCACCGTCCTGGATCGCAGTGACCTGCCGGTTCGCGAAGGCCTTCCCGTCCCGGAACCGCTGGACGTGGTATTCCATCGGCTTGTTCACATCGCCGCCGCGGATGAAGTGGGCATGGAGCGCATGCACCGGCGGATTGCCGCGAGTCAGCGTGCGGCCGGCGGCCACCACGCCCTGCCCGAGCAGCTGTCCGCCGAAGGTGCGGGCCGTCTTCTGCTCCGGGTGCTGACCGATGAACAGGTCGTCGTCGACCTGCTCGATATCGAGCAGTTCGATGAGCTTGTCCAGATCTCCGGCAGCCGCAGGGCCACCGGGGTCCGGCCGGGACGCCCGATGCATCGGGTCGTTGAGGTTGCGGGTCATCTCTTCACCCTATGCCTGAGCGGCCAGGTATCCGGCGACACGGTCCCGACCGGTCAGTGATCCTGCTCGCCGATGCGGTGCAGATGCAGCAGGTTGGTCGATCCCGGGACCTGCGGCGGCGCTCCGGCGACCACCACCACGGTCGAGCCGTGTGCGACGGTGCCGTGTGTTTCGCAGAAGTCGTCGAGCTGATCGATCATCGCGTCGGTGGTCGAGGCGCGCGCCACCAGGTACGGTTCGACGCCCCAGCTCAGTGCCAGCTGGTTGCGCGTCACCTCTTCGGTGGTGAAGGTGACCAGCCGCAGCCGGGAATGCAGGCGTGCGATGCGGCGGGCGGTATCACCGGTCTCGGTGAACGCCGCGATCGCCGCGACGTCGAGCCGTTCGCCGATGTCGCGGGCCGCGTAGGTCAGGACACCGCGCTGGGTGCGCGGCACATGTTTGAGGGGCGGAACCTCGCGGGAACTCTCTTCGGCGGCCACCACGATCGAGCTCATCGTCCGGACGGTGTCGAAGGGGTACTTGCCCACCGAGGTCTCCCCGGAGAGCATCACCGCGTCGGCGCCGTCGAGCACCGCATTGGCCACGTCGGAGGCCTCGGCGCGGGTGGGTCGCGAGTTCTCGATCATCGAGTCGAGCATCTGCGTCGCCACGATCACCGGCTTGGCGTTCTCGCGGGCGATCTGGATGGCGCGTTTCTGCACCAGCGGCACCTGTTCCAGCGGCATCTCCACGCCCAGGTCCCCGCGCGCCACCATGATGGCGTCGAAGGCCAGCACGATCGCCTCGAGATTCTCAATGGCCTCGGGCTTCTCGAGTTTGGCCACCACCATCACCCGGCGCCCGACCCGGTCCATGATCTCGTGGACCAGTTCGATGTCCCCGGGGCTGCGCACGAACGACAGCGCGACCAGATCCACCCCCAGTTCCAGGGCGAACTCCAGATCGGCGATGTCCTTCTCGCTCAGCGGCGGCACCGAGATGTTCATCCCCGGAAGCGACAGGCCCTTGTGATTGCTCACCGGACCACCCTCGGTCACCCGGCACACCACGTCGTTGCCGTCGATCTCTTCGACGGTCAGTCCGACCTTGCCGTCGTCGACCAGCAGCCGATCGCCCGGTTTGGCGTCCTGCGCCAACTGCTTGTAGGTAGTGGAGACGCGATCGTGGTTGCCGATGATCTCATCGACGGTGATGCGGACCAGTTCGCCGGCTTCCCAGTCGACCATTCCGTTGGGTCGCCCGTTGTCCTCGAACCAGCCCAGGCGGATCTTGGGGCCTTGCAGGTCAGCGAGGATACCGACCGGCTTCCCAGTGGCTGCGGCAGCCTTCCGGACGCCCTCGTACACCGCCTGGTGGTCCTCGTGGCGGCCATGGCTGAAGTTCATGCGGGCGACGTCCATGCCGCTCTTCACCAGTTCGGTGATGTTCTCCAGAGAGCTGGTCGCAGGGCCGAGGGTGCAGACGATCTTGGTTCGACGGGTCACACCACCCAGGTTAGTCGCTTCGGCCGGGGCCGTCTTCTCGGCCTTGGTCGATCTGCGCGTCGCCAGCGGATTCCTCGAGGGCCTCTGTGGCCGGGGTCTCAGCAACGTCCCCCGATGCCGAGTCGGAATCGCTCGCGGGCACCGTGTCGGCGGGGACCTGAGCCACCGCGGCCGCGTCGTCTTCCAGGTCTGCCAGCCGCTCGTCGTCGCGAGTGACGATCACCAGCGAGGCGTCGTCGGCGGCGATCACCTCGCGGATCTCGATCCCGCCGGCGTCCCGGCCGGCGCCGGCGTCGACGGTGTAGATCGTCGGGATCTCCCCGTCGGCAGACTCGTCCGCTGTCGCAGCTTCCCCGGCATCCGGTGCCGGATCGGCAGCCCCCGGATCCACTTCCGGTTCGACGGTCTCCGCGGGGTCGGAGTCGCCGGCGTCGACCGGCTCGTCGTCGACGACCCGATACCGGTCCGTGGGCCCACCGAGCGCGGCCTCTCTCGACCACTGAGCGTCCTCGTCGCCGGCTTCGCCGTCTCCGGTGCCGCCGCTTTCGGTCTCGGTGTCCTCGAATCCGGGCGCGACAGCCTCGTCCGCCCCAGCCTCGTCCGCCCCAGCCTCGTCCGCTGCCGAATCCGACGCCGAATCCGACGCCGGTGTCTCGGTCGCGTCGTCCCCGGGGACTGGCGACTCGGGTTCCTCGTCGTCGATCGCCGGAGAGACGTAGCCCAGCTCTCCCTCGGCGGCCAGTTGTTCGGCCCGCTTGGGCCGGTACATCGACAGACCCATCTCCCGGCCGCGTGGTGCCAGCACAAAGTACAGCGCGGCGCACAGGAAGACGATCGCCGCGGTGAACAGGTTGATCCGCAGCCCCAGGACGTGGGTGGCCGGGTCGGTGCGCAGCATCTCCACTCCGAAGCGGCCCAGACTGTAGCCGGCCACGTAGAGCGCGAACAGGCGGCCGTGCCCGATACGGAACTTCCGGTCGATCACCACCAGGGCGATCACCACCAGCAGGTTCCAGAGCAGTTCGTACAGGAACGTCGGGTGCACCACGTAGGCGACCTCGCCGGTGGACACCCCGTTGGGCAGGGAGATGTCCCGGCGTCCGGCGTCCTGGCGCCAGTACAGTTCCAGACCCCACGGCAGCGTGGTCTGGCCGCCGTAGAGCTCCTGGTTGAAGTAGTTGCCGAGCCGGCCGATCGCCTGGGCGAGCAGGATGCCCGGCGCCAGTGCATCGGCGAACGCCGGGAGTTTGATGCCCTTCCAGTACCGGCAGCCGATCCATGCACCGATCGCGCCGAAGAAGATCGCACCCCAGATGCCCAGGCCGCCGTCCCAGATGGCGACCGCACCGCTGAGCCCGCGGCGGCCCGGCCCGCCGAAGTAGGTGCTCCAGTCGGTCAGGACGTGATAGATCCGGCCGCCGACCAGACCGAACGGCACCGCGAACAGCGCCACGTCGAGCACATCCCCGGGCTGCCCGCCGCGGGCCCGCCAGCGCCGGTCTCCCCACCAGACGGCGACGATGATGCCGACGATGATGGACAGCGCATAGGCGCGGATCGGGAACGGGCCCACGTTCCAGACGCCCTGCGGCGGACTCGGAATGTACGCCAGAAGCGTCAAATCACTCACGCGTGCCACCCTAACGGACTCGTCAGCGGGTGTTTCCGCGCACACCCTCCGCGAGTTCGGTCACCAGTTCGGCGACGGCGCCCTGCCCCTGTCCCACCGCCGAGACGATCGCCGAGCCGACGATCACGCCGTCGGCGTACTCGGCGATCTCGGCGGCCTGCGCGCCGTCGCGCACACCCAGCCCCACCCCGATCGGGATGTCGGAGTATTCGCGGACCCGCGCGCACAGCTCCGGCGCCAGATTCGACACCGAGTCCCGCGCCCCGGTCACCCCCATCGTGGAAGCGGCGTAGACGAAGCCGCGGCAGTGATCGACGGTCAGCGCGATGCGCTCCGGCGTCGACGACGGTGCGACCAGGTAGATGGGATCGATGTGGTGGGCGGCCGCAGCGGCCATCCACTCCTCCCCCTCCTCCGGAATGAGGTTGGGGGTGATCAGTCCGACCCCGCCGGCGGCGTTGAGGTCGCGGGCGAAGGCGTCCACGCCGTACCTGAGCACCAGGTTCCAGTAGCTCATCACGACCGGCTTGGCGCCGGCGGCCGCGACGGTCTCGGCGGCGGTGAAGACATCGCGCACCCGGCTGCCGTTGGCCAGCGCGAGCTGGGCGGCCTTGGCGATGGTCGGTCCGTCCATCACCGGATCGGAGTACGGGATGCCGATCTCGACGATGTCGCAGCCGGCCTCGACCATGGTCCGCAGCGTCGTCATCGACTCGTCCACCGTGGGGTAGCCGACCGGGAAATAGCCGATCAGCGCGGCGCGGTCGTCGGCGCGGCAGGCCGCGAAGGTGTCGTGCAGCCGCGACGGCGGTGCGGGCTTGGCGGTCATGCGCGCGGCTCCTTGTCGTCTGTCTGCTGCTCGGACTTCTTCTGCTCGGCCTTCTTCTGCTCGGCGTATTCGAACTCCGACGGCGGTTTGCCGAACAGTCCGAACCACTCCCCGGCGGTATCGACGTCCTTATCGCCCCGGCCGGAGAGGCTGACGACGATGATCGCATCGGGGCCCAGTTCGCGGCCCAATTCCACCGCTCCGGCGACCGCATGTGCCGACTCGATCGCCGGGATGATGCCCTCGCGCCGGGACAACAGCGCCAGGGCCTCCATCGCCTGCGCGTCGGTGATCGGCCGGTACTGCGCGCGGCCGGTATCTTTCAGATGCGCGTGTTCGGGGCCGACGCCGGGATAGTCCAGGCCGGCGGAGATGGAATGGGATTCGATGGTCTGCCCGTCCTCGTCCTGCAACAGGTACGAGTAGGCGCCCTGGAAGGCACCCGGGGTGCCCCCGGTGAACGTGGCCGCATGCCGACCGCTGTCCACACCCTCGCCGGCAGCTTCCATCCCGATCAGCTGCACCTGCGCGTCATCGATGAAGGGGTGGAAGATACCGATGGCGTTGGAGCCGCCGCCGACACAGGCGACCACGGCGTCGGGCAGCCGGCCGGTCTTCTCCAGGATCTGGGCCCGGGCCTCCATGCCGATGACACGCTGCAGATCGCGCACCATCATCGGGAACGGGTGCGGGCCGGCCGCGGTACCGAAGCAGTAGTAGGTGGTGTCAGCGTTGCTCACCCAGTCGCGCAGAGCCTCGTTGATGGCGTCCTTAAGGGTGGCCGATCCGGTCTCGACGGCCACCACATCGGCGCCCAGCAGCCGCATCCGGGCCACGTTCAGTGCCTGCCGTTCGGTATCGACGCGGCCCATGTAGATGACGCATTCCAGTCCGAGCAGCGCGCAGGCGGTGGCCGTGGCGACACCGTGCTGGCCGGCGCCGGTCTCGGCGATGACCCGGGTCTTGCCCATCCGCTTCGCCAACAGCGCCTGACCCAGGACGTTGTTGATCTTGTGTGAACCGGTGTGGTTCAGATCCTCCCGCTTGAGGAAGATCCGGGCGCCGCCGGCGACCTCCGACAGGCGCGTCGCCTCATACAGCGGCGACGGGCGGCCGGTGTAGTCGCGGGCCAGAGCATCGAGTTCGGCGAAGAACTCGTCGTCGTTGCGCAGCTTCTCGTAGGTCGTCGTCGTTTCTTCGATGACGGCCATCAGGGCTTCGGGTACGTGCCGTCCGCCGTAGACACCCCAGTGCCCGAGTTCATCGGGGCCCAGCGGTGAACGCTGGGCGATGCCGTCGCTGGCACGGGGAAAACGGTTCTGCGTCACGCCGGTGTTGCCCTTCGGTGAGTCGGTGATCCTCGGGTGTGGCGGGATCCTTCGGTGTGGCGGGCCCCGTCGCCGAGACGATGGCCCCGCGGTGGGTCAGTGCGAAGGTTTGGGGCACGACGGATGCGTGCCGGCGGTCACCAGATCCGAGACCGCCTGGCGCGGATCGCCGCTGGTGACCAGGCCCTCACCGACCAGCACGGCGTCGGCGCCGGCACCGGCGTAGGCCAGCAGATCGGCGGGACCGCGCACACCGGACTCGGCGATCTTGATGCACTTGGACGGCAGTCCGGGTGCGATGCGACCGAAGCAGTCCCGGTCCACCTCGAGTGTCTTCAGGTTGCGCGCGTTCACACCGATCACGGTGGCGCCGGCTTCCAGTGCCCGGTCGGCTTCCTCTTCGGTGTGCACCTCGACCAGAGCAGTCATGCCGAGCGACTCGGTGCGGTCGAGCAGGGAGACCAGTGCCTTCTGCTCCAGTGCGGCCACGATCAGCAGGATCACGTCGGCGCCGTGCGCGCGGGCCTCGTGAATCTGGTACGGCCCGACGATGAAGTCCTTGCGCAGGATCGGGATGTCCACGGCCGCGCGGACCGCATCCAGATCTGCCAGGCTGCCGTGGAAACGACGCTCCTCGGTCAGGACACTGATGATCCGGGCGCCGCCGGCCTCGTAGGCGCGGGCCAGATCGGCCGGATCAGCGATATTGGCCAACTCGCCCTTGGAGGGGCTGGCGCGCTTGACCTCGGCGATGACACCGATTCCCGGCTGCAGCAGGGCCGCGGTGGCATCGCGGGGTGGGGCGGCGGCCTCGGCCGCCTTCTTCACCGCGGCCAGATCGAGAACTGCCTCGCGCGCCGCGACGTCAGCCTTGACTCCCTCGATGATCGAGTCGAGAACCGTGCCGCCAGTCACTGGAGCCGTCCCTTCCACATTGTTGCCGTCAACTGTGACCCTCAGCCTAGAGACCCGTCTGGACGCGCCGACGCTCAGGGTCGCTCGTCGGTCGGGTCGACGCCCTCGTCGAGGGCATCCCAGAACTCGCGTTCGGTGGGAGCCGCTGCGGCATCGGCGATCCGGGCATCCCGCTCGGCGAAGACCCGCTGCTCCAGTTCGGCACGGCGCGCCGCCGGCGAAGCGTACTTCGACGACATCTTGACTCCGCCCGCAGCCGACCGCGCCATCATGAAAGCACCGATCACCGCGCACACCGCAGCAGTCAGCGTCACCAGACCGGCGCCGCCGGAGGTGGTGACCGCCACCACCTCGTAGCGGGCCGGATAGTCGATCACCTCGGCGGCGTACAGATTGTTGTCGCCGCTGCTCAGCAGCGAGATCGCCGGGACCGCCACGGCCACACCGCCCAACGCGATCAGCGCCGCCACCACCCGCAGCCACACGCCGTGCAGCACGAACTGCACGGCGAGGGCAGCCAGGAAGAACAGCGCGATCGCCAGCAGCCAGGGGCTCCAGTCCGCCCCGAGAACATCGAAGATGCGTGGCGCACCGAGGCCGTCCTCGGCATAGACCTGCGCCCAGGTCATCCGCGAGGCGGCCCACAGCAGGGCCGCCGCGGCGATCAGGAAGATCGCGGCGACACCCTGCGCCCGCCGACCGGGCCGAACCGCTGATTCGCCGGCCGCCGTCGGGTCGGCAGCGGTCTGACCGGCGGGGTCATCACCGCGGGGAGTGTCACCGGCGGGATTGTCAGGGTTCACGGTCGCTCTCCTACCGGGGTCATGGTGCCCGCTGCGGCGATCGCCTTGAGGACCGCCATCGCCTTGTTGCGGGCTTCGTTGAACTCGTATTCGGCGTCGCTGTCAGCCACCACGCCACCGCCGGCCTGGACGAAGGCCCGGCCCTCGGTCATCAGGGCGGTGCGGATCGCGATCGCGGTGTCGGCGTCGCCGGCGAAGTCCAGATAGCCGACGATGCCGCCGTACAGGCCGCGCCGGGTGATCTCGTTCTCGTCGATCAGTGCCATCGCCCGTACTTTCGGTGCGCCGGTCAAGGTGCCGGCCGGAAAACAGGCGGTCACCGCATCCAGGGCTTGGCATTCGTCGCGCAGCTGCCCCGACACCGTCGAGACCAGGTGCATCACGTGGCTGTATCGCTCAACGCGCCGATAGTCGGTGACCCGCACCGTGCCGGGTTCGCAGACCCGGCCCAGATCGTTGCGGCCCAGATCCACCAGCATCAGGTGCTCGGAGTTCTCCTTCTCGTCCTCCAACAGCCCCTTGGCCAGCAGCTGGTCTTCCTCCTCGGTGGCTCCGCGCCAGCGGGTCCCGGCGATCGGATGGGTGGTGGCCGTCCCGTCGGAGACCGTCACCAGCGCCTCCGGCGAGGAGCCGACGATGCTGAACGGCCGGGCCCCCACGCCGGTGTCTCCGATCCCGGGCAGCCGCAGCAGGTACATGTACGGGCTCGGATTGGACGCGCGCAGCACCCGGTAGACGTCGATCGGGTCGGCGTCGGTGGCCATCTCGAAGCGCATCGACGGCACCACCTGGAAGGCCTCGCCGGCCTCGATCTGCTCCACCAGTCCGGCCACGATCTGCCGGTAGTCCTCCAGCGAACGCTGGCTGGTGTAGTCCGGTTCGGGCCGCGAGAAGCTCGACACCGTCGAGGGTGCCGGCGCGGCCAGCGCCGCCGTCATCGCATCCAGGCGTGCGACGGCATCGTGGTAGGCCTGCTCGGCGCGCGCATCGCTGCCGTCGAAGTTGATCGCGTTGGCGATCAGCGTGATGGTGCCCTCATGGTGATCGAAGGCGGCCAAGTCTGCCACCAGCAGCCAGCACATATCGGGCAGACCGAGATCGTCGACGGTGGTCTCGGGCAGTCGTTCCAGCCGGCGCACGAAATCGTAGGCCATGAAGCCGACGAAACCGCCGGTCAGCGGCGGCAAGCCGGGGAGGTGATCGGTTTTGAGCAGACGCAGCGACTCGGCCAGGGCGGCCAGTGGATCACCGTCGGTCGGTGCGCCCTGCGGCACGGTCCCCCACCAGTGCGTCTGGCCGTCGACGACGGTCAGCGCCGACGGCGATCCCGCGCCGATGAAACTCCACCGCGACCACGACTGGCCGTTCTGCGCCGATTCGAGCAGGAAGGTGCCCTCCCGCTCGCCGGCCAGTTTGCGGTACGCCGACAGCGGCGTCTCCGAATCGGCGAGGAGCCGGCGGGTCACCGGCACGACGCGGTGATCGGCCGCCAACTCGAGGAAGACCTCGAGGGTGGTCGTCTCCGGTCCGGTTCCGGCGCTGGGCGACGACGAGGCACTCATCCCAGCGGAACCCCGCCGACGCCCCACTGGGTGCGCGGGACCTCGGTGATGGTGACCCACACCGAATCCGGATTCTTACCGGTGGCGCGCGCATAGGCTTCGGTCACTGCGGCGATGGTCTCGTTCTTGACCCGGTCGGACAGACCCGGGGTCTGGGAGATCTGGATCAGCGGCATGGCTGCGTCCTTCCTCTAGTCGGTCTGGGGGTGAGGGCTGTGATCGGTGTCGACCGGTACCCCGAACTCCAGCGGCGGGGTGTCAAAACAGCTGTGGTTGCCGGTGTGGCAGGCCGCCCCGGTCTGGTCGACCGTCAACAGCAGCGTATCGCCGTCGCAGTCGAGGGCGATCTCGTGCACGTACTGGACGTGTCCGCTGGTCTCCCCCTTGACCCACTGCTGCCCGCGCGAACGCGAATAGTAGGTGGCGCGGCGGGTGGCCAGCGTGCGCTCGAGGGCCTCGTCGTCCATCCAGGCCATCATCAGGACCCGGCCGGTCCCGCGTTCCTGGGCGATGGCGGCGAACAGGCCGTCCGCATTGCGTTTGAGTCCGGCGGCGAGGTGGTCGGGCAGTGCCATGTGATGTCCTGTCTGAGATGTCCGGTCGCGTGGCCGCCTGATGACCACAACGCTACGGTGTACCGCAGGTCCGGGGCGGTGTCGGGTCTAGTCGTGTGCGGTGCGGACCGTGATGCCTTCGGCGGCCATGGCGTCCTTGACCTGACCGACGGTCAGCTCTCCGAAGTGGAAGACCGAGGCGGCCAGCACGGCATCGGCGCCGGCGGCGACCGCCGGCGGGAAGTCCGCGGCCTTCCCCGCCCCGCCGCTGGCGATGATCGGGATCGAGACCGCCGACCGCACGGCCCGCAGCATCGCCAGATCGAAACCTTCTTTGGTGCCGTCGGCGTCCATCGAGTTCAGCAGGATCTCACCGACCCCGAGCTCTTCCCCGCGGCGGGCCCATTCGACCGCATCGATTCCGGTGCCCCGGCGGCCGCCATGTGTGGTGACCTCCCAGCCCGAGGTGGTCGGCTCCTGCCCCGCGGGAACCGTGCGCGCGTCGACCGACAGCACGATGCACTGGGACCCGAACCGCCGGCTCATCTCTTCGAGTACCTCGGGCCGGGCGATGGCCGCGGTGTTGACGCTGACCTTGTCGGCCCCCGACCGCAGCATCAGGTCGACGTCGTCGACGGTGCGGATCCCGCCGCCGACGGTGAGCGGGATGAAGATCTGGTCGGCGGCCGCGCGCACCACGTCGACCATCGTGGCCCGGCCCGAGCTGGAGGCGGTCACATCCAGGAAGGTCAGCTCGTCGGCGCCTTCGGCGTCGTAGCGGGCGGCCAGTTCCACCGGGTCGCCGGCGTCGCGCAGATTCGCGAAATTGACGCCTTTCACCACCCGGCCGCCGTCGACGTCCAGGCACGGAATCACTCGTACGGCCAGGCTCATGGGTTACACCTCTCGGTCGGTTCGGTCTTGGAGACGATCATGCCCGCCGGCGGGGCGGCCGCGCACGGCGGCGCCTCACGGCGGAAAGGTCAGGGTGCGCGGCAGCGGCCATTCTCCGCCGGAGAGCACGTCCAGCAGTTCGGCGTGCACGCCCGGTTCGCCGGTCACCAACGACGCCGTCGCAGTGGTCCACGGGCGGCCGAAGATGTCGGTGGCCACTCCACCGGCGGCCCGCACCAGCACCGCCCCGGCGGCGTGATCCCACGGGTGGCGGCCGTAGGAGATCGCCCCGGCCAGGTGTCCGGCGGCCACGTAGGCCATATCGAAACCGGTGCACCCGTGGATGCGGATGCGCGCGTCGCGGCGGGCGATCTGGTCCTGCACCCACGCCCGTTCGGCCCCGGGGAAGATCCCGCGGGCGTCGGCCCGGGAGGAGGAGTAGCCGATGGCCGCCGAGTGCAGCCCGGGCAGCTCCGAGATCGGCGAGGTCGCCGGCTGCCCGTCGATCAGCAGCGGGCCGCCGCGGTAGGCCGCGAAGCGTTGCCCGAGCCGGGGCACCCAGGTCAGTCCGATCACCGGCTCGGCGTCGACCACCAGCGCCACCAGCATCGCGGTCATCGGCAGGCCGATGGAGTAGTTGAAGGTGCCGTCGATGGGGTCGACCAGCCACACGGCACCGGCGGTCGGGTCCGGTCCGCCGAACTCCTCGCCGTGGACACGGATTCCGGTGCGGCCCTCCAATTCCCGTTGGAAGTACCGCTCCAGCGTCAGATCCATTTCGGTGGCGAAATCGGTGCCGCCCTTGGCGATCGCGCTGGGCGCGCCTGCACCGGCCAGGAATTCCGGGGTCGCCGCGTCGAGGATCTCCACCGCCACGGCCAGCAGGCCGGGCAGGTCGAGGCCGACGCCGTCGGTCATGGTGTGGCGGCGACGGCCGCCAGCGCTTCGGGCAGAGTGAACCGGCCCGCATACAGGGCCTTACCGATGATGGCGCCCTCGATGCCCAGCGGCACGAGTTCGGCGATGGCCACCAGGTCGGCCAATTCGGAGATGCCGCCGGAGGCCACGACCGGGGCGTCGGTGCGCCGGGCGACCTCTTCGAGCAGTTCCAGGTTGGGACCGGTCAGGGTTCCGTCCTTGCTCACATCGGTGACCACGTAACGGGCGCATCCGTCGTTGTTCAGCCGGTCCAGCACCTCCCAGATCTCGCCGCCTTCGGTGACCCAGCCGCGCCCGCGCACCCGGTACACACCGGCCTCATCGCGCAGTACGTCCAGTCCGACGGCGATCTTCTCGCCGTGTTCGGCGATCGCCTTGGCGCACCACTGGGGATCCTCGATGGCCGCAGTGCCCAGGTTGACCCGGGTGCAGCCGGTGGCGAGCACCGCGGCCAGGGAGGCGTCGTCGCGGATGCCGCCGGACAGTTCCAGCTTCAGGTTCAGTTCCGCGGCCACCTGTGCGATCAGTGCGCGGTTGTCGCCGCGGCCGAAAGCCGCATCCAGGTCCACCATGTGGATCCATTCGGCGCCGTCACGCTCCCACGCCAGCGCCGCATCGCGCGGGGTGCCGTAGGAGGTCTCCGAACCGGCAGCACCCTGCACCAGTCGGACGGCCTGACCGTCGACGATGTCGACGGCAGGCAGGAGTTCCAGGGTCTGCGCCACGGTGGGCCTCACTTCTCTCGCTTCTTGTCTTTGAGCCGGTCGATCTCGGCCTGCACGTGCCGGAGTTCATGACGGGCGACCAGCACCATCACCACAATCATCACCAGCAGGGCGCCGACGGCGATCCCCAGGGCCACGGTGGTGTGCTCCTGTGCGGTCCACCAGATGAACGGCACCGCCACCGCCAGCACCAGGACCGCGGCGCCCAGCGAACGGGCGATCAGCCGTCCGAACGAGAAGTTGTCGGCGGCATCGGCATCGGCGTCGCGGTTCACAGCGACCGGACCCAGTTGTGCAACAGCGTCGCACCGACATCACCGGACTTCTCCGGATGGAACTGTGTCGCCCACAGCGGACCGTTCTCCACCGCCGCCACGAACGGCGCACCGTAGTCGGTCCAGGCCAGCTTCGGGGCGGTCAACGGCGATCCGGTCGAGTCCATCGTCCACTCCTGGACGGCATAGGAATGGACGAAGTAGAACCGCGCATCGGCATCGAGTCCGGCGAACATCTGCGAGTCCGCGGGCTGGGCGGTGGTGTTCCAGCCCATGTGCGGCAGCACCGGGGCCGGCAGCCGAGTCACCGTGCCGGGCCACTCGCCGCACCCCTGCGTCTGGACACCGAATTCGTCGCCGGTCTCGAACAGCACCTGCATACCCACGCAGATGCCCAGGACCGGGCGTCCGCCGGCCAGCCGCCGGCCGATGATGCGGTCGCCGCCGACCGCGCGCAGACCCTGCATGCAGGCGGCGAAGGCACCGACGCCGGGCACCAGCAGTCCGTCGGCGGCCAGGGCGGCCTGGAAGTCGGTGGTGACCTCCACCTCGGCGCCGGCCCGCTCGAGCGCGCGCTGCGCCGAACGGACGTTCCCGGATCCGTAGTCGAGGAGAACGACGCGGGGTCGCCCCGTCACAGAGTTCCCTTGGTCGACGGGATCCCGGTGATCCGCGGATCCGGTTCGACGGCCGCGCGCAGGGCACGGGCGACGGCTTTGAACTCTGCTTCGGTGATGTGGTGCGGATCGCGGCCGTAGAGCACTCGCACATGCAGCGCGATCCGGGCGTTGAGCGCCAGCGACTCCCAGACGTGCTGGTTGATGACGGTCGCGTACGCGGTGACCGGTCCCTTGTCACTGCCGGAGTAGCCGCCGATCACGGTGGTCAGCATCTGGTCGGGTTCGCCGGTGAACACACAGTACGGACGGCCGGAGACGTCGACGATCGCCTGCGCGAGCGTCTCGTCCATCGGGATCCAGGCGTCACCGAAGCGGCGGATGCCCCGTTTGTCGCCGAGGGCTTCGGCGATCGCCTGGCCGAGCACGATCATCGTGTCCTCGACGGTGTGGTGCGCCTCGATCTCGATATCGCCGACCGCCTGCACGGTCAGATCGAAACCGCCGTGCGCGCCGAAGGCGGTCAGCATGTGGTCGAAGAACGGCACCCGGGTGGAGATGTCGGTCTTGCCGGTGCCGTCCAGATCGATCTCGACGACGATCGACGATTCGCGCGTGGTCCGCTCGATGCGGGCGATGCGACTCATGCCAGGGCCTTTCGGTCGGTTGCCGCCAGGTTGCGGCTGACATCGAGGAAGACGTCGTTCTCGGCGGGCAATCCTATCGTCGCACGCAGGCGATGCGCGATGCCGACGTCGCGGATGAGCACGCCGTGGTCGAGGTAGTGCTGCCAGCTGGCGGGTGCATCGGCGAAATCGCCGAACAGGATGAAGTTGGCGTCCGAGGGCACCACGTCGTACCCCATCCCGGTCAGGGCGGCCACCACGCGGCGGCGTTCAGCGACGATCGCCGCGACCCCGGCCAGTGTCTCGGTGCTGTGCCGCAGCGCTACGCGGGCGGCGGCCTGGGTGAGCACCGACAGGTGGTACGGCAGCCGCACCAACTGCAGCGCATCGATCATCGCCGGTGCCGCCGCGAGGTAGCCGAGTCTGCCACCGGCGAAGGCGAAGGCCTTGCTCATGGTGCGCGAGACGATCAGCTTGGCCGGATACTCGTCGATCAGGGTCACCGCACTGGGCTGGTCGGAGAACTCTCCGTAGGCCTCGTCGACGATCACGATGCCCGGTGCAGCCTCCAGGACGCGACGCAGATCATCGATGGTGATCGAACCGCCGGTCGGATTGTTCGGCGAGGTCACGAAGACCACATCCGGCGCCCGCGCCGTGATCTCGCCGAGCGCATACTCCACGTCCAGACTGAAATCGGCGGCCCGCTTCGCATCGAGCCAGGTGGTCTGCGTGCCGTCGGAGATGATCGGGTGCATCGAATACGACGGCGTGAAGCCCAGGGCGCTGCGGCCGGGCCCGCCGAAGGCCTGCAGGACCTGCTGCAGGATCTCGTTGGATCCGTTGGCCGCCCACAGATTCTGGTAGGTCAGCTCCACCCCGGTGATCTCGCCGAGGTAGTCGGCCAGGTCGGTGCGCAGGGCCACCGCGTCACGGTCGGGATAGCGGTGCAGTGCCCCGGCGCAGTCACGGACGGCCTCGGCGATGTCGTCGACGAGGGCCTGACTCGGCGGGTGCGGGTTCTCGTTGGTGTTGAGCACCACCGACACCGGCAGCTGCGGTGCCCCGTACGGGCTCTTCCCGCGCAGGTCGTCCCTGATCGGCAGCTCGGCCAGCGTCGTATCGCGGCCCGGTGTGCTCATCGGGCACCCCCGAACCGTGCCTGGACGGCTTCGCCGTGGGCGGGCAGGTCTTCGGCCTGCGCCAGGGTGACCACCCGGTCGGCGATATCGGCGAGCGCATCGCGGTCGTAGTCGATCACGTGCACCCCGCGCAGGAAGCTCTGCACCGACAGTCCCGAGGAGTAGCGTGCCGACCCCGAGGTGGGCAGTACATGGTTGGACCCGGCGCAGTAGTCGCCCAGGCTCACCGGCGAATAGGGGCCGACGAAGATCGCCCCGGCACTGGTGACACGGTCGGCCACCGCCTGGGCATCGCGGGTCATGATCTCCAGGTGCTCGGCGGCGTAGGCGTCGACCACCCGCAGACCGGTCTCGAGGTCGTCGACCAGGACGATGCCCGACTGGGGTCCGCTCAGTGCGGCGGCGACCCGCTCGGCGTGTTTGGTGGCGGCGGCCTGTTCGGCGACGGCCGCATCCACGGCATCGGCCAGCCCGGCGCTGTCGGTGACCAGCACCGACGCGGCCAGGACGTCGTGTTCGGCCTGGCTGATCATGTCGGCGGCGACGACGGCCGGATCGGCGGAGTCGTCGGCCAGGATCGCGATCTCGGTGGGTCCGGCCTCCGAGTCGATGCCGACCACCCCGCGCACCAGGCGTTTGGCCGCGGTCACGTAGATGTTGCCGGGCCCGGTGATCAGGTCGACCGGGTCCAGCTCGCGCCCGTCGGTGTCGGTGCCGCCGTAGGCCAGCAGCGCCACGCCCTGGGCCCCGCCGACCGCCCAGACCTCGTCGACGCCCAACAGCGCACAGGCGGCCAGCACCGTCGGGTGCGGCCAGCCACCGAAATCCGCCTGCGCCGGTGAGGCGACCACCAGCGAACCGACACCGGCCTCCTGGGCCGGGACCACGTTCATCACCACCGACGAGGGATAGACCGCGTTTCCGCCGGGAACGTACAGGCCCACGCGCCCGACGGGAATCCACTTCTCGGCGACGCTGCCGCCGGGGACCACCTGGGTCACGGTGGTCTGCCGCCGCTGCGCCGCGTGGACCAGCCGTGCCCGGCGGATCGCCTCCTCCAGTGCGGCGGCGACCTGCGGATCCAGCTGCCGGCGGGCATCGGCGATGACCTCGGCCGGGACCCGCACCGACGCGGGCCGGACCTTGTCGAACTGTGCGGTGTAGTCCAGTGCCGCCTGGGCCCCGTGTTCGGCGACCGCCTCCACCACCGGTGTGACCACCGGCAGGACGGAGTTGATGTCGGTGCCACCGCGCGGCAGGGCACGACGCAGCTGGCTCAGCGTGACGTCGGCGCCGCGCAGGTCGGTTCTGGCGAGCATGAAACGGATACTCCAGTTCTGGACGCAAATGTGTACCCGTCCAGGATATGCGGTGATCGCCAGATGATTTCGTGCGCACCGCCGCGCTGAGACCCAGACCTCATGCGAAAGGCCAGCTAGGCTCGGAATCGACCACCGAAGGAGCCCTGAAGAATGCGTCGTACGACGATCCTGTCCGTCACCGGTTTCGCGCTCACCGCCGCCGCCCTCCTGTCGGGCTGCAGTTCGCCGGATCCGGGCGGGCGGACCGCCACCGGCACCGCACCCAGCGTCGTCACCGAGGTGACCACGGTGTTCGCCTCCCCCGGCCCGCCGTCCTCGGCCGCCGCCGGCACGATCGCACCGGCGCCGTCATCGGTCAACGGGGTGATCGTGCCCGGTGAGTCCGATCCGTTCGTGACCGCGCTGCGCCGGGCCGCCGGGACCGGCGCCCCGCTGACGGTCGGGATCGAGGTGGCCCGCAGCCAGGCGCAGGTGGCCGCCACCGGTGACACCGACGTGGTCGTCTTCCGCACCCCCGATGGTCTGGCGGTGTACGTGATCAAGATCAGCGACCACTTCCACCAGGACTGCGCCGCCGCACCGCAGCTGGGCCTGCCCGATTTCCGCATGTGCCAGACCGTCCGGGTGCAGCGCGATCCCGGGCTGGCCCGGACGCAGCTGCCGAACGCCGATATGCCGTCGGTGGGCGACGACGCTTTCACTCTGACCACCGTGCCTTGACCACCGCGCCTTGACCGCCCGGTCTGCTTACCGTCACGTCTCCTGGGTCCAGACCACAAGCCTGCGGCGGTTAGGCTCGTGACCATGGCTTCGTCGCTGATCACGTTGCACGTCGAGCTCGAGGAGGCCGAGCCGCCGATCACCCGGGATCTGCAGGTCGACGGCGAGCTGTCGCTGGCGCAACTGCACACCGCCCTGCAGATCGTCTTCGACTGGCGGGAGGAGCAGCCGCATCTGTTCGGCAACGGGCACGGCCGGCTCGAGCCGGAGGATCAGATGCCCGTCGCCGCGGCCCTGGCCGACGGTCCCCTCTGGTACGACTATGACCCTCACGACCGCTGGGGTCATCGTCTCACCGGCTCGGCGCCCACCGCCGCCCTGGGCAGCCCGCGACCGGTCAGCGTGCTCGGCGGTACCGGCCGCGGACCGATCGAAGGTTCCGGAGGTCCCCGCGGTTACGCCGAGAAACTCGCCGTCCTGGCAGATCCGGAGCACCCCGACCACGCGGTGGTCGCCGACTGGGTGCGCGCAGTCACCGGCCCGTGGTTCACTCCCGATCCGGACCTGTTCGATGCCGGTGCCGCCCAGGCCGAACTGGATCTGGCGTTCGGCTTTCGGGCCGACGAGCGCGATCCGCACGATCTGTCGGGTCTGGTGCTGGCCGACGATCTGCGCGGACCCGGTGATCTGGCGCCCGAGGCGCTGCTGGCCGATTTCGCGGCGAACCTGCCGGCCGGTGCCCGCTCGGAGTTCCGCCGGTACGTCTACCGCACCGGGCTGCTCGAGCCGGTCCAGGTGTCCGCGCAGGTGCGTGCGCAGCTGACGGCGCCCTTCGGCTGGTTCCTGGAGGCGGTCGGCACCGACGGCCTCCCGCTGACCGCGAACGGCCGCCTGCCGTCGGCGGTCGTCGACGATGCTGTGGCCGTACTCGACTGGGACCGCCCGCGCCCGCAGCAGACACCCCGGGAACCGGCCGCGGCAGCTATCCCCACGCTGCACCGCGCCGCGACCCGGCTGGGGCTGGTGCGCCCCCTGCACGGTCGGCTGGTCCGTACCGGCCACGGCGAGCGGGCCGCCGGTTCGCCGACCCAGTTGTGGGCGGCGCTGACCACCCGGATCCTCACCGGGCTCACCCCCGGTGCCCAGGTTGCCGCCACCGCGCTGCTGCTGACCTGTGCCGACCGCCCGCCGATCCACCGGTACGACGACCAGAGCTGGCGGGACATCGCGTTCGCCCTGGGCGTCTGCGGCTGGCGCCCGCGCGACCGCAGCGCCGACTTCGATCGGGACACCGTTCACGGCATCGTCGCACCGATCCACGACGTCCTGGATTCCCTCGGATCCCCCGGCGGGACCGCCGGATGCCCGCTCCGCTCGGAGCCGGATCCGCACCTGTCCGATTTCGCCCGCGCCGTTCTGCACGGACCTGCCGCGATCCGGTCGGCGCTGACCACCCGCCACCGCTGACCCGAAGCCGCACCGATTCGCGCGATTTCTGGAGCAGACCGACGGGGCGCACGGCGTGCTGGTGACGGGCCGTGCACCCGCAGGCGTTCGGTCAGGCGATCGGGATGGCTCGCTGCGGCGGCACCATCGTCTTGGTCGGGTTGCCGCCCGTCGGTCATCAGGCCGACGGCACCGCAGCGGACGAGGATGCAGGCTCCTCGGTCGGCGCCTCGGTGGGCGGCGTCGGGGACGGCGTCGTCACCTCCATCGACCGCTCCGCCGGCGGCGCCTCGGGCGTCGACGACTGTGCCGGCGGAGCCTCGGTCCGCTCGAGGGCCGTGGTCGTCGTGGAGGTCACCGAGGTCTGCCACTGCGCCTGGATCACCTCGATCGGCGTCGACTCGTTGACCGGTGTGATCTTCCAGACCCGGGCGCGATCGACAGTGACGGCCGCGGTGACCCGGGAGTCCAGCAGGTCCTCGCGCTTGAAGACCAGAGTGCAGTCGCTTTCGGTCGCCTCGACCGTGGTCGAGGTGAAGACGCTCGGAAGCGTGCAGGTCACGGTGCGGCCGTCCTTCTCCCGATACACCAGCTTGCCGAGCGCATCCCCGGTTCCGAGGAAGACGGTCGGCTCGGTCGTCGGGACCTCCGCCGACGAACCGGCGGCGGCGCTGCTGGACGCTCCGCTGGACTCAGATGCCGACGACTGGGTCGCATCGGTGGGATCCGTGCCGGACGGCTGGTCGCTGACAGGCTGGTTACCGTTCTGGGCGGCCCGCTGCTTCATGGCCTCGGCGGGTTCGTCCGAGTCGGCGGCGGCCAGCCCCTGCGCCTGCGCCGCCTCCTTCGTCGCGAAGAACCGGTGCCTGATTGTTGCTGACGGCCAGGGCCCGAAAGTCCGGCACGTCGCTGGGCCGCTGGGCGGGAAGCTCCAGGATCCCGCCGACGGGCTGCTCGACGAGCACGTCGCTGCGCAGATCCATCAGCCGCAGGACGGGGGCGGCCGCCGGGGCCGGCGGGGCCTGGTTCACGATCGTCTGGTTGGTGACGTAAGTGTTGTTGTAGGTGACCCGGTAGGTGGTGTTCACCGTGTAGCCGGGCCAGCGGTTCCCGGTAATCCGGTAGCCACCGATCGGGGCGGCGGCCGGGGGACGCAGCGGGTTGCCGCAGGCGCAGACGACGCGGGGAACACCGGCGGCGTCGACGAAGACCGGGGTCCCCGACTGCAGGACCGCCTGATAGGCCACGGCATTGCCGCTGCGGTAGGAGTAGTCGGTCACCCAGGTGTCTGCGGTCAGCACGACCGGCGTCAGGGAGTCGAGGTACCAGGGGATGTCACTGGTGCGAATCCCCTGGACACCGGCCCAGGCGCGCGCGGCGGCCGGATTGGCGGCGAGCTGATTGCCGAGCGAAGCCGCATCGCAAGAGGCCGTGCCGGTGGTGGCGTACAGGCCGGGATCGGTGCCGTTGACCGCGCGGACCCCGTTGCTCTCGGCGGTGCTGACCTGAGTCAGGGCCGGCTGGGTTTTGTTCACCAGTGCCACCGAGTTGGTGAACGAATCGGGACCGGGGTCGTCGGCCGAGCGCAGGGCCAGACCCGGGATCAGCGTCTTGCCGGTCTTGCTGACGTACACCTGGTTCACCGCGAAGGCCAGGACCAGCGCGAGGATCGGGACTACCAGTCCAGGCCCAGATCCAGCACCGTGACCGAGTGGGTCAGGGCGCCCACTGCCAGATAGTCCACCCCGGTGCGGGCGTAGTCCATCGCCATATCCAGGGTCAGTCCGCCGGAGGATTCCAGCAGGGTCGCCGGCGAGCGCGTATCGCGGCGCTGCACCGCCATCTGCGTCTCCCAGGGCTCGAAGTTGTCCAGCAGCACCAGCTGCGGCTCCAGGGCGAGCACCTCGTCGAACTGAGCCAGCGAATCCACTTCCACCTCGACCGGCAGATCGGGGGCGGCCGCGCGCACGGCCGCCAGCGCTTTGGCCACACCCCCGGCGGCGACGACGTGGTTGTCCTTGATCAGCGCGGCATCACCCAGACCCATCCGGTGGTTGACCCCGCCGCCGGCGCGGACAGCGTACTTCTGCAGGAACCGCAGTCCTGGCAGTGTCTTCCGCGAATCGCGGATCTTGGCGCCGGTGCCTTCGACCGCAGCCACCCATGCTGCGGTGGTCGTGGCGATCCCGGACAGGTGGCACAGCAGATTCAGCGCCGTACGTTCGGCGGTCAGCAGGGAGGTCGCCGGGGCGCGCAGGGCCAGCACCGTCTGCCCCGGCGCGACCACCGAGCCGTCGCTCATTTCTTCGGTGACGACGTAGTTGTCGCCGCCGATCACCAGATCCAGCACAGCTCGGACCACGGGCAGACCGGCGATCACCCCGTGCTGACGGCTGACGATCCGCGCATCGGCCACCGTCTCGGCCGGCACCGTGGCCAGCGTCGTCATATCGGGGCCGTACCGTAGATCCTCGTCGAGTGCGGTGGCGATCAGCGCCAGCAGTTCCTCGGTCACCGGCAGGGTCAGGTCCCCGCCGGGGCCGGTCTGCCCGATGAAGGTACCGGTCACCGGCTCATTCACCACTGCCGGGATTACCGATGGAGATCATCCGCTGCACCGACAGCCGGGCCCGCTCGGCGGTCTCGGGAGACACCAGGACCTCGTCCTTGCCCTCGGTGAGGCAGCGCAGCAGCGCGGCCGGGGTGATCATCTTCATGTACGGGCAGGCCGCCCGCGGATTGACCGGCTGGAAGTCCACATCCGGAGCGGCCTTGCGCAGCTGGTGCAGCATGCCGACCTCGGTGGCGACCAGGACCTGCTTCGCATCGGTCTCCCGAGCGGCCTCGATCATGCCGCCGGTGGACAGGATCTTCACCTTCTCCTCGGGCACCACACCCTCTCCCGCCAGGTAGATCGCCGAGGTGGCGCATCCGCATTCGGGATGGATGAACAGATCCGCGTCCGGGTGGCTATCGCTCTGCTCGGTCAGCTCGTCGCCGTTGATCCCGGCGTGCACGTGGCACTCGCCGGCCCAGATGTGGATGTTGTCGCGGCCGAGTTCACGCTTGACGTGCGCTCCCAGGAACTGGTCCGGCAGGAACAGCACCTCGGTGTCCGGGTCGATCGAGGCGACCACGTCGACCGCGTTCGACGAGGTGCAGCAGATGTCGGTCAGCGCCTTCACCTCGGCGGTGGTGTTCACATACGAGACCACCATGGCGTCGGGGTAATCGGCCTTCCACTCGCGCAGATCCGCGGCGGTGATCGAGTCGGCCAGGGAGCAACCGGCACGCTCGTCCGGGATCAGCACGCGCTTCTCCGGGGCCAGGATCTTCGCGGTCTCGGCCATGAAGTGCACGCCGCAGAAGATGATCTCGTCGGCCTCGACCTCGGCCGCGATCCGGGACAGGGCCAGCGAATCGCCCACATAGTCGGCGATGTCCTGGATCGGCGGCAACTGGTAGTTGTGCGCCAGGATGACGGCATTGCGCGCCTTGGCCAGCCGCTTGATCTCCGCGGCCCACTGCGCATCGGCCTCCACACCGCCGTAGGCGGCCGGGATCTCGACTCGCGGGTCGGGCATGCCCAGATCGGTCACACTCCGGGTGATCTCGGGCACGGTGGTCTCCACTGTGGTCATGGCTGTCTCCCATCTCAGGGTCTGGCGGAGCGGGCTGGCTCCGACACAGGTTTTCGACCGTCGGTCGAAAACTCATGCAGTCATCGTAACACCGGTCGCCGCCGACGCATTCCCGCCGGACCGGTCGCCTAGACTCACGCCCATGGCCACGTCCATTCCCGTCGAGGTGCTCAGCGCGGTCTTTCAGGTCGGCGAACTAGGTTCGGAGACCGATCAGCGCCCCACCCTGCAGGTGCTATTGCAGCAGACGGGTGATCCGGACCACTCACCGGGCGGCTCCACCTGGTCGCTCCCCGGCGGTGACATCGGGGAACGGGAGTCGCTGGCCGCTGCGGCGCGCCGGCATCTGGGCGCCCAGGCCGGTCTGACCCGGATCGCACATCTGGAGCAGCTCGCAGTGCTCTCGGCGCCGGACCGGGTACCTCGGGAACGCACCATCGCCTCGACCTACCTCGGGCTGGTCCCGCGCGATGTGCCGGCCGATCCGGCCGCCACCGCCGCTTGGTTCGACGTCGATGCCCTCCCCGCGCTGGTTTACGACCACGCCGAGGTGATCGAGCTGGCCCGGGGCCGGCTGGCGGGGAAGCTGTCGTACACGAATCTGGCGTTCGCGCTGGCTCCGGAACGGTTCGCCATGTCCGAGCTCTCCGAGATCTACACCGCCGCCCTCGGCCATCACGTCGATGCGACGAATCTGCTGCGGGTGCTCTCCCGCCGCGGTGTGGTGGTCTCTACCGGCACCGTCGGCCGCACCGGCCGCAGCGGCGGGCGTCCGCCGGCGCTCTACACCTTCGCCGACGACGAGTTGGTGGTTACCGACGAGTTCGCCACTCTTCGTCCGCCTCCGTGACCGGCTCGGTGACCGGGTGGGATCCGGCAGGCGTCGGCGGGCCCCAGACCGCCCGTTCGGCCGGATCGCTCGGCGGCGGCATCGGCGTCATCGGCGGCGGCATCGCCGGGCCTGGAGCAGCACCCGGATAGGTCCAGTCCGCCGGTACCGCGGCAGTCTCCTCCGGCGGCGGTCCGCTCATCGGTTCGTCATCGCGCAGCCACGCGGTATCAGCGGCCGACACCGCCAGGATCAGGTAGGTCAGTGCGGCCAGACCCGGGGCACAGGTCAGCAGCAGCCACGGCGCAGGCATGGAGTTCCAGCCGGCACCCTCGAGCCACAGATCCGGTAACAGGTGCCGGACCCCCGGCGCGGACGGGTCGTCCGCCGAATAGCGGGCCCGCGCCACGCGCAGGCCCACGTCCATCGCGATCGACGACGACAACAGCGCCATCACCACGGCCGTCAGCAGACCGAACCAGCCGCGCACCTGCCGATGGGCGAACCAGATCACGGCCCCGCAGATCAGCCCCAGACCGAAGGCCAGCAGCGCAAAGATCGCCACCCCGTCGAACAGTCGCGCCAGTTGCGCCGGCGGCAGACTCACCGACCCGTCGGCGGTCACCCGGACCTGGGCGGTGGGCACCAGGAACGCCCACAGCACCCCGCCCAGCGCACCCAGCACGGCCAGTCCGATCAGCACCCCGTAGGGCTGCCGGCGGCGGCGCGGGGCCGCGGACTCCAGGCCCGTCGGCGACCTGCCGGACTCCACCCCGGTCACCGTCGCCCCAGATCCGCCGAATCGACCGTGCCGTGCCGGGAGCAGCGCGCGGCCCAGCCGTCCGGCCGCACCTGCACCACCATCCGGCGCCCGCACTGACCGCAGAATCGCGGCGGTTCCAGGCCCAGCTTCGCCGCGGCCGGTATCGCCTCGGGTGCCTGCATCTCCAACGGCTGGCCGGTGTGCACGCCGTAACGCAGCGGCTGTTCCAGCGGCCCGGGCACGGTGATCATCGAGGCTCTCCTTCGCTTGCGTCACCGAGGCTACCCCGGCGCCCGGACCGCACCTGCGGCCCTCCGACTTCTGCCGGCCGCCCGGTCGGCGCCCGAGCGCTTACAGGGTGTCGTTGAGCGCCTTGATCGGCATGCTCAAATCGTTGAGCAGATCCAGATCGTCTTCGGCGGGCCGGCCCAGCGTCGTCAGATAGTTCCCCACGATCACCGCGTTGATGCCACCGAGGATCCCCTGCTTGGCCCCCAGATCGCCCAGGGTGATCTCCCGGCCCCCGGCGAACCGCAGGATGGTGCGCGGCAGGGCGAGCCGGAAGGCTGCGATGGACTTGAGGGCCTCGGCCGGGGGCAGCACGTCCAGGTCGCCGAACGGGGTGCCCGGGCGCGGGTTGAGGAAGTTCAGCGGAACCTCGTCGGGTCCCAGGGCAGCCAGTTCGGCGGCGAACTCGGCGCGCTGCTCCACCGTCTCCCCCATCCCCAGGATGCCGCCGCAGCAGACCTCCATACCGGCTTCGCGCACCATCGACAGGGTCTTCCAGCGTTCGTCGTAGGTGTGGGTGGTGACCACGTTCGGGAAGTGGCTGCGCGCGGTCTCCAGGTTGTGGTTGTAGCGGTGCACCCCCATATCGCGCAGCTGGTCCACCTGCTCCTGGGTGAGCATGCCCAGACTGGCGGCGATCTGGATGTCGACTTCGGCGCGGATCGCCTCGATTCCGGCGGCGACCTGCGCCATCAGCCGCTGATCGGGGCCGCGGACGGCCGCGACGATACAGAACTCGGTGGCCCCGGTCTTGGCGGTCTGCTTAGCTGCCTCCACCAGCGCCGGGATGTCGATCCAGGCGCTGCGCACCGGGGAGGTGAACAGTCCGGACTGGCTGCAGAAGTGGCAGTCCTCCGGGCAGCCGCCCGTCTTCAGCGAGACGATGCCTTCGACTTCGACTTCCGGACCGCACCAGCGCAGCCGGACGTCGTGCGCCAGCTCCAGCAGCTCCGGCAGCCGGCCTTCGGGCAGCTGCAGCACCTGCAGGATCTGTTCGTAGCCCAGCGCCTGGCCCTCTTGGAGGACCTGCTCGCGGGCCACGTCCAGGATGTCGCGGGCGGTCGGGTCGGTGGTCACCGGAGCTTCGGTGGTGGTCATGGGATCTCTCCTTCGGTCGGGACGGAACGGCCGGCGATCAGGCTGCCGACGGGATGGGCGAACCAGGTCGGCGCCGCCGCCTGGAAGTCTTCGGGGCGCAGAGCGCCGGCGCCGGCCGGCAGGGTGGCCAGCACCGGAAGGCCGGTGAGCCGCGGCAGATCCTCGGCGTTACAGCGCATCGCCAGATCGGGGTCCTCGGGCCAGCTGCCGATGATCAGGCCGGCGACGTCCCGGCCGGCGGCCCGCAGCGCCGCCACGGTCAGTTCGGTGTGGTTCAGGGTGCCCAGGCCGGGATCGGTCACCACCGCCACCTGCGCGCCGAGCGCCCCGGCCAGCTCCAGCACCGTCAGCTCCGGGGCCAATCGCACCAGCACACCGCCGGCGCCTTCGATCAGCACCAGGTCGGCCTGGGCGCGCATCTGATCGACGGTCCGGCGGACCTGCTCGAGCCGTAGGAACGACGAGCCCTCGCGGCGCGCGGCCGTCTCCGGCGCCAGCGGTTCGCGGTAGCGGACGATCTCGGCAGCCGGCAGGTCACCGACCAGTGCGGCGATCGCGGCCAGATCACCCGGCTCCCGCGGACCGACGCCGGTCTGTGCGGGTTTGACCACCGCGACCCGGGCCCCGGCCGACGCAGCCGCAGCCGCCAGCGCGGCCACCGCCACCGTCTTGCCGACACCGGTCGAAGTTCCGGTCACCACCAGAACGCCGTCGCTCATCGCGCACCCACCCGCCGCAGTGCCGTATCGACCACCTCTGCCACCCGAGTCAGCTCGGCGGCCGATAGATCGGCGCGCACCGTGACCCGCAGCCTCGAGGTGCCCGCGGGGACCGACGGCGGACGGAAACAGCCCACCAGGATGCCCCGGTCGCGGCAGTATTGGGCGGCGGCTACGGCCGCGGCCGGATCGCCGACGATCAGCGAGACCACCGCGGATTCGGAGACTTCGGCTCCGGCGGCCCGGGCAAAGAGATCCGCCGATGCGCGCAGGCGCTGCGGCAGCCCGGGGTCGGCGCGCAGGATCTCCAGGGCCCGGTGTGCAGCGCCGACGGCGGCCGGGTTGAGTCCGGTATCGAAGATGAAGCTGCGGGCGCGATCGATCAGATGCTCGCGCAACAGGGCCGGCCCGGCCACGATGCCGCCCTGGGCGCCCAACGATTTCGAGGCCACGGTGGTCACCACCAGTCCGGGCGCCCCGGACAGTCCTGCCTCGGCGACCACGCCGCGACCGCCGGGTCCGCGCACGCCGAGGGCGTGCGCCTCGTCGACCAGCAGGGTCGCTCCGAAATCCTGTGCGGCGTCGTACAGTTCGGCGATCGGCGCACAGCGGCCGTCGATGCTGTAGATCGAGTCGGTGACCACCAGGGCGCGGCGTCGTGCGTGGCCGGCCAGCGCGGCGCGAACGGCCTGCACGTCACCGCGCGGTACCACCACCACCTGCGCCCGCGACAGCCGGCAGCCGTCGATCAGGGAGGCGTGGGACCCGCCGTCACTGACGATCAGATCCTCGCTCCCGGCCAGGGCGGTGATCGCACCGACGTTGGCCAGGTATCCCGAGGAGAACAGCAGCGCGGCCGGGGTACCGAGAAAGTCGGCGAGAGCATCTTCGAAGTCCAGGTGGGCCTGGGTGGTCCCCACCACCAGCCGCGAAGAGGTCGATCCGGCGCCCCAGCGCGCCAGGGCGCCTTGTCCGGCCGCGATCACCTCCGGATGCGTCGACAATCCCAGATAGTCGTTGGAGGCGACGTCGACCAGCCCCTGCTGCGAGCGGTCACCTGCCGGACCGTCGCATCGGCGCGCGATCGGCGCACGGTGCAGTCCGGCGGCGGCGGTCGCCGCGGTTTCGGCAGCCAGCCAGGCCAGCGGATCGGTGCGCCCGGCATCGGCCGGCGCGGTCTGCTGCTCGACGGACGGATAGACGGCGGTCATGCGCTCACCCGTCCGGTGGCCCGATCGGCGGCCAGGCTCGCCCGCGCGGCCGCACCCATCGCCGCCGCGATGGCGTCGACCTCGGCGGGAGTGCAGATATAGGGCGGCATGGCGTAGATCAGGTCCCCGAAGGGCCGCAGCCACACGCCCCCGGCCGCGGCGGCGTCGGTGGCTGCGACCATGTCGACGGGTCGATCCAGCTCGATCACACCGATGGCCCCGAAGCTGCGGACCTGAGCGATACCGGCCACCGCGCGCAGCGGTGCCAGGCCCCGTTCCAGCCGCCGGCCGATCATGGCCACCTGGGCGCGCCAGGCACCGTCGGCGAGCAGGCCCAGCGAGGCCCGTGCCACCGCGCAGGCCAGCGGATTGGCCATGAAGGTGGGTCCGTGTGCCAGGCCTCCGGCCTCGCCGGCGCTGATCACCGCGGCGATCTCGTCGGTGGTGATCGTGGCGGCCAGCGTGAGGTAGCCGCCGGTCAGTGCCTTGCCCACGCACAGGATGTCCGGGCTGATGCCGGCGTGGTCCACGGCGAACAGTTCTCCGGTGCGCCCGAATCCGGTGGCGATCTCATCGCAGATCAGCAGCACATCGTAGGTGTCGCACAACCTGCGCAGATCGGCGATCAGCTGTGGAGGATGAAACCGCATTCCACCGGCACCCTGCACCACCGGCTCGACGATCACCGCGGCGAGTTCGCCGTGGCGGTCGGCCAGCACCGTCTCGAGCATGCGCACGTAGGCGGCCGCTTCGCCGTGCGCGCAGTCCACCGGCGGCGGCGCCTCGACGAACACCTGCTCGGGCAGCACACCGCGCCACATGGCGTGCATTCCGCCGTCGGGGTCGCACACACTCATCGGCGCCAGCGTGTCGCCGTGATAGCCGCCCCGCCAGGTCAGCAGCCGGTGTTTGGCCGGCCGGCCACGACTGCGCTGGTACTGGACAGCCATCTTGACGGCCACCTCGACCGAGACCGAACCAGAATCGGCGAAGAAGACCTTGCTCAGCGGCTCCGGTGTCAACTCGACCAGCAGCGCCGCCAAAGCGGCCGCCGGCTCGTGGGTCAGTCCGCCGAACATCACGTGAGCCATCGCGCCCAGCTGCTCGCGCACCGCCGCGTCCAGGACCGGGTGGGCGTAACCGTGCACCGCCGCCCACCACGAACTCATGCCGTCGATCAGTTCGGTGCCGTCGGCCAGGGTCAGCCGGACACCGCGACAGGCGGTCACCACCCGAGGAGTGGTCGACGACGGGAAGCCACCGTACGGATGCCAGACGTGCGCGGCATCGATCCGGCTGATTTCCGCGGCCTCCACCACCGGTCTCCTTCCCACACTGCTCAGCTGTCTTGAACACCGTACAGGAGCCTCCTGTACGGCGTACAGGAGCGTGCTGTGCGACGGGAAGAGTGCGGCCGGGGCGTACCCGCGACCGGTCAGCGCGTGGAGTCTGCCAGCGCCAGGATCTCGGCGGTCACCGCGGGCCACAGCTCACGCGGAAGGTCATGCCCCATGCCGGGATAGGTGACCAGCGTGGCCCCGGGCACGGCCGCGGCGGTGGCCTCTCCTCCGCTGAGCCGCACCAGCGGATCGTCCTGGCCGTGCAGCACCAGGGTCGGCACCGTCAGCGCCGCCAGCCGCTCGGTCCGATCACCGGAGGCATGGATCGCCGCGAGTTGGCGGGCGGTGCCGGCCGGATCGTCCCCGCGCCGGTAGGCCTGCCGGGACCGCTCGCGCAGCGATTGCTCGTCGAGGGGGTATCCCGGCGATCCGACGACGCGGTACATCGCGACAGCCCGATCGGCCGCCTCGTCCTCACTGCGGGCCGGCGGCAGCATCAGCGCCGCCATCGCCTCGCGGGTGGGGCTGCCGATCCGCGGAGCCGGAGTGGAGAAGATAGAGGTCAAGCTGCGGGTCCGGTCGGGGTGGTTCAGCGCGAACTCCTGGGCGATCATCCCGCCCATCGATCCGCCGACCACGTGGACTGCGTCGACGCCGAGCGTATCGACCACCGCCACCGCGTCCTGGGCCATATCGCTGAGCAGGTATTTGGCATCGGTCAGCAGGCCACCGGACTGCATCGGGGTCATATCCGGCAGGCCTGCAGCGTCCAGATGCGTCGAGAGCCCGATGTCGCGGTTGTCCATCCGCACCACGCGGTACCCGCCATCGACCAGCAGTGCACAGAACGCCTCATCCCACGCCAGCATCTGGGTCCCCAACCCCATCACCAGCAGAATCACCGGATCGTCGGCCGAACCGAAGCTCTCGTAGGCGAGTCTGATGTCACCGTTGTCGGCGTATTCGATGGTCACGGACGTGTCCTCCTGCATATCGGGTCGGGCGGTGCCCATCAGTGTGACACGTCACATCCAGGAGTCCGTCCCGATGTCCCGTCCCGGCCGACCCGTCCGCCGATAGGGTGGGGCCGTGAGTGATACCCGGTCGGAGATCCTGGCCGCCGCACGCGGCATCCTGACCGAGCACAGCTTGGCTGACCTGACCATGCGGCGGCTGGCGACCGAGGTCGGTGTCTCCCCCAACGCCATCTACTGGCATTTCGCCGATAAGCAGACGATGCTGGCGGCACTGGCCGACGATCTGCTCACCGGTGTCCCGGTCCCAGACGAACTGCCGTGGGACGAGTCGCTGGCGATGATGGCCCGGCAGGTGCGCCAGGTGCTGCTGGCCGTTCCCGACAGCGCCGAAGTGGTCTCCTCGGCGTGGGCCTCCGGACTGGCGCGCAACGATCTGGCCACTCGACTGGCGGCGCTGGCCCAGGCCGGCGGGCTGGAGGCGGCCGCCGCAGCCGGAACCGCCACCGCCCTGTGTCAGCTGATCGTCGGCCTCACCATCGAAGAGCAGACTCGCGCACAGATGGAGCGACTCGGCGTGACCGGGCCGTCCGGGCGGGATTACAGCGGCGAGTTCACCGCGGCCCTCCAGGTGATCCTGGCCGGTGCCCGCGCCATCCGATCCGATCCGGGCGGCTCATGAACAGGATCCCGCGCGAACCGATCGCCACCTATCGCGTCCAGCTGACCCCCGACTTCACGTTCGCCGAAGTGGTCGGGATCCTCGACGACCTCGTCGAACTTGGCATCTCGCACCTGTACCTGTCGCCGGTACTGACCGCGATGCCCGGCTCCCAACACGGCTACGACTGGGTTCCGCCGGCCAGACTGTCCGCGGTGCTCGGCGGCCTCGACGGTTTCCGCCTGTTACGCGGACTGGCCCGCGCGGTCGGGATCGGCGTTCTGATCGATATCGTGCCCAACCACGTCGGGATCCGCGATGCCCGGCACAACCCGTGGTGGGCAGATGTGCTGCGTTTCGGGGCCGACTCCGAATACGCCGGCTACTTCGACCTGCACCCGGTCCAGGTCGACGGCATCGACCAGGTGATCCTGCTGCCGTATCTGGGCCGGGACGACGACCTGGCGGAGCTGACCCTCGACGACGACGGGTATCTGCATCTGCACGAGTGGGTGATGGCCACCGCCCCCGGCTCGGCCTCCCCCGGTGACGACCCCACCGTTGTCCTGGAGAGGCAGCACTACCGGTTCACCTCCTCCTCCGATGCCTTTCTGGGGTACCGGCGCTTCCTCGATATCAACGAACTGGCGGTACTGCGCACCGAGATCGCACAGGTCTTCGACGCCACCCACGGCTGGCTGCGCGAACTGGTCGCCGAGGACCTGATCGACGGGGTCCGGGTGGATCACCTGGACGGTCTGGCCGATCCGCCGACCTATCTGGCACGCCTGCGCAGCCTGATCGGTCCCGAACGGCTGATCTACGTCGAGAAGGGCCTGGCCGTCGATGAGGAGCTCGATCCCAGGCTGCCGATCAACGGCACCACCGGCTACGAACAGCTGCAGCTGATCGAGGCGGCCTTCACCGCACCACCGGGGATCATCGAGCTCGACGAGATCTACCGTTGGGTGACCGGCTTCCACGGTGATGATCAGCGCCTGGCGGTGGCTGCCCGGCAGCTGCGCGAGGAAACCATGCGCTCGAGTTTCTCGACCCGGTTGCGGTGGGCCTCACAGGCGGTGTCGGCGGTCGCTCCTTCTGTCCCACCCTATCTGGTCGAACAGGCCGTCGCCGCGTTCATCGTTCCCCTCACTGTCAACCGGCCCGACTATCCGCAGGCACGCGAGACGGTGCTGGAGGTGATCGAGCATGCGCGCGCCGCACTGCCGGGCGCCGATGCAGGCTTCGATGCGCTCCGGACCGTCTTCAGCCACCCCGACGACCATCCCGAGGCCGCCTTCCGGGTGTCCGACCTGGCTTCCGTGGTCTCGACCAAAGCGATCGAGAACGTCGGCTTCCACCGCACCGCACGCCTGATCTCGGCCCAGGAGCTGGGCTGCAATCCACGCCGTCCCACCGTCAGCCGGTCGATGTTCCACGAGCGCAACCGGCAGCGCGCCGCGGTCTGGCCGCTCTCGCTGACGGCCATCTCCACCCACGACACCAAACGCAGCGGCGATGTGCGCGCCCGGATCGCCGTCATCGCCCAGGTCCCCCAGCGCTGGCACATCCTGGTGCGCAGCCTGTGGCGGCTGACCCCGCCGCCGCACGAACGCACCGCCTACCTGCTGCTGCAAAACATCGTCGGCACCTGGCCCGCCGACGGTATCCCCGACGCCGCGCTGGCGCAGCGGCTGGCCGCCTACACCACAAAGGCGATGCGCGAGGCCGCCGTCATCACCTCGTGGGCCGAGCCCAACATCGCCGCCGAACAGGAGACCCTGGACTGGGTCGCCGGCCTGCTCACCGGTGAGCCGGCCACGCAGATCTCGGCTTTCGTGGACCTGATCGCCGGACCCGGGCGCGACGAGGCGCTGGCCCGCACCGCGATCGCCCTGCTCGGCCCGGGTGTCGCCGACATCTATCAGGGCAGCCAGTGGTGGTTCGACGCTCTCACCGATCCGGACAACCGGCGACCCGTGGACTACGGGCAGTGTCATGACCATCCGAAATTCGTGTTGATCAGCCAGGCGCTGGCGCTCCGGCGCCGACATCCGGAGGCCTTCGGCCGCACCGGCACCTATCTGGCCTTGATCGGACGGGGCGAACGGCGCCGGCACCTGCTGGCCTTCGCCCGTGGTGAGAAGGGACAGCCGCCGGTCGTGGTCGTGGTCGCCGCCCGTATGACGCAGACCTTCCGGACCGGCGCCGACCGGGCCGAGGCCGCCGTGGATCTGCCCGCGGGCCGCTGGCGGGATGTGCAGACCGATGCGGTGCACTCCGGTTTTGTCCGCGCCGATCACCTGCTGGGCGATCGGTCGGTCGCGATCCTGGAGCGCGCCGCTGACGAGTGACGGCGATCCGCCCCCGGCCCGTTCTCGGACTCCTGCCGTCAGCCGCCGGGCGCGGGCTCGGCCGGCGAGGGTTCGGTCTGCTCGCCGGGGGCACCCGGGACAGCGGACCCGGTCTCCCCGGCAGTACCGCCTGAACCCACGGTCGGGGTCATCTTGCCCACCAGCCACTGGCCGTCTTCCTTGACCAGGTGCAGGTCCAGCAGGAACGCCTGCTGCCCGCCGCCGGTCTGCAGCGCACTGGTGCCGGCGAGGGTCGCCGCGACGACGGTGGTCGCCGTGGTGGCGGTGAACGACTCCACCATCACCGCATTGACGTCGACCGTCATGTTCTTGAACTGCCCCTCGGTCACCATCTTGACGGTGACCTCGGCTTCTTCCTTCACGCGGTCACGTGCCTCGCCGGTGGTCATCGGCAGCACCTTGGCCTGGATTTTCTCGGCCGTGGTGTCCGAGGACATCATCGTCTCGAAATAGGTCTGCACGAACGACCGCGAGAACGATTTAGTCTCGTCGAACGCGTCGAGCGTGCGCGAGGTGGACCAGGTCTTCCATCCGAGTACACCAATGGCCACCAGCGCGACAACCACCAGCGCCGCCATCAGCGATCGCCACAACGAACGTGCGCTGACGGTGAACTCCTTACCGCTCGTGGAGTCACCGCTCGTGGAGTCACCGTCGTCGCTCGTCCCGGCGGCCTTCGCCCGCCGGGCCGCCTTGGCGGCGACACCGCTCTTCTCCCCCGCCGGCTGCTTGGTGTCCGCCGCCGCGCTCGAGACGGCCACGTCGGCCGCATCGATCGGGTCGGTCTGGTCGGTGGCGTCGGGGTTGTCATCGGCAGGAGTGTCCGGCGATGTCGAGTCTGAACTCATCTGTCCTTCGGGTTGTCGTACGACCGCAGCGTCTCACGCGAGACATCTCGGCGCGGCCGCGTGCGGCTACTTCAAGGGCACGGTGCGTGAATTCGGATCGTAACCCGGCGGCGGATTGGCCGTGTCGTCACCCTTGGGTCGGGGCGCATTGACCGATCCCCGGCGTTGCATGTTCTGATCCTCGGTCACGCAGTACAGGTTGGTCGGCACCGAGGCCGACAGAATCTGCGTCGGTCGGGTCGGTGTCACCTGATAGTCGCAGTACGGCCGTGCGTAGATCGAGCCCAGGGCCCACCAGGCGCCGTCGTGGAACATCTTCCCGCCCTGGATCGAGCCGTCCCGGATCGACGGCAACAGCACCGCCAGGGTCGGCGCGCGCAGGGCACCCTGCTGGGCGATGTCGATGAACTGCCCCAGCACGTCCGTGATCGGATCGGTGATGGTGTCCAGCGAGCCGGTCAGACTGGTCAGTCGGCCGCTGCCGGTACCCATCAGGGTGCGGAGTTCTTTATCCGAGGCCACGGCCGCATTGATCAGCGAGGCGCCCCCGTCGACGAGCCGCTTCAGATCCGGTTGGATCTGCGCGGTGGTCTCGAAGATGGTGCCCGCGTTCTGGATCATCGCCGTGGTCTGCGGCATCACCTTGTACAGCTGTGCGAACAGGGTGCCGCCGGAGTTGAAGATCGACTTGAGCTGGTTGGGCTGGTCGTCGTTGAGGGCGATCGTGAGCTCGTCGAGCGCACCCGACAGTTTGTCGGTATCGATCTGCGAGATCAGTTCCAGGCTCGACTCGAGCACGGTGGAGAACGGGACGGTGACCTCGGTCTGTCCGGACTCGACCACATCGCCGCCCTTCAGGTACGGCCCGGCGTCGGTAGTCGGCACGATGTCGACGTACTGTTCGCCGGCCGCCGAGAGCCCCAGCGCCGCGAACGTGGCATTGCGGTTGATCTTGTGTTGCTTGTCCAGGGACACGGTGACTTCGACGGTGCGCGGGGTCACCTGGATGTTCTTCACATCACCGATCTCCACGCCGCGCAGGGTCACCTTCGAGGTGTCCTGCAGACCACCGGAGATCGGAAACTTGACCACCACGTCGTACCGTCCCTGCCAGGGACGCAGACTCAGCGAGACGAACGCCAAGAAAGCCAGGGCCAGCAGCATCACCAGGACCAGGGCCAGGTTGCCCAGCAGCACCGAGTGCTTGCGCAAGAAGACCATCATCTATCTGCCCGCCCCCTTCGGCCCATCCAGTCGCGCCAGGATGATCGACAGCGTCTGCTGCAGCGTCTTGAGCCCGTTGTCCAGGTCCTGGACCTCAGGAAGACGCGAAGCCGCATCGAAACCGGCACCCGGCGTCAGCCAGTAGACCTTGGCCGAGACCGCCGCCGCGCTGCCCGGGGTCGAGCCCTTCCACTTCGGGTTCAGCTCGAACAGCCGCTTCATCAGCGGGCCCAGCTGAGGTGCCGTCTTGTCCAGGGCGATCAGCGTGGTGTTCAGATGCGTGAACAGCTCGATCAGATCGTCCTGCCGCTGGTTGAGGAAATCCGTCGTGGCCTCGGTGACCTTGTTCGATTTGCCGAGCGTGTCCACGATCAGGCCCAGATCATTGTTGATCGCCGCGATGGCCGGTGGCAGCTTGTTGACGCCGGCCGCGATCTGATCGCGTCCGGCCGCCAGCTGCGCGGTCAGCGTGCGGGTGTTGGCCATCGCCTTGTCCACCGCGGCCGCGTTCTTGTTGAACTTGGTGATCGCGGTGGTGAAGCCGTTGATCGCGCCCTGCAGTTCGATGTACTGGTCCTCCCCGGAGATCGCCGTCGACAATTCGGTGAAGATGTTCTGGATCGAGGCGATTGACCCCGAATCGACCTGCGCGGTCATCGAGATCAGCAGATCCTCGACCGTGGCGGCGGCCGATGTGGCTCCGCTCAGGGTGTCGCCGGCCTTCATGAACCCGGCGGACTGTTCCGCCGGTGGTTGCAGAGCGACGAAGACATCGCCCAGTGGTGTGGCCTGGCGCAGCTCCGCACCGGTCCCGACCGGGATCTTGGTCGACTCGGAGACGTGCATGGTCACGATCGCCCGGTAGTTCTGCGCAGCGATGTCGACCACTTCGCCCACATCGGAGCCGTTGAGCCGGACCTTGGCCTGGCTCGGCAGGTTCAGTGCGTTGGCGAAGCTCGCCTTGAGTTCGAAGGTGTCACCGAGCCCGCCGGGCGACGGCAGCGGGATCTGTTCGACCGTCAGACCCGGCATCGAGCCGCAGGCGGTCAGACTCAGCGCCGTGACCACCGAGACCGCGCCCATCGTGTATTTCTTCCAGCGGTTCATCGTTTACTCAACTCCAGCAGCGCCGAGAACACGCCCAGATCCGGACCGAAATCGGCCAGCTGGCCGGTTCGACAGCCGTTCTTCTGCAGGTTGACCGCCTCACAGAAGCGGGCCAGCAGCTCATTGTCGATCAGCGACTTGTCCAGCATCACCTGGGCGCGCCAGGCGCCCTGTTCGGCCGAGATCGAATTCGCCAGGTTCTGGAACAGCAGCGGCCCCATGTCGATGGTGTCGACCAGCTGCCGGGAGTAGTCCGACAGGTTGGCCGCCAGCGCGGCCAGGTTCGTCATCGACGAGGAGAGCGTTCCGGCGTTCCCTTCCAGGAAGGCCGCGGTATTCTCCAGGGTCTGGTTCACATTCGCCAGGGTCGACTGCAGACCGACGCTCTGATCACCGAGCATCTCCGAGACCTGGGTGACCGACTTGGAGAACGCCGCCATCTTCGGATAGTTGGCGGTGAGCGCATCGGTGAGCACGGCGATGTTCTTGATCACCTCGCCGAGTCCGTCGGCATTGCTCGCCCCGAGGCGGCCCGCCTTCTCCAGTGCGGTCAGTGCCTGCCGGAGACGTTCGCCGTTGCCGTCGGCCACACCCGAGGCGATGTCGACCAGATCGGCGATAGGCTGCTCGCCGCCGTCCTCGCCCTGCAGGTTGGCGACCAGATCGTTGATCGCGTCGAACAGCGTGCCGATCTCCACCGGGGAGGCGGTGTGCGCCAGCGTGCCCCCGGCCGCCAGCTTCTCACCGCCGGTGTACACCGGGGTCAGCTCGATGTGCCGGGTGGTGACGATCGAGGTGTTCACGATCGCCGCAGTGGCCTCGGCCGGAATGGTGATCCCGCTGTCGACGGCCAGCTCCACCCGGACTCGGGTTCCTTCGGGGTTGAGCGAGGTGATGCGGCCCACCGGCATGCCCAGGACGGCGACGTCGTTGCCCTCGTACAGGCCGGCCGCGCTGTCGAAGTAGGCGGTGTAGGTGTCGTAGGCCCCCACCGCCGTCTTCCAGCTGGTGGGTACCAGCGAGCAGGAACTCAGGCCCAGGATGCCGGCTGTGGTCAGTGCCGTTGCGGCCAGCGCCCGGCGCCAGCGGTTCTTCACGGTCAGCATCCGTCCACCACCCGTGCCTTACAGAGCCAGTTGTCGGGGAAGATGCCCCACGGCAGGTAGCCGTTGGCGTAGGGACCGTCGCCCATCAAGTTGGTCATCGCCCGGGCGGTGACCGGAAGGATGTCGAGCATCGCACGCAAGTTGTCTCGGTTCTTCTCCAGTCCCTGGCTGATGGTGTTCAGGTTGACCATCAGCGGGGCGAACTGGTTCTGGTTCTGTTCGGCCAGCAGCTCAGCCTGTGCGGTCAGATCGGCCAGACCGTCGAGCAGCCGGGTGACCAGCGCCTCGCGGGCGGTGATCTTGCCGGCCAGCTGCGCGCCCTGTCCGACGATCACTGACAATTGCTGCTGGCTGTCGGAGACCTGATTGGTGACCGAGCGCGTGTCCTTGATCAGCTGATTGATCTGATCGGTGCGGTTGTTGATCACATCGGACATCTGCGTCAGCGCGTCCAGGGTGGTCGCCGCGATATCGGGGACGCCGTCGAGCTGGGTGTTCAGGCCCTTGAGGCTGGCTGCCAGCTGCGCATTGTCGATCTCGTCGATGATCGGGACACCGGCCTCCAGTGTCTTCTGCAGGTCGTAGGGCACCTCGGTGTTCGGGATGACGCCGTCGGGTGCCGGCTTCTCGCCGTCACCGACACTGACCTCGACGAATCGCTGACCCAGCATCGTCGACATCTTGATCACTGCCAGTCCGTCATCGGTGACCTTGACGTCCTTGTCGACGCGCATGCTGACCGTGACTCGGTCTCCGGTCAGCTTGGTGTCGGTCACTTCCCCCTTGTCGATACCGGCGACCCGCACCTTGTCGCCGGGCCGGATGCCTCCGGCGTTGGTGAACTTGGCAGTGTAGTTCGTCTTGCCGATTCCCAGTTCGCTGAATCCGACGACGGCCAGCAGAACCACGATGATCGAGATGCTTCCGATCAGGCCGTACCACAGGTAGCGGCGGGACTCCCAGGATGAGCGCAGTGCCTTCTTCATCAGCGGCACACCACCGAATGCTGATTGCCGCCGATCGCGTGCAGCAGGCCCGGCGGCAGGAAGACATCGCCGAACGAGATGTCCAGATCGCAGGCGTAGATGTTCAGGTAGGCGCCCTGGCTCATCACCATCGGGAAGTGCACCAGGAACTCGGGCAGCACCTCGGCCGCCCGGTCCAGGGTGCTGCCGATACCGATCAGTCGGTTGGTGGCGCTACGGGCCGCCGACGAGGCCGACCGTAACGACTCCTGGCTCTGAGCGATGACGGTTCCGAACCCCTGAGCCGTCCGGCCGATGAGTTCCACCGACTTACCGAAGGCCGCCGAGTTGCTGTTGAGACCCTCGACCAGGGTCGCCGTGTTGGTCAACAGTGTCTCCACCTGGTCTCCCTGCGAGGCGAGCTCGCGCATCACCACCGACAGGTTCGTGATGATGGCTCCGAGCACCTCATCACGGTTGGCCATATCCTCGGCGACCTGCCCGATCTGGGTGATCGTATTGCTCAGCGAGATCGCATCACCTTCTTGGAAGGTGTCGATCAGACTGATCGTCAGGCCGTTGACCTCCTCGGCGGTCATCGTGTCGAAGACCGGCTGGAAACCACCGAGTAGTCGGGTCACATCGAACGAGTCCACGCCGCCGAGTTTGAGCGCGCTGCCCTTGGCCAGGGGCTTGCCCGGAGTGTCCCCGTCCAGGGTCAGCGCCAGGTACCGCTGACCGATCAGGTTCTGGTAGCGGATCGCGGCCTGAGTGTTGTCGTAGATGTTCTGGGAGTTGAGGACGTCGAAGCCGACGCGAGCCTTCCCATCCTCCAACTTGATCGACTCGACGCGGCCGACCCGGACGCCGGCCATCCGGACGTCGTCGCCGACGGCCAGACCCGACGCATCGGTAAAGGTGGTCGAGTAGTCGCCGGTCGGGCCGTCGAGGGTGCGCTGGAGCGTCGACCAGATCAGGTAGGTCATGAACATGGCGATGACGGCGAACACCAGGAAGCCGAACAGCGGTTTACGCAGGGTGGCTGAGGGCTGACTCACCTGTCTCCTCCCGGTGTCGTGGGCACTGCCGTGGCCGACGTCGTCGCTTGGGGCTTAGCCTTCTGGGTCTTACTGCTCTGGGGCTTGCTGCCCTGGGGTTTGGCCGGTGCCGGCGCGGGCTTGACGCCCGAAACGAGGGGGCCGAGCATGAGCGATTCGGCCGTCGACGGCTTGCGACCCAGTGCCGCCGAGAGGAGCTCACCGTCCTGTTTGGTGGTGACCTGGCCGGCGACGGTGCGCCGCACCATCCCCTCGGGGTAGATCCGCAGCGGGCCGGACTGGGTCGGGCCGGTTCCGGTGCCCGGTCCGACGCACCCCGGGCCGCGCAGCTGACCGTAGGGCCCGCCGTCGTAGACCGGGCAATTCTGCCGCGTGTACATCTCGAAGGCGCTGAAGCTCACGCCGATGTTCAGCTGGACCTTGCCGTTGGTTCCGGTGAAAACCCCGAGGACGCGGCCGGCCAACAGGTACAGCTCCCGAACCGCCTGCGGCATCGCATCGGGGTCGTACATTAGGGCGCCGACCATCGTGTTCAAGTCACCGACCAGGTCGATTCCGCCGGCACCGTTCTTGGCGAACATGGTCTGCGTCTGATCGAGCAGCCCCTGCCCCGAGGAGAGCAGAGCGGTCAGATTCGCTTGATTTTCCGCGATGGTCATCGCCGGAACGACGCTACGGCCCAGCGTGTCGAGCAGTTCCGGAGCCGACTCGGCGATACCGCTGATCGCCCGGTTGTAGTTGTCGAAACCGGATGGCGCACCGGCGGGGAACTGCGCATTCAGATTCTTGAAGTAGCTGTCGAGCACCGGCAGGAAGGTGCGGAAGGCCGCACCTCCTCCGCGCAGTGAATCGGAGATGGTGCCCAGCACCATGCCCAGATCCTCGGCCGGTACCGCTTGCAGCAGATCACGCAGGTCGTTCTGCGCGTCCTGCAGTCGGATAGTGTCGGCCGTCTGATCGGCCGGAATGACGGTGCCGCTGCTCAGGCGGGCGGACGAGGGGTCGGCCGGCTGGATCAGCTCCACCGAGTTGACGCCGAACAGGTTCGACGGCACCGTCCGGGCGGTGGTGTTCTTCGGGATGCCGTCGGCCTGCGCCGGCGACAGTTCGATCTTGACGTCTTTGGTGGGTCCGGCCGTGCCGTTGCCGGTGGCCTCCACCGCCGCGACGGTGCCCACGATGTAGCCGTTGTAGCGGACGTCGGCACCGGTGACCAGGCCGTCACCGACGTCGGTCAGCTGTGCGGTGACGCGCGTGTAGCTGTCGAACTTGCCCTGATAGCGCAGGAGCAGCAGCGCGAACACGATCGCAGCGACCACCAGCAGGGCAACGCCCCGCCAGAAGTACTGCCCGATCGACGGATCGCGGCCTCCGGTATCGACACGAACCATGCTCAGTTACCCCGAAATCTTGATTCCCGACGTGGTGCCCCAGAACACCAGCGTCATGATCAGGTTGGCGAAGACGATCGTGATGATCGCCAGGCGGATCGCGTGGCCGGCAGCGACGCCGACCCCTTCGGGTCCGCCCGAGGCGAAGTATCCGTAGTAGCACTGAATAAATGTGGTCAGCAGCACAAAGACGATGACCTTCAGGAATGAGAAGAAGACATCCGAGGTCAGCATGAACTGCTGGAAGTAGTGCAGATAGGTTCCCGCGCCCTGACCACTCTGCAGCTGGAACATCACCTGCGCGGCGACGTAGTTGGCGGCCAGCGACACCGCGTACAGCGGGATGATCGAGAGCACGGCCGCCGCCATGCGGGTGGTCACCAGGTACGGCAGCGGGCGGATGGCGATGGCCTCGAGGGCATCGATCTCCTCGCTGATCCGCATCGAGCCGAGCTGCGCGGTGAACCGGCAGCCGGACTGCGCGGTGAATGCGGTCGCTGCCAGCAGCGGGGCGATCTCGCGGGTGGTCGCGAACGCCGACAGCGCACCGGTCAGGGGAGACATGCCGAGCAGGTTCAGCGCGGTGTACCCCTCGATGCCGACGGTCGCCCCGCCCATGATGCCGAGAATCACCATGACGCCGACGGTGCCGCCGCCGACGACGATCGCACCGTTGCCCCAGGCCACATCGGCGAGCAGCCGCCACACTTCCTTCTGGTAGTGCCGGAACGTGATCGGTGCCAGTCCGATGGACTTGGCCAGGAAGGTGATTAGGTGCCCCATCGACACGACACCGTCACGCGGAACGGTCCACAGCTTCTTCAGCCACTCCAGCGGCCGCAGGGCCGGCGGGATATACCGGGAGGCGGTCACGTCACACCACCTTCGCTGGGACGACGAGGGCGAAGACCTGAGTCAGCACCACGTTGACGGTGAACAGCAGGATCACCGAGTTGACCACCGCGGCATTCACCGAGTTGGCCACACCCGCCGGCCCGCCGCTGGTCGACAGCCCGCGGTCGCAGGCCACGATCGCCACGATCGCGCCGAAGATCACCGCTTTGACCAGCGCGAAAATCAGGTCCGGCGGGCCGGCGAAGGACGCGAACGTGCCGGTGTAACTACCGGGCGTGCCGCCCTGCATGTAGACGTTGAACAGGTAGCCGGTGATGAAGCCGACGAAGCAGACGAAGCCGCACAGGAGGAAGCTCACGACCATCGTGGCCAGCAGGCGCGGCGAGATCAGCCGCTCGACCGGATTGACGCCCATCACCTTCATCGCGTCGATCTCGTCGCGAATGGTCCGCGAGCCCAGGTCCGCGGCGATCGCCGAGCCGATGGCTCCGGCCATGATCAGCGCCGTCACCAGGGGCGCGCCCTGGCGGATCACGCCCAGACCGGTAGCCGCACCGGCGAACGAGGTCGCACCTATCTGCCCGGCGATGTTGGAGACCTGGATCGAGACGATGACGCCGATCGGGATGGCCACCAGCAGGGTGGGAAAGACCGAGGTCGAGGTCATGAAAGCGCACTGCCGGATGAACTCGGCGAACGGGAACCGTCCCTTGACCAGGTCCTTGATGAGGACCTTGAAGACTTCGACGAACATGGCGAGCTGGCGTCCGAAGGTCTCGAACGACTTGGTGATGTGATCGTGCCACCACTTACCCACACCGGAGTCGGACCAGCGTCGCCGCGTCCGGGTTGTCGCCAGGCCGGCGTCGACCGCGTCTGTACTCACTCCCCCGCCTTCACTCGTCGTCTCGTCATCGTCTTCGTCCGGGCGTCATCTGCACCTGGATCGGTGAGTGCACGCGGTGCGCGGTTGCGCGTCCCCCGGCCTTCCTGACCCGTCGGTAGCAATATACGTCACAGGGTTCCAGATATGTGTCGACCCTCACGAATCGGCACGAACCGGCCCGTAGCGGGCCGCGGTCCGCTAGTCGGCCGTCGCTGCCACAAGCGCCGCAGCAGGACTACCTGACCCGATGACCAGGGACAACGGGGGAAGATCCGTCACGATGCGGTCCCGCTCAGCACTTCCAGCAGGGCCGGCAGCGCCGTCGACGCCGGGGCGCGCCAGACCAGATCGGCGGCCTCGCTCAGATCGGTCCGGTTCGGATTGATCTCGGCCACCGTCGCCCCGTGCTCGCGAGCCACCTGCGGCAGTCCTGCGGCCGGATAGACGATCCCGGACGTCCCGACGACCAACATCAGATCGCAGTTCTCGGCATGGTCGACGGCCCGGGCGAATTCGTCCGCCGGCAGGTGCTCGCCGAACCAGACCACGCCCGGCCGGATCCGTCCGCCGCACACGCAGCGCTCGGGCTCCAGGTGCTCGGTCTGCGGGTCCACCGCCGGCACCGGATACGGGAGGCGGCAAGTGTCGCAGAAGGTCTCTGCCAGCCGCCCGTGCAGGTGCACCACCCGCTCGCTGCCGCCGCGTTCGTGAAGGTCGTCGACGTTCTGGGTCACCACGTCGACCCGGCGATGACGACCGAGTGCGGCGATGGCCCGGTGGCCCGGATTGGGCTCGACAGCCGCGAGCTGGAAGCGGCGTCGCTGATACCAGGCCCACACCAGCGCCGGATCGGCGTCCCAGGCCTCCGGCGTCGCGAGCCTGCTCACGTCGTAGCGGGACCACAGTCCCGTCTCCTCGTCCCGGAACGTCGGCAGACCGCTTTCGGCGGACATCCCGGCCCCGGTGAACACGACGATCCGCTCGGCAGCCCGGACGGCGGCCAGCAGATCCGCAGGCACGCTGGAGATGTCGGCGCCGGCGAGCTCGGTCATCGTGCACTCCCCTCCCTGTCGCGTCCCCGTTCTCGCGTCGGGGCGCACATGGCGTGCATCGAGGATGACACAACGCCGGGCTCGTGCGATCAGCAGCCGGTCAGGTGAGGTACTCGTAGGCGGCAGTGCCCGGCTCCAGCAACTCCACGTCCAATCGGGAGCGGCGCATCCGGTCCATCAGAGCATCGAAGGTCCATCGGTCGCCCAATTCCACACCCACCAACGCCGCCCCGGTTTCCCTATTATTGCGTTTGACGTACTCGAACAGGGTGATGTCGTCGTCGGGCCCCAGGACCTCGTCGAGGAACCGGCGCAGCGCACCCGGTTCCTGGGGGAAGTTCACCAGGAAGTAATGCTTGAGCCCCCGATGCACCAGGGACCGTTCGATGATCTCGCCGTATCGGGAGACGTCGTTGTTTCCGCCGGACACCAGGGCTACCACCTTGGCATCGGCGGGCAGGTCGAGTTCGGCCAAGGCGGTGGCGGCCAACGCTCCCGCGGGCTCGGCGATGATCCCCTCGTTCTGGTAGAGCTCGAGCATCGTCGAACAGATCGCACCCTCGTCGACGTGGGTGACGGTGACCGAACCCGGAGACAGCTCGATCTGGTCTCGACCGATCACCGGGACCTGCGGGTCGTCGGTGATCTGGACGAATACCGGGTGGTCGACCACGCGCGCGCCCGCTGCGGCCATGACGCTGTGCCCCAGGGTGCCGATCCGCTTGACTGCTGCTCCGTCGACGAAGTGATCGATCTCGTCGAGGGTGTACGGTTCGCCGGCCACCAGCGCAGCGCTCAGCGAGACGGCTCCGGCCGGTTCCACACCGACGATCGCCACCTGGGGGCAGGCCTGACGCAGGTAGGTGACTATTCCGGCCAGGCAGCCGCCACCGCCGACCGGCAGGACCACCACATCGGGGGCTTGCCCGAGTTGTTCGACGATCTCGAGTCCGATGGTGCCCTGTCCCGATGCGGTGCGCGGATCGTCGAAGGCGTGAATCCAGGTGGCCCCGGTGCGCAGGACATCGGTCTGCGCCGCCGAGGCGGCCGCATCGTAGGTGTCGCCGACTGCCAGCAACTCCACGAACTCCTTGCCGTGCCAGGAGATGCGGTCGCACTTCTGTTTCGGCGTGGTGGTCGGCACGTAGATGCGCCCGGGCACACCCATCGCACGACAGGCGTAGGCCACACCCTGCGCATGGTTTCCGGCACTGGCAGCGACCACTCCAGCGGCCAGCTCCTCCTCACTCAACTGCGCCATCACGTTGTAGGCGCCGCGGATCTTGTACGACCGCACCGACTGCAGATCTTCCCGCTTGAGGTAGACATCGGCACCGGTCGCCTCCGACAGGCGCGGACATGCTTCCAGCGGGGTGCGCGAAACGACGCCGTCGAGCCGCCCGGCGGACTCCTCAATGGTCGCCAGAGAAAGGCCGGGAACGACGATGTGCTCAGCTGCGGGCGTGGTGGTCACGCCCTCCATGGTCCCACCGGCCGCTCAGCGCCGCGCGCTGACCCCACCACACGGTCAACACCACGACGGCGCTGGCCCACATCGCCGTCACACCGGGGCCGCCGAACGCCAGCACCGTCACCACGGTGAGCAGTCCTGCCAGAACGGCGTAGGCCTTGTAGGCCGGCCACGGCACCCCGAAGACATCGACGGTCGCCGGGCGAAGCCGATGACGGGCGAAAGTCTCATTCAGGGCGGTCATGCCTTCACTATACCCCCGTCCGAGGGAAATGTTTCGGTGACCCGAATCATTCTCGTCCGGGTCCCGGTGTCACGCCAGCCGCGAGTCGCTCTGCGTGATCAGTGCAGCACCGGAGGTGACCGATCGGAGCTGATCGCAGAGGGCGTCGGCGTCGGCTGCGGGCACCTCGACGCGGTAGTCAACGCCGTCGGCGGTGTAGTCGACGGTCTGGACGTCACCGGCCGCATGCAGGACCGGGGCGACGCGACCGGCCTCGTGCACCGGAATGTGCAGGGTGATCCGGCGGACCAGGCGGGCCGGCCGCAAGGGTGCGGCCTCCAGCGCTGCTGCGGCGGTCCCGCCGTAGGCGCGGATGAGTCCTCCGGTACCCAGTTGAATGCCGCCGTAGTAGCGGACGACGACGATCCCGGCGTCGACCACGCCGCGTGCCGCCAGCGCTGCCAGGATCGGCGGACCGGCTGTTCCCGCCGGCTCGCCGTCGTCGCCGGATCGGGTGACCTGCCCGGTGCCAGAGCCGAGCACAACCGCCCAGCAGGCGTGCGAGGCCGCCGCAGCATCGGCGATCTCGCGGCGGTGTTTGCGGAACTCTTCTTCGTCTCCGACGCTCATCACGGTAGCGACGAAGCGCGACTTCTTCACGGTCCGGCTCGCCACGATCGGTCCGCCGGATCGATCCAGAACCAGCAACTGTCTTCGCCCCCGGACGCCTCAGCCCAGACAGCTCGGCCCGAGCAGTGCCTTCAGGTCACCCATGAGCGCCGACGACGGCGTCACCCGAAGTGCATCGGTCAGCCGTAGCCGGGTCTGATTGCGTTCACTGATCAGCGTGACGTGCACATCCGAGTTACCCGGATGGCGGCTGAGGACCTGTTTGAGCTCACTCACATTCGACGGTGTGCACAACCGGGCCGCCAGAGTCAGGTTGAGCGGACGGGTGGTCCCGACAGCCGACAGGTCCGGCACTGCCAGATCGTTGGCGCTGATCATGTTGCGGTCGTCGCGCTTGCTCACCCGGGCCCGCACCAACACGATACTGTCGACCACCAGGTCCATCCCGTAGGCGAGATACGCGCGGGGGAAGAAGTTGACCTCCACCCCACCGACCATGTCCTCGACGGTCACCGACGCCCAGGGTTCGCCCTTCTTGTTCACTCGGCGGGTGACCGAGGAGATGATGCCACCGATGGTGATCTGGGCGTTGTCGGGCACCTGATCCTCGAGCAGTTGGGTGATCGAGGTGTCGGTCTGCGCTGCCAGCGCGTGCTCCACACCGGCCAGCGGATGACCGGAGACATACAGGCCCAGCATGTCGCGCTCGAGTGCGAGCTGGTGCTTGGAGTCCCACTGTTCCTCAGGCACCTTGACTGCGAAGACCTCGGCGACCGACTCATCGGCCCCGCCCATGTCCCCGAACAGGTCGAACTGCCCCATCGCCTCGGCCTTCTTGGTGCCTACCACCGAGTCGACGGCATCGGCGTGCACCAGGAACAGTCCCTTGCGCGGATGGTTCAGCGAGTCGAAGGCGCCGGCCTTGATCAGCGATTCGGTGACCTTCTTGTTGCAGGCGGTCACATCGATCTTGGACAGATAGTCCGAGAAGCCGGCGAAGGCACCCTTCTCCTCGCGGGCGGCGATGATCGAGGCCACCACGCCGGTCCCGACGTTGCGGATGGCCGCCAGCCCGAAACGGATGTCCTCGCCGACGGCGGCGAAGTCGGCGCGCGAGGCGTTGACGTCCGGCGGCAGCACGGTGATGCCCATCTTGCGGCAGTCAGCCAGATAGATCGCCGACTTGTCCTTGTCGTCACCCACGGAGGTGAGCAGACCCGCCATGTACTCGGCCGGATAATTCGCTTTGAGGTAGGCGGTCCAGAACGACACCAAGCCGTAGCCGGCGGCGTGCGACTTGTTGAAGGCGTACCCGGCGAACGGCAGCACCGTGTCCCACAGCGCGGTGATCGCGCCCTGGGAGAAGCCGTTCTTCTTCATCCCTTCAGCGAAGCCGCCGTAGGCCTCGTCGAGGATCTCCTTCTTCTTCTTGCCCATCGCCCGGCGCAGCAGATCGGCCTCGCCGAGACTGTAGCCGGCCACCTTCCGCGCGATCGCCATGATCTGCTCCTGGTAGACGATCAGGCCGTAGGTCTCGGCGAGGATCTCCGCCAGCGGTTCCTCCAGCTCCGGGTGGATCGGCTTGATCTCTTCCAGGCCGTTCTTCCGGCGCGCGTAGGAGTGGTGCGCCCCGACGTCCATCGGGCCCGGCCGGTACAGCGCGAGAACCGCGACGATGTCCTCGAAACCGGTGGGCTGCATCATCTTCAGCAGCTCACGCATACCGGCACCGTCGAGCTGGAACACGCCCAGGGTGTCGCCGCGGGCCAGCAGTTCGTAGGTCGCGGGGTCCTCCAGCGCCAGCTTGTCCAGATTCAGGTCTTCGCCGCGGTTGGCCTTGATGTTGTCGATCGCGTCACCGATGACGGTGAGGTTGCGCAATCCCAGGAAGTCCATCTTCAGCAGGCCGATGGCCTCGCACGACGGATAGTCCCAGCCGGTGATGATCGCGCCGTCCTGGGCACGTTTCCACACCGGAATCGCATCGGTGAGCGGATCGCACGACATGATCACCGCGCAGGCGTGCACGCCGGCGTTGCGGATCAGTCCCTCCAGACCCAGGGCGGTGTCATAGATCTTCTTGACGTCCGGATCGGTCTCGATCAGGGTCCGGACCTCGGTGGCCTCGGCATAGCGTTCGTCCGACGGATCGGTGATGCCGGCGACGGTGATGTCTTTGGCGGCCACCGGCGGCGGCAGCGCTTTGGCGATCCGGTCGGCGATGGCATAACCCGGCTGACCGAACTGGACGCGCGCGGAGTCCTTGATGGCCGCCTTGGTCTTAATGGTGCCGAAGGTGATCACCTGGGCGACCTTGTCCTCGCCCCACTTCTCGGTGGCATAGCGCACCATCTCGCCGCGGCGGCGGTCGTCGAAGTCGATATCGATATCGGGCATCGAGACGCGCTCGGGGTTGAGGAACCGCTCGAACAGCAGCCCGTGCGGGATCGGGTCGATATTGGTGATCCCCAGTGCCCAGGCGACCAGTGAGCCGGCCGCCGAGCCACGACCGGGGCCGACCCGGATACCGACCTTGAGGGCGTGGGCGATCAGGTCGCCGACCACCAGGAAGTAGGCCGGAAAGCCCATCTCGTTGATGACCTGCAACTCGAAGGCGGCCCGCTCGATATAAGCATCGGGCACCGGGCCGTTTTCGAAGCGGCGCACCAGTCCCTGGTTAACCTCGCGCTCGAGCCAGGTCTCCTGGGTGTACCCCTCGGGCACCGGGAAGATCGGCATCCGGTCGCGGTGCGTGAAGACCTCGGCATAGGACTCGACGCGCTCGCCGATCTCGACGGTGTTGTCGCATCCGTCGGGCGCCACGTGGTCCCACAGCGCCCGCATCTCTTCGGCGGACTTGAGGTAGTAGCCGTCGCCGTCGAACTTGAACCGGGTGGGATCCGACAGCGTCTTACCGGTCTGCACGCACAGCAGCGCCTCATGCGCGGCGGCGTGGTCCCGGGTGACGTAGTGGCAGTCGTTGGTGACCAGCGGTTTGATACCGAGTTTGCGGCCGATGTCGAGCAGTCCGCCGCGCACGCGCTGCTCGATCTCCAGCCCGTGCTCCATCAGTTCCAGGTAGAAATTGTCCTTGCCGAAGATGTCCTGCCACTTGGCGGCGGCTTCGAGCGCTTCGGCCTCCTGCCCCAGCCGCAGCCGGGTCTGCACCTCGCCGGAGGGACAGCCGGTGGTGGCGATGATGCCCGAGGCGTGCTGGGCGATCAGCTCGGCATCCATGCGCGACCACTTGCCGAGCTGGCCTTCGATGGAGGCCAGCGACGAGAGCCGGAACAGGTTGCGCAGTCCCTCCGCATTCTCGGCGACCATCGTCATGTGCGTATAGGCACCCGAACCGGAGACGTCGTCGCTCTTCTGATCGCGGCTGCCCCACAGCACCCGCTTGGTGTTGAACCGGGAGTCCGGGGCGATATACGCCTCGATGCCGATGATCGGTTTGATGTCGTGCTTACGCGCGGTGTTGTAGAACTCACTGGCGCCGAACATGTTGCCGTGGTCGGTCATGCCGATCGCGGTCATCCCGAGCCGCTCGGCCTCGGCGAACAGTGGCGAGACCTTCGCCGCACCATCGAGCATCGAGTACTCGGTGTGATTGTGCAGGTGAACGAAGGATCCAGACACTTGAGCACTCTCCTACCCGACGAATGACGATCCCCGAGGGCTCGGTCCGAACCCAGGGAACGACTCCACTGTATGCCGCCCCTGCGACAAGTCCGATCCGGCTCGCCCGCCTGTGACAGAAGGGGACCGCAGTGACCGGGTGGGCCGGTGTCAGGCGTGTCGCAGGACGTCCAGGGCGTGACGCAGGTCGTCCGGGTAAGGCGCGGTGAACTCGACCCGGCGGCCGTCTGCGGGATGGGCGAAGGCCAGTGTCCGTGCATGCAGCCACTGGCGGTCCAGACCGAGCCGGGCGGCCAGCATGGGGTCGGCCCCGTAAGTCGGATCACCGACGCACGGGTGATGCAGCGCCGAGAAGTGCACCCGGATCTGATGGGTGCGGCCGGTCTCCAGGTCCACATCGATCAGCGAGGCCGCGGCGAACATCTCCACCGTCTCGTAGTGGGTCACCGACTCCTTGCCGTTGGCGGTGACCGCGAAGCGCCAGTCCGCCCCCGGATGCCGCCCGATCGGCGCGTCGATGGTGCCTTCCGGCGGATCCAGGTGCCCCTGCACCACCGCGTGGTAGACCTTCTCGACCTCGCGCTGTTTGAAGGCGCGTTTGAGCAGCGTGTAGGCGTGCTCGGAGGCCGCGACCACCATCACCCCGGAGGTGCCCACATCCAGCCGGGAGACGATGCCCTGCCGTTCGGCGGCCCCGGAGGTGGAGATCCGGAAACCGGCCGCCGCCAGCGCCCCGACCACCGTCGGGCCGGTCCAGCCCTGCGAGGGGTGGGCCGCCACCCCCGGCGGCTTGTTCACCACGATGATGTCGGAGTCGTGGTAGATCACCTCGAGGTCTTCGACCGGGGTCGGCTCCACGCGCAGCGGCTGCTGCGGCTCGGGCAGCGTCACCTCCAGCCAGGTGCCGGCCCGCAACTTGTGCGATTTGGCCACCGGGGTTCCGTCGACGGTCACATCACCGTCGTCGGCGAGCGCGGCGGCCACTGTCCGCGACAGCCCCAGCAGGCGCGCCATTGCGGCGTCTACGCGCATTCCGTCCAGCCCGTCGGGCACCGGCATGGCCCGCGAGTCACGCATCCCGGTTCCCGTCGCCGTCGGTGCTCACATCGTCGTTCGTCCCCTGCGAGGCCGAAGCGGTGTGCCGGGCCGCCCAGCCCGACCGGGTTCCGTCGTAGTCGTAACCCAGCAGGGTCAGCACCACCAGCAGAACCGCTCCGCAGACGACGGCCGAGTCGGCGACGTTGAACACCGGCCACCAGCCGACGGAGACGAAGTCGACGACGTGACCGCGCAGGGGGCCCGGCTCCCGGAACATCCGGTCGGTCAGGTTCCCCAGCGCGCCGCCGAGCACCAGACCCAGTCCGATCGCCCAGCCCGGCGATCGCAGCCGCCGGCTGAACCGGATGATCACCCCCACCACGACCAGCGCGATGAGCGTGAGCACCCAGGTGTAGCCGGTGGCCATGGAGAAGGCGGCACCGCTGTTGCGGACCAGATGCAGGGTGACCGTATCGCCGATGATCGACACCGGCTCGCCCGGATCCAGGTGGCGCACCGCCAGGGTCTTGGTCGCCAGATCTGCCAGGTAGGCGACGACGGCGATCACGATCAGCCCGAGCAGCAGCGCGCGCGAACCGGTCGCCGACGTACTCGGCGGCTGCACCTGGGGGTCTGCGGTACCGGCGGCTCCGTTCCCGGTATCGGGCGGTCCGGCGTCGTCGGGCCGGGGTTCCCCGGGTGCGGCGTCGATCATGGTCTCGATTGTCCACAATCGCCGTCGTGGCGCACACATCGACCCCGGTCACCGCGCGCATGCGGGGGGCGCTCGGCCGCTGTGGACCGCGCACTAGGGTTGAGCTCGTGCCCGTTCCTCGAGTCCGACTTCCCCGTGCCGCCGCCGGCCTGCTGCCGCTGTCGGCCGCGATCGTGCTGACGCTGACCGGCTGCTCCACCGACCAGTCCCCCGCCGCCGATCCGGCGCGCGGCTGCGAGTCGCGGTCGAGCGTGCGGGCCGATGACGTCCGTCCGATCGATCTGGCGCTGCCACAGGTGACGGTCACCGCCCCCGGGGACGGTCAGTTGCAGGTACCGGCGGTCGCGCCCCGCACCGACACTCCGCAGCGCGTCACGGTGTCGACCGCGTCCCGGGAGACCTCGGTGATCGGCACCGACACGGACCCGCCGACCACCAACGTCGAAGAGGTCTCGTCGGCGCTGATCGTGCGGGCCGTCTGCGACGATCCGACCAACGCCGAATTCACCTTCGGCGAGGTCACGTCCCCAGATACCGCGCTGGATCTGGCGACGTTCGACGGCGCCACCGGCGGTGTCAGCTACTCGCCCGGGCTGGCGGCCAACTCCCTGCGGATCTTTCCTCCCGCCGACGCCGGGGACCCGGCCAGCCGTGCGGTGGAGCAGTCGCTGCTCAACGCGATGGCGCACAGCATCCCGCTGCCCACCGAACCGATCGGCGCCGGAGCACGCTGGCGTGTCGAGCGCACCATCACCGCCGCGACCCGTGTGCGTCAGACGATCGAGGCCACGCTCAAGTCGTGGGAGGGTGACCGCCTGACCCTGGAGATCATTCTCGAGGAGAATCCGGTCGATCCGACCTTCCGTATCCCCGGAATGTCGTCGACCCTGGACATCACCCGGTACAGCAACTCCGGTACCGGTACCGTCACCGTCGATCTGCGGAGCTTCTTCCCAGTCGACGGGTCGCTGACCCTGACCGGCGCCCGCGAACTGGTCGGCGCCGATCCGAACCGGCCGATCCTTCAGCACACCTCGTTCGCGCTGGCCTGGCAGCCGACCCGCTGACCCGGGCGCGCTCGATGCGAAACGGCGGGCCGGTGAAGATCTCCACCAGCCCGCCGTCTGGTCGTCAGTGCCCGGCGCGCGTCACTTGGACGGCGTAGCGGCGCTGCTCTTGGGGGTGGCCTTGCTCGAGGAGGCCGCACTCTTCTTCGTCGACTTGCCCGACGGCGCGGCCGACTGGTCCTCGCAGAGCGGAGTCTCCACATCGCCCTGAGCCAGCAGCGGGCACACGGTCTGCTTCGACAGCTTCCAGCGGCCGTCGTCGTAGACGATCGAGGCGGCGATCGGCGTAGGCGCGTTGCCCGGCAGCGTTACCATCACGTTGAAGTTCGCGCGCTTGGGGCCGTTGCTCTTGATCGGCTTCTTGATCTCGTAGGTGACGTCCGGGTTCTCCTTCTTCAGCTTCACCAGCTGATTGAAGAGAGACGGATCGACCTCAGAGCCCTCGACCAGGTCGGTCTTGTCCTTAGCCGGCACCTTGGGGTCCAGCGCGGTCTGCAGCATCTCGTTGAGGACCTCGACCGTGGGGCGCTTCTTGGGGTCGGTGACCTGTGCTTCGTAGCTGGAATCGCCGGAGGCTTCGGAGGAGGAGGCGGCGCTGGTGGCCTTGGCCACAGTCGGAACGGGCACACTGTCGTCGCTGCCGCAGGCTGCGGTCAGGCTCAGGACGGCTGCGGCACCGCCGATCACCACAAACTTGCGAAACTTCACCGAATCAAACCTCCATGAGAATCTGCTCGGCCATCCGGTCTGACCCCGAGCTCTCAACCACTATGCCAAAGAATTCTGAGGGCGCCCACAGGTTCCCTACCGTCCCAACTGCCACTTCGGCCCCGCCCTCGCGCCGATGACCTGCGCGCATTCCTTTTCACAAAGTGGAAGAATCGAACCATGAACACTCGCCAGGTAGTGATGATCACCACCGGCGGCACCGCCGCCTCCCGCACTACACAAGACGGGGCAGTTCCGGTGCTGACCGGCGCAGATCTGCTTCCGCCGGATCTCGACCACGTCTCGGTCCAGGTGGTCGACCTGCTCAACCTCGACTCCTCGGCGATGACGGTGCGCGACCAATTCGCCGTCTGCGTCGCGATCGCCGAAGCCCTCGACAACGACGACGTCGACGGTGTGGTGGTCACCCACGGCACCGACACGCTCGAAGAGACCGCTTTTCTGGCCGACGTCTTCGCCGTCGATCCGCGCCCGGTGGTCTTCACCGGCGCGCAGTACCCCAGCGACGACCCGATGGCCGACGGACCGGCAAACATCGCGGCGGCTCTGACCCTCGCCGCTGCCGAGGACAATCGCGGCAACGGCGTCCAGGTGGCCCTTGGCGGGCGCGTCCTCCCGGCGCGCGGAGTCTTCAAGCTCTCCACCACCGCGCTGGAAGCCTTCGACAGCGTGAACGAGAATCTGCCGCGGCCACTGGTCGCCGAGACCGTCCCGGGCGGACTGCCCGCCCGCGTGGATCTGCTGGCGCTGTACCCGGGCGTCTCTCCGGGCCTGATCGCCGCCGCGATCGCACAGCGTGCGGCCGGCATCGTGCTGTCGGCGACCGGTTCGGGAAACACCCATCCCGACATCACCGCCGAAGTGGCCCAGGCCCATCGGCGCAACGTGCCTGTCGTGGTGTCCACGCGGGTGCCCTACGGCGAGGTCGAGGCGACCTACGGCGGCGGTGGCGGTGGCATCGATCTGGTCCGTGCCGGAGCGATCTTCTCCCCGTGGCTGCGGGCGCCACAGGTCCGGATGGCTCTCATCGCACTGCTGTCCACCGGCGCCTCACGTTCGGAGATCGAGGACTTCTTCGCGGCGTCCCAGCCCTCCTGACCGCACTCTGACGGGCCGGCCGCCAGCAGCGCGGCCGGCCGCCGCTCATCACGCTAGTCCTGCGCGCGCGCAGCATCCAGATCCCAGGCCAGGCTGTCCAGCGGATCGGCTCTGCGCAGCCGTTCCTCGGGTACCCGGAAGGTGACTGCGCGGCCCGGTCCGGTCGCCCGCGTCTCGAAACGCACGGTGACGAAGCCGTGGCCGCCGCCCTGGACCCAGCCGTGCCCGTGATCGGGGTGGGCGACATCGGCTCCGGTCGGCCACTGCTGCGACCCGTCGTCGTGCCGCACCGCTGTGGCAGCGGGCTCACCGGTCACCGACTGCCCGACCTTGGGAGTCGTGATCACCGGCCCGGTCGACGAACCACCGAACTCGTGCAGATCCGGGAAGAGGCTGACCTGTTCGATATCGGAGAGCCCCGCGTATCCGACGCCGACCAGCCGGATCGGCCCCACCTCCAGCGGATCGAGCACCACCCGCTGCGCGGCGGCGGTGAGCACCTCCAGGTCGGCGCTGGCCGCTGGCATCGTCGTCGAACGGGTCAGGATCGACATGTCCGCGCGCCGCAGTTTGACCACGACGGTGCGGGCACTGCGCCCGTCCTTGACGAGCCGCCGGTGCGCATCGGCGGCCGCCCCGCTGACGGCGGCCCGCAGACCCGGCATATCGATGATGTCGACCGCGAAGGTGGACTCGGCGCTGATGGACTTGGCTTCGGCACGTTCGGCGACGGGGCGCTCGTCGATTCCCTTCGCCAGCAGATGCAGCGCCGGACCCGTGGTGGCACCGAGTACCGAAATCACCTCCGAAGGCGCCAGCGCCGCGAAGTCGCCGATCGTCTCCACCCCGAGGCGAGCGAGCCGATCTCCGGAGACCGGACCGATCCCCCACAGCCTGCGAACCGGCAGCCGATGCAGAAAGGCCAGTTCGCCGCTCGGCGGGATCACCGCGATGCCGTCCGGCTTGGCCTGATCGGAGGCGATCTTTGCGATCTGCTTGCCCGACCCGAAGCCCACCGAGGCCGGGAGTCCGATCTCGGCACGGATCGCCGCCCGCAGGCGGCGGGCGAAGTCGTGCGCATCGGCGACAGAGCCTCCCACCAGCTCGGCCGGCTCGGCGAAGGCCTCATCGAACGAGAGCGTCTCGATCACCGGCGCAAACCGCCGGACGACGGTGAAGACCCGTTCACTGACGACGCGGTAGACCGTCCCGCGCGGGGGCATCACCACCGCGGCCGGACCCACCAGCCGGCGGGCCTGGTGCATCGGCATGGCCGAATGGGCACCGAAGGCGCGCGCCGCATACGAGGCTCCGGCCACCACTCCACGCCCCCCGGCCCCGCCGACCAGCACCGGACGTCCGGCCAGTGTCGGACGCGTCAGCTCCTCGACGGAGGCGAAGAAGGCGTCCATATCGATGTGCATCACCCAGCGCGCACTCGTTTCAGCCGGGTCGATGTCCACGCCGTCGATCGTATCGGCGCCCTGCAGATCGGCCCGGCTCAGTCCGCTGCCGACGTCACCTCGAACACCGGCAGGACCCCCAGATACCGCCGCAACGTCTCCTCATCCGATCGAGGCGTCAATCCTGCCGGCAGCAAGGAGCCGACCTCCCAGCCCCAGCGTGCAAGGTAATCGGCGACCACGGTCAGTTTGTGGTCGTCGTCTCCCAATTCGGACAGGACGACGTCCTCGGTGTGCCGACCGCGTCGCAGTTGCCCGCGCGGGTCGATCCGGACGTTGCGGACCCAGTCGGTGACCCCGCGCGGGGCCACCAGGTAGCGGCGCTCCCCTACTGTCAGCGGGTTCACCGGGATGCGATGCGCATTGCCGCTCGAACGTCCGGTGACGGTGAGCGTGCGCGCCCCGGCCAGTCCGACGCCGCGGTCGGCGAGCCACCGGACCGTGGCATTGAGGGCGCGCTGCCCGCCGGTCACCGGCGTGCGATGAGCGGCCGTGGGCGCAGCGTCGCCGGTGGGGGGATTCGGGGGATGGTCATCGTTCTCCAATCAGTGAGCAGTGCTCTCCTTTCACAGGATGCCGGACTTCGCCCGACAATGCAAGAGCAGTGCTCTCCCTTGCCGTCGACCTCACCCCGGAACCCGGCACGGACGTGCGAGAATCGGCCCATGACCACACCCCGCGCCCGCCGACGCCAGGAGCTAGACCGAGAGATCCTGCGCCTGGGCCGGGCACAACTCGCCGACGTCGGGGCCGCTTCCCTCTCCGTCCGGGCCATCGCCCGCGAGCTCGGCCTGGCCTCCTCGGCGGTCTACCGCTACGTCGCCAGCCGCGATGAGCTGCTCACACGCCTGGTGGTCGCCGCATACGACGATCTCGCCGATCAGGTGGCCGCCGCCGTCACCGCAAATCCGGGGCCGCCGGCCGCCGAACTACGCACCGCCCTGCAGGCCTTCCGCGCCTGGGCGCTGGCACATTCCGCCGAGTTCAGCTTGCTCTACGGCAGCCCCGTCCCCGACTACCACGCGCCGCCCGAACGCACCAGCGCTCCCGGCACCCGGGTGATCGGTCAGCTCCTGGGACTACTCGGCGAAGCCTTCACCGCACACCCGACGGCGCCGTCCCGGGTCAACCCGTCGCCACCCGCTCGACTGCAACACGAGCTGCAATCGACCGCCGAGGAATTCGGCGCCGCGCTCGACGACGCCGGCATGGTCGCCGCGATCTCGCTGTGGTGCTGGCTGATCGGCGCCGTCGGCCAGGAGGTGACCGGCGGTTTCGGTCCGGAGACGTTCGACGACCCCGCCGCACTGTTCGATATGCAGCTGCAGCACCAATTGGCAGTTCTGAATCTTCAGCAGTTCTGAATCTTCAGCGATTCTGAACCTTCAGAAGTCCTCGACCTGCGAGTCGCCGTGTGCGGCGCACCATTCGGCCAGCCGCGGATCAGCGCTGACGATCCTGCCCATCTCCTCACCGCCACTGCAGGTCAGCAGGGCGATCGTCGACTCCCCGCCGCGCCTGCTCACCAGCCGGAAGAGCGCGCCGGAGTCCACCCAGCGTTGCAGGCGCTCCAGATCGTCGGACATACCCCTTACGCTAGCGGGACCATCGACTCGCGCCCAGCTCGATGCTCTCGCCCGTATCTCCCGAGAATCATCTTTCTCGAACACTTGTTCTTGTCATTAGTGAGTTGTATCCTGGCATCAGGGATGGATTCGACCCGGTGGCCGCATCGGATCGATCCTCGCCCGCAAGATGTGCCGGGCCGCGGTCTGACGCGATGTGTTGTTTGAGAACTTCATATTTCCGGCACCCCCGAGGGTGGCCGCCCCTCCGCTGCCCCGAACGACAGGCCGGGCACGGAGACTCCGGAGATGCTCCCCTCATCTCCGGCGCGGCCACCCTCTCGGGGTGGACGATAACCTGCTGCCCGTACGCTTGCCCCGTGAGTGTCAAGCGATACGTAGCACTGGGCGACTCGTTCACCGAGGGTGTAGGTGATATCGCCTCCGATCTTCCCAACGGCGTCCGAGGCTGGGCCGACCGGGTGGCCGAGGTCCTCGCCGCGGACTCGCCCGGTTTCGAATACGCGAACCTGGCCATCCGCGGCCGCAAACTCAAGGCGATCGTCGACGAGCAACTGGCCCCAGCGCTGGCGATGCGCCCCGACCTGGTGACCATTCACGCCGGCGGCAACGACCTGCTGCGACTGCGGGTCGACATCGACGACCTACTCTCCTACTACGACGATGCCATCACCCGACTGCGCGGCACGGGCGCGACCGTCGTCCTGTTCACCCCCCACGATCCGGGCAGCGCACCGGTCTTCGGCGCCTTGCGGGGACGGTTCGCCATCCTCGCCGAAGGAGTGCGCGCGATCGCCGACCGCCACCAGGCCACACTGGTCGACTACTGGCGGATCCGCGATTACGACGATCCCCGACTATGGGATTTCGATCGTCTGCACATGTCCGCGGCCGGCCACCAGCGAATGGCGATGGCCGTGCTTGACGCGCTCGGAATCGACCACACGCTCGCACCGCTGCCGCTGCCCGCACGGCCGCAGTTGTCGACGGCGCAGTCACGCAGAGCAGATCTGGCCTGGGCGCGCGGTTTTCTTGCTCCGTGGCTGGGCCGGCGCCTGCGCGGGGTCTCCTCGGGAGACGGTCTGCACCCGCGGTACGGCCGCCCGACCCCCGTCCAAGCGATCACGGCCGAAGGCTAGCGACTCAGACGCTTTCCAGCCGGTGCCACGACCACCAGGCCAGCAGGATCGCCAGCACCGACCCCACCGAGGCCAGCGACTGGGCCGCCAGATAGACGTTGTACTCGGCGACCGAACCGGGCTCCTGCCCCATGCCAACCACACCCAGGGCGATGCCGATCGCCCCCATGGCCACCACGTAGAGCGTCGCCAGCACGATCAGGACCGTCCGTACCGGAGCCTTCCGGTCCGCCGGAACTGCCTGCACCTGCCCGGTACGCACCAGGACCAACGCGGCGATCGAGGCCGCCGCCAAGGCGATCGCATCGGCGCCGATCGTATCGGAGAGCCGGTGCCACCGGGCAACCACCGTGTACGCCCCGACACCCACGGTCCAGCTCATCACCACCAGCATCGCCAGCGTGCGCCACCGCCACGACACCACGATCAGCGACGCGCAGGCAACACTCATCGCGACCGTGGTGTGCCCGCTCGGAAAACTGTTGTGCTGCCAGTACTCCGGAGCCTCGACCAACGGCGGACGCGTGAGCACCACCCGTTTGAGCACCTCGGCCACCATCACGGCGCCAGCGACCACTGCCACGGCGATGGCTGCCAGCCGCAGGCCGCCGCGCAGCCAGCCGATGATGGCCAGGATCGCCACCGCGACACCCAGACTGCTGACGGTGAAGGTCGCCAGCGCCTGATCGGCACCGGCCAGTTCATCGGCATTGACCTGCCGAGCACCGCTGAGGGCCTGATTCTCCACACGCTGCCCGGTGGGTGTGCGGACCGCGGCCAGATAGACCGCGACCAGCACGAGCAGCGAACCGATGGTCAGCCCCCACCAGCGGGCGACGCCGACCGGAGGCGGCACGCTCATGCCTTCTCGATGTCGACGCTGATACCGTCGCCCAGTTCGATCACCCCGGCCTCGGCCGCCTCGGCGTCGACGACGCGGAAGTCGGTCGCCAGCACCTCACCGGCGATCAGGTCGGCGTGCGTGCGCGCGCTGCCGGCACAGTCCGCCGGCACCACGAACCGCACGACGATCCGGTCGGAGATGTCCAGTCCCAGCTTGCGGCGCGCATCCTGGAGTTCACGGATGCGGTCCTTGGCCCAGCCTTCGGCCTCCAGTTCCGGGGTCACCGTGGTGTCCAGGACGACCAGTCCGCCGCCGTCGGGCAGCTCTCCGGTCGAGTCGGGTGCGGTCGCGACCAGCTTGCGGGTGAACTCCTCGCCGCGCAGTTCGATACCGTCGGCGATCACCACCGGTTCCCCGGTCTGTTCGTCGGCACCCATCTCCCAGTCGCCCGCCTTGACCGCCTTGATCACTCGCTGCACGTCCTTGCCGATACGCGGTCCGGCGGCACGCGCGTTGACCGCGACCTCGATGCGGCCGTGGGTCTCCACATCGGTGCTCAACTCGACGTTCTTGACGTTCATCTCGTCGGCGATCAGTCCGGTGTAGGGCGCCAGCGCTGCAGCATCCGGCGAAGCCACCGTCAGGGTGGCCAGCGGCAGCCGCACCCGCAGTTTGTTGGCCTTGCGGACGCTGGAGGCCACCGAGCACACCGACTGGACGGTGTCCATCGCCGCGACCAACTCCGGATCGGCCGGCAGTTCGTCGGCGGCAGGCCAGTCCGTCAGGTGCACCGAGCGCTCACCGGTCAGACCGCGCCACATCGCCTCGGTGGTCAGCGGCAGCAGCGGTGCAGCCAGGCGGGCCGCCACCTCCAGCACGGTGTACAGGGTGTCGAAGGCATCGGGTTCGGCGTCTTGGCCGGCCCAGAACCGGGCGCGGGACCGTCGGACATACCAGTTGGTCAGCGCATCGCAGAAGCCGCGGAAACTCTCGGTGGCTCCGGCGATGTCGTAGACGTCTAGCGCAGCGGTGATCTCGTCGCGGGTGACGGCGAGTTTAGCCAGGATGTACCGGTCGAGCACATGCGTCGAGTCGGTGCGCCAGGTGGCCGGCCGCTCGGCGTAGAGCTGCAGGAAGCTGTAGGCGTTCCACAGCGGCAGCAGCGCCTGCCGGACGCCCTCGCGGATGCCCTCCTCGGTCACCACCAGGTTGCCACCGCGCAGGATGGGGCTGGCCATCAGGAACCAGCGCATCGCATCGGAGCCGTCGCGGTCGAAGACCTCGTTGACATCGGGGTAGTTGCGCTTGGATTTGCTCATCTTCTGGCCGTCATCGCCGAGCACGATGCCGTGTGCGGCGACGGTCTTGAAGGCCGGGCGGTCGAACAGCGCGGTCGCCAGCACGTGCAGGTTGTAGAACCAGCCGCGGGTCTGACCGTTGTATTCGACGATGAAGTCACCCGGGTTGTGCGGTTCTTCGCCGTTGCCGCCGTCGAACCAGTCGGTGTTCTCGAACGGATAGTGCACCTGGGCGAACGGCATCGACCCCGATTCGAACCAGCAGTCCAGGACCTCCGGGACGCGGCGCATCATCGACTTGCCGGTCGGATCGTCCGGGTTGGGCCGTACCAGCTCGTCGATCGCCGGACGGTGCAGGTTGTCCGGACGCACCCCGAAGTCCTCTTCGAGCTGGTCGAAGCTGCCGTAGACATCGATCCGCGGGTATTCGGGGTCATCGGAAATCCAGACCGGGATCGGGGCACCCCAATAGCGGTTACGGCTGATGTTCCAGTCCCGCGCGCCCTCGAGCCACTTGCCGAACTGGCCGTCCCGGATGTGCGCCGGCGACCAGGTGATCTGCTGGTTCAGCTCCAGCATGCGGGGTTTGATGGCACCCACATCGACGAACCAGGAGGGAACCGCCATGTAGATCAGCGGCTGACCCGAGCGCCACGAATGCGGATAGGAGTGCTCGATGGTCTCGTGCCGCAGCACCCGACCGGCCGATTTGAGGTCCTTGATGATGTTCGGATTGGCGTCGAACACCATCTGGCCCTGGTAGTCGGGCACCTGCTCGGTGAACCGGCCGCCCGGATCCAGTGGCTGCACCACCTCGATACCGTTGGCCGCGGCGACCTCCATATCCTCCTCACCGAAGGCCGGTGCCAGATGCACCACCCCGGTGCCGCTGTCGGTGGTGACATAGTCGGCGGTCAGGATGCGATGGGCGTTCGGGTGCCCGGCGAAATAGTCGAACGGCGGCACATAGCCCAGCCCGGCCAGATCGGCGCCGGTGTAGGTCGCCACGGTCTCGGGCTCGCCGAATTCGCGGGCGTAGGCACCGACCAGCGCGGTAGCCAGCAGGTATTGCTTGCCGTCGGCGGTCGTGATGTGCGAATACTCGGTGTCCGGGTGCACCGCGATCGCCAGGTTCGACGGCAGCGTCCACGGCGTCGTCGTCCAGATCAGCGCATCGACGCCGTCGAGCGGGGACCCCGGTGCCACCAGCGGCATAGTGACCGTGAGCGCCGGATCCTGCCGCATCTTGTAGGCGTCGTCGAGCTTGGCCTCCTGATTGCTCAGCGGCGTCTGCTCATACCAGGAGTACGGCAGCACCCGGTAGCCCTGGTAGATCAGTCCCTTGTCGTAGAGCCGTTTGAACGCCCACATGACCGACTCCATGAAGTCCAGGTCCAGGGTCTTGTAGTCGTTGTCGAAATCGACCCAGCGCGCCTGCCGCGTCACATAGCTGCGCCATTCCCCGGTGTAGCGCAGCACCGAGTCGCGGCAGTAGTTGTTGAACTTTTCCACGCCCATGATCTCGATCTGGGACTTGTCGGTGATACCCAGCTGCCGCTCGGCCTCGAGTTCGGCCGGCAGCCCGTGGGTGTCCCAGCCGAAGCGGCGCTCTACGCGCTTGCCGCGCATCGTCTGATAGCGGGGGATGATGTCTTTGACGTAGCCGGTCAGCAGGTGACCGTAATGCGGCAGTCCGTTGGCGAACGGCGGTCCGTCGTAGAAGACGAACTCTTCGGCGCCGGCGCGGTTGGCGATCGACGCGGCGAACGTTCCGTCGCTCTCCCAGAAGTCCAGGACCCGCTCTTCAACCTGAGGGAACGAGGGTGCCCCCGGTCCGCGTCCGCCGGTCAGATCGACCAGTGGGTAGACGCGGGGATGCGACGACGAGGTGCTCTCCTCACCGGACACGGCCTCAAGATTCTGGGTCATCAACGCACTCCTCGTGCCTCGCACGCCGACTCTGGGCCGGCTCCTCGGCACGGGGACGCGGCCGCCGTTCTGGCATATCCGCGCGGTACCACCCCGCTTGCCCCGCTGCGGTCCGGCTGTCCCGGATCGCGCGGTGCCTCTCGGTGAAGATCTGCGGTGTCCCGCGGTCTTCGGCGGCGGTGTCGGGCCGCACCCGCCCGGTTCTACTGAGGTCTGCGCGCAGTGCTGCGCAGACAGACCCGTTCTTCCAGGAGCTCCCCGGTGATAGCCGGATCGACGCTGTGTTCTCGCGGCTAGAGTCTACTCGTCGGGATTGACGATGGCGATCTTGGGCAGCGGACCGGTGTGATCGTGCACGACGATGCTGTCGCTGTCCAGTTCCGACGCCGGCTTCGGGGCGGTGATCCGTCCCCGTCGCTGCGCTCCACGCATCTCAGGCGTTGCGACATCCTCACCGGGCCCGGCGACGTTCTGAGTCCCGGTGTCGTGAGCCCCGACGTCCTGAGCCCCGGTGTCCTGAGCCCCGACGTCCTGAGCCCTGGCGTTCTGAGATTCGGCGGGCGGCACGTCGACGGGTGCGGCCACGGGCTCCTCACCGGCAATCGGCCGGTCCGCGGCCGCCTCTTCCGAGAGCGCAGCCTGCTCGTCGGCGCTGCGACGGCGGCGGCCGACATAGGGCGAGCTGGCCCGGATCGGGCCGGTGTCGGGACCGCGGTCCCAACTCGGCGCGGCAGTCTGTTCGGCCGCCTCGGCTTCGGGCCCGGGCACCGGCGGCGCCGAGACCGGCCATGCGCCCGATGTCGGTGCCTGGACCGGGAACGAACCGGTGATCGACTTGATGTAGTCGCTGGCATCGCCGGTGACCATCGGCACGTCCGCGGCCGTGACGGCCGAGGTGTCCACCAGACCGCCGAGCCCGCTCACCGACGTGTCGGTCTGGTCGTGGCCCGGACTCTCGACGCCGCCGGCCTCGGGGAACTCCGGCGCTCGGCCGGCGAACTGTCCGGATCCGGGTTCGGCACCGGCGGCGCCGTCGGGGATCGCGGCGTCGTCGGGCCTGCTGGCGTCCGGACCGGCAGGTGCCTGCGCCGACGTGTCCGGATCGCTCAGCAGCGGCTCGGGCCGGCTCGCCGGGGCCTGATCACGGATCGTGAACAGCGGAGGATCGTCGATGCCGGCCTCCCCGCGGCGTCCGGCCCGCAGGGTATCGACCAGGAGCATCCCCAGTCCGACGACGCACACGATGACACAGGCCACCGCCAGCCAGAAGCTACTGGTGATCAGCGCGATCACCAACAGCGCGAAACCGATCAAGGTCGTAGCCAGTGCCAAGGTCAGCATCGCCGGCCCTCTATCCCCTATTTCGAATGATCGATTACTGCTGCGGGTAACCCTCGGCGGAGTAACCCTGCTCCACCGGGGCCGCACTACCGTGCTGCTGCAGTTCTTCCAGCTGCGATTCCAGGTAGGTCTTCAAGCGGGTCCGGTACTCACGCTCGAAGGTCTTCAGCTGGGCGATCCGCGCCTCCAGCACACTGCGCTGCTGGTTGATGGTCGACATGATCTCCGAGTGCTTCTGCTCGGCGTCACGCTGCAGGAAGTCTGCTCGCTCCTGGGCCTGACGGACCTGGGTCTCGGCGCGGGTCTGCGCGTCGGCCAACAGGGCCTCGGCGCGCTGATGCGAGTCGTTCAGCGTGGCATCGGCAGAGGCCTGCGCCTCGGCTACCATCGCGTCGCTACGCTGGCGCGCGTCGTTGAGCAGTGCCTCGGCCTCCCCGCGAGCGGCACCGGTGACGCGATCGGCGGTGTCCTGCGCCATCGCGAGCACGCGTGCGGCACGGATCGACGCGTCCTCGTCCATCGGTGCCGGAGCGGCGGCCGGGACCGGAACGGGCACCGGAGCCGCTTCGGGAGCGGGCTCGGGGGTGGCGAAGACCTGGGTCGCCTCGCCGCCGCCGACCGGCGCACCGGAGCGCAGGGCTGCGACCTCGGCCTCCAGATCGGCATTGCGCTGCTTCAGCTCAGCGTTCTCGTCGATCAGCGTCGCGAGCTCGTTCTCGACGAAATCAAGGAACTGATCGACCTCGTCCTCGTTGTAACCGCGCTTTCCGATCGGCGGTTTGCTGAACGCGACATTGTGCACATCAGCTGGTGTCAGCCGCATTGCGGTATCCCCTTTGGTTCCTTGAGCGAGTCCGTCGAAACACTCTGGTCGTTAGTCTTCCCACCGGCGACAGGCCGGTCGCAGTTCTATTAATACCAGTAGCACTGCGTAACTAGCGTGTCATCTTGTCACATCAGGACCAAGTTCTGTTGCGCGGATGAGGCCGCTTCGCAACCGAAACTCTGTCTTCCGATGCTCAGCGAGCTCACTTCCACCGCCCGCAGACAAGGGTCCGACAAGCCTGCGACCTGGACCGACTCAACCCAGGAGCAGACTCCCGCCGACCGAGACGGGCGCCAGACTCTGCGCGTAGGCCTGTGCGATACGCATACCGATCGTCACAACGATCAACACCAGAAACAATGACAAGTCCAGTCGCACCGCCCCCAGATCGACCGGTTTGAGGATCCGGCGCAGCGCCTTCAGCGGCGGATCGGTGAGGGTGAAGATCACTTCCATCACCACCACCACGAAGCCGCGCGGACGCCAGTGCCGCGATAGAGACTGCACGAACTCGGCCACCAGGCGCGCCAGCAGCAACACCCAGTAGAGGAAGAGGATCAGGTAGAGGATCCAGAGGAAAGTGCCCACGTGTCTACAGTGCCACGAAAGGCGCCGGACGCATCCGGCGCCTCCTCGTGGAATACCTCTCAGCTCTGGTTGTGGAACCCGGATTCGGCCAGACGACGACGATCCTCGGCACCGACCTCGACACCGGCCGGCGACAGCAGGAAGACCTTCGTCGCGACCTTGTCGAACGATCCGCGCAGCGCGAAGACCAAACCCGCCGCGAAATCGACCATGCGCTTGGCGTCGTCGTTGTTCATGTCGACCAGGTCCATGATGACCGGGCTGCCGTCGCGGAAGCGTTCACCGATGGTGCGGGCCTCGGAGTAGTCGGCCGGGCGCAGGGTGGTGATGCGGCTGGCGCCGTCGGCGGCGGGTTCGGGCCGGACCTCCGGGGCCAGGGCATTGGCCCCGCGCACCGGCGCCATGGCGCCGCGCGTGGAGACGTTGGCACTGCGCGAGAGCGGCTCGAGACGGTTACGGGCCGGAGCCATCGGGGCGTGCTCGGCCTCCACGTGCATGACGCGCTCGGCGTAGACCTGCTCGCCGTCGCCGCGGACGCCGTAGGCCACCTCGGCGTAGTCAGCCTCGTAGGGCTCGTCGTCGTAGTAGGGCTCGGCCGGTCCGGGGGTACGGTACCGCTCCATGTACAGCCGCTCGCGCGCGCTCATTGCACCGTCATCACGGCGACCGACCGGGCCGCGGTGCCCGCCCTGACGGGCATCGCCGTATCCGTCCACCTCAGCCGGATCGGCCAGGTAGTCGTCCTCGTACTCACTAGGAGGCACCATGCCGAAATATGCCTTGAACTTCTGCATCGTCGTCATCGACTCGCCTTCCTGGTGGTAATGATCCAAATGGTTCTGCTGTGACCATTGTGACTACGGTGAGACTAACGGGCGCGGGCCCATGATCGCGGTTCCGACACGCACACAGGTCGATCCGAATTCCACGGCGGTCTCCAGGTCACCGGACATTCCGGAGGAGAGTTCGACCGCTTCGGGGTGATCGCGGCGGAAGTCCTCGGCGATGCGCTGGGCGTGCGCCAGGTGCTCGGCGGCCTGCCCGTGCAGCGGCGCGATCACCATCAGACCGTCCAGCGAGAGCGCCCCGTCGTGGCCCCGGACCTGCTCGGCCAGGGCCGGCAGCTGCTCGGCCACCACTCCCCCGCGCGCCGGGTCGCCATCGAGGCTGATCTGCAACAGCACACCCAGCGGCGTGCTGCGGTGTCCGTCGTCGAGCGCTTTGCTCGCCGCGCTCGCCAGTGCCTCGGTCAACTCGGCAGAGTCCACCGACTGCACGCGCCGTGCCCAGCGCGCGATGGTCCGGGCCTTCTTGCGCTGGACCGAACCGATCATGTCCATGGTGAAGTCGGCCTCGGGCAGTTCCGTGCGCACCTGGGCCACCTTCCGGCCGGCTTCGGGTTCACGATTCTCCCCGAATTCGTCGGCGCCCAGGCGGACCAGCCTTGCCAGATCCTCGGCCGGGAAGAACTTGGTGACGATCATCAGCCGCGCACTGCCCGACGCCCGGCCGGCCGCCGCCTCGGCCGCGGCGATCCGTTCCCGGGTCGCCGTCAGCGCGGCAGCCAGCTCCCGGCTGCGCGAATCCTCGGTCACTGCGCCCTCTCGGCGGTGTCGTCGTCGATCCAGATCACCGAGGCCATCCGCCCGGTCGGCGCGCCGCGCCGATGGCTGAACAGGGCGGTGTCGGAGATGGTGCAGCGCGGATCGATCCACAAACGCTGCACACCGGCGCGTTCGAGTTGCGCGGCGATTCCCACCCGGAGATCCAGTCCGGCCGTCCCGCGCAGCGTCCGGCAGGCGCTGCCGGGCAGATGCCGTTCGACGTCCTGCTGCATCGCCGCGGGCACCTCGTAGCGCTCGCCGGAGGCGGCCGGGCCCAGCCAGGCGCTGATCCGCGCCGCCTCGGCCCCCAGATCGGCCATCGCGGTCAGGACCGCGGGCACGATGTGGTTGCGGGCACCGACCCGGCCCGCGTGCACCGCCGCGATCACCCCCGCTTCGTCGTCGCTGAGCAGCAGCGGCACACAATCGGCGGTCAGCACCGCCAGCGCCAGGCCCGGGGTCGTGGTGACCAGGGCGTCGGTGGCCGGCACCGGCTCGTCCACCGGACCGTCGACGACGGTCACATTGCGGGTATGGAGCTGTTCCATCCAGACCACCCGGTCCGGAGTCAGTCCGATCCCGGCGGCCAGCCGCTGCCGGTTGGCCGCCACGGCCGTCGGATCATCGCCGACATGGTCGCCCAGATTGAACGAATCGTAGGGTGCCGCCGAGACACCTCCGGCACGGGTGGTGACCAGCCGGCGCACCCGGCCGGCCGGAGACGACGCCGCCATCACTTCATGAAGTCGGGGACGTCGACCTCGTCATCGTCGAGCCGGACGGTGTTGCGTCTCGGAGCCCCGCCGTCGGCGAACGGGTCCCCCGCTCGCGTCGGCCGGTCGCCGAAGAGCGGATCGTTGGCCGGCGGCGGAGTGACCTGGCCGGACTTGCCGGATTCGACCGTGCCGGGTGCCCGAGTGGCCGCCGGCGGCGTCTCGACTCGCTTGCGCGGGGCGCCGCCGTCGAACCCGGCCGCGATCACCGTGACCCGGACCTCGTCGCCGAGGTTGTCGTCGATCACCGTGCCGAAGATGATGTTCGCGTCCTCGTGGGCCGCCTCCTGCACCTGGGTGGCCGCGTCGTTGATCTCGAACAGGCCCAGGTCACTGCCGCCGGCGATCGAGATGAGCACGCCACGCGCACCCTCCATCGACGCCTCCAGCAGCGGTGAGTTGATGGCGGCCTCGGCGGCCTTGCGGGCGCGCTCTTCGCCCCGGGAGGCACCGATTCCCATCAGCGCGCTGCCGGCATCGCTCATCACACCCTTGACGTCGGCGAAGTCGACGTTGATCAGCCCCGGCGTGGTGATCAGGTCGGTGATGCCCTGAACACCGTTGAGCAGGACTTCATCGGCGCTGCGGAAGGCATCCATCAGGCTGACCTGTGAATCGCCCAGCTGCAGCAGGCGGTCGTTCGGGATCACGATCAGGGTGTCGCAGGACTCGCGGAGGGCGGCGATGCCCTCGTCGGCCTGATTGCCGCGACGCTTACCCTCGAAGGAGAAGGGGCGCGTCACGACGCCGACGGTCAGCGCGCCGAGCTTACGGGCGATGGCCGCCACGACCGGCGCACCGCCGGTACCGGTGCCACCGCCTTCGCCTGCGGTGACGAACACCATGTCCGCACCCTGCAGCAGGTCCTCGATCTCATCGCGGGCATCCTCGGCGGCCTTGCGGCCGACCTCCGGATTCGCCCCGGCGCCCAGTCCGCGGGTCGACTCCCGCCCGATGTCGAGCTTGACGTCCGCGTCGCTGATCAGCAGCGCCTGCGCGTCGGTGTTGATCGCGATGAATTCGACACCCTTGAGGCCCTGTTCGATCATGCGGTTGACGGCATTGACGCCGCCGCCGCCGATGCCGACGACCTTGATGACGGCGAGGTAGTTGTGAGGGGGCGTCATGATGCTCCTGCTCCGAATCAAACCCTAAAGCTCAACCAAAGGGTTATAGTTATGTCAAGTACCGGTGTTGAGGATGACGCTATTGAGCGCTCCGGCCAGGCGCCAGGAGGCGCGCCGGTGTCGTCCCGAATTTTTCGTCGCTCAGGGCCGGACGGACTACCCGACCGTCCGGACTCAGCTAACGGCCGGGTAGTCCGGGCTGGAGACGTTGTAGACGGTGCCCTGCAGTTTCAGCACATGTCGCAGCGCTTCGGCTTTCTGCTCTCCGCGGTCGGCGTTCCCCCACACCGCGGTACGCCCCTTGGTCAGCCCCAGCTTCACATCGGCCGGCGACGACGCCGAGATCGTCTCCACCAGCGGCCGCAGCCACGGCGGCAGCTCGCCGGCGGCCTTCAGCACCGCGCGGGTCGCCGGATCACCGGGCCCGGGATTGGGCACCTCCAGCAGCGGCAGATCCCGATAAGCGGGATTGGCGGCGGTCGCCTTCTCCATCGCTTCGCGGGAACTGAACTCGATGTAGACCACCCCGGTGCCGTCCATCACGCCCAGCCGGCCGTCGTCCAACTCCAGGACCGCCCGCGGCGTGCGCTCCTGCACATCGATCACCAGGGTCGACGGATACCGACGGTCGACCCGGACGCTGGCGACCGCCGGAATGCGGGCCACCCGCTCGGCGATGGCGGCGGTATCCACCTGCAGCAACGGCTTGCCCAGCGGCACATCGGCGACCGCGAGGATCTCCGCGCGCGGAATCGACGGCGCCAGGACACCCTCGGCAGCGGGATCATCACCGGCCACCGCGCGCCCCTGCACCGTGACGGTCCGGACCGACAGTGTCGACGAATAGTATGCAGTGGCGGCCAGTGCCCCGAGGACCGCAAGTACCACCAGCACACCGAGTAACCGCCACAGTCGCCGCCGCCCCACCCGCCGCAGCTCGGCGTAATCCGGGTCGACCGGCAGCCCGTCGCCGCGTCCGGTCCTCTGCCCGGTCACGAGTCCAGGGCGTCGAGGATGAACGGAACCTGCATGGTGATGTCCCCGGCGCCGATAGTCAGCACCAGATCCCCGGTGCGGGCGCGACCGGCGACCACCTCGGGCAGATCGGTCACCGCGTCGACGAAGACGGCCGGTACCGTCACCGCCTCGGAGATCAGCCGGCCGGTCACCCCCGGCCGGGGCTCTTCGCGGGCGCCGTACACATCAGCGACCACGACCTCGTCGGCCAGACTCAATGCCTGGGCGAACTGGTCGGCGAATTCCTCGGTCCGCGAGTACAGATGCGGCTGGAAGACGGCCAGGACCCGGCCGCCGGTCTCGGTGACCACCCCGCGCGCCGCGGTCAGCACCGCGCGCACCTCGGTCGGATGGTGGGCGTAGTCGTCGTAGACGCGCACACCGGCCACCGACCCCCGGTTCTCGAAACGACGGTGCACCCCGCCGAAGCCGTCGATGCCCTCGAGCACCGTGTCCGGTTCGACGGACTCGGCCACCGCCAGGCAGCCCAGCAGCGCACCGATCGCGTTGAGGGTCATGTGTTCGCCGGGCAGGCTCACCCGCATGGCCCGGTCGGCCGGCTCGGCCGTCACCGGAGGCTGCAACCGGACCTGCGCGACGCTCCCGGTACCGCGGGCGGTGAGCCCGATCAGCTCGCCGGCCAGCCGGACCTGCGGAGCCAGGTCCCGGTGCTCGCCGCGCCCGTAACCGAGGATCTGGATACCGGCCTCGGCGAGGGCGCCGTGGCACCGACCGGCCAGCGCCGCCGCCCCCGGATCGTCCAGGCAGACCACCAGTGCCCCGCCGGGCCGGATCAGGCCGGCGAACTCGTCGAAGACCCGGATGTAGGCGTCTTCTGAGCCGAAGAAGTCCAGGTGATCGGCCTCGATATTGGTCACCACGACCACATCGGGCCGGTATTGCAGCAACGAGCCGTCGCTCTCGTCGGCCTCGGCGACGAAGACCTTCCCGCTGCCGTGGTGGGCGTTGGTGCCCGATTCGTTGAGTTCACCGCCGATCGCGAAGGAGGGGTCGATGCCGCAGTGCTGCAGTGCGACCACCGTCATCGAGGTGGTGGAGGTCTTGCCGTGGGTGCCGGTAATCAGCAGGGTCCGGTAGCCGTCCATCAACTGGGCCAGCACCTGCGGCCGGTACAGGATCGGGATGCCGCGGCGACGTGCCTCGACCAGTTCGGGATTGTCGTCGGGTATCGCGGCCTGGGTGGTCACCACCACGGTGGGTCCGCCGTCCAGCAGATCCAGGGCCGACGGATCATGCCCGATACGGACCTGAGCTCCGCGAGCACGCAGGGCGATCAGGCCGCGGCCGTCGCGGCCGTCGGATCCGGAGACCGCTCCGCCGCGCGCCAGCAGGATGCGGGCCAGTCCGCTCATACCGGCGCCGCCGATCCCGACCATATGCACGCGGGCCAGCTGCGACGGCAGTTGCTCGGTGGGCCCGCTCATCGTCGTTCCTCCTGCGCACGCCGGTACCCGGCCGCCAGTTCCAGTGCGGCGGCCGCAACCGTCTCGGCCGCGTAGCGATGGCCGCTGCCGGTTCCGGCGGCGCTCATCGCCGCCAGCCGCTGGGGCTCGGCGAACAGCGCCGGTACCTGGGAACTGACGTAGTCGGCGGTCAGCTCGGCGTCGTCGACCAGCAGAGCCGCTCCGGCCTCGACCACCGGGAGCGCATTGAATCGCTGTTCGCCGTTGCCGTGCGGCAGCGGAACATAGATGGCCGGCAGTCCGGCCGCGGTCACCTCGGCGACCGTCATCGCCCCCGATCGGCAGATCACCAGATCGGCGGCCGCGTACGCCAGGTCCATCCGGTCGATGTAGGGCAACGCCACATAGGGCGGCGCTCCGGCCGGAGACACCGGGGCGATCGTGTTCTTGGCACCGTGCGCATGCAGGACGCCGATGCCGGCCTGTCCCAGCGCACCGGCTGCTCCGGCTACGGCGGCATTGAGCTGCTGGGCCCCTTGGGAGCCGCCGAAGACCAGCAGCGTCGGCGCGTCCGGGTCCAGGCCGAAGTATTCGCGGGCCTGGGCGCGCAGCGCCGCGCGGTCGAGTTCGGCGATCGCCTGCCGGACGGGCATGCCGACCACCTGCGCCTCGGCGATACCGCAGTCGGGCACGGCGGCCATCACCTTCTCTGCCAGTCGGGCACCGACCTTGTTGGCCACCCCCGCGCTGGCGTTGGCCTCGTGGATCAGCACCGGAATCCGCTTGCCGCGCGCGAGCCGGCCGCGGGCGGCGAGATAGGCCGGGAGCGCGACGTAGCCGCCGAAACCGACGATGACGTCGGCCTCCACCTCGGTCAGCACCTTTCGGGTGGCCCGCACCGCTTTGTCCAGCCGGATCGGGGTCTTGGCCAGATCGGACCCGACCTTCCGCGGCAGCGGGGCCGGCGGGATCATCTCCAGCCGGTAGCCGCGCGCCGGAACCAGCGTGCCTTCGAGCCCCTTCGGGGTTCCCAGCGCGATCACTTGCGCCTGCGGGTCCAGCCGGCGGATCGCATCGGCGACCGCCAGGGCCGGTTCGATGTGTCCGGCGGTGCCTCCACCGGCCACGACGATCGACAGACCGCCGGTGCTCTCGGGGGCCGCTCCGGCCGGTCGGGATTGACTGCTCACCGCTGCCTGTACTCCGTTCCACGCGGCGAGCTCACAGTCCGGTCGCGCCCGGCAGACCGGCGCGGATCGCTGGGGAACCGGGTGCTCGCCTGCCTTGCAGGATAGTGGATCTCATCGGAGACCTGCGCACGCGTCCGCAGCGGCCGACCGGATGCCTCGCGCGGAGGGGGCGCGGGTGTGCGCGCACCGAACGGTCGACGGGGCGCAGCCGCAGACGACGGCGGGTAGCCCCGATCGCGCGGCGCCGGCCGGCGCGCCGTCGACGCCCTCGGCATCGCGGTGCGCGCCCCGCCCGATCCGGGTGCCCAGGACCGTCCGGCAGACGGCGTCCGGGGTGCCTGAGTCCGGCCGGCCGGGATGCGGGCAGCACCGGGGCGCGCCGAGCCCGGCCGCGAAGGTTTCGTACGGTGCGGGGACGGGTCCGGCATGCGTCCGGCTGCACGGCGGCGTCCCAGGCGGTCCAGCGGTTCGCCGGAGTATTTGGGCCGGTACGCCGTCGGCGGCGGCAATTGCAGGGCGCCGGAGAATCTGCTGTGGCGCCGAGTGGCCAGCGCCGCGACCGCTTCGGGTTCGTGCCGGGCCGCACTGGCCAGCAGTCCGAGCATCGTCAGCATCGTCAGCATCGATGTTCCGCCCTGGGACAACAGCGGCAACTGGATGCCGGTCACCGGCAGCAGTCCGACCACGTAGCCGACGTTGATGAACATCTGCGTACAGATCAGCACCGTGATGGTGCCGGTGAGCAGCCGCAGGAACGGATCGGCCGAGCGCAGGGCGATCCGCATGCCGACGTAGCCGAGCAGCAGGAACAGTCCGACCACCGCCAAGCCGCCGACCAGTCCGGTCTCCTCCACCAGGATGGCGAAGATGAAGTCGTTGTGGGCGTTGGGCAGATAGCTCCACTTCGCGGTGCTCTGCCCCAGCCCGACACCGAAGACGCCGCCGTTGGCCAGTGCATACTTGGCCTGCAGCGCCTGATACCCGCCGTCGAGGGGATCGTCGGTGGTGCCCAGGAAGCTGAACACGCGAGCCGCACGGTAATCGGCGCTCAATGCCGCGATCATCGCGGCGGCGGTGATCGCGGCGACGAAAGCCCCGAACACCTTCACCGGCAGCCCGCTGAACCAGAGCAGTGCACCGGTGATGATCGCGATGATCACCGTCGTCGACAGGTTCGGCTCCAGAATGATCAGCACAGACATCAGCGCGGACACCGGAACCAACGGGACCAGCAGCCCCCAGCCCCACGGATTGATGCGCCGCCGCGACGCGAGCACATGCGCACCCCAGATACATAGGGCGAGTTTGGCCAGTTCGGACGGCTGAATGGAGATTCCGCCGACATCGAACCACCGCCGGGCTCCGTCGACCTCGACACCGAGATTGGGCACCAGCACCAGAGCCAGCAGAACGATCGAACCCCACACGAAGGTGGTGGCGATCCGCCGGAAGAACCGGATCGGCAGCCGCAGGACGAGGTAGAAGGCGATCCAGCCGGCGATCGCGAAGATCGTCTGGGTGACGAACGCACCGTAGGCGGACTGGTGCTGCGCGTAGCCCTCGACCGAGGAGGCCGACTGCACCATGATCAAGCCGAACACCGTCAGCACCAGGGCCAGACTCACGACCAGGTGGAATGAGGTGAGCGGGCGTGCCATCAGGGTCCGCACACCGTCACGCGCGGTGGTGAACCAGGCCCGCACGTCCACCGCGGGCATCGCCACATTCAGCGACAACGCCGGCACCGCGGCGCGCGTGGGCCGCGGGCGGGCCGGCGGAGCGGTTCGACGACGCCGCCGGCCGCCGCTCACTGCGGCCGCGTCTTTCACCGGCCGGTCATTCTCGCCGCTCTCGTCGGCCTGGCTGTCCTCCCCGGCCCGGGCGTCCTCGGCGGCCTCACCCTGCTCATCGACGTCGTCGGCGTCATCGAGTTCATCGGTCTCGCTGGTCGCGCCGGAATCGTCTGACTCGCCGGGATCGGCCGCCGGATCGTCGGCGGGTTCAGCCGGCGCGGTCTGGTCCCTCTCGTGCGCGAGGGCCGCCGGGTGCTCGTCCACCGGATCCCCCTCGGCCCCCGCCGTTGCCGTGTCGACGGGTGCGGCGGGGTCGTTCTGCTCGTCGCGCACAGTCACCCGCCCATCGTCCCCTGTGAAGGGTGTGACTACTGGGACCTATGGGGCGTGTCGCGAAAATGTGTCGGCGATCGGCCCGTCGGGCATCAGATTCCCGAGACCCACTCGCCGTAGAACAGTCCCAGACCCAGTGCACACGAGATGGCGGTCAGCAGCCAGAAGCGGATGATCACTGCGGTCTGATCCCAGCCGCCGAGCTCGAAGTGATGGTGGAACGGGGTCATCCGGAAGGGGCGCTTGCCCGTGGTGCGGAAGGAGACGATCTGAATCACCACGCTGATCGCCTCGGCGACGAACAGGGCGCCGATCACGACCATCAGCAGTTCGGTGTGGGTCGTGATCGACAGTCCGGCCACGACGCCGCCCAGTGCCAGCGAGCCGGTGTCGCCCATGAAGATCTTCGCCGGCGCCGCGTTCCACCACAGGAAGCCCAGGCACGCGGCGGCCGCGACCATGGCCACCAGCGCCAGATCGTGCGGATCGCGCACCTGGTAGCAGGCGGCGCTGGCGTCGCTGGCCATATCGCCGATGCCGGCGCGGACATTGTCGCAGGAGTGCTGGTCCTGCCACATCGTGATCAGCACGTAGGTGCCCATCACCATGGCCGTCGAGCCGGCGGCCAGGCCGTCGAGGCCGTCGGTGAAGTTCACCGCATTCGACCACGCGTAGACCACCAGCCAGCAGAACACCACGAAGCCCACACCGGTCAGGGTGATCGCCTCGATATCGCGCACGTAGGACAGGTGTTCGCTGGCCGGTGTACGGCCCTTGTCGTTGCGGAACTGCAGCAGCAGGACGCCGAAGACCACCGCGACCACCAGCTGGGCCAGGGACTTCTGTGTCTTGTTCAGACCCAGGTTCCGATGCCGAGCGAGCTTGATGAAGTCGTCGAGGAATCCGACCAGGCCCAGACCGGTCGCCAGTCCCAGCACAAGCAGACCCGAAGCGGTGGGTCCTCCGTCGCCGCGCACCCAGCTGAAGATGTACGACCCCAGGTAGCCGACCCAGATGGCGATCAGGATCGCCACACCGCCCATCGACGGAGTACCGGCCTTGGCCTGGTGGCTGGCCGGTCCGTCCTGCCGGATCTCCTGGCCCCAGCTCCGCCGGGAGAACTCCCGGATCAGCACGGGCGTCAGCAGAATCGCGACCGCCAACGCGATCGCCCCCGCGATCAGGATCTGAGTCACTGCAAGAATCCTTCGTCGTCTGCCGTCGCCGTTTGCGGCGATCGAGTGATGACCCTAGCGTGCAGGCTCGGATCTGGCGCACAGTGCCCGGTCGGTGGCGGTGGCAGACCCCTGCCCCGAAGCCTCATGCGGTCGGCCTGCGCACGTCCAGGGCGGGGTCGGCGTCCCACACCGTCAGCAGCGAGGCCGCCAGGTCTCCGCCGCCGGCGACCAGCACCATATCGCCGCCGCGCGGCACCGCCGAGGTGCCGGCCGCAGCGGTCAGCCGAGCCGTCAGGTCGGCGACGGTGGTGAAGAAACCGGCCTCTTCGCCCCAGGAGCCCTCCATGATCGCCCCCTGGTAGAGCGCGCGTACCGCTCGCGTCTGTCCGACCGCCAGCGTCTGGTCGACGGCCAGTCGCACCGCCTGGCGGCCGAGGAGGTCGTGGGCGACGCAGCGGGCGTTCTCATCCGCACCGGCTTCGGCGAGGTCACCGAAGATCGCCCAGGTACGACGATGCACGGTCTCATCGGTGCCGGGGGCGCGATGGGTGCTGCCGACACCCTCGTCGGCGGCGGCTGCGGCCAGCGTGCGCAACAGCGCTTTGGCCTGGTCGACGGTCGCTTCCGGGCCGGCCGTGAACACGGTCAGCACACGGTCGCCGGCGGCGGTCTGCCCGGCCGCGGCATCGAGCGCTTCGGCCAGCACTGCCCGGTCGTCGAACGGGTGCTTGTGCCCGGCGATCTCCTGGCCGGTCTCGTGACCCTTCCCCGCGATCAGGACGACGTCGCCGCTGCGGGCCCAGTCCACGGCCGCGGCGATCGCCGCCCGCCGATCCCCGACCTCGCGCACCTGCTCGGCTCGCCGCTGTCGGGACGGGACCTGCTCGGCACCGCCGCGTACCGCGGCCCGGATGGCCGCGGGGTCTTCGCTCCGCGGATTGTCGTCGGTGACGATCACCAGATCGGCCCCGCGTACGGCGGCCGCGCCCATCAGCGGACGCTTCTCGGTGTCCCGGTCCCCGCCGGCGCCCAGCACCACGGCGATGCGTCCGGACCCCTGTCCCGCCAGCGTCGCCAGCACTGCTTCGACGGCCGCCGGCTTATGGGCGTAGTCGACCACGGCCAGAAAATCCTGGCCGCAGTCCACTTTCTCCAGCCGCCCCGGAACGGCGACGTGGCCCAGTCCGGCGATCGCCGTGGGCACCGGCACTCCGGCGGTGGCCGCCAGCGCGACCGCCAACAGCGCATTGGCCACGTTGTAGGCACCCGGCAGCGGCACGGTCAGCACGTGCTCGGCACCGTCGGGCCCGGTCATCACCACCGTCTGTGAGCCGGCGTCGGCGGTCACTGTTCCGGTGATCGACCAGTCCGCCGCCCCGGTGGTCGACACGGTCGCACAGCGCTCGGCGCCGCCGCGCGCCAGCTGCGCCATCTGTTCGCCCCATGCATCGTCCACGCAGATGACCGCCGCCGCGGCATGCACCGGCGAGGCCGCATCGAACAGCGCCGATTTAGCGGTGAAGTACTCGTCCATCGTGTGATGGAAGTCCAGGTGGTCCTGGGACAGGTTGGTGAACCCGCCCACAGCGAATCGGGTGCCGTCGACCCGGCCGAGGGCCAGTGCGTGGCTGGAGACCTCCATCACCACGGTGTCGACGCCGCGCTCGAGCATCACCGCGAACAGCCGCTGCAGATCCGGCGCCTCGGGGGTGGTCAGCAGGCTGGGCACGCGCACGCCGTCGATCCGGACCTCCACCGTGCCGATCAGCCCGACCGTGCGGCCGGCCGCGCGCAGGGCGGCCTCGGTGAGATAGGCGGTCGTGGTCTTCCCGGACGTGCCGGTGATCCCGATCAGGGTCAGCTGCCGGGAAGGGTCGCCGTAGATGCGGGCCGATACGCCACCGAGGATCCGGCGCGGATCGTCGTGCACCAGCACCGCAACGTCAGCGGTGGCCGCCTCTGCGCGCAGCCGCGTCAGGCCCTGGGCATCGGTCAGGATCGCCACTGCGCCTCGTTCGACGGCCTCAGCGGCGAAGTCGGCGCCGTGGCTGCGGCTTCCGGCCAGCGCCGCGAAGAGATCGCCGGGACCGGCATCCTGGGCCCGCAGGGTGACGCCGTGGACCGTCCGGTCACTGCCGATCAATTCCGCCCCGGAGAGCACTGCCAGTTCCGTCAGGTCCGTGCCGATCGGCCGGTCGGGCCGCACCAGAGTCTGTCCGGTCTCCTCTGCCACCCTGCTCGACCCCTTCCGATCATCGCCGCCGGTCCACCTCGGACCTGCGCTACGGCACTACCCTAATCCCACCGCAGCCGGATTCAGGTGCGCAGCTTCTACCCTTGCAGCTTCATCCGCGGCGCGGGCTGAGCCGAGTGCGGAACCTTCTCGTGCTGCAGGAGCCACGAGCCGATCGTCTTGAACAGGGGCGCCGCCGACTGGCCGCCGCTGCCGTCGGTGCTGCGCACCGGGTTGTCGAGCATGATGCCGATCACGTACCGCGGCGCATCCGCCGGGGCGATTCCGGCGAAGGTGACGTTGTACTCGGATTTGGAATAGCAGTTGCACGCCGGATCCACCTGCTGGGCGGTGCCGGTCTTGCCCGAGGTCTGATAGCCGTCGATCGCGCCTTTGGCGCCGGTACCGTTCTGCACCCCCATCGGATCGTCCTGCATGGTGGCACGGAACATCTCCCGGACCGTGCGCGCGGTCGCCGGGCTGACCACGGTCACCGGTTCGGCCTTGCTGAAGCCGGCGCCGTGCTCGGAGCCGTCGGCCACCAGGATCCGCGGCGGCACCCGCACGCCGTCGTTGGCGATGGCCTGGTACATGGAGGTCATCTGCAGCAACGACATCGACAGACCCTGCCCGATGGGCAGGTTGGCGAACGAACCGCCGGACCATTGACTCAGTGCCGGCACCGCACCACCGCTCTCGGCCGGCAGTCCGACACCGGTGCGCTCGCCGAGACCGAATGCGGTCAGCATGTCGGCGAACCGCTTCTCGCCCACCTTCTGCGCCAGCATCAGGGTGCCGACGTTGGATGATTTGCCGAAGATTCCGGTGGTGGTGAACGGTACGACACCGTGGTCCCACGCATCCTTGACCGTGATGCCGGACATCTGGATCGAGCCGGGCACCCGGTGCACCTCCTGCGGTGTGGTCAGGCCGTATTCGATGGCGGCAGAGGCGACTACCAGCTTGTTCACCGAGCCCGGCTCGAACGGCGAGGTGACCGCCCGGTTACCCAGGTCCGCATCGCGCTGTTCGCTGAGCGGGCGCGCGGCGTTGAACGTGCTGTCGTTGGCCATCGCCAGCACCTCCCCGGTCTGGGCATCCAGGACCACCGCCGATGCGTTCTGCGCACCAGATGCCTGCTTGGCCGCATTGACCTGCGCCTGGACGAACCACTGGATGTCGGCGTCCAGGGTCAACCGCACGGTGCGCCCGTCGATGGCCGGGTGCACATTGCGTTTGCTGCCGGGGATGATCGCGCCGTCCGAACCACGATCGATCGTCTCGGTGCCGTCCATGCCCGCCAGGATCGGATCCAGCGACGATTCCAGCCCGATCAGGCCGTTGCCGTCGAAGTTCACATCGCCGACCACGTTGGCGGCCAGCGCCCCGCCCGGATAGATCCGGATCGACTGCGGATCCGCTCCGACCTCGGGGAACTCGGCGGTGATACTCGCGGCCGTCTCCGGGCTCACCGAGCGGGCCAGATAGACGAAGTAGTCCTCGGAGGTCAGTTTGGCCAGAACGTCGTCGGACGAGATCGATTCGCCGAGCCGGCTGGAGACGCCGTCGGCGATCTGCTTCAGCCGTGTGTCCACGTCGGGCAGGGCGGGGTTCTTGTGCCGTTCCGCGGCGATCGCCTTGCGCACCGCACGCGGCAGAAAGGTCAGTGAGCGGGCCTCGCCGGTGTAGGCCAGCGGCTGCCCGTTGCGATCCAGAATCGCTCCGCGCTTGGCGTAGAGGGTGACTGTGTCTTCACGCTGCTGAGCAGCCTGCTCGGCCAGGTTCTGCGAATCGATGATGTTGATCCACACCAGTCGGCCGGCGACGGCGACCGCCAGAACGACGGCGAGCACGATCAGGACTCGCACGCGTCCCAGGAACCGGCGCGGTGGCAGATCCGGACCGCTGGGCTCGACGGGAGCCGTCCGGGTCAGCGAGGGAGGAGCGGTCATGGTGCTGTTCATCCTCTCCTCTCTCAGCGTGTGGACGGGTTATTGCGGTTCGGCGTGGCGGCCGAGCGCGGCAGAACGTTGGGTTCCGGCTTCGGCGTCGTCGCTTCGGGTGCGGTCACCGTCGGCGACGCCGGCGCGGTCTGTCCCGTGGTCTCCGGCGCAGCCGGGGTCTGCGGGCTGCCGGGCCGGTCCTGCGACTGCGGGCCCTCCGCCCCGGGCGTCTGCGGTTGCGGCTTCTCCGGTTGCGGTGTGGCCGGCGGCGGGGGTGTGCCGCCGAGTCCGCCGGAGTCGTCGACCTTGCTCACATCGATCTGCTGCACCGGATCCGGCGCCGGGTTCAGCGAGCCCAGCCGGCGACCCTCGGCCGGGGTCAGCTGCCCGCGCAGCCGCCCCTTACCGTCGACGCCGACCACCAGATGGGCCGGATCGGTGGCCGGCACCATGCCCAGGCGGGCAGCCTTATCGGCCAGCTCGGGCGCTGAATCACCGGAGTCGGCGGTGCGTTTGAGGTCGTTGCGTCGCTCGGTCAGCAGCCGATGCTCCTGGCGGACCGATTCGAGGGCATAGGAGTCCTGCGCGGCCTTGGTCGACAGATACAGGGTCATCCCAAGCGCGCCGATCACCAGCAGCACCACGGGGACGATGAACGGCACATTGGCCAGCCCGGTGAAGACACCGGAGGGCGCCGAGGGCACCGGTCGGTCACCGCTGCGCCGCGGACGACGCTGCCGCACGACCGGCTCGGCCGCAGTCTGTGCCGGACGGCGTGTCCGGGTGCGCCCCGGGGCCGAACGCAGATCCGACGGGGGCGCCTGTGTGCTCCGGCGCCGCCGGGTCGCCGGCCGATCGTCCAGAAGTGTCATCGCTGGTCCCCCTTGCGGCCCTGGATGTTCTGTGGTTCGGAGATTCGTTCGATGGCCCGCACGCGGACCGGTGCACTGCGCGGATTCTCCCGGCGCTGCCGCTCATCGGCCTGCTCCGCACCCCGTGTGACCAGAGCGAACTGCGCGGCTGTACCGGGAAGATCCATCGGCAGACCGGCCGGGGTCGTATTGCGGACCGCCTGGGCGAAGTCGCGTTTGACGATGCGATCTTCCAGCGACTGGTAGCTCATCACCGCCAGCCTCCCGCCGACCGCCAGCAGGTCCAGCGCCACCGGGACCACGGCGCGCAGGGAATCCAGCTCGCGGTTCACTTCGATGCGCAGAGCCTGAAAGGTACGTTTGGCCGGGTGCCCACCCGTGCGGCGCGTGGCAGCCGGGATGGTCGCATACAGCAGCTCCACCAGTCGGCCACTGGTGGTGAACGGCTCTTGCTCTCGCGCCCGCAGCACCGCCGAAGCGATCTTCCCGGCAAAGCGCTCCTCGCCGTACTCGGCCAGCACTCGGGCCAGCGCGCCGTGGTCGTAGGTGTTGAGGACATCAGCGGCGGTGAGCGGGTCATCGGCGTTCATCCGCATATCCAGCGGCGCGTCGGTCGCATAGGCGAAACCGCGCTCGGCCTGATCCAGTTGCATCGACGACACTCCCAGGTCCAGGAGGATCCCCTGGACGCTCGCCAGTCCGGCCTCGGCCGCGACACGGTCGAGTTCGTCGTAACGGGCATGGTGCAGCGCGATGCGCTCACCCAGCGGAGCCAGTCGCGCACCGGCAATGGCCAGTGCGTTCTCATCGCGATCGATGCCATGGATGGTCAGGCCGGGAAGCCTGGTGGCGAAGTACTCGGTATGCCCGCCGGCGCCCAGGGTTCCGTCGATCAGGACTGCGCCGGCACCGGTCGGATCGTTCCGGGTCAGCGCCGGGGCCAGCAGTTCGAACATCCGCTCGGCCATGACCGGCACGTGGCCGTATTCGCCGGCGGAGTGTGCTCGGGCCCCAGACTCGTCCGACCAGCTACCGGCTCCGTCGGCCGAAGGAGGAACGGTCATCGCCTCTGCCTGTCTGTCGCTGCCGGGTCGGTTCGGGTCATGGTTGCCGGCCGCGGCCGGTGAGTCGGAGTGGAGAAAAGGAGACTGCGGTGAGGCGGGGTCCCCGCCCGAGTCGCACCTGGCGTTGGGGAAGTACGTCAGGGTCGGCCGGGCCGAGGCCTCGCCTCACCGCAGCAGTCCAGTTCTTCACTTGTCGTTAGATGATCGCGTCCAGGGCCGCCGAGCCACCGGCTGCGAAGGCCTCCGAATGCTCGTCCTGGTACTCCGCCCACCGGGCGGCGTCCCAGATCTCGAGGTGGTCGTACTGACCGGTGACCACGCACTCCTTTGTCAGGTGTGCCCAGTCACGCAACCGCGGAGACAGGTGCACCCGCCCCTGCCCATCGAGGTTCTGCTCGTCGGCGCCCGAGAGCAGCAGCCGGACAAAAGCTCGCGCTTCGGGATCGTTGCGCGAGGCCTCGTTGGCCCGCCTGGCCGTGGCCTCGAACTCCTCGGCCGGGTACACCGACAGGCTGTGATCCAGGCCTTGTGTGACCATGACCCCTCCTGACAGTGCGTTCCGGAATTTCGCCGGCAACGTGAGCCGGCCCTTGTCGTCGATCTTTGGGGTGTAAGTGCCGAAGAAAGCAGCCACTCCGTCACCTCCTACCCCGGTATCGGCCTGGCGGTTCCGGATCCCCCCCGGGTCGATGTGGACCACATTACCCCACTTTGCTCCACTTTCCACCCCCGGCGCCCCACTTCACTCCCACAAAGAGGAAACCCCCAGGTAAAAGGCATGAATCTTTAGATATTTCGCGGAGCGCCGACCATCGCAACGGCGTGTCCCGGGGCATTCGTACGTGACTGAAACAAGCAAAAGTGGCTGGTGGGACTATTTCATGACGTTTAGTGGGGCAAAGTGGGGAACCCAGGTGGGGAGAAGTGGGGCCACCGGCCAGATGGCGGCCGGCCGACGTGGGGCACGGTGGGGCAAACCCCGGTGCCGGACCAGTCCCCCGTCCGCCCAGCCACGCGACCAGTGCCCTCGCCGATCTCCACAGCGACGGGCACGCCGCAGCCATGAGTGCGCCGCAGCGCCACAGCTGACGCTGCGCAGAGCGCACCGCCGAAAGAAGAGCCCGGCGAAAGGAAGGACGGCCGAACACGGAGCGTCCCCGGCCGAGAGACCGGGCCCGCGGGCGGGAGCGGCAGACAGCAAAGCGGGGGCCGTCCGCTCGATGAGAACGGACGACCCCCGCTTCAGGGATCAGAGAGCGGCATCGTCAGACACGGCCCGGGAGGCGGCGCACCGCCGGATGGCCGGGCGGTCAGTGACCGTCCTGATGGAAACGACGATTGAACCTGTCTTCCATCCGAGAGCTCAGCGAGCCACTGGAGGCGGACTTACCGCGTCCTGCACGGTCCTTCCGGCCACTGGGCACACCGTTGCGGGGACTGAGCAACAGCAGCAGCCCGCCGGCGAACATGACGAAGAAACCGACCAGGCTGACGATCTTCAGGTCTCCGATCGAGACGTTGATCATCAGACCGCTGATCAGCAGCGCCAGACCGACCAGCAGCAACAGAGCCGCCTGCCACTGACGTCGGGCGTTAGGGCGCCCCACTCGTTGCTTGCTGACGCTCGAGACGAACTTCGGGTCTTCGGCGTACAGCGCGCTCTCAATCTCGTCGAGCATTCGCTGCTCATGCTCCGAAAGCGGCACTGCGCTCCTCCCTCACTGTCAGCTGAGACGGCACCGACGCCGATCCGATACCGGCATCTACCCCATGATAGAAGCAGAATGCGCCGACGACCACCTTTACCCCCGACGATCCGGTCACGCTCCCGCCCCGAGGCCGTCGGAGACCGCCCCGGAAACGGACAGGCGCCCCTGCTCGTAGGCCAGCAGACTGGCGTCGGCGGCATCCAGGAACTCGGCGGCCCGGCGCTCGACCCGGGCACACAGGGTGTCGTCGACCTGCCGGACCAGACCCGCCTCCACCCGCGATCGCATCAGCGACAGCCCCCCGAAGTACTCGGCGAGCTCGGCGTATTGCGGGGCAACCGCCTTGACCCGACTCCAGGCATCCCGGGCGTTGCGGCGCCGGCGAACCGGACCCGGCGGCTCGTAGACCGCCAGGATCGCCCCGGCGGCCCGGATGGCCGCCAGATAGAACTGCCTGAACCGTTCAGCACCGTCGTCGGTGATACCGGCGGCATCGTCGAACAGCACTTCGGCCCGGTCGAGCAGGTCCCGGCTGCGGTGGACCAGGTGCGGGTCCACCGGATGCGACCGATTCGATCGCTTACTGTTCACCGGCCTGATATTCGTCGCCATGGCGCCGCTCCCTTCTGTTGAAGAGAACGTCTCATGACACTCTGACATTTCCGGCCGAGGCGGCGACGGGACCGGAGTCTTCCCCTCCGGATCCCGCCGCCACTCGCCATCGAACACAGGTTCGATGGCGATACTGTAGCCCTATCACTCAGGCCCGGGCAAGGCGCGCTAATCTCTGTCCGAACACGCCGGGACGACGAGGTAGGAGACGTGATGTCCGTTCGAGTCGTCCCGCTGCCTGCCACCGATGCCCGGGCCTGGATCGATCCGGCGGTGCACACGTACGTGACCGCGATGGACTACCCGCGGGGTACCGAGCACAGCCGCATCGGACTGTGGCGCGACCATCTGCGCCGGCCCGGGTGGACCGCGGTCGCCGCACTGTCGACCACCTCTCCGTCCGGGATGCCGCGCCCGTCGATGTCGCGCCTGCGGGTGAAAGCCTCCTGGGCCCGGGACGGCGAGATTCTGCTCGGTGTCGCCTACGGCTACACCGGGCGGTCCGATCAATGGTGGAATCGACAGCTGCGCGCGGGGTTGGCCGGGCGCGGCTACTCGGCCCAGCAGATCCGATCGATCACCGATGACTACTTCGAACTCACCGAATTGCATGTCCACCCGTCGGCGCAGGGCCACGGTCTGGGCGAAGCCCTGTTGACCACGCTGGTCCAGGACCGGCCCGAAGCCCGGGTGCTGCTGTCCACCCCGGAGGTCCAGGGCGAGGAGAATCGCGCCTGGGCGCTCTATCGGCGCATGGGATTCACCGATGTTCTGCGCGGGCACACGTTCACCGGCGACCCCCGGCCGTTCGCCTTCCTCGGCCGCCCGCTGCCGTTGATCGGCCCACCGCAGAACTGAGGCGGGCCGGCGGCGGCAGACACCGGCGTGGTGCTTCACTCCGAAACCACCGCCGCCTCTGGCACGATGGCACCGTGCGAAAACTCCGCTTCCCGATCGTGGCCGCCGTCGCCCTCCTGATGCTGATCCCGGTGCTCACCGGCTGCATGACGCGCTCGGAACACGTCGGTGACGAGTTCTCCGGGTTCGTGGTGGTCGCTGCCACGCCGAACACCGGTCCGGCAGCCCCGACCTTCGACGTCCCCGCGTCGATGGCCGGCTCGGTCGCGGTGACCCCGTTCCCCAGTGAGGGATCCACCGGTAACACCTCGAACGACGGCACCCCGACCTCGGTGACCGGCAAGGTCGGTTCGCGCTTGACCTTCACCAACCTGACGATCGGGCAGTTCTCGCAGCTCGGTGACATCGTCTCCAGTTCCCTGGATGCCGGCGCCACCATCGACCTGGGCGCCACCCGCAGCGGAGACATCGTGCGGTTGCGCGGCGGTGCGGCGCTGGCCGGGCTCTCCCCGCAGAACTACTATCTGTCGATCACCGTTCAGTTCGACGGCCGGATCGTGGCCACCAACGGCAACCTGTCCGGCGATTCCTCGGTCACCTGGGTGCCCGAACCGGGACAGAACGCCGAGTTCAACGCCGACGCGGAGTACCCGGATCCGGCTACCGCCGCCTTCCCCGGGTGGACGATCTTCCTCGTCCTGCTGTGCTTGATCATCGTGGCCGGGGTGGGGGCCATCGCCTACATGTACCGCGACCGCTCCCCGCGTTATGTCCCCAGCGCCGCCGAACGCGAGGCTGCGCTGCCCGCCGTCGTGGCCGCCCTGAAGTCCCGCACCAAACGGCGCGCAGGCGCCAAGGGCGAGTCTGCTTCGACCGGAGACAGCGAGGGCGTATCCGGCGACCGGGGTGAACCGGGCCGGGGTGAACCGGACTCGGCAGCCGACGAGGCCGCACCGCACCGATCCGGGCCGAAACAGACCGGACCGACACAGGGCACCGCCGACCAGTCGACGCCGGCCGACCACGATACGGCCGGGCCCAGCACGCCGACGGTCACAGCCGAGGGGTCGGGGACCGCAGGCCCGACGTCGTGACGGCGCCGACGCCTCGACGTCGAGCGACCGCCGCCGGTCGGACCGGCTGACATCGGACGGTCAGGCCGGGACGAGTGCACCCCGGGTGTCGACGCCGATCCGGTCGAGCACCTCACTGGTCGCCCGGGCGAAGTTCAGGGTGCAGAAGTGCAGACACGGGGCGCCCTCGGCGATCAGGCGCTCCGACATCTCGGTCGCCAGGTCGATGCCCACCGCCCGCACCGCGGCGCGGTCCTCTTCCGGGCCGGTTCCTGCCGCGGCGGCCAACCGGTCGGCCACCTTGTCCGGCAGCGCGCTGCCGGACAGTTCCATCATGCGCCGCACACTCTGCAGCGATGTGATCGGCATCAGGCCGGGGATGATGGGTTTTACACCCTGCTCAGGATCGGCCGCTACCACGCGATCGCGCAACCGCAGGTAGTGCTCGACGTCAAAGAAGATCTGCGTCACCGAGTATTCGGCGCCCGCACGCAGCTTGCGCACCAGGTTGCCGGTGTCGGCGGCCAGATTCGGCGCCCGGTGGTGGCCTTCGGGGAAGGATGCGACGCCGGTGTGGAAGTCCCCGAGCGAACCGATCAACTCCACCAGCTCACTGGCGTACTCCACGCCGTCGGGGTGCGCGACCCACTCACCCATCGGGCTACCGGGCGGATCGCCGCGCAGCGCCAGCAGATTCGTGATGCCCCTATCGGCGTACGAGCCGATCAGCCCGCGCAGCTCGTCGACGCTGTGGTCGACGGCGGTCAGGTGTGCCACGGTAGTCAGCGTGGTCGCCTCGGCCAGCTCCCCGGCGATGCGGACGGTGCGGTCGCGGGTGGACCCGCCGGCCCCGTAGGTCAGCGAGACGAAGGCAGGGTTCATTCGCTCGAAAACCCGGACGGCATGCCACAGCCGGGCTTCGTCGGCCTCGGTACGCGGCGGGAAGAATTCGACAGAGAACGGCACCGGACCGCTGTGCGGCTGGGCGATGGCCTCGACGACGGGCAACTGACCGCCGTGCTCAGAAACGACACTCACCCGGCTGATTCTACGGATCGCCGCACCGAACATCGATTCTGCGACGGGGTTTAACTCACCGGTCGGCATCGCCTTGACCAGGGCCGCCCGGTGCGCTAGACGCACATTCGACGCGCGGGAAGGCCGTCGAACGGCCCCGGTAGGCTTACCTGCGTGTTGAGTCAACAGCAGGTGCCCGGCGCCGTCGAGGCCGCCCTCCGGGACTTCTTCCGGGCTGGCCGGGCCGCGCTGGACCAGATCTCCCCGGTCGTCGCCCAAGCCGGCCGGGAGTTGGAGGATTTCGTCCTCGACGGCGGCAAGCGGATCCGTCCCCTGTGCGTGCACGCCGGATGGCAGTGCGCGGTGTCCGCTGCCGGACGCCCCACAAAGGACACCGAATCACTGATGGTGCGCACCGGTGCGGCGATCGAGCTGATCCAGGCGTGCGCGCTGGTGCACGACGACATCCTCGACCGCAGCGACACCCGCCGCGGCAACCCCACTGTTCACCGGCGTTTCCAGGCCCAGCACGAGCGCCTTGGATGGGGCGGTGATGCCGCCCATCACGGGAAATCCGTGGCGATCCTGCTCGGCGACCTCGCACTGTCGTGGGCCGACGATCTGGTCCACGGTTTCCGTCCGGGGCTGGATCTGCCGGCCCCGCCGGTGCTGCCGGTAGCCGCTGCAGCCCTGTGGTCCCGGATGCGCACCGAGGTCCTGGCCGGTCAGCTGCTCGACATTACCAACGAGGTGTCCGCCGACGAGACCGCCGACGCCGCCTACCGGGTGATGGAGTTCAAGACCGCCGCCTACACCGTCGCCCGGCCCCTCCAAATCGGGGTCGCGCTGGCCGGCGGTTCACCCGAGCTGTCCACCGCGCTGGGCCGCATCGGCGTCGGACTGGGACTGGCTTTCCAGTTGCGCGACGACCTGCTGGGGGTGGTCGGCGATCCTGCCCAGACCGGTAAACCCTCCGGCGACGACCTGGTGGCCGGCAAACGCACCGTCATCGTCGCGCTGGCCCTGGCGAACTCCGCTCCGCCGGCCGCCGATCGTCTGCGCGGCCTGCTCGGACGGAACCTATCGGCCACCGAACTGGCCGATGCCCGCGCGATTCTGGCAGACTCCGGTGCTCTGGCCGCCGTCGAAGAGCAGATCACCGGTCACCTGACCACCGCACTCGACGAGATCGACGATCTCGACATCTCCGCCGCCGCCCGCGCCGATCTGACCGCGCTGGCACACCGTATCGCCGACCGTCAGGCCTAGAGGACATTCGCGTTGACCACTGATCCGCACGTTATCGTCATCGGCGCCGGCCTGTCCGGGTTGGCTGCCGCCGCCCGGCTGCGGGGCCGCGGTTACGCGGTGACCGTCCTTGAGACATCACCGACTCCCGGCGGGATGGTCCGCACCGAAACCCTCACCGCGCCGGGTGGAACGCGCCACCGCTTCGACACCGGCGCCACGGTGCTCACGATGCCCGAGCTCATCGTCGGCCCGCTCACCGAGCTGGGGCTCGACCCGGCCGATGTTCTCGAGCGCCTGGCCCTGACCCCCGTCGACCCCGGCTACGTCATGAACTACGCCGACGGCACCAGCCTGGCGCTGCCGCGCAACACCGCCGACATCCCCGCCGCCGTGGCCCAGGCCTTCGGGCCGCGTGCCGCCCGCGGGGTCGATCAGCTGCTGGACTGGCTCCGGCAGGTCTACGACGCCGAGTTCGACGTCTTCATCGACCGCAACTACGGGGGTCTGCGTGATCTGACCGGTCCGCAGACCCGACAGGCGGCCAAACGACTGGTCCAGCTGCACACGCTCGGCGGCCTGACCGGTGCCGTCGCCCGGTTCGTCGACGACGAGCGGCTGCAGCGCGCCTTCACCTTCCAGGCCCTCTACGCCGGGGTCCCCCCGCATCGGGCCCGGGCGATCTACGCGATCATCGCCGATATGGACATCGGCCGCGGCCTGTCGGCCCCGGCCGGCGGTATGGGGCGCGTCGGCGAGGTGATGGCCACGGCGCTGGCCGAGGCCGGGGTCACGCTGACCTACGACACGACGGTCCGGGCACTGCTGCACGAGGGGCGCACCGTCAGCGGTGTGGTCACCGACACCGGACAGATGCTCCCCGCGGATGCGGTGGTGGCCACCGGCGAACGCGACCAGGTGGCCGCCCTGCTCGGACAGCGGCCACGTCGCCGGCTCACCTACTCCCCCAGCGCCGTGGTCGTGCACGGCCTGCTGCCCGAGGGCACCACGGCAGCGTGGTCGTCGGGCCATCACACCCTCGATTTCGGTGCGGCCTGGACCAAGACCTTCGCCGAGATCACCGGGCGGCGCGGCACACCGATGTCCGACGGTTCCTTCCTGATCACCCGCGGCGCCGCCAGCGATCGCCAGACCTTCATCGCCGACGGCCTCGAATCGGTGTCGGTGCTGGCGCCGACCCCCAACCTCGACAGCGCACCACTGGACTGGGACGCGGTGGCCCGGCCGTACGCCCAGGAGGTGCTGGGCACCCTGGCCGGCCGCGGATACGCCGGAATCGACGCGCTGCAGATGCTGCGGATCGACCATCCCCGCACCTGGGCGCGCACCGGCCTGCCCGCCGGCACCCCGTTCTCGGCCGCCCACACCGTCGCCCAGACCGGTCCGCTCCGCACCCGCAACACCTGGCCGGGTGTGGACAATCTCTTCTTGGCCGGCAGCGCCACCGTCCCCGGCGTCGGCATCCCACCTGTGCTGGTCTCCGGCGGCCTGGCGGCCGACCGGGTCAACGCCCGGTTGCCCCGGAGCGACCGGCGGTGAGCGTCCCACCTGCGGCCGCCCGGCTGCGCCGCCTGCATCCCGATGCGGTTCTCGGATTCTTCGGCGCACTCCTGTTCACCGTCGGCACCTACGGGCTGGCCGACATTCCGCGCAACGACTCAGCGTTGTCGGACCTGGGGCTGGCTCCGCTGACCTACGGGCACGGTAAGACTCTGGCCTGGCTGATCTTTTGGTGCGGCGCGGCCCTGATGGTGATCGCCTGGGTCCGTATCGGACGTGCCCTGTACCAGCGCACCTGCACACTGGATCTGCGCGGTGCCCGCTGGACGGTGATCGCCTGGGCCGCACCGATGGTCGTCGCGATCCCGGTGTTCAGTCGCGACGTCTACGCCTATCTCGGGCAGGCGATGCTCCTGGCGCAGGGCTTCGACCCGTACCACGACGGGCCCGCCCACCATCCCGGTCCGATCGTCGACTCGATGGCGCAGATCTGGGCACCGACCACCTCCCCGTACAGTCCGGCGTTCCTGCTGATCGTCCGAGGCGTGGTCGGGGTGGCCGGGGAGAACGTCTGGCTCGGGGTGTTGCTGATGCGGCTGGTGCTGCTGATCGGCCTGATCCTGTGCCTGTGGGCGCTGCCGGTGCTGGCCGCCCGGTTCGGCGCCTCCACCCGCACCGCGCTGTGGCTGGTTCTGCTCAACCCGATGCTGCTGGGCCACCTGGTGGCCGGGGCGCACCTGGAACTGTTGATGATGGGGCTGCTGGCCGCCGGGATCGCCGTCGCTGTCACCGGCCGGCCAGCCGGCGGACTGGTGATCCTGGGCCTGGCCGCCTCGATCAAGATCACCGCGGCGATCGCCGTCCCGTTCGTCGTCTGGATCTGGCTCGACCAGTTGCGCCGACAACGGCTCGTCCGGCCGGCCGAACGAATCGGCGTGTTCGCCGCGACCGCAGTGATTCCGGCGGCGGTCTTCGGCGTGTTCACACTGCTCCTGGGGCTCGGTGTCGGCTGGATCAACGGTCTGTCGTGGGCCTCGCGCATCATCAACCCGTTCACGATTCCGACGCTGGCAGGCCACGTGGTCACCTATATCGCCGCCCCGTGGCAGGTCTGGAATCTGCAGGAGGTCCTGCCGGTGACCCGTGCCATCGGCCAGGTGGTGCTGGTGGTGCTGCTGGTCTGGTTGTGGTGGCGTTTCCGGGCCGACTCGCGCACGGCCGTCGCGGGGGCGGCCTGGGCGATGCTGGCGCTGCTGCTCCTGGAACCGTCCACCCTGCCCTGGTACTACGTGTGGACGCTGGTGCCGGCGGTCGCCTTCGACCTGCCCCTGTGGACCCGCCGGATCGTTGTGGGGGTCAGCGTCTACTTCCTGATCGTCTTCCAGCCCGACGACTCGATCCTGTTCTACAAGCCGGTCGAGACACTGATCGCCGTGGCCCTGGCCGCACTGGCCGCGGTCTCGCTGGGCACCGCCGACCCACTGCGTCTGCACCGGGTCCGGAACTGGGCTTTCGCCCGCACTCCGGCACCTGCCGCCCCACCTTCTGCCGCCCCGCCTCCTCCGGTCTCGTCCGATGCCTGAGACCGGCTACCGGCTGGCCCGCACGCTGACCGCCCACGCCGGCCGCACCTACTATCTGGCCTCGGGGCTGCTGCCGGCCCGCCAGCGCCGCGGTGTTTTCGCGCTCTACGGGTTCGCCCGCACCGTCGACGATGTGGTCGACGGCGACGCCGATCCGGCGGCCGCCGCCGCAGCCCTGGACGCGCTGGAATCGGGGCTGCATGCGGCCCTGGCGGGACGAGACCCCGTGCCCGGTTCGCCTGCGGACGCTCTCACCGGGGCGCACCACCACCTGCTGGCCGCGCTGGCCGATACCGTGCACTCCTTCGGAATCGATCCGGCCACCTTCACCGCGTTCCTGCATTCGATGCGGATGGATGTGCCCGGGACGGCGGAGTTCCGCAGTCGCTACGCCGACCTGACCGAGCTGGGCGAATACACCTACGGCTCGGCTGCGGTGATCGGGCTGCAGATGTTGCCGATCCTCGGTGCCGCACCCGACGGCCCGCTGGCTCCGGGTGCTGCGCTGCTCGGTGAGGCCTTCCAACTCACGAACTTCCTGCGCGATGTGGGTGAAGACCTTTCCCGCGACCGCATCTACCTGCCCGCCGACCAGCTGGCCGCCTTCGGCGTCGACGAGGCGTTGCTGCGCGCCGATGCGCGGGCACGCCGATCGAGCCCGCCGCTGCGACGCGCGCTGGCGCACCTGATCTGCCTGAATCGGGACCTGTACCGGCGTACCGCACCGGCCATCGCCGGCCTACCGCCCCGGACGCGCCCGGCGATCGCGGCCGCCGCAGTGTCCTACAGCGGCATTCTCGACCAGATCGAGGAGTCCGACTACCAGGTGTTCGCGCGCCGTGCGGTGGTGCCGACGCGGCGCCGGCTGCGCCAGGCCG
>NZ_BANT01000003.1 GCF_000333015.1 Gordonia hirsuta DSM 44140 = NBRC 16056 | reverse complement strand
CCGGTGCACCGGCACCCGGCCCCAGAGCGGGCGCGCCGGCCGAGTCGGCGGCCGCCCCGGTCGGCCCCACCGAGATCACCGGGGCATCGGGGCGCGGCCCCAGCCGCAGGACCGCCGGTCCCCGCAGCGCCAGGGTGGTGATCCGCCGCCCGTCCACCCACACTCCCCCGGTGCTGCCGGCGTCGACCAGCTCCCAGCCCTGGCCGGAGGAACGGATCTCGAGGTGCCGCCGGGACACGGTCGGCACATCGATGGCCACGTCGGAACTGGGATCGCGGCCGATCCGCAGGACCGCCGGCCCCCGGAAATTCCAGACCCGACCCGCGTACTCGATCCTGAGGCCCGTCATGTTCGTACCTTCCCCGTCGCGTGCCCACCGACGGTGGCACCGTTCACAATCTCCAAATCGTAGGCTGCGCTGGCCGGCCGCCGTCCCGAACCCCCATCCGACCGCGCGTCGTGGGCGGCCCGCTCGCACGGCGGGTGAACAGAAGGTTAACTCAGAGGCAACGGACCTTGACTATTGCTGTCCTTTGGGTTACAAATGAGTGGACGCTAACCGACCTAAGGAGGAGGACGCCATGCCGAACCGCATCAGTCCCGATCTCGCGTCACGAGTCCGCGGGTATTCCCGCCGTTTGACTGCACGCTTCAACCTGAGTGCCGCCGACCGCCTGAGTCTGCAGGTCGCGCACACGCCGGTAGCTGTGCTGGGTAGTCAGCGCCGCTGCGCCTGACCACCGACTGACCGATCGACGACGACCCCCGACCAGCACGGTCGGGGGTCGTCGTGTTTTCCGGGGTGTCGCCGGTGACTGCGAACCGATCGGCGGCGGAACAGCCCCGTCAGAACCGCTGGGAACGGGTCAGGTGCCAGGCGCCGCACTCGCATTCGTACGAGCGCAGACTCGGCGAGGCGCGCGGGGCGGCGGAGATCGCCAGGATGGCGCCGGTCACCGCGGCCAGCGTCGGATAGCAGATCTTCTCCGGTGTCGGACACCGCGGCGGCCGGTAGTCCACCGAGGCCCGCGGACGACGCCGCGGGCGCTGCCGGGCAGCGGTACGCGCCTCGATCTCGGCGTAGTAGGCCTCGAGATCGTCGTCGTCGAACACCGGACTCACTGCGGCGGCCTCACCTCGGCGAGTCCGGGTCGGCGTCGTACCGCGGTACCACCCGGAACACCTGCAACTCGCGGGGCACACCCTTGGCCCGGAAGCGTTTGCGGCGGCAGACGTAGCCGTCGGTACCGGCCAGCTCCAGGGTCGGACCGCTGGCGTAGGTTTCCCCGGCCCCTGCCGCCGCACAGACCCGGGCAGCGATATTGACGTCCACACCGAGGAAATCGTCGCCGACAGCGCGCGGCGCACCAGTGTGCACGCCGGCGCGCAGTGCCGGACGATAGGCGTCCAGACGAATCGCGCCGACGGCCTCGACCGCCTCGTGGGCGGCCTCGATCGCTTCGCGCCCGTCGACGAAGACCGCCATCATCCCGTCGCCGAGGGTTTTGACCACTTCCCCGCCGCGGGCGGCGATCGCCCGCTCACACGCCTCGTTGACCGCCGTCATCAGGTGCAGAACCTGATCGTCGCCGGCCCGCAGCGCCCAGCGGGAGAAATCGACCAGGTCGGTGAACAGGATGGTGACCGGTGTCGGGGCACTGGGGTCGGGCTGCTTGCGCCGGACCAGCGACTTCCATACCCCCACCGCGGTCAGACCCAGCTCGCGCACGGCACTGGGACGCTCGGCGTTGACATCGCCGATCGCCTGGGAGAGGCGGTCCAGCGTCGTCGAGCGTCCGGTGACCGGCACGGGCGGGGCCAGGCGCCGCGCGAACTGCGCCGCCTTGACCAGCGGTGCACTCGAATCGGTCCGCGCCAGCAGATCACCGGCCCGCTGCAGCGGTGAAAGCGCCTCGTCGGCCGCATCCAACGGCAACACGTCGCGGGACACCGGCCGCGATGCGTCGTCTTCCCCGCCGGGTGCAGTCCTCACAGAGCGATTCTAGGTCAGGGCCCGGACACACCGGCGGCGGTCTGGGTCGCGGCACGAGCGTCGGCCCGATTGGCCCGGATGCTCGAGATCATCGCCGCCACGATGAACACGACGCCCACCAGCCCCGAGATCACCTCGTTCACCTCCACCTTCAGGCTCACCAACAAGACCGCTGCCAGGGCGCCGATGGCCCAGTGCGCACCGTTCTCCAGGTAGCGGTATTCGGTCAGCGTCCCCGCCCGCACCAGAAAGACGGTGATCGAGCGCACGAACATCGCGCCGATGAACCCCAGCCCCAGCGCGATCAGAATCGGATCCGAGGTGATGGCGAAGGCGCCGATCACCCCGTCGAACGAGAATGATGCATCGAGCATCTCCAGGTACAGGAACAGCATGAACGCCGCCTTGCCGCCGACCGGCAGGTGTGCGGGCCGGTCGCGCTCGGCCGGCCGGGTACTCGACGGATCCGGCACCGCGGGATCGAGCGTATCGGGCAGCTCGTCGTCATCAAACATCGCGGTCAACCCCTGGATCGACAGATACAGGAGTATCCCGATGACCCCGGAGGTCAGCACCGAACTGCGATGGGCCGGGTCGACGATCTGCGCACAGATCAGCAATACGGCCAGTGCCACGATGATCGCGGCATGACGCACCCGGCCCAGGCGTGCCAGCCAGTGTTCGACGAAGCGTCCCCAGACCCGGCGGTCTTCGTCGAAGGCGTAGTTGAGGAAGATCAGCAGCAGGAACATCCCGCCCAGAGCGGCGATCTGCGGATGGGCCTGGACCATGATGGTCTGATAGCTGGGCTGATCGGCGGTCTCCACCGCCGGCGGATTCAGCGCCAGGTCCAGGGCCGCCGCCGGCGCCAGTCCCGCGACCGCCCACACGATCACCAGCGGAAACAGCACGCGCATACCGAAGACGGCGATCAACACGCCCACGGTGAGGAACATCTTCTGCCAGAACGCGTTCATCCGTTGCAGAACCGTCGCATTCATCACCGCATTGTCGAACGACAGCGAGATCTCCAGAATCGCCAGGATCGCACAGACGAACAGCGCTGCCGGACCGCCGTACAGGTAGGCCACCACCAGGGCTGCCACGGTGACCGCGATCGAGAGCCCGAACGTGCGGGCAACCAGCCGGGCGATCATCGCAGTCGCTCGGCCGCCCGGGCCGCAGTCACCAGGTCCCGGGTCAGTTCGGTGAGTTCAGCATGATCGGCGCCCTCGGCCAGGGCGGTGTCCAGATCTTCGGCGGCGCACCGCAGAACGAACATCCGGTCGGCGAAGGCCTGGGCCTCCTCCGGTGACAGGATCACCGCGTCGGCGGGAATAACGGTGCCCTCGGTCAGCGTTCTCTGTTCATAGGCACGCTGCCGGCACGAGCGTTTGCAGTATTTGCGCCGGCGGCCGAGAGCCGAGTCGACCATCTCGCGGCCGCACCAGGCACAGCTGTACGGCCGCTGCCGCGTGGTTGCTTCAGGCACTCTGCGACGGTACCGCGGCCGGCGCACCGGTGTTGTCACCGGCGCAGGTGCCGTGTCGCCGCGCGCCGCGTAAGATGGGACTGTTGACTGTAAGTGAGAGGAACAGAGCTACATGGCTGATCGAGTACTCCGTGGAAGCCGCCTGGGTGCGGTGAGCTACGAGACCGACCGCGATCACGACCTCGCACCGCGCCGCATCGTGCAGTACCGCACCGATAACGGCGAGATCTTCGATATCCCCTTCGCCGACGACGCCGAGGTCCCCTCGAAGTGGCCGTGCAAGAACGGTATGGAGGGCACCATCCTCGAGGGCGCCGAGGAGGAGGAGAAGAAGGGCAAGCCGCCGCGTACCCACTGGGACATGCTGCTGGAACGCCGCTCCGAAGAGGATCTCGAGGTGCTGCTGGCCGAGCGGCTGGATCTACTCAAGACCCGTCGCCGCGGCGGTACGGCCTGACGGCGCAGGCCCGCCACGTACGACGAAGCTCCCGGACCACATCGACGGTCCGGGAGCTTCGTCGTTCAGAAGCGGCCGCTATGCCTTGTTGGTGCGGAAGCGCGCGGTGCGTCCCTGCCAGCCCCAGCGGGCGACGCTGATAAAGGATTCGGCGATCACACCGCCGTCCATCTTCGATTCGCCGATCTCCCGTTCGGTGAACGTGATGGGCACCTCGCGGACGTCGAAGCCGGCCTGCAGAGTGCGCCAGGCCAGATCGATCTGGAAGCAGTAACCTGCCGAGTCGACCTCGTCCAGACCGATCGTGCGCAGCACATCGGCGCGGTAGGCGCGGAATCCGGCGGTGATATCGCGGATCTTGCTGCCCAGCGCCAGCCGCGCATAGGTGTTGGCGCCCTTGGACAGGATCTCCCGCCGCTTGGGCCAGTTCACCAGTTGCCCACCGGGCACATAGCGCGATCCGATCACCAGGTCGGCGCCGTCGTTGATGGCGGCCAGCAGCCGGTGCAACTGCTCGGGGGCATGGCTACCGTCGGCGTCCATCTCGATGATGACGGGGTAGTCGCGGTCCAGGCCCCAGGCGAAACCGGCCAGGTATGCCTTGCCCAGGCCGTCCTTGACGGTCCGATGCATGACGTGGATGCGCCCGGCGGCGTCGTCTGCGGCCAGCTGGTCGGCGATCGCACCGGTACCGTCGGGGCTGGAGTCGTCGACCACGAGCACGTGGATGTCGGGCAGGGCGCCCAGCAGACGCCCGATGATCAGCGGCAGGTTCTCCCGCTCGTTGAAGGTGGGGATGACCACGAGCCCACCGGCACCCTGCGGTCCGACGACCTGGTCTGCGTCGTGTGCCCTATCGGTCATGTGCACCCTCCTCTGCTGCCGAATCCCGAATGCTGAACAACGTATAGAACCTAGTACGTCGCCCCAGTGCGAACAAAAATGCCGCCAGTGCCCCGACCACCATCACCGCTTGCGGCCACGGCCCGAGCCGGACCGCGAGGGTCTGGTCGGTGCGCAGCGGCAGGTCCGCCTCCAGAATCGACGGGGTGAAGATCTCACTGCTGGTGATCGCCCGGCCGTCGGGGGTCAGCAGGGCGCTGATCCCGCTGGTGGCGGCCACCGCCACCGACCGACCGGTCTCCACCGCCCGCACCTGCGACATCGCCAGCTGCTGATAGGTCATATCGGTGTGTCCGAAGGTCGCATTGTTGGTCGGGACGAACACCAGCTGCCCGCCGTCGCGGGCGGCCTGCCGGGGCGACCGGTCGAAGGCCACCTCCCAGCAGGTCGAAACCCCCACGGGCACCGTTCCGGCGGCGGTAGGCACCTGCACCACCGCCGGGCCGGTACCGGCCTGGAAGTTGCCGGCCTGGTCGGCGTAGGAGGAGAACTTCGCGAAGAAGCTGCGCCAGGGCAGGTATTCGCCGAACGGCTGAATGATGTGTTTATCGTAGCGACCGGTCGGTGCCGGGGCGGCGACGCCGTCGTCGGCCTCCCAGACCAGCACCGTGTTGCTGGGGCCCGGATCGCCCGGGAGCACGGTCCCGAACACGATGGGCACCCCGGTCGCTGTGACCGCGGCCGAGACGATGCGCGCCGCGTCGGCGTTGTCCAGCGGGGAGATGTCCGAGGCGTTCTCCGGCCACAGGATCAGGTCCGGCCGGGCGCGTTTACCGGCCGCGATATCCTCGGCCAGCCGAACCGTTTCGCGGAAATGGTTGTCCAGGACGGCGCGGCGCTGAGCGTTGAAGTCCAACCCCAGCCGCGGCACATTGCCCTGCACCACGGCCACCCGCAGCGTCGGCCCGTCGTTCGGCGACGGGGCGGTGACAGTGGCGATCCCGGCGGCCGCCAGGGCGAACACCGCCGCGGCCGCAGCCACCACCACGGCCCCGGTCAGCCGGATCGTGCGCCCGCCCCACCGGAGCTCCCGGGCCTTCTCCTCGGGCGTGTCACCGGCGCGGCGCAGATCCTCCCGCCGGCGCGTGACGATCGTGATCAGCAGGGCCGCCACCGACGCCCCGGTCAGCGCCAGCACGAACGACAGCCCCGGCACCCCCACCCAGCGGGCCACCGGCAGGAAGAAGCCCCGGGTCTGACTGAAGGCCGCGGCCCCCCACGGGAATCCGCCGAACGGGAACGAGGAGCGGAACCATTCCACACCGACCCAGACCAGCGCGAAAGCGACCGGCGCTGCGGCCGAGACCCGGCCGGTCACCGTGGCCATCGCGCCGAACAGCGCCAGATACACCGCGCAGACCACGGCCAGCGCCAACCACGGCAGCGGTCCGACGAATTCGCCGATCCAGGGCAGCAACGGCACAAAGAAACCCAGTCCGAAGACGAACCCGGTCACGGCCCCGACCCGCACACTCGGCCGCCCGACCACCAGACACGCGTACAGGATGCCCAGCGCCACCGGAGTCAGCAGCCACCATCCCAGCGGCGGGAACGCCAGGTAGAGCAGGAGTCCACCGACCAGGGCGGCGCCCAGGCGCCACCACGGGCGCCGGGCGCCGGGTGTGCCCTCGGCGGCCGTCACCGATCGTCTCGGGAGTAGATCACCCGGCCGGCCACCGCGGTGCTCACGCACTGGGGCAGCCGGGCGCCCGGGGCCACATCCGGCAGCGCCGGCACCCGCGAACGTGGATCGGTGGACCAGCGCTGCACACCCGCATGGGAGGCGGCCACCACCAGCTCGTCGATCTCCCAGACCGCGTAGTGGGCGGGTGCACCGGGCACCAGGGTGCCGGTGAGGCCGTCATTGATCCCGCCGGCCCGCCAGCCGCCGCGGGTGGCGGCGGCGAATGCGGCGCGCGGGGAGATGGCGCTGGTCGGATTGTGGTGGTGTGCGGCCGCCCGCACCGTCGCCCACGGATCGATCGGGCAGACCGGTGCGTCCGAGGAGAAGGCCAGGGTCACTCCGGCCTTGGCCAGGGCCGCGAAATCGTTCAGATGCCCGCTGCGCTCGCCCAGCCGCTGCTCGTAGAGCTGCCCGGGCCCTCCCCACGCGGCGTCGAACAGCGGCTGCATGCTGGCCACCACCCCGCACCGGGCGAACAGTTCGGCCTGTTGCGCGGTGACCATCTCGGCGTGTTCGAGCCGGTGCACGCAGCGGGCCAGCGCCGGCGTCCCCAGCTCCTCGGCGATCTCGGCCATCGCCGCGGCCACCTGGCGGGCCGCCTCGTCGCCGATGACGTGAAAGCCCGCCTGAATACCGGCTTCGGTGGTGGCCCGCAGATGCGTGCGTATCTGCTCGGGGGTCAGGTAGCTGACCCCGCAGGTGTGCGGATCATCGGTGTAGGGCGCCGACAGCAGCGCGGTGTGCGAACCCAGGGCCCCGTCGACGAAGAGGTCCCCGCCGATGGCGTCGGCACCGGTCTGCACCAGCACGTCTCGGGCCTCGTCGGCGGTGCTCACGCACTGCCCCCAGTACCGGCGGACCTGGACCGGGTGGTCCAGCTCGGCGATGGACGCGAAATCGGCCAGACCGCTGATATCCGGGCCGCCGTTCTCGTGCACCGCCACGATCCCGTGCGCGGCGGCGTGATCGAGCGCCCGCAGCTGCGCTCGGCGCCGGCCCTGCGGGCTGATCAGTGCCCGCGCGGTCCGCCGCACCCGATGGTGAGCTTCGGCGATCAGCGGGGCCTGCTCGTCGTAACCGGCCTGGCCGGCCAGTCCGTCCACCCGGCGACGCAGGGCGCTGGAGGCCGCCGCCGAATGCTCGTCGATGCGGGCCAGGTACACCGCGCGGTCCCCGGCGACCGCGTCCAGGTCGGCGGTCGAAGGCGGCTGGTCCTCCCCCGGTCCGGCGTCGACCCAGGCCGAGGAGTCCCAGCCCATCCCCCAGATCACGTCCTCATCGGGGTGGCTGGCCACGAACGCGCTCAGCTCGCGCAGGCATTCGCTGCGGCTGCTCACCCACGACAGGTCCAGTCCGCCCAGCGCCAGTCCGGTGTCGGTCAGGTGCACGTGGGAGTCGACGAAGGCGGGGCTGACGAAACGTCCCTGCAGATCCACCACCTCGGCGTCCGGATGCAGAGCACGCCCCACATCGTCGGTACCCACCCAGACGACGATGCCGTCGGTGATCGCGAGTGCGGTGGCGTCGGGGGTGGCGGGCGAAGAGTAGACGATGCCGCCGACCAGAAGCTGGGTAGTCACGTGCTCCAGTGTCTCAGAGGCGCGCCCGTGCGGCCCGGTCGGCTCCGCTAGTTCTGCGGCCGCTGCGAGCCGGGCAGATCCTGCGCCGGCGGCAGCATCGGTACATCCACCACGATGGTGCCGTCCGGGTTGCGCACGGTGGTCTCAACGACGACACCTTCGGCGCGGCCACCGGCCTCATCGACCACGGTTCCGTCGACGTAGCCGCGCGGGCTCATCCCGACCAGCGTGACCCGCTCGGCCACCAGGTTCGCCCGCTTGGTCGCCTCGGCGGCCACCACCGGACGCAGCAGTCTGCGGACCGGCGGTGACAGCAACACCAGCCCGCCGACGGTCGTGACGACGCCCGGAAGCACGGTCAGGACCGTCGCACCGGCGAACAGTGCCGAATCCGAGACCGCACCGGCCAGTTGGCCGGTCATCTCAGTGCGGCTCCTGGGCGCGGTCGACAGCGTCGAGACCGGTTCGCGCCGCGGTGCGAAGAGCTGCCGGGCACGTCGTCCCAGGACCGCGAAGCCCACACCGGCGGCGGCGATGGTGATCAGGAACGCCCAGGCCCAGCCCAGGAAATGCACCATCGCCCAGAAGGCGGCGATCTCCACCACGAGGTAACCCAGGAACACCCAGCGCTTCATACTCCGACCTTCCCACGCCGTGGACGGCTGCACGGCGCTCTCCTACGTTCAACGCATGAGCGGCCGGTTTTGCTCCCCTCAGCCAGAATCGCCGCGGATATGCCCGCCGGGATCAGTCCTCGCGGCGACCCTCGATCTCGCCTTCGGCCTCCAGGTACGCCCCGCGCAGCTGTTCGAGCAACTCCGGCGGCGGCTCGTGCCACATATCGCGTTCGACGGCCTCCAGCAGCCGTTCGGAGATGCCGTGCAATGCCCACGGGTTGGCCTGTTCCAGGAACTCCCGGTTGGTCTCGTCGAGCACGTACTGCTCGGTGAGCTGCTCATACATCCAGTCCGGAACCACATCGGTGGTGGCGTCGTAGCCGAACAGGTAGTCGACGGTGGCGGCCATCTCGAAGGCCCCCTTGTACCCGTGCCGGCGCATCGCCGACAGCCAGCGGGGATTGACCACCCGGGCCCGGAAGACGCGGGCGGTCTCCTCGCTGAGGGTACGGGTGCGGACGGTGTCCGGCCGGGTCGAATCGCCGATGTAGGCCTCCGGAGACTCCCCGGTCAGGGCGCGCACGGTGGCGACCATCCCGCCGTGGAACTGGAAGTAGTCGTCGGAGTCGGCGATATCGTGTTCGCGGGTGTCGGTGTTCTTGGCCGCCACCGCGATCCGGCGGTACGCCGCGCGCATATCGTCGACGGCCGGTACACCATCCAGGTCGCGGCCGTAGGCGTAGCCGCCCCATTCGGTGTAGACCGCGGCCAGATCTTCGTCGGTGCGCCACTGCCGGGAATCGATCAGCTGCAGCAGACCGGCCCCGTAGGTACCCGGAGCCGAACCGAACACCCGGGTGGTGGCCCGCCGCCGATCGCCGTGCTCGGCGAGGGCGGCGCGGGCGTGCGCGGCGACGTAGTTCTGCTCATCGGTCTCGTCGTCGGCGGCGGCGGCCAGGGCGACGGCGTCGTCGAGCATGGTCACCACGTGGGCGAAGGCATCGCGGAAGAAGCCGGAGATCCGGACCGTCACATCGATGCGGGGGCGGCCGAGTTCGGCCAGCGGAATCAGTTCCAGGCCGGTGACCCGACGCGATCCCTCGTCCCAGACCGGCGTGACCCCCAGCAGCGCCAGCACCTCGCCGACATCGTCGCCGGAGGTCCGCATCGCGCTGGTGCCCCACGCCGACAGGCCCACCGACTCCGGGTACCGGCCGTGATCGGCCAGGTAACGCTCGACCAGCGAGTCGGCCAGCGCCCGGCCGGTCTCGGCGGCCAGCCGGCTCGGTACCGCCTTCGGGTCCACCGAGTAGAAGTTCCGGCCGGTGGGCAGCACGTTGATCAGACCGCGCAGCGGTGAGCCGCTCGGTCCGGCCGGGATGAAGCCCCCGTTCAGGGCATGCAGGACGCGGTCGATCTCCCCGGTGGTGGCGCGTAGACGCGGCACCACCTCCTGCGCGGCAAAACGCAGAATCTCGCCGACCGCCGCCGGATGCCCGTGCGCGGCCGCGGTGGCCGCCTCGATCGACCAGTCGCCGTCGGCACAGGCGATCACCAGCTCGCGGGCGATGGCCTCGACCCGATCGACCTCGCGCCGGTCGGTGGACTCCTCGTCCAGGCCCAGCGCCTCGCGCAGCCCGGGCAGGGTCTGGCTGCCTCCCCACAGCTGGCGGGCCCGCAGCATCGCCAGCACCAGGTCGATCTCGGTCTGCGGATCGGGCGCCTGCCCCAGGACGTGCAGACCGTCGCGGATGGCGGCGTCCTTGATCTCGCACAGCCAGCCGTCCACGTCCAGGAGCATGTCGTCGAAGACCTCCTCCTCGGGCCGGCCGGTCAGCCCCAGATCATGGTCCATCTTCGCGGCGGTCAGCAGCGTCCAGATCTGCTGACGGATCGCCGGGAGTTTCGCTGGATCCAGCGCCGAGATGTTGGCGTGCTCGTCGAGCAGTTGCTCGAGCCGGTTGATGTCGCCGTAGCTCTCGGCCCGGGCCATCGGCGGGATCAGGTGGTCCACCAGCACCGCGTGTGCGCGCCGCTTGGCCTGGGTGCCCTCGCCGGGGTCATTGACCAGGAACGGATAGATCAGCGGCAGGTCGCCGATCGCCGCATCGGTGCCGCACTCGGCCGACATGCCGAGCATCTTGCCGGGCAGCCACTCGAGGTTGCCGTGCTTGCCGACGTGCACCACCGCGTCGGCGCCGAATCCCCAGCCGTCCTGTTCGGTGCGCGAGGCCAGCCAGCGGTAGCAGGCCAGGTAGTGGTGGGTCGGCGGCAGATCCGGATCGTGGTAGATCGCGACCGGGTTCTCCCCGAAGCCCCGCGGCGGCTGCACCAGCAGGACCACGTTGCCGAAGACCATCGCCGCGATCACGAGCTCACCGGCCGGATCGGCCGAACGGTCGACGAACAGGTCACCCGGCGGCGGCCCCCAGTGCGCCACGACGGCCTCGCGCAGCGCCTGCGGGAGGCGGTCGAACCAGGCGGTGTAGTCGTCGGCGCGCACCCGGATCGGGTTGGCGGCCAGGGCTTCTTCGGTCAGCCAGTCCTGGTCCTGCCCACCCGCGTCGATCAGCGCATGCATCAGAGCATCGGGATCGTCGTCGTCGGGCCGGTCGGCCAGACCCGGAATGTCCCGATCGCCCAGGTCGTACCCGGCCGCGTCGAGGGCGCGCAACAGGTGGATCAGCGACCGCGGGGTGTCCAGGCCCACCGCGTTGCCGATCCGGGCGTGCTTGGTCGGATACGCCGACAGCAGCAACGCCACACGCTTATCGGGAGCCTGCAGGTAGCGCAACCGCGCATGGGCGATCGCGATACCGGCCACCCGTGCGCAGCGTTCGGCGTCGGGGGCGTAGTACGGCAGTCCGTCGTCGTCGAACTCCTTGAACGAGAACGGCACGGTGATGATGCGCCCGTCGAACTCGGGCACGGCCACCTGGCTGGCCACATCCAGCGGCGACATTCCCTCGTCGCTGTCGGCCCAGTCGGCCCGCGAGGAGGTCAGACACAGCCCCTGCAGGATCGGGATGTCCAGTGCGGCCAGGCGTTCGACGTTCCAGGCTTCATCGTCGCCGCCGGCGCTGGCGGTGGCCGGGGTGGTGCCGCCGGCGGCCAGCACCGTCACCACCAGGGCATCGAATCCGCCCAGGTAGTCGATGAGGTCGTCGGGCGCGGCGCGCAGGGACGCGCAGAAGATGCCCTCGGCGCGGGCCCCGCCGGCTTCGGCGGCGCTGCACAGCGCGTCGATGTAGTCGGTGTTGCCGGCCAGATGCTGGGCGCGGTAGTAGAGCACACCGATCCGCGGTGCCCCGTCGGCGACCACGGCGGCGGTCCGCTCGAGCACACCCCAGTTCGGGGCCTCGATCGGCGGCTCGAAGCCCAGTCCGGTCAGCAGCACCGTGTCGGAGAGGAAGTTGTGCACCTGCACCAGGTTCTCCCGGCCGCCGGCCACGAAGTACCCGTGCGCTTCGGCGGCGACACCGGCCGGCACGGTGGACAGCGCCATCAGATCCGGATCCGGGTTCAGCTCACCGGAGAGCACCACCACCGGAGCCGGGCCTGCCAGCACCGCGTCCAGCCCCTCTTCCCAGGCGCGCCGGCCGCCCAGCAGCCGCACGACCACCAGATCTGAACCGGCGATCAGCTCGGGCACATCGTCGATGAGCAGGCGCGCCGGATTGGCCACGCGGTAGTCGGCACCGCACGTGGCGGCGGTACGCAGGTCGGTGTCCGAGGTGGACAGCAGTGTGATCACGGGCCGAGCCCTCCCTGCCGGATGGCGCGCCCGGCGTCGTCGGTGAGGCACCGGCTCGGGTGTCGAACCGGTACCGGGAACGACGCGGGTCTGACTCGGCAGGGCATGGGGATGCCGGCAGCCTCACAGTGGCGCGACCGTGCCGGCTTCGCACCGGCTTCCGTGTCGTTCGATCGACCCTCACTGTAGATCAGGGTCGGCTCAGTACGGCGCCGCAGCCCCGCCGGGTGGCGGAGCTGCGGCGCGGGGCGCGGCCCGATCAGCGATCGAAGCAGGCCTTCGGGCCCTGCTTCCAGCCGGTCATGAAGGCCTGGGCCTGCTGCTTAGCGGTGCCATGGATGTCACCGGGGGCGCTGCTGCGGTTGAACAGCGCGGCGAACCCCTCTTCGTCGCCCTCATCGACCACCAGCACCTCCTGTCGCACCAGATCGCCCAGCGCCCCACCGCTGAGGCACTGCGCCTGCAGCTCCTGCGGCTTGTGCACGACCCCGGCCGGCTGCTGCCGCAGGACCGCATGCGCCCATTCGTGGGCGACGACGTCGTAGACGAGGACATCGCCACTGCCGGCCGCCTGCTCCAGGTAGTCCCGGCCGAACTGGACCGAGTGATCGCGCGGGCAGTAGATGGCGTTGTTCTTCGGCATCTCACCGCAACCGGTCGCGGTGCCCGGCTCCAGGACACCGCGGTTGGCCGGCGCAACGTACTTTCGGCCGAAGAGCTCGGGAGCCTGATCCTTCCAGTAGGTGCTCACGGCCTGCACCGCCACGCGGTAGTCCTGCTCGTAGACCGGGGCCGCGTCCGCGGTCCCGGCACCGGCCGCGGTCGCGACCACCGCGACCGCCGTCGCCGCGGTGATGAGGGCGGAGGAGAAGATCTTGCGCATGTCAGTTGCCTTTCGTGTGCCGTCCTCGGTGGGCGGTGCTGGTCTGTTACCGGGTCAGAGGGGCCCGGTGGGCGAAAGGTTCCCGCGGCGGGAAGAAAGATGTCGAACCGGTCGCACCCGCCGAACCGATCACCGGATGCCGGGGTCGACCGGACCGGCCTAGGCTGGCGACCATGAGCAGACCGGCCGACCGCTGCCCCGGCGTCTTCGCCACCCATCGGGCCGCCGACGGACACCTGGCGCGTATCCGGCTGTCCGGCGGCCGCCTCTCCCCCGATCAACTGACCACTCTGGCGCTGGCGGCACAGGATCTGGGCGACGGCGCCGTGGAACTGACCGGACGGGCCAATGTGCAGGTCCGCGGAATCGACGACGACGACGTATCTGCCTTCGCCGAACGCCTCATCGAGGCCGGTCTGGCCGGGGATCCCGCCCACGACCGCATCCGCAATATCGTGGTCTCGCCGCTGGCCGGCCGCTGCGGCGGCGGCGCACAGTTGTGGCCGGCCGCCGACCGGCTCGGCGAGCTGCTGACCGCCTCGGCTCGCGCCGGTGACCTGTCGGGCCGCTTCTGGTTCGGCTTCGACGACGGCCGCGGCGATGTGCTGGCCCACCACCCCGATATCGTCGCCGTCCGGCTCGCACCGGAAGAACCGGACGGCCCGGACACCCTGGCCGAGCTGATCGTCGCCGGCACCCCGACCGGACAGGTCCTGGCGCTCGGCGATGCCCCGCAAGCGATGATCGACCTGGCCCACCGCTTTCTGGACGTGCGCACCGACGAATGGCGGATCGCCGATCTGCCGGGGTCCGCACGGGACCTCCTCCACCGCGAGCAGCGCGGTGCCGCGGTGACGCCCGGCCCCACGGCCGAGACCGGATCGCCGCGTACCGAGCACGGGCCGCGAGTCGGCTGGTTCACCCAGGACGACGGTCGCGTCCTGCTCGGAGCGGTGGTGCCGTTCGGCCGGCTCAGCTCCCGGCAGGCCCAATTCGCCGGTGCCGTGGGCGCCCCGCTGATCGTCACCACCGAGAAGGAGCTGCTGATCACCGACCTCACCGAGTCCGTCGCCGAGACGGTCGTGCGGGTCCTGGCCCCACTCGGCTTCATCTTCGACGCCACCTCGCCGTGGGTGCGTGCCGGCGCCTGCACCGGATCACCCGGCTGTGCACGCAGCGGCGCCGACGTCCGCGCCCTGCTGACCGAACACATCGACGGCGGAGGGCTGATCGACGGTCGCGAGCACTGGGTGGGCTGCGACCGCCGCTGCGGCACACCGCCCGGCGCGCGGGTGCGGGTGCTCGGCGCCGACCCGAAACGCCCCACAGTAGGCTGAACGGCGCCATGAGCGACTATCTCCGCGACGGTGCGGCCATCTACCGTCAGTCCTTCGCCACCATTCGCGCCGAATCCGACCTGTCGGCATTCTCCGCGGACCTGGAACCCGTCGTGGTCCGGATGATCCATGCCAGCGGACAGACCGATCTGACCGATGACGTGGTCGCCACCCCCGGGGTGGTCGCCGCAGCACGCGCGGCCCTGGCCGCCGGCGGACCCATCCTGTGCGATGCCAACATGGTCGCCTCCGGCGTCACCCGCACACGCCTGCCGGCCGACAACCCGGTCCGCTGCCACCTGGGCGAACCGGGCCTGGCCGAGCTCGCCGAGTCCATGGGCACCACGCGGACCGCCGCAGCGCTGCAGTACTGGCGCGACGATCTGGCGCGCTCGGTGGTGGCCATCGGCAATGCGCCCACCGCACTGTTCGCCCTGCTCGATCTGATCGACGACGGCTGGCCGCGGCCGGCCGCCATCGTCGGCGCCCCGGTCGGCTTCGTCGGGGCCGCCGAATCGTGCGCGGCCCTGGCCGCCCGCAATGATCTGGAGTTCATCACCGTCACCGGCCGCCGCGGTGGATCGGCGATCACCGCCGCCGCACTCAATGCGCTGGCGAGCCCGGTCGAATGAGTACCGTGCAGCAGCCCCGTGGACGCGGCGCGGGCAAATTGTGGGGGGTGGGCCTCGGTCCGGGCGATCCGGAGTTGGTGACGGTCAAGGCGGCCCGGATCATCGCCGACGCCGATGTGATCGCCTACCACTGCGCCCGCCACGGGAACTCGATCGCGCGGTCGGTGGCCGAGCCCTACCTGCGGTCCGGCCAGGTCGAGGAACGGTTGATGTATCCGCTCACCGTGGAGACCACCGACCATCCCGGCGGTTACGCCGGGGCGATGGCCGATTTCTACCGCGACAGCGCCGAGTTGCTGGCCGAACACCTGGCCGCCGGCCGCGATGTGGTGCTGCTGGCCGAGGGTGACCCGCTGTTCTTCTCCTCCTACATGCACATGCACAAGCGCCTGGCCGGCCGGTTCGACGCCGAGATCATTCCTGGCGTGACGTCGATCAGCGGGGCATCGGCGGCACTGGGGATCCCGTTGGTGGAGGGCGAGGAGACGCTCACCGTGCTGCCGGGGACCGCCGAACCCGGTGAACTGGTCGCCCATCTGCGCACCGGTGAGGCGCTGGCGGTGATGAAACTGGGCCGCACCTTCGGCAAGGTCCGCCAGGCCCTGGCCGAGGCCGGCCGGCTCGAGGAGGCCTGGTACGTGGAGCGGGCCTCCACCTCCCGGCAGCAGATCGCCAAGGTCGTCGACGTCGATCCGGCGAGCGTCCCCTACTTCTCGCTGATCGTCGTGCCCGGACGGCGCAACAACCCACTGGCCGCGACCCCGGCCGGAGCAGACGACGAATCCGGCATCGGCACGCCCGGCGAGGTGGTCGTGGTGGGTCTGGGCCCGGGCCCGGCCGCCCAGACCACCCCCCAGGTCAGCGCCGAGCTGGCCGCCGCAACCGATCTGGTCGGCTACACCACCTATCTGAAACGGATCACCCCGCGCACCGGTCAGCGCGTCCACGCCACGGACAATCGCGTCGAGACCCAGCGCGCCGAATTCGCCCTGGACCTGGCGTCGAAGGGGTCCCGGGTCGCGGTGGTCTCCTCCGGGGACCCGGGCGTGTTCGCAATGGCCGCCGCGGTCACCGAGGTGGCGTCCGAACCGGCCTGGCAGCACGTACCGGTGCGGGTGGTGCCGGGGGTCAGCGCCGCTCAGGCCGTCGCCGCCGCCGCCGGAGCGCCACTGGGCCACGACTTCGCGATCATCTCGCTGTCGGATCTACTCAAACCGTGGTCGGTGATCGAGCAGCGCATCCGCGCGGCCGTCGACGCCGATCTGGTGTTCGCCGTCTACAACCCGGCTTCGCGCACCCGCACCGAGCAGATCCGTCGTTTCCAGGAGCTGCTGAACGCGCTGGTGCCCGCCGACCGGGTGCTGATCCAGGGCCGGGACGTCGGCGGCGACGGACAGCGTCTGCAGCTGCTGACCGTCGCCGATTTCGATCCGGCGACCGTGGACATGCGCACCCTGCTGATCGTCGGGTCCTCGCAGACCCGGATCGTGCGGCGGCCGGCCGGTGATCTGGCGTTCACTCCCCGCCACTACCCGCAGTCGTGAAACGGTCACCGATTCGCCGGCTTCTGCGGGCTGCCGGCGTGCTCGGTGCACTGCTACTCGTCGGCGCCCTGATCCTGCTGCTGGTCGACGTCCTGACTCCGGCGCCGCGGGCCGACGTGGCCGCACTGGGACCGGTCGTGCAGACCATCCCCGATGCTGCGGTGACGGCGGTGCTGGCCGTGCAGTTCCGGGACCTCAGCCAGAAATCGCATCACTGGGATGGCGACGACTCCTGGCTCGTCTTTCTCGACGAGCAGAACCGACCCATCGGGCATGTCGGCGGCACCGGGATGCTGCAGGGCCGCATCGCGGCCGCCGGCGACACCCTGGCGTTCGCCCAGCCAGAGTCCTTCCGGATCATCTCCGGCAGCCGGTCCCCCCTCGAGCTGCCCCATCCGAACGACTACGCGGTGGCTGCTTCCTCATCGGTCGCCGGCTCGGATCGGGAAGCCTTCCTGTGGACCGGCTACGGTCCGGCGCACGGGCTGCGAATCGGTCACCAGCGCCAACCGACGCGAGTCAACCGTCCGGGACCGGTCGTGGCCGCCGGGTACTGCGGCGACGACTACTACTTGGCGACCGGCCAGGGCGGGGCCGACGGCGGCAGCCGGGTCGTGCTCGAACGGGTTTCCCCGGGCGGCGACTTCGAGCCGGTCACCTCCTGGGCGGGCAGTGCACCCCTCGCCGGTGGCGCTCTGCCGATCAGCTGCACCGACTCTCGCATCCGGGTTCCCCTGCACGACGACAAGGACGGCAGACCCGCTTCGGTCGACGGACACGGCTCCGGAGTGATCGGCTTCCGCGAGGTCGAGGTGACCACCGGCGCTTCGCGCTGGGTCCCGGCGGCCACTCCGGTCATCGACGACCGACTGGGCACAGCGCTGTCGGTAGCCGGCGGTAGTGCGGCCGCACATGTGGGGGCAGACGGCGTTGTCACCTACCTCGACCGGGACGATCGGCTCCAGCGGCTCGACCCGGCAGCGACCCGACCGTTCACCGGCGCCCGGCTCGTTCGCTCCGAGAGTGAACGGCTGGAAGCCGCGACCCTCATCGACGCCTCGCGCGCTGTTCTGGCCGTGACCGAACACGCCGGCGGCGCCGACGTGCCGATCCTGGCGACCTACGATCTGGCCACCGGGGACCAGCTCGACCGCACGCGGCTGGACTGGCTGACCGGTACCGCCCTGGGGCCCTTCGGCGCCACGGTCACCGATATCGCGGTTCTGTCGCGGCACTGAGGCGCGCCCGGGTCAACGGTGCGCGAGCACGGTCTGCACCCACTCGGCCGCCTCCGGTGCCGACCGGGCCTGCCGGGTCTGCGCCGCTTCGATCGGCCGCTGCACCATGATCACCTCGATGCCGGCTTCGGCGGCGGCGGTCAGCTTGGCCCGCGTCATCTCTCCCCCGCTGTTCTTGGTGACCAGCAGATCGATGCGCGCCCCGGCGAGCAGGGCGCGTTCGTCGTCGAGTCCGTACGGCCCGCGTGAACGCAGGATCTCGTGGTTCGGCGGCAGCGGGCCGCCGGGCGGATCGACCACCCGGATCAGGAACCAGGCGTCGTCGATCCCGGCGAAGGCGCCGACGTCCTGCCTGCCGGTGGTCAGGAAGACCCGGCCGCCGCGCTGGGCCACGGCAGCCGCCGCGGCGGTGATGTCCGGGACGGGCACCCAGCGGTCGCCCGGACCCGGTTCCCACGCCGGCCGGGTCAGCCGCAGCAGCGGCACTGCGGCGTCGGCGCACGCGCGGACAGCGTTGGTGCTGATCTGCGCGGCGAACGGATGGGTCGCGTCCACCACGGCGCGAACCGCGCGGGTACGCAACCAGTCCGCCAGACCGTCGGCGCCGCCGAAACCGCCGATCCGCACCTCGCCCACCGGGAGCCGCGGATTCTGCACCCGTCCGGCCAGTGAGCTGACCGTCGCGATCCCGGCGTCGTCGAGCTTCCTGGCCAGGGTGCGGGCTTCGGCGGTGCCGCCCAGGATCAACACCTCAGTCATGGGCACCGGCGTCCCTGCGGAGCTTGGTCATCCGGGCCTGTGAATACAGGTAGCTGTCGGTGGCCCCGGAGTCCGCCGGATCCAGGACGCGGCCGACGAAGATCACCGCCGTCTTGGTGATCCCGGCCGCCGCCAGCGCCTGCGGTAACTGCGCCAGCGGCGCCCGCACGATCTGCTGATCGTCCCGCGAGGCGAAGGCGACGGTGGCCGTCGGGCAGTCGGCCCCGTACGACGGTGTCAGTGCGTCGACGATCTGCTCGGTGCGATGAGCGGCCAGGTGCAGCGCCAAGGTCACCCCGGTTGCGGCCAGCGAGGACAGGTCTTCCCCCGGCGGCATATCGGTCGACAGCGTCGACACCCGGGTGATCAGCAGGCTCTGCCCCACTCCGGGGACGGTGAGTTCGGTGTCCAGCGCGGCCGCGGCGGCGGCGAACGCCGGCACACCGGGAACCAGCTCGTAGGCGATGCCGCGCTCCCGCAGCCGGCGGACCTGCTCGGTGAGCGCCGAATAGATCGCCAGGTCCCCCGAATGCAGGCGGGCGACGTCATGTCCGGCGGCATCGGCGGCGGCCATCCGGTCGATGATCTCGGGCAGCGGCATCCGCGCGGTGTCGACCGTCTCGGCACCGGCCGAGAGCAGCTCGAGCAGTTGCGCCGGCACCAGCGAGCCGGCGTACAGGCAGGTCCGGCAGCCGGCCAGCAGCCGGGCGCCGCGCACGGTGATCAGATCGGCCGCACCCGGGCCGGCGCCGATGAAGTAGACGGTCATCGGTCCACCACCCACTGGACCACCGGCAGCGCCGGACGCCAGGCGGTCATCGTGCCCAGCACCCCGGCTCGTTCGATGGCGAGTCTGGTGAGGGTGCCCCCGTAATCGGCATGGGCGGCCACCAGCAGTTGTTCGGTCTGCAGAGTCACCGCGTTGGCCACCAGCCGGCCGCCGCCGGCGATCGCCGCCCAACAGCGGTCCAGCACCTGCACGTCCAGGCCGCCGCCGACGAAGATCCTGTCCGGAGCCGGGGCATCGGCCAGCGCCGCGGGTATCGCGCCGGCCGGAACCAGCCGGTCGGCGACGCCGTGTGCCCGGGCGTTGGCCAGGATCCGCTCGGTGCGGGCCGGGTCTGCTTCGAAGCAGACCACCCGTCCGGTGCGAGTCTGCCGGAGCCATTCGATGCCGATACTGCCCGAACCTGCGCCGACGTCCCACAGCAGCTGCCCCTCGGCCGGTGCCAGTGCCGCCACGGTGACCGCTCGCACGGTCTGCTTGGTCAGCTGACCGTCGTGTGCGAACTCCTCGTCGGGCAGGCCCGGTGCCCGGCTGCGCGCCGGTCCCACACAGGCGATCGCCGTGATGTTCAGGTCGGCGGTGCGCGCCAGGTCCCAGTCGGCCGCCCGGGCCGTCACCGTCGATTCGTCCGGTCCGCCCAGATCACCGAGCACCGTCAGCGTCGACTCCCCGAACCCGCCGGCGCACAGCAGCTCGGCGATCTGAGCCGGGCTCGTCCCGTCCCGGGAGAGCACCAGCACCCGGGCCCCGTCGGTCAGCAGCGGGATCACCGCGTCGGGCTCGCCGGTCACCAGGCTCGCCACGTCCACGCGCGGCTGCGCCGTCGCCGACAGGTCCCAGCCCAGCTTCGCCGCCGCCAGCGAGATGCTCGACGGCGCCGGCAGCACGGTCACCCGTTCGGCTCCGACCGTGTGCACCACCGTGGCACCCAGGCCGTGGAACATCGGATCACCGCTGGCCAGCAGATGGATCACCTCGCCGGTCCCGGCATCGCCGTCGAGCACCTGTGTCAGGTGTGCTGACATCGGTGAGGTCCACGCCCTGGCTTGTGCGCCGAGCTCCTGCGGCAGCAGGGCCAGCTGACGGGCCGATCCGTAGATCACCGCGGCATCCCGCAGCGTGTTCTGGGCGCGAGTGCCCAGTCCCGCCCAGCCGTCGGCGCCGATACCGACCACCACGAACCGCCGCTGTGTATCGGTCATCGGGGCAGCCGTCGCCACACCGCACGCGGCAGCATCCGCATACCGAAGAACACCGGCCGCAGCCGCCCGGGAATCCACACCTCGCCCTTGCCCTTGCGGTAGGCGCGCGCCACCGCGTCGGCGACCTGGTCGGCAGTCACCGACATCGGCGCCGGGGTGACCCCCGAGGCCATCAGGTCCTTGGTCATGTTGCCGATCACGAAGCCCGGGCGGGCCAGCAGCAGGTGCACACCGGTACCGTGCAGGGCGTCGGCCAGCCCGCTGGCGAACCCGTCCAGCCCGGCCTTGGTGGAGCCGTAGACGTAGTTGGCCCGGCGCACCCGGACCCCCGCGACCGAGGAGAAGACGATGAGGGTGCCCGAGTCGCGTTCGCGCATCCGGTTGGCCAGCAGGGTGATCACGCTGATCTGCGCGTAGTAGTCGGTGTGCGCGATCTCCAGCGCATGGGACACGTCGGTCTCCGCGCGGGCCGCATCGCCCAAGATCCCGAACGCCACGACCGCCACATCGATGGGTCCGTAGCGTTCATCGATCTGGTCGACGAGTCCGGGATGGGTCTGCACCAGATCGGCGTCGAAGGCGATGGTGTCCACCGCCGTCGCACCGGCGGCGATCAATGCCGCCCGCTGCGACTCCAGGTCGTCCGGGCGCCGGGCAGCCAGCACCACCCGATTCCCCGGCGCCAACCGCACCGCGGTGGCCACCCCAATCTCGCTACGCCCACCGAAGACCACGATCGTTCCCACCGGTGCAGTATCTCACCCGCTCGCCGCGGCCGGGCACCACCGTGTTCTCGGTGCGCCGCGGGACCCTGGATAAGGTCTGTCCATGCCCCGCACCGTCGACGACCTCAGCCCACAAGCCCACGAACTGCTCGGTGAATACCATCTGGCATCCCTGGCCACCCTCCGCAAGGACGGCACCCCGCATGTGGCCGCAGTGGGTTTCACCTTCGACCCCGAGGCCGGCAAGGCACGGGTGATCACCTTCGACCACAGCCAGAAGGTGCGCAACGTCGAACGCCGCGGCTATGCCGCCCTGACCCACGTCGACGGGCCGCGCTGGCTGACCCTGGAGGGGCCGGCCCGGATCCGCCGCGAACCCGAGCAGGTGCGCGATGCCGAGGAACGTTACGGCCGGCGCTACCGGGAACCCAAACCGAATCCGCAGCGCGTGGTGATCGAGGTCGACATCGCACGCGCCCTCGGTTCGGCCGCGATGTTCACCGACGAGGTGTTCCCCGGCTGACGAGTGCCCCGTTCCCGTTACCGGCTGTCGTCTTCCAGACGAGTCAGACCGTGCGGGCGGGTGTTGACCGGCTCGGCGCCGTCGTCGGTGACGATCACGATGTCTTCGATCCGGGCGCCCCAGCGGCCCGGCAGATAGACGCCGGGTTCGACGCTGAACACCATTCCCGGCCGCAGGACGTCGGTGTTGCCGGCCACGATGTACGGCTCCTCGTGCACCGACAGCCCGATGCCGTGCCCGGTCCGGTGAATGAAGTGCTCGCCCAGTCCGGCTTCCTGCAGAAGGGTGCGGCCTGCGGCATCGATGCTTTCGGCGGTGGCCCCGGGGCGTACCGCCGCGACCGAGGCGGCCTGCGCGCGTTCGAGCGCGGCATAGGCCTGTGCCACCTCCGCCGGCGGCTCGGCGAAGCAGTAGGTGCGGGTGCAGTCGGAGTTGTACCCGATCGGCAGCGGACCGCCGATGTCGATCACCACGATGTCGTCGGCACCGATCACCCGCTCGGAGTGTTCGTGGTGCGGGTCTGCCCCGTTGGGTCCCGAGCCCACGATCACGAATGCGGCTTCGGTGTGCCCCTCCGCCACGATCGCTGCGGCGATATCGGCGGCCACCGCCGCTTCGGTGCGGCCGGGCCGCAGCCACTGTCCCATCCGAGCATGCACCCGGTCGATGGCCGCTCCGGCGGTACGCAGAGCAGCGAGTTCGGCGTCGTCTTTGATCATCCGCAGCTCCCGCAGTACCGGCGTCGCCAGCCGTAGCGGCGCCTGCAGACGGTCGGCGAGCGGGACCAGGTGCAGGGCGGGCAGCGAATCGGATACCGCCAGCACCGAGTTCTCCTCGAGTCCGGCCAGTGCGAGCGCATACGGATCGGCGCCGTCGACCCAGTCCCGGACTGTCACGTCCAGGTCCGGGATCGCCGAATCGCGCACCGCGGCCAGCTCCAGGCGCGGGGTCACCAACCGCGGCGCACCGACCGCCGGGATCACCAGGGCGGTCAGCCGTTCAAAGGTGTCGGCCGTCATCCCCGTCAGATACCGCAGATCCGGTCCGGTGCCGACGACGATCGCGTCCAGACCGGCCGCGCCGGTCAGCTGCGCCGCACGGGCGAGGCGCTGTGCGTAGACCTGCGTATCGAAGCGGGTATCGCCGTCCGGGGCGGAATCACCGTGAGCCATGTCCTCAGCCTATCGAGCGCCCGGTCCGCCCGGTCGGCGGTGGCGACGGTCGGCGGCGCACACCGGGTGACGCACCGGCGGTGTGAAACAGTGGACGCATGGGAAAGGTCATGCTGCTCGACGGCGCGAGCCTGTGGTTCCGCTCGTTCTTCGCGTTGCCGGAGAAGATCACCGCCCCCGATGGCCGTCCGGTCAACGCGGTGCGCGGCTTCCTCGACACCATCGCGGCGCTGGTGAACGCACACGAGCCGACCCGGATCGTGGTCTGCCTGGACCGGAACTGGCGTCCCGACTTCCGCATCGCGCTGATCCCGTCGTACAAGGCTCACCGGGTCGCCGACACCGGTGACGGTCGGGCGGAGGAGGTTCCCGACGCGTTGCCGCCCCAGGTGGACATGATCCTGGCGGTGCTGCAGGCGGCCGGGATCGAGACCGGTGGTGCCGATGATTGCGAGGCCGATGATGTGATCGGGACCCTGGCCGTCGGCGAAACCCACGACGAGGTGCTGGTGGTCACCGGCGATCGCGATCTGCTGCAGTTGGTGGCCGACGCCCCGGTGCCTGTGCGGGTGCTGTATGTGGGCAGGGGCCTGGCCAAAGCCGAATTGATGGGCCCGGCCCAGGTCGCCGACAGGTATGGGCTGCCGGTCGATCGCGCCGGGAACGCCTATGCCGAGATGTCGATTCTGCGGGGCGACCCGTCCGACGGACTGCCCGGCGTCAAGGGCATCGGCGATAAGACCGCGGCGAAGCTGATCACCGCCTACGGCAGCCTCGATGCCGTCGAAGAAGCCGCCGGCACACCGGAGTCGGGAATCTCTCCCCGGATCGCCGGCGCCCTGGAGCAGTCGGCCGAATACCTGCGGGCCGCCCGCACCGTCGTGTCCGTCCGCACCGATGCGCGCGTCGAGTTCAGCCGCGGCGATCAGCGCCTGCCGGCCGCACCCGACGACGAGGCGGCTCTCTCGGCGCTGACCGGCGAACTCGGAATCGACGCGAGCGTGGGCCGTCTCGCCGCGGCGTTCGGCTGGTCCTGAGCCCCGCCGCGAGGAGAGTCCGAGGTCAGGGGTCGACGGGCTCGGAGACCGAGTAGGTTCCGTTCTTGTCCGTGACGGTGAGAGTCACCTTCTTCTCCTCGCCGTTGACCTTGAGCCGGCATTCGAACTGCTCGCCCTCACGGACCTTGATGCCGGACGGGCATCGGACATCGGAGATCTGCCGACCGGTCTCGCCCGACTGCAGCACCTGCTCCACACCCTGTTGCAGCCCGCTCTGGGAGAACGTCTTGGGCGCCCAACCGGGCCAGACGTACGCCGAACCGGCGATCAGGGCAGCCAGCACGACGACGGCGGCGATGACCGGGAGCCACACCCGCTTCCAGGACCGTCCGGTCCCCCCGCTCGGCGGCGCGTCGGCACCGCCGTCACCGGTCTCGGAGTTCGGCACCGCAGCGTATTCGGCCTGGGCGTATTCGGCCTGAGCGTATTCGGGAGCCGCCTGCGTCTGCGGATGAGCAGGGCCCTGCGGTTGCGCCGGGGCACGGCCATAGCCGGGAGCCGGCGCGTAGGCCGGTCCCGATCGGTAGTTCTGCTCTGCCCCGGCGGGTTGGGCGTGTGCGCCGCGCAACGGTTCGTCATACCCGCCGGACTCGGGGGGTGCGGTGCGCGGTGCGGGCTGCGGAATCTGTTCTGTCCGGCCCTGAACACCCGGTGATTCGGGGAAATGTCGCGGCGGCGCTTCCGTCGGCGACACCTCACGCGCCGGAGGAACGGTGGAATGAACAATCGTCAGATCCGGTTCACTGGGCGGCGATCCGGCGGGCGGGCGCGGCGGTGTCCGGAGATCGGGTCCCGGGCCGCCCGGCCCCGGACGGGGGTTGGCCCACGGTGCCTGCCCTGCCGGGGCGCCGTGTCGCGGACTCGCGGGGTCT
>NZ_BANT01000004.1 GCF_000333015.1 Gordonia hirsuta DSM 44140 = NBRC 16056 | reverse complement strand
GGGGGGGGGGGGGGTGGAGCAGGTCAGTCACCGGGCTCGGCGGTGAAGTGCGGTTCGAGTCCGGTCCAGGCGGCGTCGTAGTCGCTCTGCCGGTGACCGTCGTCCATCGCCTGCCGGGTGACGGCGAGCGGGAGTCGGGTCTCGAACATGAACGACAGCGCATTGTCGAACTTCTGCGGATCCTGGCCGGCCTCCGAGCCGAGCCGGTGGGTCGCCAGATCCGGGCCGTGCGCGGCGAACTGGTTGTGCAGACTCGACCCGCCCGGCACGAAGCCCCCGGCCTTGGAGTCGTGCACGCCGTACACCAGACCCATGAACTCGGTCATGATGTTGCGGTGGAAGTGCGGCGGCCGGAACGTGTGCTCACCGACCACCCACCGCGGACCGAAGGCGCAGAAGTCGACGTTGGCCTGTCCGGCGATCGGCGACGGTGAGGTGAGCACCGTGAAGATCGACGGATCGGGATGATCCCAGTTCAAGGTGCCCATCACGTTGAACTGCAGCATGTCGTAGACGTACACCCCGTGGGTGCCGTGCCAGGCCACCGCGTCCAGCGGTGAATCGGGCAGCGTGCACGACCACAGATGACCGCCGAACTTCTGCACCAGCTCCGACTGCCCGACGCCCTGCTCGAAGGCGGCGACCGGATGGCGGAAGTGGCGGGCGTGGGCCAGCCCGTTGGCGCCGATCGGCCCCAGTTCGGGCAGCTCGAACGGCATGCCGTAGTTCTCGCAGACGTAGCCGGCCGACGCCCCGGCCGGCAGGTCCACGGCGAACTTGATCGATCGGGCGATCAGCACGATCTCCCCGGGGGAGGCTTCGACGATGCCCAGTTCGGTGCGCACCCGGATCGGCCCGGACTGCGGCACGATCAGCATTTCGCCGTCGCTGTTCTGGAAGTAGCGGCGCTCCATCGACGCGGTCGCCGAATACAGGTGCACCCCGATTCCCTGCCGTGCCAGCACATCGCCGTTGGCGGCCAGGGTGTAGAGCCCGTCGAGGAAATCGGTGCCGTCGGCCGACTGCGGCAGGGGGTCCCACCGCAGCCGGTTCGGTGTCGGCGGATCCGGCAGCGGTGCGCTCAGCAGCGCCCCGTCGTCGATCCGCGTCATCGGCGGATGTCCGGCCGACGGCCGGATCCGGTACAGCCAGGTGCGCCGGTTACGCGTGCGCGGCTCGGTGAACGCGGTACCCGAGATCTGTTCGGCGTAGAGCCCGCGCGGCGGTTTCTGCGGCGAGTTCTGCAACGTCGGCAGCGTGCCGGCGATCGCCTCGGACCGGTGCTCGTTGCCGAATCCGGTCAAGTACTCCAGAGAGCTGGACATCTGGCTCCTTCGTCAGCGGCGCAGCGCGCCGGAGGCGTCGAATTCGGCTTCACGGTCGGCCATCTGGGCCCGGTACCAGCTTTCGCGGTGCCAGACCATCACCTTCTCGTGCAGGCGGCCCAGCGGCGGGATGCGGCGGCCGGTCTCGACGACCACCATCAGCGGGAAGCGGGCGGCGATCCACGCCAGGCCCGGCCAGGCGTTGGGCATGTCGTACTTGGCATAGGTCGGCGGCATCATGAACATCCGTGCGTAGGCCGCGTAGATGGTCGAGTTGTAGTGCTCGCGCAGCTTGCGCAGTCCGCGGTGATCATCGCGGGGAGCGAAGGCCTGCGGGAACGACTCGATCAGTTCGGCGCCGTGCTCACCCGAATCGTCACTGCGTGCCAGTCCCACCAGCGCCAGCAGGCGCAGGGTGTCGGCGATGTTCTCCGGGTACCAGGTGTTGCGCACACCGACGATGTGGCCCATGTACCGCTGGAAATGGATCAGCTCGTGGATCTCCTTGCGGGTGGTCTGCACCCCCAGCATCCACAGCGCCAGGGCCGGTACCACGCTGCCGCCGGCCAGGGTCAGCAGCATGTAGGCCTGGCTGATCGGGATGCCCCAGCGGTCGATGTGCCACTCGGGATGCTCGGCGACACGGCGGCGCACCGACACGTGCATCACACGCACGAGCATGGCGGTGGCGCGGCCCTTGCTGCCCGGGGTGAGCAGCCCGCCGGGCTCGGAGACGTCGATCCAGAAGCGCGAGGTCTCCAGGAACCGGCGCAGCGCATTGTCGCCTGCGTAGCCGCCGGCCAGCGAGAGCGGGGTGGCCACGGCCGCCTCGGTGTACATCTCCAGGGTCTCACCGCCGGCGACGCTGAACAGGAAGGTGCCCCAGCGGCGCCAGATCTGGGCGCCGGCCTCGACCATCTCCGGATCGACCCAATCGGGGACGTCTTCGAATTCGCGGAACAGCGCGACCATCGACTCGGGCGGATTCTCGATGCTGTCGAGACCCTCGTCCAGGGCCTTCTTGAGCATCTCGCGGCCCTTCTCCTGGCCGATCTCGCCGTAGAAGACCTCGTCGACGAAGCGCTCGGCGACCGGGTCGGCGGCGTACATGTCGCCGTAGAAGGCCTCGATCTGCTCGGCGGTGGGGAACATGTCCTTACCGGTCATGCGCTTGGCCAGCTTGCGGGCCCGACGGATCCCCGGGCGCGACATCATCTCCTGGTAGGGGAAAGCGGTCGGCGCCGGCCGTCGCTCGGCCGGTGCGATATCGGCCGGTAGCGGGACGGTCTTGTCCTGTTCGATGGTCATAATGTCTCCCTCGATTCCTTACTGTGGGGCTGTGGTGGGGCTGCCTGGTGGGTCTTGCCCGCCGGTGGGTCCGGTCCGCAGGTGTCCCTCCGGTGCGGCGGTGTGGTCAGGTCCCGATCGCGGCCGAACGCAGTCCCCGGCGGTTCATCCATCCCGAGACCGCCTCGACGATGCGGGGGACGCCGTCGGGCTGATCGACCAGGTAGTGGCTCAGGTGGTCCAGACCCAGGTACTCCACGTCCGGGTCCGCCGAGGCCTCGTACATCTGACGCGCATCGCTGACGAACGCCGCCTGATCGGCCCGCAGAGCGGCGACCATGGTCGGTGTCCTCACGGTGGTGAGATTGCGGGTGGCGTCGGCGTTGGTGCGTTCGAAGCTCCAGGTACTCAGCCAGCTGCGCACGGTGGAGAAGCGGGCCACCCCGCCGGCGGCTAGATTCGCCGCCTGCGGATCGCCGTACATGCTGCCCCACTGCCGGTCACTGGGGTCCAGGGTGATGTCGACGAATCGGGGATCGGCGACGGTGCGCTGAACGACGAAGGCCCGGTCGGCGGCGCCGCGGCGGTCGAGTTCGGCGACCTGATCCAGTGCCCAGGCATCGATGCGGCGCACCCGGTCCAGCTGTGCCTGCCGGTAACGCTCGACCCAGTCGCGATCGAGCGGAACGGTGCGGCCGGGGGCGAACAGATCCAGGTCGGGATCGGTGGCGAACGGGTCGTTCTCATCGACGACGGCGGCGTCGATCCAGTGCCGCAGCACCCGGGCGCGGCCGGGGTGGGCGCCGACGAAGGCCAGACCGTCGACCGGCTCCAGTCCGCTCAGGTCGACCGGGTCGCCGGCCGGGGTCTTGGTCACGGCACCGCCCAGTGCCTGGCTCTGATAGAACGCGGCCAGCGAGCCGCCGCCGGAGAAGCCCAGCAGCACCACTTTCTCGAAGCCGAGCTCCTCGCGCATCCAGCGGACCGCGCAACCCAGGTCGAGCGCGGCGCGCTCCATGATCAGGGCCGGCTCGTTGGTGGAATAGCGGGTGTTGACGCCGAGGATCGGCAGACCGTGCTCACCGAATCCGCGCAGCAGGAAGTGGCTGAGGAAGTTCGAAGCCGGGTGTGCCAGCACCAGGCCCACCTCCCGCGAATACTGCTCCGGCGCCACCAGATTCCCGTGCAGCGTCGGATAGTGTCTGGTCAGACCGGAATGCGATTCGACTCGGCCATCGGTGGCCGGTTCGAAGGGGATTCGCTGAAACCGATCGACGGTGTCCATCGGTGCGTTCAGAGTGCCCGTAGGCGACATCGGTGTACTCTTCCCGGCCGCACAACGGCCTTTGACAAGTGAGGTTCAGATCACAAAACCGACCGTACCATACTGTAGGGTACGGAGATAGGGCGATGTGTGGACATCGCCTCGCTCATGCCGAAGAGGAGCCTATGACCAGCAGCGATACCGAATCGTCGACCGAGGAGAAGGGGTCCGGGAGCCCGCAGAAACGACGCTTCTTCACGCGCCGGAATCTCGTCACCCGACAGAGCCTGTGGGCGGTGGCGGGAGTGTGCGTGATCGCGGTACTGGCGACCCTGACGTGGTTCACCGCGACCTCCGTCGGGGACGACCGGGACCGGGACCGCCTCGACGAGCAGTATCTGAGCACCGCCCGGCACGGGGTGCGCAGTCTGATCTCGGTGAACTCGGCCAACGCCGATGAGGACGTCGACCGCATTCTCGAGAATGCGACGGGGGATTTCCGCTCGGACTTCAGCTCCCGCGCCGACGACTTCATCAAGGTGGTCAAACAGATGGACGTCAGCAGCGAGGGCACCGTGAACGCGGCAGGCATCGAATCCTCTGATGAGGACAAGGCGGTGGTGCTGGTCTCGGCGACCTCCCTGGTGACCAACGGCGCCGGTGCGCAGGAAGAGCCGCGGGTATGGCGGCTGCGGGTGCATCTGGTCCACACCGATGACCGGGTTCTGATCGAGAAGGTCGACTACGCCGTATGAATGCCGGACCGGAGAAGAAGCAGCGCAGTGAAGGCGAAACGGATATGACGACCCCCGATACCGAAGACATCGAGACCGCGACCGGCGATGATGCCACGGCAGAGGTCGGGATGACCACCGATGTCATCGAGCCCGAGAGCACCGAACCAGACAACACCGATGACGCGGCCGGCGATTCCGAAGCCGGCGACGGTGAAGCCGGCGACGATGGGGACGCCGTCGATGCGGATGCCGGCGCAGTCTCCGAAGGGCGGAGCCGCCGGCGCCTCGGCCGGATCATCGTCGGGGTCGGCGTCGCGGTGATCATCGCGCTGGCGGCGGCCAGCACCTATTTCGGATTGACGCACCGGGCCAACGAGCAGCTGCGGGAGGAGCACCCGGCGATCGTGAGCGCTGCCCGCGACGGGGCCACCGCGGTGCTGAGCTATCGCGCCGAGTCGGTCGAGGCCGATGTGGCTGCCGCCCAGGAGCGGTTGACCGGGCCCTTCGCCGACGAGTACCGGGCCCTGGCCCAGAACGAGGTGCTGCCGGCGGCGAAGGAACGTCGACTGACCTCCACCGCTCAAGTGTCGGGTGCCTCGCTGGTTCACGCGGACTCCGAGCGTGCCCAGACCCTGGTCTTCGTCACCCAGAGCGTGGTTGCCGCCGGCGCCGCCGCCGAACCCACCACGACCACCGCCGCCTTCCGGGTCGGCTTGAGCAAACACGACGGCCAGTGGCTGATCGAGGGCTTCGAGCCGATCTGACCGACCCCGGCGGCCGGGCGCGGGGCGGTCAGTCGGCGCGGCCGGTGAGCATATCGCCCAGCGTCGGCACCTGACCGCGCACGGTCCCGCCGACCCGGTAGGTGATGCCGTCGTCGCCGACGTAACTGCCGCGCACCGGATCGAAGTCGACCATCTTGACCCGCGAGGTAGAGGCGTTCCGGCCGGCCGGCGCCGTGGTGCTGCTACCGGAGCGAGAGGTCTGCGCCGACCGGTGTGCCGGGGCAGCGGAGCGGCCGGTGGTCGCGGCGGCGCGGGGGGCCTGGCCGCCGGCCTTCTGGCGGCACAGCTTGACCGTCGCCGCCCGGTACCCGGGGTACTCCAGGCACGGCAGGTTGCGGGCGCCGCGCACCGAGCGCGGATCATCCGGTGCCACCTTGCAGTACAGATCCTTCGGCGCCGGCGCCGGGGAGGTATCGGCCGGGGAGCGGCGCTCCGACGGCGGCAGGAAGCCTTCGATGCACGGCGGCGGATCGTTGAGCTGATTGGCGAAGAAAGTGTTCTGCCCCGGATCGTCGGCGTTGACCAGGCCGGCGCCCTGGGAGGCGGCGATCAGCGGCGGGAACAGCACCAGGATCTGCTCGAGGCCGGGGTTATAGACGGCGCCGACCTGTTCGACCGTCACCAGGTTCGACAACAGCATTCCGAAGAACGGTTCGAGGTCGCTGAAAACCTCCGCGGCGGCGTGGGCGGCCGGTCCGGCCGAATCCAAAACTCCGCGCAACGCCGCATCGGAGTCGGCGAGGGTCCCGGTGACCCGGGCCAGGGACGAGGTCCAGGCCGCGATCGCATCGGCGGAGACCTCCTGGGTCCACAGCAGCGGGCCGAGCTGGTCGATCAGCGTAGCGGTCGGGTCCACGGCGGCGCGGGCCTCGGCGGCCAGAGCGGTGACCGACTGGACCAGGGTCCGCAGGGCCGGGCCCTGCCCGGACAGGGCGGTGAAGCTCTCATCGATCACCGTCTGCAGGTCGTCGGTGGGCACCGAGGCCAGCAGCGTCTGTGCGGCACCGAGCAGCTCACCGGCATCGGGGGCCAGTGTCACCCGGTCGGCGGGGATGCGGGAACCGCCGTGCAGATTGCCGCCGGCCGCGCGCCGGGGCACCAGATTCAGATACATCTCGCCGACCGCGGACATGCCCTGCACGTACGCATCCAGATCGGCCGGAATCGTCTGGGTGCTGTCGATGGACAGTTCGGCGCGGGCACCGGTGCGGGTGGTGACCACCTCGGTGACACGACCGACCTGGGTGCCGCGGTAGGTGACATTGGCGTTGGGATAGAGCCCGCCGGCGCTGTCCATGTCCACCGTCACCGCGTACCGGCCGACACCGGCCTGCTGCGGCAGCTGGGCATAGCGCACGCCCACCACCACCAGCGCCAGCAGTCCGACCACGGCGAAGATCGTCAACCGCACCAGGGTGCTCTTACGGATGGTCATCGGGGCCTCGCTCCGGGGGTCAGCAGGTCTTTCAGTCCCGGCGGTGCGCCGCGCCCGACCGCCCCGGCCGGGGCGGCCCGGCCCAGAACACCCTCCAGACCCGAGAGCATCCCCTGCAGCGGGGTCCCCAGCAGCAGGGCGTTGTCCAGCGTCTTCAACCGCAGATCCAGCGTCACCTGGCCGTTGGCGTAGTCGCCGCGCACCACGTTGTTCATCACATCGATCGGGAAGGGATAGGTCAGCAGGTAGCGGGTGGACTCGGTCAGGGAGGATCCCGAATCGGCCAGCGCCCGCAGGATCGGGGGCAGCGCCGTCAGGTTGGTCCGCAGATCGGCCGCCGAGGCGGAGATGATCGAGTTGGCGCTGTCGGAGAACCGGCCCAGCGAGGTCAACGCCTCCGACAGTTCGGAACGGCGGTCGGCGAGCACCCCCAGCGCCGGGGCCAAGGAGTCGATCGCACGCTCGAGGTCACCGGTCTGCGAGGCCCACCGGGAGGCCAGATCGTCCAGCGAGCCGATCGCGTCGACGATCTGCTTCTTCTGCCGGTCCAGCCCGCCCATCAGCGTGTTCAATCCGTCGATCACCGCCCGGGCCGCATCGGTGCGTCCGCCCAGTGCCGCATCGAGTTCGGTGGTGATGACCCGGACCTGGTCCAGTCCGCCGCCGCCGAGGACCAGCGCCACCGAGGCCATGGTCTGTTCGGTGGTCGGGTAGGCGCCCTCGTGGCGCAGTCCGACGGTGTCCCCGTCGCGCAGTCGGCCGGCCGCACCGGTCTCGGGTGGGGCCAGTTCGACGTGGGCCGAACCCAGCAGCGTCGTCTGGCCGACCACCGCGGTGGCGTTGGCGGGCAGGCGCACGTCCTGGTTCAGTCGCAGGGTCACCTTCGCCTGCCCCTGCCAGACCCTCAGATCAGCGACCCGGCCGACGGCGACGTCGTCGACCAGGACCGACGAGTTGCGGTCCAGGGTCGCCGCATCGGGGAGCACCACGTAGACCGTCCAGGCGCCGTCCCCGCGCCCCTGTGTGCCCGGCAGCGGCAGCGAGTTCAGCCCGCGCCACTGACATCCCGATGCGGTCAGCATCGTCAGCGCGATCAGCAGGGCGATGGCCAGGCGTTTCATCAGCGCACCCCCGGGACGAGCATCTCGGCGACCGTCTTGCGCTGCGCCGGGGCCTGCTGCGCGGGCGGTTTCACACCCGAGTACACGAGCTGGTCGGGCAGTGCCCCGACACCGCGGGTGGGGTTGGTGGCGATCGGCGGATAGTCCATGGTCAGCAGGCGCAGCAGCGGGCCCAGATGTTTGACGCACAGTTCGGCACCGCGCTGGGCCGTGGTCTGTTCGGCCGCGGCGATCGAGGAGCACACGAATTGGACCGGGTTGGCGAAGTTGCTCATCGCCAGCGCGGACACCACCGAGTTGTGGGCGGGCTGATAGATGTTGTTCAGGTTCGCCAGCGCGGTGGGCGCCACGTGCAGCACCTGTGCCAGGTCGTCGCGGTGGGTGGCCAGGGTCTGGGTCACCTCGCCGAGTTGACGCAGTGCGGTGGTCATCCCGTCGCGGTTCTCCTGAATGAAGCCGGTGACCTGGCCGAGAGTGGCTTCCAGGCTGCTCAGGGCGGCACCGAGGTCGTCCCGGTTGGCGTCGAGGATGCCGGTCACCGACATCATGCGGTTGTTGAACGAGACGATCTGCGCATCGCTGTCGGCCAGGGCGCTGACGAAGACCTGCAGGTTGGCGACCATGCCGTACAGATCGTGGCGTCCTTGCGAGACGGTGCTGAGTGCCTGGGACAGGGAGGTGACCGTCTGGCGCAGCGAGGCGCCCTGGCCGTCGAGGTTGGCGGCCAGCGAACCGACCGCCGAGCCCAGTGGTCCGCGGGCCTCGTCCAGCGCCGGACTCAGATCCTGGGAGACGCGGAGCAGCTGCTCGGCCAGCTGGTTCCACTCGACAGGAACGGCGGTGCGCTCGCGGGGGATCGTCGCCCCGTCGGCCAGCGCCGGGCCGCCGGTGAACGGCGGGGTCAGCTGCACGAACCGGCCCGACACCAGGCTCTGGGTCAGGACGACGGCTTGAGCCGAGTCGGGGATCTGCTGACTGCGGTCGACGCTGAGCACCACGCGCGCCTGCGACGGTTCGGGGGTCACCGAGACCACGTGGCCCACCGGAATGCCCAGGACGCGCACATCGTCGCCGGCGTACAGGCCCACGGCGGAGGGGAAGATCACGGTGAGCCGATAGGTGGTGACGCGCGGCACCAGCAGGAACGAGACGACGGCTGCGACGGCCACGATCACGGCCAGCAGCAGGGCGCCCCAGGAGCGGCGGGTCATCGGCGGCCTCCCTTGGCCGGATAGGGAATGCCTTCGGCGGCCATCGCCTGCCGCAGGAACGGCTCGATGATCTGGCCCGGCAGCAGGTTGGCGATATAGGAGGAGAAGAACGGGCCGCTGGCCACCGCTTCGCCGAGTTCGGTGACATAGGGAGCCAGCGAACTGATCGCCTGGCCGATATCGGTCCGCTGGCGGCTGAGGATCTCCAGCACGCTGTTGACACTGTCCAGGGTCGGGGCCAGCGTTGCGCGGTTGTCGGCGACCACTTTGCCCAGCGACTGGGACAGCAGCGTCACATTGGCCATCAGCGTCTCGACCGTGCGCCGCCGGCTGACCAGTTCGCCCAGGATCACGTCGGCGTCGCCGATCAGGGCGTTCACGGCCGCGCTGCGCTGCGCCAGGACCCCGCTGACCTGGTCGGCGCGGGCGAGCAGGCTGCGCAACTGCGTATCGCGCTGGGCGATGGTCTCCGACAGGGCCCCGACACCGGCGACGGCATCGCGCAGCTGGTCGGGGGTACCCGAGAGCACGTCGTCGACGGCCGCCAGCGCGGCGACCATCTGGTCGGTGTCCAGATCGGCGGCCGCCTCGGTCAGATCGCCCAGGGCCGTGGTCAGGTCGTAGGGGACCTGGGTGCGGGTGCGCGGGATGACGGCGCCGGCGGCCAGCGTGCCGGTGCCGGCCGAGGTCAGGATCACCTGCCGGGTCCCCAGGACGGTGGCCGTGGAGATGCGGGCGCTGGTCTGATCGGCCAGCCGGGCCGCACCGTCGACCCGCAGGGTGACGTCGACGTGGTCGCCGGCCAGCGCCAGGGCCGAGACCCGGCCGACCACGACGCCGTGCTGGACCACGTCGTCGCCCACCCGCAGTCCGGCTGCGTCGGCGACCTCGGCGATGTAGACCCGCTTGGACGCTAGCAGCGGCAGCGAGGAGATGCTGGTGGCCGCCGCCGCGACCAGAGCGATCACCAGCAGACCGATCACGCCGGTCCGGAGGGTGTTCTTGCGTTCGTAGCGGATCATCGCGGTTCACACCGTCCCGTGGTCTGGCCGAACAGCGGCAGGACGACGTCCTCGCCGTCGGCGCCGGTCAGTTTGAGGCGCAGGGTGCACAGGTAGTAATTGAAGAAGTTGCCGTAGGCGCCCAGGCGCGTCAGCTTCTGGTAGGTGTCCGGCAGCCGCGACAGGTTGCTCTCGATGGTCTCGGAACCGGCGTTGAGCTGATCGGCGGTGCGCTTGAGCTGGGTGAGCGTGTCGGCGATCGGCGCACGGGTGTCGGTGAGCAGTTCACCGAGGGAGGCCGTCGTCTGGTTCACCGAGGTCAGGGCCCGGCCCCAGGTGGCCGCGTCGTCGGCCAGCCGGCCGGCCAGCAGCGCGGTGGCGTCCAGGGCGGTGCCCAGCTGCTCTTCGCGGTCGGCCAGCGAGCCCAGCACGGTGTTCAGGTCGATGATCAGATCGCCGATGATCTTGTCCCGGTCGGCCAGCGCCGCCGTGACCGATGCGGTCCGGGTCAGCAGCGATTCCACGGTGGACCCCTGCCCCTGCAGGACGGCCAGCAGGTCGGCGGTGAAGTTGTTGATCTGGCCGGGTTCGATCGCCGCCAGCAGCGGCCGGAAGCTGCCCAGCAGCGCATCCAGGTCCAGGGCCGGGGCGGTGTGATCCAGGGCGATGGTGCCGCCGGCACTCAGAGGCTGCGGACTGCCGGCGCCGTCGCGCAGTTCCAGATAGCGGTCGCCGGTCAGGTTCAGGTAGCGCACGGTGGCGGTGGTCGCGGTGGTCGGCAGGTACGAGTCGTCGATGACGAAATCGACCAGCACGCTCTGCCGGTCGGTGATCTGCACCGAGGTCACCTTGCCCACCTCGACACCGGCGACCCGGACGAACTGGTCGGCCTGCAACCCGGACACATCGGAGAATTCGGCGCGATAGTGGTTGCTGTCGAAACGCAGATTGCCGAAGACGGCGAACAGGGCGGCCAGGATCAGGCTCATCACGGCGACGAACGAGGCCAGAGTCAGCCAGCGGGCGGTGGTCATCGGCCGGCCCCCGATCCGCCGAGCATGAACTCGAGCATCGTCTGCGGTGCCAGCGCCGGTGAGGTGCGGTCCGGATCGAACGGGTTGGCCCCGGTGTCGGCGACGACGTAGGGGGTGGGCACATCGGCCAGGGTCACCGTCGGCAGCGCTCCGCAGCGCGGACCGCCGGTGGCGGCCACCTTCGGCAGGTCTTTCGGGTACGTGTAGGCGTCGGTGCCGAGCAGGAAGGTCGAGTTGAGCAGCATCGTCGTCCCGTTACCGCCGGAGACCTTCTCGGCTTCCACGCGTGCCACATCGGCGCCCTTGAGGAAGCAGGTGATCACCGGACTGTATCGCTGCAGCAGCGTCGCGGTGGGGGTCAGCAGCGCCACCGCCTGGACCATGTCCTCGGAGTTGGGGGCCAGCACCGCATTGCCGCGATCGGACAGGCCGATCACCCCGGACAGCAGATCGTCGATGCCGTCGGTCTTCTCCCGGATCGTGTTCGCGGTCAGGGTCAGGTTCTGCAGGGTGGCCAGGATGTCCTCGCTCGCCCCGGCGTACACCCGGGCGGCCGTGGCGGTGGACCGCGACATCTGTTCCAGGGTGGGCAGGCGGTCGTTGAGCATCGACAGCACGGCCTCCAGGTCACCCAGGCTCGTGCCGAGGGCGGCGCCGTTGCCGTCCAGAGCGGTGGCCGCCGCACCCAGGATCTGGTTCAGTTTGTCCGGTTCGACGACGCTGAGCACGCCGGTCAGGGTGCTGAAGACGGTGTCGAGTTCCACCGACACCGAGCTGGCAGCGGTCGTCGCACCGTCGGCCACGGTGGCCGACGACGGGCGCGGCGGATCGATCACTTCGACGTTCTTGCCGCCGAAGACGGTGGTGGAGGCGATCGCGATATCGGTGTCGGCCGGGATCAGGCGTGCTGCATCGCGTTCGATGGCCAGGGTGATCTGCGCGCCCGAACCGGTCAGCGACACCTGACGGACCGAGCCGATCGCGACGCCGTGCCGTTTGACCATGGCGCCGGGCTCCAGAGCCAGTCCGGCCCGGTCGGAGTCCACGTAGAGCGTGACGGTGTCCTGGAAGTCGCCGCGGTAGGCGCCGACCACCAGAAAACCTCCGGCGACCAGCAGAACCGCACCCAGCAGGGTCCACAGGCGGTGTTGTGCTCGGATCGACACGGCTCAGCCCGCCAATCGCAGCCCGCGGGAGCTGCCGTAGAGGGACAGGGCGATGATCAGGGTCACCGTGACCACGCTGACCAGGGACAGGCGGACGGCCCGGCCGGTGGCGACGCCGACCCCCTCGGGTCCGCCGCTGGCGTAGTAGCCGTAGTAGGTGCAGATGAGCATCACCAGCACCGCCATGGTGATCGCCTGCAGGAACGACCACAGCACGTCACTGGGGATCAGGAAGGTGGAGAAGTAGTGGTCGTAGACGCCGGGGGACTGGCCCAGGATGTAGACGGTCACCACGCGGCTGGACAGGAACGAGAACAGCATGCCGACGGCGTAGATCGGCAGGATGGTGACCAGGCCGGCGACCAGCCGGGTGCCCACCAGATAGGGCATCGGCCGGATGGCCATCACCTCGAGGGCATCGATCTCTTCGCTGATCCGCATGGCGCCCAGCTCCGCGGTGGTACTGGCGCCGACCGTCGCGGCCAGCCCGATGCCGGCGGTCACCGGAACCACCACGCGCACATTGACGTAGGCCGACAGGAAACCGGTCATCGCGTCGACGCCGATGTCGCCCAGGGTGCTGTAGCCCTGGACCGCCACCGTCGCGCCGGCGAACAGGGTGAGGAAGCCGGTGATCATCACGGTGCCGCCGATCAGGGCCAGGGCGCCGCTGCCCAGGCTCAGGTCGGCGATGATGCGGAGCAGTTCGGCGGTGTGATGGCGGATCGCGCGGGCCGCCGAGGCGAAGGCGCGGGCGATGAAGCGGATGAACCGGCCGGTCTCGACGATGCCGTCGTCCAGGGTGGTCAAGAAGCGGCGGGTGACGCGGACGGGCGCCTTGTGCAGCAGGGTCACAGGCCGCCTCCGATGGCCACGCCGACCGCGGTGAGTACCAGGTTCAGGACGAAGAGCGCGCTGAAGGAGTAGACGACGGTCTCGTTGACCGCATTGCCCACCGCCTTGGGGCCGCCGGAGACGGTCAGCCCGCGGTAGCAGGCGATCAGCCCGGCCACCCCGCCGAAGACCGCCGCCTTGATCTGCGAGAGGATCACCTCGCCGGGGCCGACCAGCAACGTCAGGCTCGAGGCGTACGAACCCGGGGAGACGTCCTGGGCGTAGACCGAGAAGAAGAAGCCGCCGACGATCCCGATGGCACAGACGCCGGCGTTGAGCAGGAAGGCCACCAGCGTGGAGGCGGCCACCCGGGGCACCACCAGGCGGGCGACCGGGTCGATGCCGAGCACATCCATCGCGTCGATCTCTTCGCGGATGGTGCGCGATCCCAGGTCCGCGGCGATCGCGGTGGCACCGGTGCCGGCGACCACCAGGACGGTCACCAGCGGGCCGATCTGGGTGACGGCACCGAAACCTGCTCCGGCGCCGGACAGATCCCGGGCGCCGATCTCGCCGAGCAGGGCGTTGAGGGTGAAGACCACCAGCACGGTGAACGGGATGGCCATGACGATGGTCGGCAGCAGCGACACGCGAATGATCGTCAGGCACTGGATCCCGAATTCGGCGACCTGCACCGGCCGGCGAAAGGTGGCCCGACCGGTGTCTGCGCAGAGGGCGAAGAATTCGCCGACGCTCGACAGCACCCCCCGCACCGCCGACGTCAGCCCGGTGCGGGCGGCGTCCAGCCGGTCGGTCCGCGGTTGTTCGACGGTCATGAGGGCAGCAGCCGGTAGCGCAACATCATGTCGTGGTCTTCGTGGTCGAGGATGTGACAGTGCCAGACGTACCCCTGCAGTTCGCGTTCGGCGGCATGCGCGCTCTGGTGCCCGTGCGTGGCCGGCGGGCGGGCCGCCGCGCGCCCGCCGGAGGGCTTGGTCCAGTTCTTGGTCGGATCCGAGGAGAACAGGGCGTCGGGGTCGAAGCCGAGCTCGTCGGCGGTCGGCCAGCGCACGATGATCGAGGTGACGTGCCCGGCGATCGCGTGCACGGTGTCCTTCCAGCCGCGCTCCCAGGCGGCCGGGGGACGCATCGGCCCGGCGTAGAAGCCGGAGGGGTCCGGTGCCCACCGGGTGCCCACGGGCGGTTGCGGATGCGCTGCCTGGTAGTCGACGGTGCGCAGCGGACGCCGACCCAGGACCCGGAACATCACCAGATGCAGGTGCACCGGATGCGGGTCAGGGGTGATGTTGACGATGTCCCAGCGCTCGATGGTGCCTTCCCGCGGTTTCTCGATCTGCGGATCGGCGTAGCGCAGGTTGTTCATCGTCATGATCGCCGGCGGGATCCGCAGCGCATAAGGCTGGGAGAGGGTGACGGTGCGGGTGCGCTGCGGTGTGGCGACCGGGGGCAGGGCCGCCGGCTGGTTGCGGCCCCCGCGCAGCCTGCTCGGCACACCGCCGCGGTGTCCCTTCCCGGCCCCGGCGATGAAGCGGCAGAACCGCGGCATCGCCACTTCGCCGAGGATGGCCGCCTGGGTGGGCGGGGCCAGATCGTTGCACAGGTCCACCGTCTGCCCGGGGGCCAGTGAGCTGAAGTCGACAAGGATGTCGAAACGCTCGGCAGGGGAGACCAGGATCGAGCGCGTCGACACCGGGGCATCCAGCAGCCCGCCCTCGTTGCCGATCACCCAGAACCGCATCTTGTTGGAGAAGAACAGCCGCCAGACCGAGAAGGACGCGGCGTTGATCACGCGGAAGCGGTAGAGGCCCCGGTCGACGCGCATTTTGGGCCAGACCTTGCCGTTGACCAGACCGCGGTCGCCGACCGCGCCGCCCTCCCAGTGGCCTTCGGGAACCACCGGAGTCGAGCGCAGCGACTGGCGGCCGTCGGCGGCGAAGATCTTCTCCTGCAGGATCAGCGGCACCTCGTGCTCGCCGGCCGGCAGGCCCAGCGGATTGTCGGGACGGCCGGTGTCGAAGCCGTCGCGCAGGAAATACATCCCGGCCAGGCCCGCGTAGACGTTGGCGCGCGTGATCGCCATCGCGTGATCGTGGTACCAGAGGTGGCCGGCTTCCTGCCGATTGGGGAACTTGAACAGCTGGGTGCCCTGGTGCGGCAGCATCAGCTTTTCCGGGTGCCCGTCGTATTCCGGCGGGGTGGCGCCGCCGTGCAGATGCATCGACGTGGGTGGGCGCAACCGGTAGCTGTCCTGCACCCCGTGCAGGCTCGTGTCCAGATCGGCGGCGAAGGTGTGTGTGCCCAGCGCGCTGCGGTAGTGGATCGTCGTCTGCTCGTCGACGTGGGCTTCGATGGTGGGGCCCAGGTAGTCCTCGTCGTTGTAAGCCATCGCCGGCACGCGGGGCTGATCCCGGTGAAAACGCGCCTTAGTCGATCGCGCGACGATGTCGATCGGAGTGGTCGGGGACGACTGGATCACCCCCGGGACGGTCAGGTCGTCGACGTACTTGGCCATCGGTGGGGAATGGAAGATGGTCGGTACCTTGATCGGCAGCTCTCCGGGAGACAGCTGCGGCTCCGCGCGCACCGAACTGCGCCCTAAGCTCAACCCCGCCAGAGCAGCGCCCCCGCCCAGCAGAAGCTGGCGACGGCTGAAATTCGAACCCACGTGATATGTCCCTCGATCGCGTGTGAGTGAGATGAACCGCACAGTACCATACGGTATGGTCTGTTCGGAGTCATCGCGGGAACGGTCGTCATCCGTCGATGTCGATGCAGGTAGAGGATGGAAAGTGCGGTATTTCCCGGGCTGGATCGTTGGTCTCGTCGCGCTGCTTCTTGCCGTGCCGATGGGGGCGTGGGCGGCCGTCGGGGGCGCCCACGCCGCACCTGCGGCGACCTGTGAGCGCCAGGTACTGATGCTGCACGATATGGCCGGCACCGCCGCCGAGATGCGGGCATTCGCGCGACGTCTGGACCTGAGTCCGGAGTGCCTCGTCGTGGCCGACTACGGCCGCACCCCGCTGACGCGGCTGGCCGTGGATCTAGGTGGGCCGCCGATCGCGGGCCTGACCGCGATCGACGACAGTGCCGCCCAGATCGCCGCCCTGATGCGGGCCCGGCAGCGGCCCGAGTCGAGCGCCTGGACTGTCGTCGCGCACGGTGCCGGCGGCCTGGTGGCCCAGCGCGTGCATGCCACCGCGACCACCGGCGCCCCGATCGAGCACATCATCACCGTCGGCCCGCTGTGGCGCGGCACCAATATCGCCTTCCTGGGCGACAGCGAACAGATCAGCCGCCGGCTGGGCACCTACGACGCGATCCTGGCGGTGGAGAAACCGCTGATCGACCCGTGGTGCGGCGGCTGCCGTGAACTGATCGCCGGCTCGGACCTGCTGACCGACCTGCACCGGGACGGGCTGCCGTCGGCCGATGTCCGTTACACTAATGTCATCTCGCCGGTCGACGGTCTGGTCAGCGATCCCCGGTCGGCGGCGCTGCCGGGAGCGCGCAACCACACGCTCGACACCGTCGATATTCACACGGCGAATCACTTCGCGTTGCTGTCTGAACCTGCAGTCGGCGCGCTGGTCCGCACGGCGATAGGGAGTCGGTGACAGATGGCTGCACCACGGAACCGGTTATCGGCTGATGACTGGGTGGATGCAGCGTTGACGCTCATCACCGCAGAAGGGGTGGCCGGTCTCAAGATCTCCCGGCTGTGCGAGGTCCTCGAGGTGACCAAGGGCAGCTTCTACTGGCACTTCAAAGACCTCGATGCGTTGTGGGAGGCGATGGCCGAGCGCTGGCGGACGCTGAACTCCGCCCGGATCGGCGAATTACATCAACTGGCCGAACTCCCGCCGGAGCGACGTCTGCTCACCCTGTCCACGATGCTCATCAGCGAGCATCACCTGACCGTGGAGACGGCGATCCGCGACTGGGCCCGCATCAACGAGCAGGTGGCCGAAACGGTTCGGCAGATCGACTCCGAGGTCTTCAACGTCGTCTATGCGACCCTGTCGGAGCTGGAGATCAGCAACGACCAGGCGCGGCTGCTGGCCGGCCTGCTGGTGTACGCGGGGATCGGCTTCATTCACGGCCACGAGGGTCTGCCGACGCCGACACCGGAAGAACTCGAACGCGCGCTGCTGGGCCTGCTGCTTCCGGTCACCGAACAGTGAACGCCGGTGCGCCGGTCTGCCGCAGCCTGATCACCGCAGCCTGATCCGCACGGCCGGACCCCGGCGATGCCTTCGGGCCCGGCATCGCGAGCGATTCCGGGCCCGAAGGCATGCGAAGAGAGCGGGCTACTTCTTCTTGCCCTTCTTGCTCTTCTTCTTCTTGTCCTTCTTCTTCTTGTCCTTCTTCTTCTTGTCCTTCTTCTTCTTGTCCTTCGTGTCCTTCTTCTTCCCCATGATTCACCTCCCCGTCGTCAACTGCGGTGGTCGAGTCACCTGGCCGGGATGTGACCTGATGTCTACCTGGAAGACATCGGCTGTTCATTTCTCCGGTTGATCCGAACCATAGCCCACACTCGCGCCGGTCGAGGCGCGGAATCAGATCTTCCGGAGCACGGCCTGTTTCTCCCGGGAGACGACGACGGCCCGACCGCCGGAAAGGGGTCGAGCCGTCGTCGCAGCGTGCCGGCGCAGCCGTCAGGCGCTGGAGCCGAGCTCGGCGTCCAGGCGCAGAATGCCCGAGCCGTCGTCGTTGATGAGCTTGGCGCGCCCGAGGATCTCCCGGACCGTCGCCTCCTCCTCGACCTGCTCGGCGATGAACCAGTCGATCACCGGGCGTGAATCGATGTCGTCGGTCTCCCGGCCGAGGCGGAAGAGGCCGCGGATGGATTCGGAGACCTTCTCTTCGGCCTCCAGGGCGATCTCGAAGGCTTCGGCGATGCTGTTGATCTTGATCGAGGGCAGCGTGATGTCGCCGATCACCGGGTGGTTGTCGCGGTCGGTGAGGTGCTTGATCAGCCGGTCGGCGTGGCCGAGCTCTTCGGCAGCGTGCGCCTGCATCCAGGAGGCGATGCCGGGCAGGTCCTGGAGTTCGAATTCAATGGCCAGCTGCCGATACAGCATGGCGGACTCGAACTCGAGAGTGATCTGCGTGCTGAAGGCGTCTTCAAGCTGTTCATTCATCTTCATAACGGCCACGGTAGTGACGTCCTTTCGATTCCGCTAGCAAGTTTTGTCTACCCTAAACCCGTTCTGAACAGGGAGTATGTAGTTACGCTAACCTTACTTTCCCGGTGCATGGCCATCGCCACGAGCCGGGCGTCTCAGGCGTGGTCCGGCCGCGGATCGGCCAGCTGCACCAGCATGTCGATGAGCGACTGCAGGTCTGCGGCGGCCCGCTGCGCATCGGGATCGCTCAGGTACTGGAGCATCAGCCCGTCCAGGGAGGCCAGGAGGATCCGGCCGAGCTGGTCGAAGCCAACCGCACAGACCTCCCCGGCCTCGTGCGCTGCCGCCCGGCACCAGTCGGCCGCCGCCTGGGTATAGGCCTGGTATTGGGTGCGGGCCAACTCGTGCTGGCCCGGCTCTCGCAGGGAGTAGGCGGTGAGTTCGTACTGCATGAGCTGCAGATCCGGGTCGGTGACCAGCTGCGCCCAGATCTGCGGGACGCCGGTACGGAGCGCGTACTCCAGGCCGTTGCCGGTCGAGGCGGTGTCGGTGATGACCCCGGCCAGGTCGGCGACGGCATCCTCGGTCACTCGTCGCAGCAGCTGCTGGCGGCTGGGGAATACGTACTGCAAGGTGCCCAGGGGGATCCGCGCCTCGGCGGCGATGTCGCGCAGCGAGGTGCGCGCGACTCCCCGGCGCGAGAGGATCCGGCGGGCGGCCCGCGCCACCTGCCCCGCCCTCACAGCGGCCTGCACACGAGACATCCTCGTTCCTCCCCTCTGGTTCGGGTACCTGCCGACCGCTGCGGCTGGGCATTCGGGCCCAGCCTAGTGCCCCGTAGGCTGAGGGCGTGGAACTGGAACTCGCCACGGAGCTGGCGCTCATCGCGGCCGGGCTGATCTTCCTGTGGGGCCTGGTCCTGGGGGTGTGGAAGTTCGCGCAGATCTCGGCCAGCCCCGAGGGACATGCACACATCTACGTCGACATCGCCCACCGGGCCGCACTGATGTACTCGTTCGCCACACTGCTGCTGGCGGCACTGGTGCAGTTCAGTGCCTGGCCGGATTGGCTCAACATCGCTGCGCTGGCGGTGGTCGTGGCCTTCTTCGCCGGCGCGATCGGCGCGTACTGTCTGCACGGCTGGCGCCGGGACACCACCAACCAGTACCACCCCGCCGACCGGTCGCTGACGCTGGCCACCTACGCCCTGATCGTCGGCGAGCTCGGCGGCACCGTGGTGATCTTCAGCGGCTTTCTGGCCGAGGTGATCGGCGGCTGGGCCGGCTGAGCGGCGCACGCTTCCCCTGCCGGGCCGGTTCGTCAGAGGGCGTAGACCTGGTTGGGCACCGAGACGGTGGCCTGCCAGCCGAGTTCGCGGTGCATGCGGTGGCGCAGGGCCTCGGCGGCCGCGGGCTCGCCGTGCACGATGAAACTACGTTCGGGCGCGTGCGTGAACCCGCGCATCCAGCGGATCAGTTCGTCGCCGTCGGCGTGCGCGGAGAACATGTGCAGGTCCTCGATTCGGGCATTGATCGGTACCCATTCGCCGTACAGCTTGAGGAAGCGTGCGCCGTCGGCCAGGGACCGGCCGCGGGTGCCCACCGACTGGTAGCCGGCCAGCACGATCGACGTGCGCGGATCGGCGGCGAAGGCGGCCAGATGGTGCAGTATCCGTCCGCCGGTGGCCATCCCGCTGGCTGACAGCACGATCTTCGGGGAGCGGTCGGCGGAGATCTCCTTGGAGGCCTCGGGATCGCGGGTGTAGTCGGCGATGGCGAACAGCTGCTCGGTCAGCGCCGGGTCGAGCCGATGCTGATCGGGGAAATGGCGCAGCAGTTCACCGGCGTTGATGGCCATCGGCGAGTCGACGTAGATCGGCACCGGCGCGATCCGGCCCTGACGCAGCAGCTGCCACAGGTAATAGAGGATGGTCTGGGTCCGGCCGACGGCGAACGCCGGGATCAGCACGGTGCCGCCGCGCCCGATGGTTCCGGTGACGATGCGCTCGAGCTCGTCCAGCGGAGAGGTGGCCTGGCGCAGCCGATCCCCGTAGGTGGACTCGGTGACCAGGACGTCGGCGCGCCGGACCGGTTCGGGATCGAACATCAGTGGATCGTCGTACCGGCCCAGATCGCCGGTGAAGGCCACGGTGGTCTGCCTGCCGCCGGGCGCCCCGGGGCTCTCGTCCCAGGTGATGGTCGCCGTGGCCGCGCCCAGGATGTGTCCGGCTCCGCGGTAGACCACGTCGACGCCGGGCAGCGGGGTGAAGGGGACGTGGGGCGGCCGGGTCTGGAACAGCGGCAGGGTGGCTTCGACGTCGTCGACGTCGTACAGCGGCAGCGCTGGGTGGTGACGCGAGCTCTTGCGCTGGTTGGCGAAGTCGGCGTCACGCTGCTGGATGTGGGCGCTGTCGCGCAGGATGATCTCGGCGACGGCCCGGGTGGCCGGGGTGGCGTAGATCCGGCCGGTGAAACCCTCGCGGACCAGTCGCGGCAGATAGCCGACATGATCCAGATGGCCGTGGGTCACGATCACCGCGTCGATGCTGTCTGCGGCGATCGGCAGCGGCCGCCAGTTGGCTTCGCGCAGATTCTTGATGCCCTGGAACAGCCCGCAGTCGACCAGGACCGTGCGGCCGCCGCCCTGCAGCAGGTGTTTGGAGCCGGTGACGGTGCCGGCGCCGCCCAGCGAGGTGAGAGTCAGTCCAGCCATCTCTTCACCATAGATGCCGGCGACGGGCCCGGTTGGTCTACCGGGCCCGTCGCGAGCGAGGATCAGTCGGGCTGATCAGGAGTACAGCAGGCCACCGCAGGTCGGCCAGGCGCCGACGCCCTGCGTCGACAGCACGTTCTCGGCGACGCGGATCTGCTCAGCGCGGCTGGCGTGGTGCGGCATGCCGGCACCGCCGTTGGACTGCCAGGTCGGCAGCGAGAACTGCAGGCCGCCGTAGTAGCCGTTGCCGGTATTGATGGCCCAGTCGCCGCCGGACTCACACTGAGCCACGGCATCCCAGTTGCCGCTGGCGGCCGAAGCGGTGCCCGCCAGGGCGCTCATCGGGACGATGGCCAGGGCGCCGGTCAGAGCGGCGCGGGTCGCGAGCTTCTTGATGCTCATAAGTCATTTCCTCCATCTCTTACCGGGAGCCTTTGTTTCCCGGTGATCGCGGACTTCGGCGACGTTACGAGAAACAAAAGCAAAGGTCACGCCCGGTTGTGTGACTCAGAACACCGGTCGCTAACTTTTGCAAGCGGTCGTCTCGCGTCGTCTGCGCTGGTCACGGGGCACGTTCGGCCGTAATCAATCCGTGACCTTCAGGAGTCCGAATGTGAGGCGTCCCATACCCGAAAAGTGACGGTGAACACGCATGGATCTGGCTAGCGTGAGGACCGTGGGCGCATACAACGACGAATTCACTCGCAGTATCGACGATCCGGAGGGGTTCTGGCTCGATGCGGCCACTGCCGTCGACTGGATCGACCCGCCGACCCGGGCGCTGGACGATTCGGCGGCCCCGCTCTATCGGTGGTTCCCCGACGCCACACTGAACACCTGTGTCAACGCCCTGGACCGGCATGTGGAGGCCGGTCACGGTGACCGGCCGGCGCTGATCTGGGACTCGGCGATGGTCGGCGAGCAGCGCACCTATACCTATGCCCAACTGCGCGATGCGGTCGCCACGTTCGCCGGTGTCCTGACCGCCCAGGGGGTCGCCAAGGGCGACCGCGTCATCATCTACCTGCCGATGATCCCCGAGGCCGCGATCGCGATGCTGGCCTGTGCGCGGATCGGCGCAGTGCATTCGGTGGTCTTCGGCGGTTTCGCCGCACCCGAACTGGCGACCCGCATCGACGATGCCGAGCCGGTCGCGATTGTGACGGCCTCGGGCGGGCTGGAACCGGGGCGCACCGTCGAATACCTGCCGATGGTGCAGGCCGCCGTGGAGTTGAGCGCGACCCCCCCGCCGGCGGTGATCGTCAAGAACCGCCCGCAGGTGGCCGGGAGCGCCGCCGACTACGGTTGGCTGGACTGGGACGAGCAGTTCGATCGGGCCGCTCCGGCCGCTCCGGTCGAGGTGGCCGCCACCGACCCGCTCTACATCCTCTACACCTCCGGCACCACCGGAAAACCCAAGGGCGTGGTCCGCGACAACGGCGGCCACGCCGTCGCCTTGTGCTGGTCGATGCGCAACATCTACGACATCTCACCGGGGCAGGTGTGGTGGACGGCCTCCGACGTCGGCTGGGTGGTCGGCCACTCCTATATCGTCTACGGGCCGCTGCTGATCGGTGCGACGACGGTGATGTACGAGGGCAAGCCGGTCGGCACCCCGGACGCCGGCGCATTCTGGCGGGTGATCGCCGAACACCGGGCGGTGGCGTTGTTCACCGCACCGACCGCGCTGCGAGCCATCCGCAAGGCCGATCCCGAGGCCGCCGAACTGGCCGCCTACGACGTCTCCTCGCTGCGCACGCTGTTCGCCGCGGGGGAGCGGCTGGACCCGGACACCTTCTTCTGGGCCAGTGAGAAGCTCGGCGTCCCCGTGGTCGACCACTGGTGGCAGACCGAGACCGGCTGGTCGATCGTGGCCAATCTGCGCGGTCTGGAACAGATGGAGATCAAGCCGGGCTCACCGACGGTGCCGGTACCCGGATACCGCGTCGAGGTGGTCGACGCCGGCGGTAAGGCCGTCGAGCCGGGAACCGAAGGCAATATCGTCATCGCGCTGCCGATGCCGCCGGGCACGCTGGCCGGACTGTGGCGCGATGAGGAGCGCTACCGGTCGTCGTATCTGAACACCTTCGACGGCTACTATCTGACCGGCGATTCCGGGTACATCGACGACGACGGCTACGTCTTCGTCCTGGGCCGGTCCGACGATGTGATCAACGTGGCCGGGCACCGGCTGTCCACCGGCAGCATCGAAGCGGTGGTGGCCAGTCATCCGGCCGTAGCCGAATGCGCCGTGGTCGGCATCCGCGACGACCTCAAGGGGCAGCGGCCCAGCGGTTATGTGGTCCTCAAGGCCGGCGCTGATCTGGATGAGGACACGCTGCGCAGCGAACTGGTGGCACTGGTGCGCGAGGAGATCGGGGCGGTGGCCACCTTCCGTGACGTGACCGTGGTGGCGGCGTTGCCCAAGACCCGGTCGGGCAAGATCCTGCGCAAGACCATGCGCCAGATCGTCGACGGTGAGGAGTACGCGGTACCGTCGACGATCGAGGACATGTCGGTTCTGGAGGTCCTGGCCGAGCAGCTGGCGCCCAAGCAGTAGTGCTCCGGTACGGCGCTCAGCTCAGCCCAGCAGCCCCGGCCGCAGCAGCGTGCGCATGGTCGAGACGATCTGCTCCGGACCGATGGTCGGATCCAGAGACCGTTCGACGATCACCGAGTTCACCGCACCGATGTAGGCGGTCCATTGCAGGGGAGTGGACGTCCCGACGTCCAGTCCCCGTTCGGCACCGGCCTGCAGCGCGGTCTGCAGTAATTCGCCCCAGCGTGCCCGGCGGGAGTGCCGGTACTCCTCGAAGGCGGGACTGACCCCGACCACCTCGACGAAGGCGATCCGCGCTTGCCGGGGATCGTCGAAGGCCTCGACGAAGGCCCGCACCCCGGCGTCGAGGACCGTATCCAGGTCGTCGTCGGTGGCGATCCGCTCGAGCACGACGGTGGCCACCGCGGACATCGCCCGGTCCTGGTTCTGGTCGTACAGGGTTCGCAGCAGATCCTCGCGATCGCTGAACTCCTGATAGAACTGCCGGGTCGACAGTCCGGCGGCCCGGCAGACCTGCGGCACCGAGGTCCCGGTGTAGCCGGTGGTACCGAACAGTTCGACGGCCGCGGCCAGGAAGCGTTCGCGGCGTTCACGCCGCCGATCGGTCACCGCCTGACCACCGTAGACCCGAGAGGTGTTCACACCGGCCAGGTTAGTGCCCCGCGGATGGACCGACTACTTGCCGCGGCCGATCTGTGCGCCGAAGATCGCTGCCACATTGGCCCCGACGGTCTCGGCGAAGGCCGGCCACCAGCGTGCGTCGGTCGCCTTGGACAACACGTCGTGGGTGGTGCATCCGGGGTCGGCGGGTATGCCGTCGAGCCGGTCCTTGAGCCACAGCACTGCCGCCGGTGCACCGGCGATCTCGGCCAGGATGTGCTCGGACAGGTGGTCGCGGGTGTAGCGGACCGAGGCCTCGGGGTCGCGGCAGTAGGTCTTCACCAGGGTGTTGACCTGGCCCACGGGAATGATCTCGTCGAGCTGGGACTGCCAGATGTACAGCGGCATATCCGGAACGCTCGCGCCCATCTTGGTCTCCCGCAGCACCCGCTCCACCGCGGGGGCGTCCAGGGGGTCGCCCGGCCAGGAGATGAAGCCCTTGTTGTTCAGGAACGGCAGCAGCATCGACGTGTGGCCGACGCACAGCGGCCGCTTGGCGGCCATCAGCAGTTTGCCCTCGGGGTTGAGCCGCCGGTCCAGGAACCGGGCGAAGTCGTCGTATTCGTTGGCCAGGCCCGCGATCGCGGCCAGGATCAATCCGCTGGTGGCGCCGTGCTGAGCGTAGTTCAGCACCGCGCGCAGATCGGCCGGGACACCGCCCTGCGCGGCGCCGACCACGTTGAGTTCGGGTGCGTAGGTCTGTTTCAGCTCGGCGGCGTGGCCGGTCACGATGGCGCCGCCGGAATAGCCGTATAGGGCCATGGGCGACTGCTCGGACAGGCCCATCGGGGTGAAGCTCTTCGCCGCGCGCAGGCCGTCGAGGGTGATCCGCGCACCCAGCGGGCCCGCAGCGTACGCATGTTTGGGGCCCTGATGATCAGGCAGCGACAGTGCCCAGCCCTGGGCGAGCATGCCCTGGGCGATCACCATCTCGGCCGGGATCACCATCTGCCCGACCGCCGGACCGGCCGACCACTGCTGCAGGACGTACGACGGAGCGCAGTAGCCGGCGGTGGAGTCTTCTGCAAGCTGCATCGAGACCACCTTGCGCGGGCCTTTACCGGCGCCACGGGGCTTGAGCAGCGTGGTGACCGCGGCGAGCGGCTTCCCGCGGGTGTCGGTCGACCGGTACGACAGCTGCCAGGCGTCGACGTTGAGCCGGGCCAGGCCGAGGGTCGCGGCGTGGATGCGTCGGGCGGCGAGGATCTGGCCGGGGGAGGCCGCGGCCACCGTCGCGGCCGGCGGCTCGTAGAAGGAGCGATCCAGTTCCTGCGGTAGCGGAATCATCGGCGCCGGAGCGACGGGTACCGGTGCCGACGCCGAGGGTGCTGCCGACGCCGTCGGCGCAACCGGCAGCAGTACGCCGGTGATCGTCACGGCCAGCGCCGCGGTCACGGTCCGAGCGCGAATCGGGAACTTCATCTGAACTGACCCCCTGGGACAGGTGAAAGGCGAACGGAAACCCCACAGTGAAACATCGATGTTTCACTGTGGGGTCGACGCTACCCCAGCAGTGGTGCGGCACACAATCGCGCCCGTGATGTGGCCCAGGATGCGAACAAGCCCCGGGGGAGGGGCCTCTCCTCCGCCGGGGCTTGTTCGTGGCGCGTGCTCTCAGGCCGTTGCGTCGATACCGATCACTTGAGCTCGGCGCTGGATTTACCCAGCACGCGCCGGGCGATGATCAGCTGCTGAATCTGCTGGGTGCCCTCGAAGATGTCCAGGATCTTCGAGTCGCGCGCCCACTTCTCCAGCAGGGAGCGCTCCGAGTAGCCGACGGTGCCGGCCAGTTCGACGGCCTTGTTGGTCACGTCGGTGCCGGTGCGCCCCGCCTTGGCCTTGCTCATCGAGGCCTCCAGCGAGTTCGGGATCTTGTTGTCGGCCATCCAGGCGGCGCGCAGCGTCATCAGGTACGAGGCCTCCCAGTCCGACTCCAGACGGATGAACTCGGCCACGGCGGCCGGCTGATCGGCGGCCGGACGGTCGTAGTCGATCTCCAGGCCCGCGTCCTCGAGCACGCTGCGCAGCTCTTCCAGCGACGCCCGCGCCACACCGACGGCCATCGCGGCCACCATCGGGCGGGTGTTGTCGAAGGTCTGCATCACCCCGCCGAAGCCCTTCTTGACGTCCACCTCGGGCGAGCCGAGCAGATGTGAGGCCGGGATGCGGCAGTTCTCGAAGCGGATCACCGCGGTGTCGCTGGCCCGGATGCCCAGCTTCTCCTCGAGCCGTTCGACGGTGACGCCGGGGTGCTCGCGCGGGACGACGAAGCTCTTGATGGCCGCCCGGCCCAGGCTCTTGTCCACGCTGGCCCACACGACGATGTGGCTGGCGCGCGAGCCGGCGGTCACGAAGATCTTCTCGCCGTTGAGGACGTACTCGTCGCCGTCGCGGTCGGCGGTGGCGGTCACCGCGGCCGAATCGGAGCCGAAACTCGGTTCGGTGATGGCCATGGCGGCCCACACCTTGCCGAAGGCCTCGAGCTGCTCGTCGGTGGCCACCGCGGCGATCGCGGCGTTGCCCAGCCCCTGATAGGGGATCGAGAGCATCAGGCCCACATCGCCGTAGGAGGCCTCCATCGAGTTGATGATCGACTGCATGTTGCCGCCGTTGGCGTTGTAGCCCTCGGGGCGTTCCTGGGTGTCGCCGCGCCCGCCGGCGGCACCGGCCCCGGCCTGACCGGCCGCGGCCAGACCGTCGTAGAGGGCCGCCAGGGTGTCCAGCTCGACCGGATAGTCGTGCTCGGCGAGGTCGTACTTGCGCGAGATCGGGCGGAACACCTGCAGGCCGGCCTGCCGGGCCTGGTCGATGTTGGCGGCGAACTTGCGGGGCAGTTCCAGATTGATAGCCATCAGAGCACCACGATCCCCTCGCCGATGCCGGCGCCGCGCAGGTCGCGGTACCAGCGCTCGACCGGATGCTCCTTGGTGAAGCCGTGGCCACCCAGCAGCTGGATACCGTCCAGGCCGATCTGCAGGCCCTTGTCGATGGTCAGCTTGCGGGCCAGAGCGGCCTCGCGGGCGAACGACAGGCCCTGCTCGGCGCGGGAGGCGCCACGCAGGGTCACCAGCCGGATCGAGTCGACCTCGGTGGCCATGGTGGCGACCATGAAGGCCACCGCCTGGCGGTTGGAGATCGGCTCGCCGAAAGCCTCGCGCTCGTTGACGTAGGGGATCACGTAGTCGACGACGGCCTTGGCGGTGCCGGCGGCCAGTGCCGACCAGCCCAGGCGCGAGAGGCGGACCACATCGGTGTAGGCGGCCGCGGCGGCGTCCAGATCGGCGGCGCTGTCGACGCCGACGATCGCGTGCTCGGGCACCGAGACGCCGTCCAGGATCAGCCGGCCCATCCCGGCCGCACGCAGACCCATACCCGGATCGGCTTCGACGGACAGGCCCTTGGTGTCCGATTCGACGATGAACAGCACCGGGCGGCCGTCGAGCATGGCGCCGACCAGGAACAGTTCGGCGTTGCCGGCGTTGGGCACGAAGCTCTTCACGCCGTCGAGGCGGTAGCCGCTGGGCACGCGGGTGGCCTTGGTCTGCAGCGCGAAGGCGTCGAACAGCGGCCGCGGTTCGGCGATGACGACGGCCGAGGCGGGCACGTTCTCGCCGGCGAAGTCGGGCAGGTAGGTCTTCTGCTGCCCGTCGCTGCCGAAGTTGGTCAGGGTGGTGGCCACACCGGAGGGGGCCAGCAGTGGCAGGGCAAGACCCATATCGCCGTGCGCCATCGCCTCGGCGACCAGTGCATTGGTCACCACGCCGCGCTCGGAGGCGGCGCCGTCGAAGGCCTCGGGGACGTTGATCATGGTGATGCCCAGCTCGGCCGAGCGGGCCAGGATGTCCCCGGGCGCGGTGGCGTTCTTATCGGCCTCGTAGGCGGCCGGGCGCAGAATCGAGTCGGCGAAGTCGGCGACGGTCTCGGCGATCATCTCCTGCTCGTCGTCCGGAGTCAGGTTGAAGTACCCCTTCGGGCTGATCACCGGGCGCTGCGGATCGCCGCCGCCGGAGGACGGGGTGAACGCCCGGCTGGCGGCACCCAGGGTCTTGAAGCCGGTCTTGGTGGCTTCATAGGCGACCCGATTGATCGGCTCGCGCAGCTTGTACTTGTCGACGAACTCCGAGCCGGTCAGCGCGGTCAGTGCCCGCATGGCGGCACCGATCGGGCTGACCTTGTGCTGCTGAGCGCCCACCGAACTGGTGTCCTTGGGCCCGGCTTCGCGGTTCTTGGTCTTCTGAGTCATGGCCTGCATTCTCTCGAGGGGACGGATAGTCGCTTCGGGCGGAATCTTACTCCGCGGTAAGGATGTACCTTACTTCGCGGTAAGGAGCTTGTCACGTGGCAGCATGGCATCCATGAAGATCACCTCGTTCGGACACTCCTGCCTGCTCGTCGAACTGGCCGGCGCGCGGATCCTCTTCGACCCGGGAACTCTGGCGGCCGGCTTCGAAGACCTGACCGGGCTGGATGCCATCCTGATCACCCATCAGCACGCCGATCACGCCGATCCGGCCCGGCTGCCGGGGCTGATCGCCGCCAATCCGGAGGCGGTGCGCTACGCCGACCCGCAGACCGCGCAATTGTTCAACGACGACCCCGACGGCCCGGGGCAGTGGTCGGTGCTCGCGCCCGGCGGCACCGTCGCCCTCGGCGCGGTGACCGTGCGCGGCACCGGTGGCCGGCATGCGGTGATCCACCCTTCGCTGCCGGTGGTCGACAACACCGTCTACATTCTGGACGCGCCGGATCGGCCGGGGGCCTTCATGCATCCCGGCGACAGTCTGTACATCGCGTTCGAGCCGATCGATGTGCTCGCCCTGCCTGCGGCCGCCCCGTGGCTCAAACTCAGCGAGGCGGTGGACTATCTGCGCGGAGCGAGTCCGCGCACCGCCGTCCCGATCCATCAGGGCGTGCTCTCGGCGGCAGGCCGGACCATCCACAACGCCCGGCTGGCCGAGATGGCCCCGGACGGCACCGAGTTCACCGTCCTGGAACCGGGAGAATCGCGGGAGTTCTGAGTCGCCGGAGCGGAGGGACGAGGATGCGTGCCCTGATCGACGCCGCCTACCTGTGGCGTGAACACGATCCGGACCCGGTCACCCGGGCGGAATTGACGACAGTGATCGACGCGGCCCAGACCGGTGACGCCGCGGCGGCCGCTGAGTTGTCCGCGCGGTTCAGCGGACCGCTGACCTTCGGTACGGCCGGGCTGCGTGGCCCCGTCGGCGCGGGCGAGTCGCGGATGAACATCGCCGTGGTGATCCGGGCCACCGCTGGGTTGGCGCGATATCTGCTCGACACCGTCGGCCCGTCGGCCACCGTCGTGGTGGGCTGTGACGGCCGGCGCGGATCGAGCGAGTTCATGGCGGCCGCGTTGCAGGTGCTCTCCGGCGCCGGCCTGACCGCCGTCGCGCTGCCCGAACGCTTGCCGACCCCGGTCACCGCCTATGCGGTGCGCGCCCTGGACTGCGAGGCCGGGATCATGATCACCGCCTCGCACAATCCGCCCGCCGACAACGGCTTCAAGGTGTACCTGGGCGGTGCGGCCAGCGACCCGGCCGGGCGTGGTGTGCAGATCGTGGCACCGGCCGATAGCGAGATCGCCGCGCGGATCGCCGCCTGCCCGCCGGCCGATGCGGTACCGCGCTCGACTGCCACCATCACCCCGGCGCCGGCCTGGCTGCCGGCGGGCTACATCGCCCGCATGGCCGGCCATCGCGATTCGGCCGCCGAGTCGCCCGTCACGGTGGTGCTCACCGCGATGCACGGCGTCGGCGGCGCCACCGCGCTGGCGGTGCTGGCCGCCGCCGGGATCACCCGGGTGCACCCGGTGCCCGAACAGTTCGACCCCGATCCGCGGTTTCCCACCGTCGCCTTCCCGAATCCGGAGGAACCCGGAGCGCTGGATCGTGCGCTGGCACTGGCCCGGCGCACCCAGGCCGATGTGGTCATCGCGCTGGATCCCGATGCCGACCGCTGCTCGGTCGCCGTACCCGGACCCCGGGGGCGCTGGCAGCAGCTGACCGGTGATGAGCTCGGTGCACTGCTGGGGGAGCAGGCCGCCGCCGACCCCACCCGGCCCGGCGACACCCTGGCCTGCTCGATCGTGTCGAGCCGTTTGCTGATGGCGATCGCCGAGCACCACGGGTTGACCGGCGTTCAGACCCTCACCGGCTTCAAATGGATCGCCCGGACGCCCGGTCTGCGCTTCGGTTACGAAGAGGCGATCGGCTACTGCACCGACCCGCAGGCGGTGGCCGACAAGGACGGGATCGGGACCGCGGTACAGGTGATCACGCTGATCGAGACGCTGGCTGCCCACGGGAAGACGCTGCTCGACCAGCTCGACGAGCTGGCCCGCCGCCACGGGCTGTACGCGAGCGCCCAGCTGTCCTTCCGGGTGGCCGACCCGGCCGCGCTGTCCGACGGGATGGCCCGGCTGCGGGGGGCGCTGCCGGTGCAGTTGGCCGGCTCCCCGGTGGTGGAGTACCGGGACCTGGCCGACGGCTACCGTGGGCTGCCGCCCACCGACGGGCTACTGGTGCGCACCGCCGCCGACGACCGCGTGATCGTGCGGCCCTCGGGCACCGAACCCAAACTCAAGTGCTATCTGGAATGTGTGCTTCCGGTCGGGCAGACGATCCCGCGCGCCGCCGCCGGCGAGCGGCTGGAGATGATCAAGACCGAGCTCACCGCCGCCCTCGGCTGGTAGCCGACCGCCTGCTCAGATGTACTGAGACCAGATGTACCGCGACCAGACGTACAGAATGGAAACCGCCCCGATGACCCTCACCTCGACGCCGCACATCGATCCGCAGGGCGTCCCGATCGCCGAGACGATCCTGCTGCCCGGCGATCCGCTGCGCGCACAGTTCATCGCCGAGACCTACCTGGAGGATCCGCGCTGCTTCAATCGGGTGCGCGGCATGCTCGGCTACACCGGGACCTACCGCGGCCGGCAGGTCTCGGTGATGGGCACCGGCATGGGACTGCCGTCGATCGGCTTGTACAGCTACGAACTGATCCACTTCTTCGGCGTGAAGAACCTGATCCGGGTGGGCAGCTGCGGCACCGTGCAGCCCTACATCGACACCTACGACGTGGTGATCGCCCAGGGCGCTTCGCACGACTCGAACTACATGGAGCAGTTCGGCCTGACCGGTACCTATGCGCCGCTGTCGTCGTTCCGGCTGCTGTCCCAGGCGGCGCGGCTGGCGACCGAGCGCGGCATCACCCACCACGTCGGGAACGTCTTCTCCTCCGACGTCTTCTACAACGCCGACACCGCGCACAACACCGACTGGGCGTCGATGGGCATCCTGGCCATCGAGATGGAATCGGCGGCGCTGTTCGCCAATGCGGCCTATGCCACCGGCAAGCTCGGACACCCGGTCGAGGCGCTGGGCATCTTCACCGTCAGCGACAACATCCTGCGGGGTGTGCGCACCACGCCGCAGGAACGCCAGACCGCGTTCACCGAGATGGTCGAGATCGCCCTGGACCTGGAGTGATCGACGGTCAGCGGGCCAGCGGCCGGTAGAACACCAGTCCGTTGCCCTGGGCGTCGTAGACCACGGCCCGGCGCTCGTGGGCATCGTCGTACGGCGCGGTCACCATGCCGCCCCCGGCCTCCACGGCGGCAGCCGCGGCCGCATCGACGTCGTCGGTCTTGACGCCGACCACCACCTTGCCGGGAATCGGATGATCCACCTCGGTGGCCAGCGCCAGCGTCACCGCACCGCCGTCGAGGGCGGCGAAATGGGTGCCGTCACGGAACTTCAGCGTGAAGCCGAGGGCCTGGGTGTAGAAGTCGATCGAGGCGTCCAGGTCGTCGGTGGACAGCATGATCATCTTCACGTCGTTCTCAGCCATGGCGGGTTCCCTTCGCAGTGGTGACGGTTACCGACTTCGACCGTAGTCCGCGGCGGCGTGCGGCGGGACCCCACCGGCTGTTCGGCCGAAATCGTGGCTCAGCGCAGTGCGTGATTGATTGCGCGCACCCAGGCGCCCCGGCCGTAGCCCGCGAATCGGTATTCGTTGCCCCAGTGCCGAAAACCGCCAGGCCGTTCGGAATCACCGGGATGGCACTGAATATCCGTGTCCAGCACGTATCGACGTGGCGCAATTCGGCAAGAGGCAGCAGGAAGGGCCGCCGCTGCACGTTGACGGCGTGTGCGTGGAAACGAAGATTATCGATCGGTGCGGAAGAGGCGTCCGCCGACGCCCTCCACACCGCGCATCGAGTTCGCCGGTCCGGCGCGCAGAACCTGCTCGCCGGACTACAGATCCGCTCGGATCAGCCGGTTCATCAGGTGCACGACTGCGAGGATCAGTGCGAAGACGAGCAGGAAGAGTGCCGCCACGACCAGGTAGTCGCCCAGCGATGAGGTCACTGCAGGGCGGCCAGCACATCGTCGTGCAGCAGTGCATTGGTCGCCACCGCGCTGCCGCCGGCCGGACCGGGGGTGCCGTCCAGGGCGGTGAACCGCCCGCCGGCCTCACGCACCAGCACATCCAGCGGAGCCAGATCCCACAGCGAGACCTCCGGTTCGGCCGCGACGTCGACCGCGCCCTCGGCCACCAGGCAGTAATTCCAGAAGTCGCCGTAGCCGCGCACCCGCCACACCGCGTCGGTCAGGTCGACGAAGCGATCGCGGATCCCGCGATCGGCCCATCCGGACAGACTGGAGAAGGCCAGCGACGACGAGCTCAACTCGCCGACACCGGAGACGGTGATCGGCTGCGGCTCCCGGCCGGGGGCGCGGGTGAAGGCGCCGCCGCCTGCAGCCGCCCACCAGCGCCGGCCCAGCGCCGGGGCACTGATGACTCCGACCACCGGGACGCCGTCGTCCAGCAGGGCGATCAGGGTGGCCCAAACCGGCACTCCCCGCACGAAGTTCTTGGTGCCGTCGATCGGATCGATGACCCACTGACGTCCGCTCAGTGCGGCATCGCCGCCGAACTCCTCGCCGAGCACCGCATCGGCGGGACGCTGGCGGGCCAGGTGCTCGCGCAGCAGTCGCTCGCAGGCCAGATCGGCATCGGTGACCGGCGTCAGATCGGGTTTGTCGTCGACCTGCAGATCCAGGGCACCGAACCGTGCCGAGGTCAGCTCGTCGGCCGCGTCTGCCAGTTGTTGCGCCAGCGCCAGATCCGCCGCGAAACCGGTGCTGGGACCGGGACCGGCCCGATGGTCGCCTCCGTGGGTCTGCTCCATGATCGCTTAGAGTAGTCGTATGTCGAACTGGGTCACGATCGTGTTCATCGTGCTGATCGCGGCGGTGCTGGCGTCGTTCTTCTTCGGGCGCGGCCGGATGTCGGCCGGACCGGGAACCACCGCGGCTTCGGGCTACGAGAGCGGAACACTGACGGTGACCGGAGTCAGTGGACGCGGGGCCGCCGATAAGAACGGTGTCGCCTATTTCACCGTGTCGGGCACCATCATCGGACCGTCGACGTCGCCGACGGAGGTCTACGGCACTTTGACCCTGGACACCGGGGATGCCGATCCGTACGTCGGACAAGAGGTCCCGGTGATCTACAAGCCAGGTAAGGCCGCGACCACCTGGCGATTCGGCACCTTGAGCGTGTGAATCCGCGGCCGGGTCGGTACGCTGGGTCGTTGTGCACCCCGATGTCTCCGCTGACCTGGAAGCCCTGAACGCCACCCTCACCACCGTCGAGAAGGTGATGGATCTCGACGAGCTCGCCAGCCGCATCGCGGAGCTGGAGATGCAAGCCTCCGATCCGGAACTGTGGAACGACCAGGACCACGCTCAGCAGGTCACCAGCCGCCTGTCTCACGCCCAGTCGGAGATGCGCCGGGTCACCGAACTGCGTGAGCGCCTCGACGATCTGCCGGTCCTGTACGAGCTGGTCGAGATGGAGGAGGGCGAGGCCCAGGTGCAGGCCCAGGCCGACGCCGACGCCGAACGTGCCGGGCTGCGCGCCGACGTCGAGGCCATGGAAGTCAAGACGATGCTGGCCGGTGAGTACGACGCGCGCGAGGCCGTGGTCAACATCCGCTCGGGCGCCGGCGGCATCGATGCGGCCGACTGGGCGCAGATGCTGATGCGCATGTACATCCGCTGGGCCGAACAGCACGGCTATCCGGTCGAGGTCTACGACACCAGCTACGCCGAAGAGGCTGGCATCAAATCGGCGACCTTCGTGGTCAAGGCGCCGTACATGTATGGAACGTTGTCAGTGGAGCAGGGTACGCACCGGCTGGTGCGCATCAGTCCGTTCGACAACCAGGGCCGGCGGCAGACCTCGTTCGCCGAGGTCGAGGTGCTGCCCGTGGTCGAGACCACCGACCGCATCGACATCGACGAGAACGAGGTCAAGGTCGACGTCTACCGCAGTTCCGGGCCCGGCGGCCAGTCGGTGAACACCACCGACTCGGCGGTCCGGCTGACCCACATCCCCACCGGCATCGTCGTCACGTGCCAGAACGAGAAGAGTCAGCTGCAGAACAAGGTCTCGGCGATGCGCGTGCTGGCGGCCAAGCTGCTCGAACGCAAGCGTCAGGAGGAGCGCGCCCAGCTCGATGCGCTCAAGTCCGACTCGGGCAGCAGCTGGGGCAACCAGATGCGCTCCTACGTTCTGCACCCGTATCAGATGGTGAAGGACCTGCGGACCGGCGTGGAGGGCAACAACCCGACACAGGTCCTCGACGGTGACCTGGACGAGTTCATCGAGGCCGGCATCCGCTGGCGTATGGACGACGATGGCGACGCCTAATCCCGCCGCCACCCATGTGAGCACCGCTCTTGGCCTACCGGAGTGGATGGCCTACCTCGAGCAGGTCCTGGCCACCAAGGGGCTGGCGATCATGCTGTGGATCATCGGCGGCATCCTGGCCTCCCGGTTCATCCGCTGGATCGCGGCGCGGTACGAGCGCCATGTGGACCGCAAGTTCGTCCACTCCGATGCGCTGGTGCGCACCGAGGACGCCAAACACCGCCGGGCCCTGGTCGACGTCGTGGCCTGGACCCTGGTCGCGATCGTCGCGGTGATCGTCTTTCTACAGGTGATGTCGCTGATGAACATCACCACCTCCAGCCTGGTGGGGCCCACCGCGGTGCTGGGCGCCGCCTTGGGCTTCGGTGCCCAGCGCATCGTGCAGGACGTGCTCGCGGGCTTCTTCGTCGTGGCCGAACGGCAGTACGGTTACGGCGACCTGGTGGTGCTGACCGTCGGCTCGTCGGCCATCGCCGAGGGGACCGTGGAGGATGTGACGCTGCGGGTGACCAAACTGCGCACCAGCGACGGCGAGATGATCACGGTGCCCAACGGGCAGGTGATCAAGGTGAACAACCTGTCGCGGGAGTGGGCCCGTGCGGTGGTGGACGTGCCGGTGTCCGCCGATGCCGACATCGTGAAGGTCACCGATGTGCTGCGCCAGGTGGGCCAGGACTTCTTCGAAGAGGCCGCCTGGCACAAGCTGCTGCTGGACGCGCCCGAACCGCAGGGTGTCACGGGCCTGGAACTCGATTCGGTGACCGTACGCATGGTTGCGCGCACCCTGCCCGGTAAGCAGTTCGAGGTCAGCCGCGCGCTGCGGGTACAGATCCTGCAGGCGCTGGCCCGCAACGGGATCCTGATGAAGGCCGCAGCGACCCATGTCGGCGAGGGGAGTGGTTCGGCGTGACCGAAGAGTCGACCCCCGCTGAGCAGCCGACCCCCGCTGAGCAGCCGACTCCTGACGAGCAGCCGACCCCCGACGCGCCCGCGTCCGAGGACGCGGTGCCGGGTCGTTTCAGGCGGCAGTGGGGCCGGATCAGCCACGTCTACCGCACGCGAGTGCGGACCACCACGGTGCTGCTGGTGATCGCTTTCATCGGCGGGATGATCCTGTACCTGTTCACCGCCAATCACTACGGCACCATCCCGGCGCCGCCGCAGAACCGGCAGGTGCCGGTGCAGACCAGCGAATACCAGCCCGAACCCGAACCCGAGACGTCGGTGCCCAGCACCGAACCGTCCGGCTCCTCGCCGGAGGGGACACCGTCGGAGGAAGAGGAGACCTCGCCGTCGGAGGAGTCCACCCAGCCGCTGTGGCCGGGTCGTGGCAGGACCGAGGCGCCGACCTCACCGCCGGCCACCGGCGACCTGGGGCAGGCGCCGCAATCCAACGATCCGGTCCCGGCACGCTGAGCGCCTCCTGAGCCTGCCTCTCAGGCGGCGTCGTTAGACTTTCTCCTGTGATCAAGCTGTCCGATGTGACGATGCAGTACCCGAAGTCGACGCGGCCTGCCCTTGCCGATCTCACCCTGGAGATCGAGCGCGGCGAATTCGCGTTCCTCATCGGGCCGTCCGGCTCGGGTAAGTCCACCTTCTTCCGGCTCCTGCTGAAAGAGGACACCCCGACCTCCGGTGACGTCTGGGTGGGCGATTACCACGTCAACAAGCTGCGGGGCCGGCAGGTGCCGAAGCTGCGGCAGTCGATCGGCGCGGTGTTCCAGGATTTCCGGTTGCTGCAGAAGAAGAACGTCGCCGACAACGTCGCCTTCGCGCTGGAGGTGATCGGGAAACCCGCCGGGGTGATCCGTGAAGCCGTCCCCGAGGTGCTCGACTACGTGGGCCTGTCGGGTAAGGCCGACCGCATGCCGCACGAGTTGTCCGGTGGCGAGATGCAGCGGGTGGCGATCGCCCGGGCCATCGTCAACCGGCCGGCGGTTCTGCTGGCCGACGAGCCGACGGGCAACCTCGATCCGGAGACCTCCGAGGAGATCGTCGAGGTGATCGATCGGGTCAACCGGCGCGGAACCACCGTCGTGATGGCCACCCACGACCGGCACATCGTCGACGCCATGCGGCGGCGAGTGCTCGAATTCGACGGCGGCAAGCTGGTGCGCAACGACGAGACCGGCGTCTACGGAATCGGATAGGGACCTCACGTGCGACTGAACTTCATTCTTTCCGAGGTCTGGACGGGCTTCCGCCGCAACCTCACCATGACTCTGGCCATGATCCTGACCACCGCGGTGACCCTGGGCATGCTCGGCGGCGGGCTGCTGGTGATCCAGATGGCCGATAAGAGCCAGAAGATCTTCCTCGACCGCGTCGAGATGCAGTTCTTCATCACCGACGCGGTGACCGACGCCGACCCCAACTGCACCAAGGACCCGTGTGCGCAGGTCAAGCGCGACCTGGAAAACGAGGACGGCGTCGCCTCGGTCACCTACATCACCAAACAGCAGGCCTACGAGGCCGGTAAGGCCGCGTGGGAGGAGAGCTCACCGGAGGTCGCCGAGTTCATCCGGCCCGACCCGTACCAGGCGGCGCTGCGGGTGCGGGTGTCCGACCAGAACCGGTTCGGCCCGGTCCTGGACAAGTTCGCCCGGGCGCCGGGCATCGACGGGGTGCTCGATCAACGGGACATGGTCAAACGCATCTTCGCCGTGCTCGACGGCGCCCGCGATGCGGCCTTCGTGATCGCCGCGGTCCTCGGGGTGGCCGCGATCCTGCTGATCGTCAACACCGTGCAGATCGCCGCCTACACCCGGCGCACGGAGGTCTCGATCATGCGCCTGGTCGGTGCCACCCGCTGGTACACCCAGCTGCCGTTCCTGCTCGAGGCGGTGCTGGCGGCGATCATCGGTGCGGTCCTGGCGATCGGCGGACTGTTCCTGGCGCGGATCTATTTCTTCGACAAAGCCCTCGGCGACCTCTACGGTGTGAACATCTTGGCTACGCTGCGGGTGTACGTGCGCGAATAGAGCGGACCGAGACGACCCGGACCGACAAGACTTGACTGAGAAGACCTGACCGACGAGAAGGAGTCAACGTGCCCAGGGAGAAGGGCCGGTCGGTGATCGCCACCAACCGGAAGGCGCGGCACAACTACACCATCCTCGACACCTACGAGGCGGGCATCGTGCTGCAGGGCACCGAGGTCAAGGCGCTGCGGCAGGGGAAGGCCTCGCTGGTCGACGCCTTCGCCACCGCCGAGGACGGCGAGGTGTGGCTGCATGCGCTGCACATCGCCGAGTACGGGCAGGGTTCGTGGACCAACCATCCGGTGCGTCGCAAGCGGAAACTGCTGCTGCATCGCCGCGAGATCGATCAGCTGATCGGCAAACTGCAGGACGGCAATCTGACGCTGGTGCCGCTGTCGATGTATTTCTCCGACGGCTACGCCAAGGTGGAACTGGCGTTGGCGCGCGGTAAGCAGGCGCACGACAAGCGCCGCGACATCGCCGCCCGCACCGCCAAGCGGGAGGCCGAACGCGAGCTGGGCCGGCGCATCAAAGGCATGTGAAACCCGGGGCGCCGTCGTCCGACGTTCCCGCGTCGGACTGCCGCAGACTGCTCTGATTCCGCGCGCCGGCGTGTCGCGGTTCATCTCGGCATGGCGCGACGCTGCGACGAGCTCGACACGCCCAAACAGGTCGCGACACGCCGAGCGGCGGGGCCGAGACACGCCAGATGGCAGCCGCGGCGACGATACCGGGATGATTTTCCGCGGCGGCGGCGTTACTATAGGTAGTCCGCCAAAGCGGTGGGCACTACCTCGGGGCTGATCGGTTTCGACTACGTACATCGAGGTAGGGGAAGCGTGTCGGTGCAGGCTAGAGACCACCGTAAGCGTCGTAGCAACCAATTAAGCGCCGATTCCAATCAGCGCGACTACGCTCTCGCTGCCTGATCAGCGAGGCTAGTCTGTCGGCCCGGGTGATGTTCCCGCACCCGGATGCCGGCATCAGCTAGGGAACTCACCGTCGTCGTCGGTCGCGGGCGAAGGCGGGACAACAAACAGCGACTGGGATCGTCATCCGGGCTCGTCCGTGAGACCCGGAGATCCAAGTAGAGACACAGCGGACTGCACACGGAGAAGCCCTACTGAAGTGACGGAGGACCCGGGTTCAATTCCCGGCAGCTCCACCAGACGCCTCCCACCTGTCGACACAGGTGGGAGGCGTTTCCCATTCCGGCCGCCGGCGACTGTCCCCGTTGCTGACCCCCGGCTCGCCGGGGCCGGCTGCAATGGGTCGGCCACGGGCGGGGATGATCGTGTCGAATACTTGAGACGGGGTTTCTGATGACGGTTCAGCGGCGAGTGGCGGCAACGGCCGGGGCGGTAGCGCTGGGGCTGATGGTGCTGGGCTGTGGGCAGAACGACGAGCCGGTCAGCGCAGCCGCCGGTGAAACCATGCCGCCGTGCGAAGGCGTTGCCACCAGTGACTACGGGCTCGGCGATGCGATTCGAGCATCCCTGTCGGCTCTGACCTCGCTGTCTCCTCGCTTCAGTACCGGAACAGGTACGGCTGTACCGGCGGCCGGGACGAACACGCTACTCGTGGAGGTGCACCTGTGTGGTCCCGGTGCACAGCTCGATACCACGAAGGACGCGGCGACGGCGGTGGCACGTGAGGTCGCGATCTCGCGCACCCTCGGTGATCGCGTGCAGCGGATGACCGTGCTCAATCCGTCGACCGGACAGCGTATCGCTGCCGAGCCGTTCGAGGCGTCGGCGTTTGCGTCCGATGCGGCGGCGAGCACTCTCCGTAGTCGCTGGCATCCGACGGCGCGTTGAGTGCGGTAGCCACCGGTCTTGGCCGACTGAACGATGTTGCGCGACTGATTTGACAGGTGTCAATATAGAAGAATGTCGAAGCAGCAGTCCGGGCGGCCGTGTTGTCCTCCGCCGACGGCGGCGCCCGAGTCCGACGACCTCACCGGTGCGGCCCAGAAGTTCAAAGCGCTCGGTGACCCGATCCGTCTGCGCATGCTCGCGCTGATCGCCGCCGGCCCCGGGGGTGAGGCGTGCGTGTGCGAGATCTCGACCGGTTTCGAGCTCTCGCAGCCGACCGTCTCTCACCACTTGAAGGTCCTGCGGGAAGCGGGCCTGCTGGACTGTGAACGACGCGGAACGTGGGTCTACTACTGGATCAGCCCCGGCGCTCTGGCCGAATTGTCGACGCTGCTGCTGGGACACCTGCCGCCCCGGGAAGCCGAATCGGCATGACGACGCTGACGGCCCCGCCGAAGCTGTCGACCCTGGACCGGTACCTCGCGGTCTGGATCGGTCTGGCGATGGCGGCGGGCCTGCTGCTGGGGCGGTGGGTTCCCGGGCTGAACACCGCGCTGGATGCGGTGCAGATCGACGGGGTGTCGGTGCCGATCGCCCTTGGTCTACTGGTGATGATGTATCCGGTGCTGGCCAAGGTCCGGTACGACCGCCTCGACACCGTCACCGGCGACCGGCGCCTGATGGCCGGTTCGCTGGTGCTGAACTGGCTGATCGGACCGGCCCTGATGTTCACCCTGGCCTGGGTGTTCCTGTCGGACCTGCCCGAGTACCGCACCGGCCTGATCATCGTCGGGCTGGCCCGCTGTATAGCGATGGTGATCATCTGGAACGATCTGGCGTGCGGCGACCGGGAGGCCACCGCGGTGCTGGTGGCCATCAACTCGGTGTTCCAGGTGGCCATGTTCGCGGTCCTGGGCTGGTTCTACCTCGATGTGCTGCCCGGCTGGCTCGGTCTGGAACAGACCTCGATCGAGGCCTCACCGTGGCAGATCGCCAAATCGGTGCTCGTGTTCCTCGGGATACCGCTGGTGGCGGGCTTCCTGAGCCGCTACTACGGCGAGCGACTCAAAGGGCGGGTCTGGTACGAGCAGACCTTCCTGCCGCGCATCGGTCCGTGGTCGCTGTACGGGCTGCTGTTGACCGTGGTGATGCTGTTCGCCCTGCAGGGGGAGGCGATCACCTCCCGGCCCGGCGACGTCGCACGGATCGCCATCCCGTTGCTGCTGTACTTCATCCTGATGTGGGCGGTGTCCTTCGGCGCCGGCGCGGCGATGGGTCTGGGGTATCCGCGCACCGTCGCCATGGCTATGACCGCGGCAGGGAACAACTTCGAGCTGGCCATCGCCGTGTCGATCGGCACCTTCGGCATCGCCTCGGGCCAGGCGCTCGCCGGGGTGGTGGGGCCGTTGATCGAGGTGCCGATCCTGGTGGGCCTGGCGTACCTGTCGCTGGCATTGCGAAAAAGATTCACGCCGCCGTGAGTCCGGAGGGTGATCGCGCGTCCACGGCGGTCGACGTGGTGGTCGTCGGAGGCGGTCAGGCGGGGCTGGCGGCCGGCTACTATCTGCGCCGGGCCGGACACGACTTCGTGATCCTCGACGCCGAGGCCGCTCCGGGCGGCTCGTGGCCGCACTACTGGGAGTCGCTGCGGTTGTTTTCACCGGCCGAGCACTCGTCGCTGCCCGGCATCCCGATGCCGGTGTGGCGTCGGGGTTTCCCGCCCGCCGGACACGTGGTGGACTACCTGACCGCATACGAGCAGCGCTACCGGCTGCCGATCCACCGTCCCGTCCGGGTCACCGCGGTCAGCCGCACGGGTGACGGCCGCTACCTGGTCGAGTCCGACCGCGGTACCTGGCGGGCCGGCGCGGTGGTCAATGCGACCGGTACGTGGCGGTGCCCCTTCTGGCCGCGCTATCGGGGGATGAGTCGCTTCGCCGGCACGCAGGTCCATACCGTCGGCTACCGCACGCCCGAGGCTTTCGCCGGGCAGCGGGTCGCCGTGGTCGGCGGGGGCAACTCCGCCGCCCAGATCCTCGCCGAGGTCTTCACCGTCGCCGACACCCTCGGGGCCACGCCGCACCCGCCCCGGCTGATGCCTGACGACGTCGACGGCCGGGTGCTGTTCGACGTCGCCTCGGCCCGCGCGCAGGCGTTGGCCTCGGGCCGGGCGGATACCGACGGCGTCGCCGGACTCGGCGACATCGTCATGGTGCCGCCGGTCAAGGCGGCGCGGGATCGCGGTGTGCTGGTGCCCCAGCCGATGTTCTCGTCGATCGCCGCCGATGGACTGGTCTACCCCGATCGTCACGAACAGGTGGACGCGATCATTTGGTGCACGGGCTTCCGGCCGGTCCTGAATCATCTGCGTCCCTTGGCCCTGCGGCGTCCCGATCGGTCCCGTCCGGGCCGAGCAGCAGCCTCCGGCCGGATCCCCCTGCACCACAACCATGTGCCAGCCGAGCCCGGGCTGCTCTTTCTGGGCTACGGAGACTGGACCGGACCGGCCTCGGCAACGCTGATCGGCGTCGGCCGCACCGCGCGGGACGCCGTGGCCGCACTCGGCCCGCACCTGGCGGCCACGGCCGAGGCCCGAACCCACACCGAAAACCGTCGAAAATAAGAAGAGGAGTCCGTCATGTCCCGTGTCCAACTAGCACTCAACGTCGCCGACCTGGAGGGGTCGATCACCTTCTACACCGCGCTGTTCGGAGTGGAACCGGCCAAACGCCGGCCCGGATACGCCAACTTCGTCGTCGCCGATCCGCCGCTGAAGCTGGTGCTGATCGAGGGGGAGCAGGGTCAGGCCACCCGGCTGGACCATCTCGGCGTCGAGGTGGCCGACACCGGGCAGGTCGCCGCGGCCGGCCGCCGGTTCACCGAGTCGGGCCTGGCCACCTTCGAAGAGAACGACACCTCCTGCTGCTACGCGGTGCAGGACAAGGTGTGGGTGCACGGACCCGGCGCCGAACCGTGGGAGGTGTACGCGGTGACCGGGGAGGCCGACACGATGGGCACCTCGCCGGTCACCGACGGCAACTGACCGGCGGGCGTGAGCAGGCCGCGTCGGGGTTATCTGCCGGTCTCGATACCCAAGTGGGCGGTCAGTTCACGGACCGCATCGCGCCCGGCGCGATTGGCCCCGACCGTGGACTGCGACGGGCCGAAACCGACCAGGTGCACCCGCGGCTCCCCGGCGACCGCGGTACCGCGCATAGTGACACCGCCCAGCTCGTTGCGCAGATACAGCGGCTCCAGATGCCGCAGGTCCGCTTTGAAACCGGTGGCCCACAGGATCGCATCGACGGCGGTGACGGTGCCGTCGGCTTCGTGCACCCCGTCCGGTTCGATCGCGGTGAACATCGGCCGGCGTTGCAACGCACCGCGCTCGGCCGCCGCATCCACATAGGGCAGGCGCGGCAGCCCGGTGTAGGAGACGACGCTGCCGGTGGGCCGTCCGGCCTCCACATCGGCGGTGACGGCGGCGATCACCTCGCGGCCCTGGACCTCGGCCCGGAAGTGGCCGCCGCGGAAGTCCGGTTCCCGCCGGGTGTACCAGAACACGGTGCCCACCTGGGAGATCTCCTCGAGCTGCTGCAGCGCCGAGATCCCGGCGCCGATCACCGCCACCCGCTGGCCGGCGAACTCGTCGGCGGAGACGTAGTCGCGGGTGTGCAGCTGCCGCCCCCGGAAACCGTCGCCGCCCGGGTAGACCGGCAGGACCGGGTTGTTCCACGAACCGGTGGCGTTGATGATCGCACGCGTGCGCCAGCGGCCGCGGTCGGTATCAACCAGTAGATCCCCATCGGGATCGTCGTCGTCGTACCGGACGGTCCAGACGGTGACCGGACGGAGGATCGGCAGGGCGAAACGGTCCTCGAAGGCGGCGAAATACCGCGGCACCGCGGTGCTGCTTGGTTCGGCGGGATCGATCGGCGGTTTCGGAAAGCCGGGCAGATCGAAGATCTCGTTGACCGTCGACATCCGCAGCGACTCCCAGCGGTGCCGCCACGCCCCGCCGGCACCGGTCTCGGCGTCGAGGATCACGAAGCTCGCGACAGCCGGATCGGCCTGCGACGTCGCCGGGACCAGACCGGCGCGCAGCAGGTGGTAGCCGGCCGAGAGCCCGGCCTGACCGGCGCCGATCACGACGACGGTGGCCAGCTGCTCGCTGCCGGTGATCGGCCGGGTCATGGGGCGGCGAGCCTCCTCATCGACGCTGGGCCGACGGATCGAAGTCGGGTCGGCGGGTCAGCCGCCGAGGACCTGGGTGCGCAGGTCACCCTTGACCAGCTTACCGGTGGGGGTGCGTGGCAGATCCTCGACGAAGCGGATCTGCCGGGGCACCTTGAATGCGGCCAGGTGCTCCTTGGCGTAGGCGATCAGCTCGTCGGCCAGGTCGTCGGACGGCTGCGCGTCGTCGGTCAGTTGCACGAAGCCCACCGCCACCTCGCCGAGTTCGTCGTCGGGCAGACCGATCACGCCCACATCGAAGACCGCCGGGTGATTGATCAGGATGTTCTCGGCCTCCTGCGGGTAGATGTTGACGCCGCCGGAGATGATGGTGAAGGCCTTGCGGTCGGTCAGGTACAGGTAACCGTCCTCGTCGAGGTACCCCAGATCGCCGGTGGTGGCCCAATTCGGGTGCGCCGGGTGCTGGGCGGCGGCGGTCTTCTCCGGATCGTTGTGGTAGACGAACGGCATCTCGTCGCGTTCGAAGTAGACCACGCCGACCTCACCGGCCGGCAGGTCCTCGCCGTCGGGCCCGCAGATGTGCACGATGCCCAGGGCGGCCCGGCCCACCGAACCGGGGCGCTCGAGCGCTTCCTGCGAGCCGATCAGCGCCACCCCGGCGGCCTCGGTGGCCGCGTAGTACTCGTTGATCACCGGCCCCCACCAGGCGATCATCTCGGCCTTGACCTGCGCCGGGCACGGGGCCGCGGCATGGACGGCTGCCCGCATGGAGCTCACGTCGTATCTGCTGCGGACCTGCTCGGGCAGTTTCAGCATGCGCACGAACATGGTCGGCACCCACTGGCTGTGGGTGATGCGGTACTGCTCGATCAGCCGCAGCGACTCCTCGGGATCGAAGCGGTCCATCACCACCACGGTGCCGCCCAGGGAGTTGACCATCGCGCAGTACCGCAGCGGTGCCGCGTGGTACAGCGGCGCCGGGGACAGGTACACCGAGTCCTCCCCGAAGCCGTAGACCGGGCCGAAGACGGCGCTGATCAGATCGGGGATCTGGTCGACCTGGCCGGCCGGCAGCACCGGCTTGATGCCTTTGGGCCGCCCGGTGGTGCCCGAGGAGTACAGCATGTCGGTGCCGCGCGGCTGATCGGTCAACGGCGCATCGCTCGCGGCGGTCAGGACGCTCGCGTAGTCGGTGAAACCGTCGAGCCGCCCGCCCCAGACGATGCGGCGCGCCGGATCGGCCAGCCCGTCGAGCTCGTGCGCCGCCGAGACGGCCTCGGCGACGCTCGCCGAGGCCAACAGCGCCTGCGCCTCGCAGTCGCCGAGGATGAAGTTCACCTCGCCGGCGGTGAGGTGGTGATTCACCGCGGTGACGTACATGCCGCTGCGCACCGCCGCCCAGTAGGCGTCGAAGATCCGCAGGTCGTTGTCGGAGACGATGGCGATGGTGTCGCCGGGCCGCAACCCCAGATCGTCGCGCAGGTAGTGGGCGATCCTGGTGGAGTTGTCCATCAGCTGCCCGTAGGTGACCTGTTCACCGGTCGACGGCCGGATCAGTGCCGGCTTGTCGGGGGTAGCGGCTGCGAACTTGCCTGGGTACACGGTGCGCTCCTTGCGGTGTGGTGTGTTGCACGCCACGGTATGTGAGCGCGCCGGACTGTGTGGCGCGAGTGGGCAGAAGCGATGAACGACGACGCGCTCGCGCGGGTGTGTCCCGGGGCCGGCGGTGTCAGCCTTCGCCGACCGTCCGGACGGCGTCCTCCTGGGATTGTCCGCGGGCCCAGCGCGGCAGGATGAAGACCCCGTCGGCCTCGACGGTGACCCCGTCGGCGGTGCTGACGGTGCCCTTGGCGAAGGATTTGATGCCCTCGGTCCGGTCCAGCCAGGCGCTGACGGTGACCGGTCCCAATACGGTGGCCTGCCGGTAGCGGACGTTCAGCGTTCCGGTCATCCCCGGGACACCGGCGTTCTCGGCGGCCGAACCGAGGGCCTGATCCAGCAGAGCGGCGAGGATGCCGCCGTGCACCAGACCGGCCGGTCCCTCGTAGGCGGCGCCCAGATCGACGGTGCCGGTGATCTTCTCGCCGTCGTAGCTCATGTGCATCGGCGGCGCGACCGGATTGCGCAGCCCGACCATGGCATTGCCCCAGTTGCGTTTGCCGGCGGTCGCGCTGAAGCGGATCCCGAACGCCCCGGGCAGCTGTTCGCGGCGCAGCAGGGCCGTGGCGGCGGCGATGTGTTCGCGGGCCGCGGCCACATCGTCGTCGCCGACCTGCGTCCGCACCGTCGCATCGACCAGGGCACGGACGTCACCGGCCAGGCCTTGGGCGACGGCGGTGATGTGGGCCAGGTGGTCGGCGGTGATCTCTTCGATCGAGTATTCGCTCATGGCAATGGTCTATCAGTCTGTTCTGGTAGACGTCTTGCAGATATCCCCGAGTCGATGCGAATCGGTTCACATACGGCGTCTTCGCCGCGATTCACTTGCGGGCCGAGGAACGTTCGTCGCGGGCGAACCAGCCCAGGAATCCGATGGCGACCAGCGTCACGATGGCGCCGACGATCGTCCACCACGTCGTCCAGTTGCCGGTGTGCTCGGGTTCGCCGTCCAGTCCGGCCGGTACCTGCCCGGTGGCCTGGTCGGCTCCGGCGATCGGGCTGCCCTGGGTCTGGGCCGGGTTGAGCAGGGCGTTGGTGCTGATCGTGAAGCCGATCTCGGTCTGGTTACCGGTGCGCTCGTTGGTCAGGTGCACCTTGTAGTCGCCGGCGACCTGATCGAAGGGGGTCATCAGCAGCACCGTGGCATTGCCCTCGTCGTCGGCCCGGACGAAGGGCTGGACGCTCAGATCGCCCGCACCCTCGGTGGCGATGGTGTAGCGGTCCTGGGGCTGGCCGCCGCTGATGTGGACGCGCACGGTGCCGGCCTGCTCGATCTTCTCTTCGTCCACGCGCAGAGCGGTGTTATCGGAGGGGTCGAAGGCGATCGCCGCCCAGGCGTCGTTGACCCGGTCGGTCGGCGCCTGGGCGGCCGGATAGGCGGCGATGAAGCATTCGGTCTGCAGGCAGTTGGTATCGCGGAGTTTGGGCTGCACCTTGACCGTGGTGGTGAAGCTGCCGGCCTGGTCGGTGGTGACCGCGACCGGTTCCAGGTGGGTCTGCGGGCGGCCGTTGTCCGGCCGTGCCAGCGTCTGGGCGACCAGCAGACCGCTGTTCTTGGCGAAGCCGGTGCCGGTGACGGTCACCTCGTTGCCGTGCTGCAGGCCGTCGGCAGGCGACAGGACCAGCTTCGGCTTCTGCTTCTCGAAGGCGATCGGAGTGGAGGTGGTCTGGCCCCGGGTCAGTGCCGTGCGATTGATCGGGACGGCGGTGACGAAGCAGTCGGTCTTCGCGCAGTCGATGGCCGCAAAACTCTGGCGCACCTTGATCGCGGTGGTGAAGCGGCCCTTGGCGTCGGTGGTGAGCAGTGTTCGGCCCGAGTGCACCACGGGCACACCGGTCCGGGGCAGCGCGACGGTCTGCATCACCGCCAGCCGGGTCTTCGGTTTGAACCCGCTCCCAGCCACGGCGACCTCGTCGCCGGAGGACAGTTCCTTGTTCGGCGTGACCGACAGGGTCGGCCCGGCGGCCAATGCCAGGCCGCCCGAGGCACCGGCGACGATGACGAGTAGAACTGCGGCCAGAGCCGACAGCAGGTGCCGAAGCCAGGTTCCGGGTGTGCCCTTCAGACCCATCGACGGTCTCCTCGCAACTGAGAATGCAGACAACGTTGACCAGGATAGACGCCGGCGTTCGGGTGGGCGATTCCGGTGGCGAACCTGGCATGAACCGGCGCGGTCCTGGCGCTCATCGCCGCCGGCGGCGCGTTCGGGTGGCTACTTGGTGCCGGAGAAGACGAAGAGCAGTGCTTCGAGTGCCTGCGGGTTGTCCTGGAGCAGGGTCCACAGTTGCTGATCCAACATCATCGGGTTCCTCTCGTGTAGTCCGTTCGATGGACAACACCACCGTAGCGACGACCGGCGCTGCGTGCACGGGGCCAGGTCACCCGCCGGCCATGATCTGGGCCAGGACCACCTTGACGATCATCGCCGCCGGGTAGACCAGCGCGTAGCCGATCGCGACTCGGGGATCGAAGCAGGTCCGGTTGTTGGCGAAGGCCAACAGGGCCGGTTGGGTCTGGGCGCCGGCGACGATGCCGCCCAGGCGGGTGCGCCCGGCCCGAAACAGGCGTCCGACGACCAGCAGTACGCCCAGGCCGGCGACGAGGGTGACCAGGGCGCCGGTGACGAAATAGTCCAGGGCGGCGCCGTCGGTGAACGCCTCGAGGATCTGCGAACCGGCCCGGGTCCCGGCGAACGAGAGGAAGATCAGCAGTCCGAGCTCGACCAGCACGGTGGCCGCGGTGTGCGGCATCGAGACGTGGACCGGGCCGATCCGGCCCACCCTGCCCATCACCAGCCCGACCATCAGCGTGCCGGCGGCGGCGCCGACCGACAGTGCACCCAGGCCCGGGACGGGGACCTGGATCAGGCCCAGGCCCAGTCCCAGCGCCAGGCCGCCGCCGAGGGCCACCGGATTGATATCGGACAGCCCTCGCGCCGAATCCCCCAGATACCGGGTCACCTCGTCGATCTTCTCCGGCGGGGCCACCACGCGGACGCGGTCACCCAACTGCAGGCGTTCGCCGGGAGTGCTGATGAAGTCGGTGTCGCCGCGGCGGATCCGCGCGATCGTCGCCTCGAAACGCTGCTCCAGCCGCAGGTCGGCCACGCGGCGACCGGCCAGCCGTGGATCGGAGATGGTGATGCGGCGAAAGTCCAGGTCTGCGCGGCTGGCCACCAGATCGTGGGAGGACCGATGCCCGAGGTCGGAGATCACCTGCTCCACCAGATTCTCCGGACCGACCACCGTCAGCAGGTCCGCGGGCCCCAGAACGGTGTCGTCGTCGACGCCGAGCACCGGATCGGTCGACGAGCGGCTCACCCGGGTGAAGGCGATCGTGCGGCCGAATCTGCGGTGCAGATCCCGGATCGTGGTGGGCTCGGAGGTGTCGATGCGCACCGTGGCGGTAACGAGCGGTTCGGGATCGTCCCGGTCGGCGGGGCCCCGCGAGAGCGCCACCTGGGTCAGCCCCAGCATGGCGACCAGCCCGAACAGGTAGGCCACGGCGTAGCCGACGGTGGCGGCCGGTGTGCTGCCGGCCGCCGCCAGTGCCGGGGTGTTGTTCAGCGCCCCGGCGAAGGTGCCGGCGATGGCATCCCCCGGCAGCTCGAAGAGCCCGCCCACACCGATGCCCACTCCGGCGGCGACGATCAGCACCAGCACCACCGCCAGCATCAGCGTCCACGAGGACCGCAGTGCGGCGAAGAAACTGGGGCCGGCCAGCAGCCCGGTGGCGAAGGCGAAGATCGCCAGCCCCAGATTCCCCAGGACCTCCGGGATCTGCAGGGTCTGGTCGTAGACGGTGCCCCAGGCGGTCAGAGCGATGGCCGCCAGGAGCACCGCGATCGGTCCGAGGGTCACCGGACCGATCGCGAGCTTGCCGGCGGAACCGCCGATGATGATGAAGATGCCCAGAAGCAGCAGTGGATTATCGGCGAGGAATGCGAAGAACCCAGACATCGGCTGCTCCGGCCCGGATCACAGATCCAGGTTGCTCACCACTTCGTACAGGCCCTCCGCATAGTGCTGGCGGACCCGCTTCTTGTCGAACTTGCCCACCGAGGTCTTGGGGACCTCTTCGCCGAACGACCAGCGCTCGGGCACCTGCCAGCGCGGAATGCGCTCCTCGAGCCAGGCGCGGATGGTCGGCACGTCCAGGGTGGAGCCCTCGGTGGTCACCGCCAGGACGAACGGCCGCTCGTCCCACTTGGGATCGGGCACACCGATCACCGTGCACTCGAGGATCTCCGGGTGCGCGGCGATGGTGTTCTCCAGGTCGACCGAGGAGATCCATTCGCCGCCGGTCTTGATGATGTCCTTGGTGCGGTCGACGATCGTCATGTAGCCGTCGGGACTGATGGTCGCGACGTCACCGGTGCGCAGCCAGCCGTCGTGGAACTTCGACGGATCGGAGACGTTGCCCTCGGGGGAGTAGTAGGCGCCGGTGATCCACGGGCCCGAGACCTCCAGCTCGCCGCTGGTCTCACCGTCGTTGGGCAGGACGTTGCCGTCGGCATCGACGATCCGGGCGCCCACCGGAGCCGGGAACCGTCCCTGGGTGACGCGGTAGGCGAAGGCCTCTTCGTCATCGGTCACCCCGGCCGGCACGCGGGCCACCGAACCCAGCGGGGAGGTCTCGGTCATCCCCCAGGCGTGGATGATCGGGGCGCCGTACTCGTCGAACTTGCGGATCATCGACGGCGGCACCGCCGAACCGCCGACCACCACCTCGCGCAGATGCGAGATGTCCTGCGGCTGCGCGTCCAGCAGCGCCGACACCCCCGACCAGATGGTCGGCACCGCCGCGGCCATGGTGGGACGGGCGGCGGCCATCATGGCCAGCAGCGGTTCGGGCTGCAGGAAACGGTCCGGGTGCAGCAGGCTCGAGCCGCTCATCAGCGCGGCGTAGGGCATCCCCCAGCTCATCGCATGGAACATCGGCACGATCACCAGCGCGGTGTCGTCGTTGGCCAGTGCCATGCCGTTGGAGGCGGTCACCTGGAACGAGTGCAGGTAGATGGAGCGGTGTGAATAGACCACGCCCTTCGGGTCACCGGTGGTGCCGGAGGTGTAGCACATCGCGGCGGCGGCGCGCTCGTCCAGTTCCGGCCAGTCGTACTGGGTCGGCTCGCCGGCGAGCAACTCGTCCCAGGCGTGCACGGTGACGCCTTCGGGAGCCTCGAACGACTCCTTGGGCCCGTTGGTGACGACGACATGCTTGACCGACGGGGCGTGCGGAACGTAGTTCTGCAGCAGCGGCGCGACACTGGCGTCGACGAAGACCACCTTGTCCTCGGCGTGATTCATGATGTAGATCGCCTGCTCGGGGGACAGCCGCAGGTTCAGGGTGTGCAGCACCGCGCCCATCGACGGAATCGCGGCGTAGAGCACCTGGTGCTCGTTGTTGTTCCACATGAAGGTCGCGACGCGGTCGCCGATCCCGATGCCGAGCTTGGCCAGCGCGTGGGCGACCTGTGCGGACTGGTCGCCGATCTCGCCGAAGGTCGCGGTGCGCAACTCCGTGCCGGTCCAGGTGCTGACCGTGGCCTCGGGAAAGAATTTGCGGCTGTGCTCGAGAAGGCTGGTGATCGTCAGCGCACCCTCTTGCATCGTCGACTGAATCATGAAGACTGGCTCCTTCGGTAAGTGATCTACAACCCGATCATCCCACGACGGTGAGACACCTCACGGTAACGGTTCCCGGGTGCGGTGCACGAGGGGATCTTCGACAACCCGGTCGCCGCCGGCGCCGACCGAGGTCGCACGGTCGGGCGTGCGGTGCCCCGGCGCTACTTGCCCGAGTAGTCGTAGAAACCGCGGCCGGCGGCCAGCCCCAGGTAACCCTTGTCGATGTAGTTCTCCTTGAGCCACCGCCCGAGCTTCTGCTGCTCCGCATCGCCGTGGATCATGATGTTGTAGGGCGTGTTCAGGCCGATGATGTCGTAGATCTGGAACGGACCCAGCGGTGCGCCGGTGGCGATCCGCCACACATCATCGACCGCCGACGGATCGGCGTAGCCGCCCTCGGCCAACTCGGCCGCCGCCGACAGGAACGGCACCAGCAGCGAGTTCAGGACGTACCCGGACTTCTCCTTGTGCAGCGGGATCGGCACCATCCCGATCTGCTTGGCGAACTCGACGACCCGGTCGAAGACGGCCTGGTCGGTCTGCGGTGTGCCCATCACCTCGGCGGTATTGAACTGCCACACCCGGTTGGCGAAGTGCAGGGCCAGGAAGCGATCGGGGCGACCGGTGTAGGGGGCCAGTTCGCTGGGCAGCAGTGTCGAGGAGTTGGTGCAGAAGATGGCTTGTTCGGGCGCGACCTTGTTCAGCTCCCCGAACACCTGCTCTTTGATCTTGGGAACTTCCGGAACCGCCTCGATCGCGATGTCGATGTCGGCGGCCGCCGAGGCCATGTCCGAGTGGTAGGAAAGCCGGGCCAGGGCGGCATCGACCGATTCCTGAGTGGCTCCCTTCACCTGGGACAAGTATGTCTGGGCCAGCGCGGGGAACGTGGTGTCGCGGGCCTTGCCGATCACCTCATCGCTGATGTCGTACACGGCGACGTCGAACCCGGAATAAGCGGTCTGATAAGCGATCTGGCTCCCCAGGACACCGGTGCCGAGGACGAGGACCTTCTTGATTTCTCCCATAGCTCGAAACTAGTCTGCCTTTCGCTTGCGTGCGGGTATTGCACACGAGTCGAGGCACGGATCGGCTTCGGCTTCCACCGTGATCTGAGACACTGCCCGGGGAGAGGAGTCGTATGGATCTGGGAGACAACCCCGTCGTGGGTGCATTGTCGTTCGCGGGGGACCGGCTGCGCAGGCTGGCGCCTCGATTGCGCCGCGGGGACGTCGACGACCGCGATCCCGATGCCATCCGCGAGCTGCTGCCGGGGCTGTGGCTGTTGATCGGCGCCTGGTTCAGGCCCGATGTCCGCGGACTGCATCACCTGCCCGAAGACGGCCCGGCCTTGATCGTCGGCAACCACACCGGCGGGATCATGTCGCCGGAGGTGTTGATCAGCCAGCTGGCCATCACCTCCTACTGCGGGGTCGAGCGGCCTTTCTACCAGCTGGCCCACCGGATGGTGCTCAACTCGCCGCTGGCCCCGATCCTGCGCCGCTTCGGCACCGTGGAGGCCGATCCGGACAACGGGCACGCCGTGCTGGAGCAGGGTGGTCTGCTGCAGGTGTTCCCCGGCGGCGACTACGAGGTGTACCGCCCCACCAGTCAGTCCGGGCTCATCGACTTCGGCGGCCGGAAGGGCTTTTTGCGGCTGGCGCTGCGGCACGACGTCCCGATCGTTCCGCAGGTGACCATCGGCGGGCAGGAGACCGCGCTGTTCCTCTCGCGCGGGGAGAAGATCGCCGAGTTCCTGCGGCTCGATCGGGCGTTGCGTCTCAAGGTGTTGCCGGTGATGCTGTCGGCGCCGTTCGGGATCACCGTGCCCTTCGCGCCCTTCCTGCCGTTGCCGTCGAAGATCGTGATCGCCTATCTCCCGCCGATCCACCTGCGCGAGACCTACGGGGACGACCCGGATCTGGATCGGGTGTACGACGATCTGGTGGCCACCATGCAGGATGTGCTGTCCTCGCTGCAGGCCGAGCGGAAGCTGCCGGTGATCGGATGAAGATCGAACACAGCGCCGTCATCGCCGCCGATGCGGAGCACGTCTGGGATCTGTGCGCCGATCCGCTGGTGCTGGCCCGCTACGCCGGGCGCGGGTTGCGGGTCACCGCGCACGACCCGGGCCGCGGCGTCGAACTGGACGCCCGATACCGCATCATGGTCACGATGGGTGCGGCCGTGGTCGGCGGCGATGCGATCATCGTGGCCTGCCAGCGGCCGTGGGAACTGGCCTGGGCGTCGTACTCGGGGGTCTCGCACCGGGTACGACTGCGGCTGCGGCCGGTGCCCGGCGGAACCCGGCTCACCGTCCGGCTGTCCTACGATGCACCCGGCGTGTTCGGCGGCCTGGCCGACCTGGTCTCGGCTCCGGCCATCCACAGCTTCGTCAAGGACGCCGTCGCCGGACTCAAACGTCAAGCCGAAGGCGCCGTCGTAGCCGAACCGTCGTGGCTGGCGGTCCCCCGGCGACTGGCCGAGGAGGCCGGCAGCCTGGAGGTGCTGGCCCGCGCCGGCATCGTCTCGGCGATGCGCCCGGACCGGCTGCTGCGGGTGGCCGGGGCGGCCCGCTCCTGGGGCCTGACTCCCGGGGCGTTGCTGGCCATCGGGGCGGTCCGCGAACCCGACCGGCCGCTGGTGATCGCCCCGGACCGGACCCTGACCTATGTCGAAGCCGATCGGCGGTCGACGGCGATCGCGGCGGGGATGCGCGCGCTGGGAATCGGTGAGGGTGATGCGGTGGCGCTGCTCTCGCGCAACCACCCCGAATTCGTGCTCGCTGCCGCCGCGATCGCCAAACTCGGGTGCGATCTGCTGCTGCTCAACACCGGCTTCGCCGGGCCCCAGATCGCCGACGTCTGCCGGCGGGAGGGGGCCTCGGCCATCGTGCACGATGCCGAGTTCACCACTCTGCTGGCGGAGGCCTCGGTCAACCGCAAACGGATTCTCACCGACGCGTCACCGTCGGTGCAGATCCCGACGCTGACCGAACTGGCCGACGGTTTCACCCGGGCCACTCTGCGCTCACCGGGACGCTCGGGCAAGGTCATCATCTTGACCTCCGGCACCACCGGCACCCCGAAGGGCGCCAGCCGGGGCGCGGTCTCCGGCGGCGGCCTGCCGACCCTGGAGGCGCCGGCCGCGCTGCTGTCGCGGATCCCGCTGCGTGCGGGCATCCGCATCGGACTGGCCGCACCGGCGTTCCACGCCTGGGGACTGTCGAATCTGCTGCTGGGGCTCGGCCTGACCGCACAGCTGATCACCCTGCCCGTCTTCGACGCGCAGGACTGGCTCGCCGCCGTCGAGGAGCACCGCATCGAGGCGCTGATCGTGGTCCCGGTGATGCTCTCGCGCATCCTGGATCTGCCCGCCGAGGTCCGCGAACGCTACGACACCTCCTCGCTCAAGGTGGTCGCCGCCTCGGGGTCGGCGCTGCCCGGTGGACTGTCGGACGAGTGGATGGACGCCTTCGGCGAGAACCTCTACAACCTCTACGGCTCCACCGAGGTGGCCAATGCGACCATCGCGACCCCCGCCGATCTGCGGACCGCACCGGGCACCGCTGGGCGCCCGACCCGGGGGACCACGATCAAACTGTTCGACGATGACGGGCTGGAGGTTCCCCAGGGCGGACTCGGCCGCATCTTCGTGGGTAATGCGCAGCTCTTCGAGGGCTACACCGAAGGCGGCGACAAGCAGCGGATCGGGGGCCTGATGGCCAGCGGCGACATCGGCCGGTTCGACGCGGCCGGCCGGCTGTTCGTCGAAGGCCGCGACGACGACATGATCGTCTCCGGCGGCGAGAACGTCTTTCCGCAGGAGGTCGAGGATCTACTCAGCGCCCGGCCCGAGGTGTCCGAGGCGGTCTGTATCGGTGTGCCCGACGAGGACTTCGGGCAGCGACTGCGCGCCTACGTGGTGTTGCGCGACGGGGCCCACACCGGTGAGAAGGAACTGATCGCCGAGGTCAAGAAGAACCTCGCCGGTTACAAGGCCCCGCGCGAGGTCGTCTTCGTCGATCGGTTGCCCCGCAACGCCACCGGGAAGGTGCTGCGGCGCGAACTGGCCCAGCTGTCGGCCGGCCGCTCGCCGGCCGGCTGAGCATCGGCGGGTCGCCGCCTGCCGGTCAGGTGCGCTGCAGCGCCTGATCGACGAAGGCCAGCGAGCGTCCGTGCCAGGTCGTCAGATGGTCGAGCATGGCGTGACCCCCGCCGGGGACCGCGAGATACTCGGCGTCCAGCCCGCGCGCCCGCAGCTCGCGCACACCCTTGGCCGTGCGATGCGGGCGGGTCACCGTGTCGTTGTCGCCGTGGATCGCCAGAACCCGGGCGCCGTCGTGAATATGGCGCCAATCGGCGAACTGCCACCAGGGGGCCAGCGCCAGGATGTCGCTGACCTGCGGGTCAGCACCGAGGTGGGCCACGATCCTGCCGCCCATCGAATGGCCGACCAGGGCGATGGGTGTGTCGGGGTAGCGGCTCTTGATCTGTTGCAGAGAGTGGCGTGCGTACGGCATCGGACTGGCCTGGCCGCCGTTCCAGCCGTACACGCGGTAGCTGCCCTGGTGCACGCGCACCGCGCGACCGAACCTGGCCTGGATGGACAGGGTGAACGGGTACATCCGCAGCGCCGACGGCTGGGTGCGCGAGAACGGCCGGTAGCTGAAGTCGGTGCCGCCGGGCAGCACCAGGACTGCGAGCTTGGGTGAGCGCATGTCTGCACTCTAGTGGCCCGGTTCCGGCCTGCTGCGGGGGCCGGGCGGGTCCTGCGCATGCGGCCCGATCGCGCCAGGAGGTGGCAGAATCGGGGCATGGTGCACCCGCGAGCCGGTAGCCCGGCATTGGCAGAGGATCTGATCGACGTCGACGCCGTCCGGCGCGCGTACTACGATATCGAGCCCGATCCGGCGAACCCCGACCAGCGCGTGGTGTTCGGAACCTCCGGACATCGTGGCAGCAGCCTGAACGGGGCCTTTAACGAGGCTCACGTGCTGGCCATGACGCAGGCGATCGTCGACCATCGCAATGCCGCCGGCATCACCGGACCGGTGTTCATCGGTTTCGACACCCATCTGCTGTCGATTCCCGCCTGGCGCAGCGCACTGGAGGTGCTGGTGGCCAACGGGGTGCAGGTGCGGACCGCCGCCGACGATCAGTTCACCCCGACACCCGCGGTGAGCCGGGCGATCCTGCAGTACAACGCCGAGCACCCCGGCGAGCAGGCCGACGGGATCGTGGTGACGCCCTCGCACAATCCGCCCGCCGACGGCGGCTTCAAGTACAACCCGCCCAGCGGTGGCCCGGCCGACGGTTCGATCACCTCGGTGATCGCCGAGTCGGCCAACGAATATCTGGAGGCCGAGCTGGCCGGGGTGCAGCGGGTGCCCTTCGCGCAGGCGCGGGACAGTCATCTGGTGCGTGACTACTCCTTCATCGACGAGTACGTCGCCGCACTGACACAGGTGGTCGACATGGCCGCGATCGCCGAGGCCGGCATCGCGATCGGTGCCGATCCGCTCGGCGGCGCCTCGGTGGCCTACTGGGCCGCGATCAAGGAGCACTACGGGCTCGAGAAGATGACGGTGGTCAACCCCGACGTCGATCCGGCATTCGGTTTCATGACCCTGGACACCGACGGCAAGATCCGGATGGACTGCAGTTCGCCCGATGCGATGGCCTCGCTGATCGCCCGGCGGCAGGATTTCGACATCGCCACCGGCAACGACGCCGACGCCGACCGGCACGGCATCGTCACCGCCGATGCGGGGTTGATGAATCCCAACCACTACCTGGCCGTGGCGATCGACTATCTGTTCACCCACCGGCCCGGCTGGGAAGACGGCACCGCGGTCGGCAAGACGCTGGTGTCCTCGTCGCTGATCGACCGGGTGGTCGCCGGGATCGGCCGCCGGCTGATCGAGGTGCCGGTCGGCTTCAAGTACTTCGTCGACGGCCTGGCCGACGGCACCATCGGCTTCGGGGGAGAGGAGAGCGCCGGAGCCTCGTTCCTGATGTTCGACGGCTCGCCCTGGTCGACCGATAAGGACGGGCTGATCATGAACCTGCTGGCCGCCGAGGTCCTGGCGGTGACCGGTCAGACGCCGTCGCAGCGGTATGCACAGCTCGCCGAACGCTACGGCACCAGCGCCTACGCGCGGATCGATGCGCCGGCCGACCGCGCACAGAAGGCGGCCCTGGCCGCGCTGTCGGCCGATCAGGTGCAGGCCACCGAACTGGCCGGCGAACCGATCATCGAGATCCTGACCGAGGCCCCCGGTGACGGCGAACCGATCGGCGGTCTCAAGGTGGTCACCGAGAACGCCTGGTTCGCCGCGCGGCCCTCGGGCACCGAAGACGTCTACAAGATCTACGCCGAAAGCTTCCGGGGACACGACCATCTGGCGCAGGTGCAGGCCGCCGCCCAGCAACTCGTCGACAGCGTCCTGTGACCGCACGCGGCGGCCGGGCGGGACTGCCCCGCCGTCGTCGGCGCCCGCTACAGTCGAGACCGTGAGCAAGAAGACGCCCGTAACGCGGGAGAACCCGGACTATCAGCCGCGCGCCACCTCGAGCCGGTCGGCCTATGTGTTGATCGGCGTCGGGGTGGCGGTGATCGCGCTGATCGTGGGCGGGCTGGTGTGGAATGCGAACAAGGAGTACCCGGACGTCGAGGATGCGGTGCTCGCCGAGAACGCGGCCTTCATCGTCGGGGAGCGCACCGCCCCGATCACCGTGGACGTCTTCGAGGACTTCACCTGCCCGCACTGCCGCGAGTTCGAGGAGCAGTCCGGTCACGCACTGTCCGCGGCCGCGCAGGCCGGCGAGCTGCGGGTGCGCTACCACCTGCTGACCTTCATGGACGACCAGTCGCCGTCGGACAGTTACTCTTCGCGCGGGGCCGGAGCGGTGCTGTGCGCCGCTCGCCACGACGACCGCCAGGTCTTCACCCGCCTGCACGCAGCCCTGTTCGCGCAGGCGCCGGGGCCGGACTCCAACGGTGATCTGACCAATGCCCAGATGGCCGAACTGGCCGGAACGGTCGGCGCCGACCAGCAGACCCGCGACTGCATCGCCGAGGGGGCTCTGGTGTCCCAGGCACAGGAGATGGGCCGCACCTCGCAGCAGCAGCTGTACAACTCGAACAAGGGCCGGGTGGCTACCCCGACCGTTCTGGTGGCCGGTGAGCCGGTCAGCGGCATCCTCGACGGCGACGGCTGGGTGGCCACACTGATCGCCGGCGGCACCGGCAAGTAGCGGACGTTCGGTCCCCGCGTTTTCGCGCCGCGGGCCGGCGGTGAGCTGCGGGGACGGCCCCATCGATGGCCGCGGGGTCCGCCGATTTTGCCGGGGCGGGGGCGATGGGGTAGTTTCGGTAGCGCACTCGAGAGAGAGCACAAACCGAATACGGGGCTATGGCGCAGCTGGTAGCGCACCACACTGGCAGTGTGGGGGTCAGGGGTTCGAGTCCCCTTAGCTCCACAGAATGAAGTCCCCTCCGACCTGTTCGGAGGGGACTTCTTCTTATTCTGGTTCTTATTCGGGCCATGCCTGCGGCGGCTACCTGCGCCAACTCTGTGCTCACAAGCTCAGCGCTCGCCCTGGTGCGCTCTGGCACGGATCTGGTTGATCGGACCGGATGCGCCCTCTGGTTTCCGATCGAGCCGATATCTGTGTCTGTGCCCCGGGGCCGACGATCTGGCTAGGCTGGAGGTGTTATCAGCCTCACACCGGCCCGAATGTCGAGAAGGGTGCAGACCTTGACCAAGAACTCCCAGGGAATCGTTGACGAGATCGACTTCAGTGCGGTCCTCGAACGCCAGGATCAGGGAGGTGTCAAGCTCACGTTTACCGTTCCGACCGATGTCACCGGCCAAAGCGACAAGGTCTCGGCGCTGACGCTCAAGAGCCATCTTCGCGAGGCGAAGGCCCGGCTGGTCGAGGACGGGATGCGCGAGGCCGCCGCCGACGCGTTCCTGGCTCCGGTCACCGCGCTGGCCGAGGATCCGTCGTACTGGCGGCTGCAGAGCCGCGGTCTGATCGTCTTCCTGGCCGAAGGCTTCTTTCTGCCGCTGCGGGTGCCGATCGAACTGACCGAGAGCCTGACCGTCGGGGACGAGTTCAACCTGCTGCCGGTGGCCCCCGTGATCGCCAGCGACCGCAAACTCTATGTCCTGGCGCTGGCACAGAACTCGGTGCGGCTGTTCGACTCCACCCGCAACGTGATCGAGGAACTGCCGCTGGAGAACGTGCCCGCCTCGTTCGACGAGGTGATCGACGAGTTGCCCGAGCGGGTGATCGATGTGCGCTCGGGCTCGGCCGGCGCCGACGGCGTCCCGAGTTTCCAGGGCAGCGGCGGCGATATCGACCGCACCCTGGTGGAGAAGTACATCCGGGCCGTCGGCCAGGCTATCGGCACCCGGCTGGGCACGGCCCGTTCCCAGGCCCTGGTGCTGGCCGCCGTCGCCGAATACCTGCCGATCTTCACGGCCTCCTGCCCGTATCCGGCGATCGTCGACGGGGTGATCGCCGGCAATCCCGAACACGCCCAGCCCGACGATCTGCGCTCGGCCGCCTGGCAGGTGGTCAACACTGAAGAGACCGCCCGCGAACAGGCCGAACAGGAACGTGCCCGGTCGCTGGCGCACTCGGGCAAGGGCGCCTTCGACCTCGCCGAGATCGCACGCGCGGCCGGCGAGGGACGGGTCGACACCCTGTTCCTGTCGCGCGATGACGCGCAGATCACCGGCGAGCAGCCGCGCGAGCTGGCCAACCGCGGCCTGCTGGGCACACTCAAAGCCGGCGGTACGGTGCGTACCCTCGGCGACCTCGACGGCGAAGCGCTGGCCACCTTCCGGTACTGAACCGGATCGGTGAGCGCCGTAGGCTGAGCGCGTGCGCTCACCGATCCCCGACTACCTCACCGACGCCCTGCGCTCGGTGGCCGCCGACACCTCCGGGGCCACCGCCGACTACATCCCGGAACTGGCGCAGGCCGACCCGGACCGGCTGGCGGCGGCCCTGTGCACCGTCGACGGGCACGTCTACTCGGCCGGCGACGCCGATGTCGAGTTCAGCATCCAGTCCATCTCCAAACCGTTCGTCTACGCGCTGGCGCTGGCCGACCGCGGTTTCGACGAGGTGCTGTCGAAAGTGTGGGTCGAGCCCAGTGGGGACTCCTTCAACCAGATCTCCCTGGAACCCGAGAGCGGTCGTCCCCGTAACCCCATGATCAACGCCGGTGCGCTGGTGGCCACCAGCCTGAGCGGTCCTCCCGGAGCGGGTGCGGATCAGCGGTTCGAGCGGATCGTCGACGGGCTCAGCGCCTTCGCCGGCCGCCGGCTTGAGGTCGACGAGGCCGTGTACGAATCCGAACTGCACCACGCCTATCGCAACCGGGCGCTGGCGAACATGCTGCGCGCCCACGACATCATCGCCGAGGACCCGCTGGTGGCCGTCGCCGGCTACACCCGCCAGTGCTCGCTGCTGGTGACCACCGACGATCTGGCGGTGATGGCGGCGACGCTGGCCAACCGCGGCGTCAACCCGGTCACCGGACGGCCGGTGGTCTCGGCGCCGGTGGTCCGGCAGGTCCTCAGTGTGATGTCCACGTGCGGGATGTACGACGGCGCCGGCGACTGGATGACGCGGGTGGGGGTGCCCGCCAAAAGCGGGGTGTCCGGCGGTCTGATCGGTGCGCTGCCCGGCCAGGCCGGGATCGCGACCTTCTCGCCCCGGCTGGACCGGCACGGCAACAGTGTGCGCGGGGTGGATCTGTTCCAGCGGTTCACCGCCGATATGGGCATGCACCTGATGGATGTGCCCGGCACCGCCCGGGAGGCGATCGCCGACCGGTACGTCGACGGTGACGGACCCGATGCGATCGAAGTGATCGAACTGCAGGGCGATCTGCGATTCGCCGCCGCCGAACACGTGGTCCGCGAATTCGAGGTGCGCCCGCCGGTGACCTCGTCGATCCTGCTCGATCTGGCCCGGATCGGGACAATCGACGACGTCGGGCGGCGCATGCTGCTCGAGGCGGTGCGCCGCCTGACGATCGACGGCCACGAGGTGTTCGTCCTCGATCCCGATCAGGTGCTGCCCGACCCGGATCCGGGCACCGGCGGCCGGATCACCGTGGTGGACGACCGCGGACAGGTGCGGCAGCGATGACGGCGACCCTGGTGGCCAAGGATCTGGCCGGCGGCTACGCCCACCGCGTGCTGTTCGACGACGTGAACCTGACCGTCGGACCCGGCGATGTGATCGGGGTGATCGGTGCCAACGGGGCGGGTAAGACGACCCTGCTGCAGATACTCGCCGGGGAGCTGGCACCGCTGGCCGGAACCGTCTCACGCACCCCCGCCGACGCCTTCGTCGGTTGGCTGCCGCAGGAACACGAGCGCCGCACCGGAGAGACCATCGCGCAGTACGTCGCCCGGCGCACCGGGGGCACGGCCGCGACGGCGGCCATGGACGCGGCCGCTGCGGCACTGGCAGAGCCGTCGCCGCCGGCCGGGGCCGACGACCGCTACGCCGCGGCCCTGGACCACTGGCTGGCCACCGGGGCTCCCGACCTGGACGAACGACTGCCGGCGGTGCTGTCCGAACTGGGATTGACCGTCGGCGCATCTGCGGCGATGACCGAACTATCCGGCGGGCAGGCCGCGCGGGTGGGACTGGCGGCACTGCTGTGCTCCCGGTTCGACATCGTGCTGCTCGACGAGCCGACCAACGATCTGGACTTGGACGGGCTGGCCCGCCTGGAGGAGGTGGTCACGGCGATGCGCGGCGGGGTGGTGCTGGTCAGCCACGACCGCGAGTTCCTCTCCCGAACCGTGACCCGGGTGCTGGAACTGGACCTGGCCCAGCACACCAGCACCGTCTACGGCGGCGGCTACGATAGCTACCTGGAAGAACGCGAGGTGGACCGGCGCCACCGCCGTCAGGAGTACGAGGAGTTCGCCGAGAAGAAGGCCGATCTGGTGGCTCGGGCGCGCACGCAACGCGAATGGTCGAGCAAAGGGGTGCGCAACGCCGTCCGCAAGGCGCCCGACAACGACAGGATCCGTCGCCGGGCGGAGACCGAATCCAGCGAGAAGCAGGCGCAGAAGGTCCGGCAGATGGAAAGCCGTATCGCCCGGCTCGAGGAGGTCGCCGAACCGCGCAAGGAGTGGGTCCTGGAGTTCACGATCGGCTCTGCACCCCGCTCGAGCGGGGTGGTGGCGACGGTGAACCAGGCCGTCGTACGACAGGGAGATTTCACCCTGGGACCGGTGTCATTACAGGTCAACGCCGGCGAACGGATCGCGATCACCGGACCCAACGGAGCCGGAAAATCGACGCTGCTGCGGCTGCTCCTGGGTCGGCAGGCTCCCGACGAGGGCACCGCGCACCTGGGTGCCAGCGTCGCGATCGGCGAGATCGATCAGTCGCGGGCCCTGTTCACCGGAACCCAGCCGCTGGCCGCCCGCTTCGAGTCGCTGGTGCCCGACTACACCACCGAACGGGTGCGGACGCTGCTGGCCAAGTTCGGTTTGCGCGCCGATCACGTCGATCGCGCCGTCGAGAAGCTGTCCCCGGGGGAATGCACCCGCGCAGCCCTGGCGCTGCTGCAGGCCCGAGGCGTCAACGTGCTGGTGCTCGACGAACCCACCAACCACCTGGACCTGGCCGCCATCGAACAACTCGAATCGGCCCTGCAGACCTACGACGGCGCTCTGCTGCTGGTGACGCACGACCGGCGCATGCTTCAAGTGGTGCAGACCGATCGCCGCTGGCAGGTGGAGGACGGCCGGGTCAGCGAACGGTAGCCGCGCCCCGGCCGTCCCGGCCGGCTCAGGCGAGCATGTCCTTGACCATCGGCACCACCTGTTCGCCGTACAGCTGGACCGAACGGTGCTGGGCGGCATGGGGGACCGGCTGGTCGTACTTGAAGTCGAACCGGTTCACCGGCAGCGCCCGCAGGGTGCGGGCGATCTTGGTGGCCACGGTCTGCGGCGAGCCGACGTACAGGGAGCCGTGTTCGATCTCGTCCTCGAACTCGCCGGGCCGCGGCGGGCCCCACCCGCGCTCGGCGCCCAGCCGGGTCCGGAACGCCAGCCAGCCGTCGTAGACGGTCTCGCGGGCCTGCTCATCGGTGGGTGCGACCAGGCCGGGGGAGTGCACGGCGACCGGGGCGCGGGGCACCCCGAACTCGTCCTGGGCCCGATCGAACAGGTCGATGTAGGGGGCGAACCGCGCCGGATCGCCGCCGATGATCGCCAGGAACAGGTTGAAGCCGTAACGGGCGGTGCGCACCACCGATTCGGGGGTCCCGCCGACACCGACCCACACCGGCAGCCGCTGGCCGGTGGTGGGGAAGACCCGCTGATCGGTCAGCGCGGCCCGGGTGGTGCCGCTCCAGGTGACCGGCTCCTGCTCGATCAGCTTCGACAGCAGATCCAGTTTCTCCTCGAACAGGACCTCGTAGTCGGACAGGTCGTAGCCGAACAGCGGGAACGATTCGATGAACGAGCCGCGGCCGGCCACGATCTCGGCGCGTCCGTCCGAGACCGCATCCAGGGTCGCGAAACGTTCCACCACCCGTACCGGGTCGTCGGAGCTGAGCACCGTCACCGCCGAGCCGAGGCGGATGGTCGAGGTCTTCCCCGCGATCGCCGCCAGCACCATCTCGGGGCTGGACACGGCGAAATCCGGGCGATGGTGCTCGCCGACACCGAAGAAGTCCAGGCCCAGCTCGTCGGCGACGACCGCATCGTCGATCAGGTCCCGGATCACCTGCGGATGCGACACCTGCCGGCCGTGCTCGTCGGTGGTGACTCCACCGAAGGTGTCCAATCCGAATTCGACGTCACTCATACTCTGGATCAAGCCCGGTCGGCGCGCGATTATTCCGCGCGCGAGGCTAGGATGATTCCGACGCTGCGGTGTTCGGGAAGTCCGGTGCAAGACCGGCGCGGTTCTCGCCACTGTGAGCAGGTCCGACGACGGCTTCGGGAACCTCCCGGCCACTGGGCGCCGCACCCCGCGCGGGACGGCCCCGGGAAGGCGCCGTCGCCGGAAGTCCCTGCCGAGCCAGGAGACCGGCCGTAGCGCACACCACGATTCCACGAGAATGGAAGGCGGGTAGCCGTGCGCACCCTGCAAACCGTCGTCACCGTCACCACCGCGGCGGCGCTGTCCCTGGGGCTGAGTGCCTGCGGCACCAACGAACCCTCCGCCGACGGCGGCACCGTCAGCCTGACCAACTGCGGCCGGACGGTGACGCTGCCGGCCCCGGCCGCGCGCGGCGTCACCGTCAACCAGGGGGCCACCGAATCGGCGCTGACCGTCGGCGCCGGCGACCAGCTGGTCGGTACCGCCTACCTCGACGATGCGATCGCCCCGGCGCTGCAGGCCGCCTACGACAAGGTTCCGGTGCTGGCGCCGAAATACCCCAGCCTCGAGCAGGTGCTGACGGTTCACCCCGATCTGGTGGCCGCCTCCTACTCCTCGGCGTTCGGGGACAAGGGCATCGGCACCCGCGAGGAACTGGCCGGGCTGGGGATCGCCACCTACGTCTCCCCGTTCGGATGCGAGAACAAGGACGACCGTCCGGCGGCCTCGTGGGAGGCGATCGCCGGCGAGGTCTCCGACTACGGAGTCCTGTTCGGCCGCTCCGCGCAAGCCGATGAGGTGAACACCCGGATGCGTCAGCAGCTGAGCGACCTGGAGCGGGATGCGCACGGTAAGGGTGTGCGGATCTTCTGGTGGGACAACGGCACCGACACCCCGTCGGCCGGTGCCGGACAGGGCGGCCCGCAGCTGATCATGGACGCGGTCGGTGCCACTAACGTCTTCGCCGATCAGCCCGGCAACTGGGCCGATGTCAGCTGGGAACAGGTGCTGCGCGCCGATCCGGAGGTGATCGTGCTGATCGATGCCGACTTCTCTTCCGCCGACTCGAAGAAGGCCTATCTGCAGGCCGACCCGGTACTGAAGAACCTGACGGCGGTGCGCGAGCAGTCGTATCTGGTGCTGCCGTTCTCCGAGTCGACGCCGGGGGCCCGCACCATCGACGGCGCGGTGGCGCTGTCGGACCATCTGGGTTCGCGCTGACCGCTCGGCTGCTGGACCGTCGTACCACCGGCGGCCTGCTGATCCTGACGGTGGTGCTGGCCGCCGCGCTCGTGTTGAGCATGGCTGCGGGCATCGTCGTCGGTTCGGTCGGGCTGAGTCTGGACGAGGTGTTCACCGCGATCGGTGCGCGGCTGGGGCTGGCCGGCGGAATCGACGCCAACACCGTCCACATCGTGGTGAACCTGCGGATGCCGCGGGTGGTGACAGCGGCCGCGGTCGGCGCGGGCCTGGCGGTCTGCGGGGCGGTGCTGCAGTCGCTGACCGGAAACGTTCTGGCCGACCCGTATCTGCTGGGCATGTCCTCGGGGGCCTCGGTGGGTGCGGTGCTGGTGATCACCACCGGGCTGGGCGTGGGGCTGACCGCCGGGATCGGGGCGGTGTCGGTGGCCGCTTTCATCGGCGCTCTGGGGGCGCTGGCGCTGGTCTTCGCGATCGCCACCACCCGTAGCGGTGCGCTGCTGCCCAACCGGCTGATCCTGGCCGGTGTGGCCGTCGCCCAAGGGGGAGCGGCGCTCACCTCGGCGATGATCTACTTCGGCGACCGGGACGCCGCTGCGATCGTGTTGCGCTGGACCCTGGGCTCGGTCGCCGGTGCCCGCTGGCCCTCGACCCTGGTGGTGCTGATCGCGGTGGCGGCCACACTGGCGGTGGTGTGGTGGCACGCCCGGGTCCTGGACGCGTTCACCTTCGGCGATCGGGCCGCCGCCAGCCTGGGTGTCCCGGTCACCGCCACCCGCTGGATTCTGTATCTGACGGTGTCGATCTGCACCGCCGTGCTGGTCGCCGACACCGGCATCATCGGGTTCGTCGGACTGGTGATCCCGCATCTGGCCCGCTTCGCCGTCGGCCCGCTGCATCGGCGGCTGCTGCCGGTCACCGCCCTGGTCGGGGCGCTGCTGCTGGTGGGCGCCGACATCGCCTCCCGGGTGGTGCTGCCCGGCCGGGAACTGCCGCTGGGCCTGGTGACCGCGCTGGTGGGTGTTCCGGTCTTCGTGGTGATCCTGCGCCGGCACGGGGCACCGGCATGAGCGGCGACCGCACCACGAGCGGCCGCCGGGGCGGGCCGGACCGCCGACCGCCGCAGATCGAACTGGCCGGTGTCGGCGTGCGCATCGGTGCCAAGGTGCTGCTCGACGACGTCTGCGCGACCGTCCCGGCGGGCGGCTTCACCGGCATCATCGGGCCCAACGGGTCGGGCAAGACGACGCTGCTGTCGACGGTGGCCCGCTGGATCACCCCGGCCACCGGACAGGTGCTGCTGGACGGGACGCCGGTCCGGGCCTACTCGGGGCGGGAACTGGCCCGGGTGATGGCCACCGTGGAACAGCATTCGGTCACCGAAGCCGATCTGACCGTGGAGCAGGTGGTCGATCTGGGCACCATCCCGCGAGCCGGCGGACGGCTGCGCCGCATCGACACCCGAGAGATCGTCGACGATGCCCTGACCGCGCTGGGGCTGCAGAAGTTGCGCACCCGCACCTGGCAGTCGCTGTCGGGTGGGGAACGGCAGAAGACGCAGATGGCCCGCGCCCTGGCCCAACAACCACGGGTGCTGGTCCTGGACGAGCCCACCAACCACCTGGACGTGGCGGCCTCGCTGGAACTGCTCGCGCAGCTGCGGGATCTTCCGGTGACCGCGGTGGCCGCCCTGCACGATCTGCAGCTGGCCGGACTGTACTGCGACCACCTGATCGTGCTCGCCGGCGGCCGCGTCGTCGCCGAGGGCCCGCCGGCGCTGGTACTGACCCCGGCATTGCTGGACCGCGTGTACGGCCTGGATGCCGAGGTGATGCCGCACCCGCGGTCGGGTGCTCCGCTGGTGATCCTCAACGGAGTGCAGCGACACGGCGGGGCACAACCTGAAACGGAGCAGATATGACCATCGACTGGATCATCATCACCGCACCGACCGACCGGGGCGGCCTGCCGGCACCCGCGCTGGAACGGGCGGTGGTCGCACTGACCGCGCGCCGCCCGCAGGTGCCCGTGCGGGTGGCGGTGCTCGGCGGTACGGAGGTCCCGATCACCGAGGCGCTCGACGAGGCGGCCACCGCCGGAGCGCGATGCGTGCTGCTGGTCAGCGGCCAGACCCTGGGCGACACCAAACAGGACGCGTGGTGCGCGCGCCTCGTCGGACACTGGCTGCGCACCCGCCCGGCCGGCTCCACCGGGCCGCAGGTGCGGATCGCTCCGCTGCTCACCGAGCACGACGGGTACGCCGAGCTGCTGGAGGCGGCCATCGCCGGGGGCGGCGTCCCGGCCCGGCAGACCACCGCGCCGATCCAGTCGCCGGCCTGGGAGAACGTCCCCGGATTCGCCCGGCATGTCCTGGTCTGCCGCGGACCGCGCTGCAGCGTCGAGGGGGCCCGGGAGAGCTCGGTCGCCCTGGCCGCAGCCCTGGCGGCCCGGGATCTGGGCGACGACCAGGCGCTGCAGTCCCTCACCGGCTGCCTCTTCCCGTGCGGACAGGCCCCGGTGATGGTGGTCTATCCCGACGGCGTCTGGTACTCGGGGATGAGACCGGATCGGGTGGAGCAGCTGGTCGAGCGACACCTGGTCGGGGACACTCCGGTACCGGAGTGGATCGCGCGGCAGATGACCCCCGCAGCCACGACCCCCGCAGCCACGGCCCCCGAGGACCCGGCCCCAGAGGCCTGACCCCGCAGCGACCGGTCCTGGAAAGCGGGAAGCACGCGCGGGGCAGGCGCCGGCGATGAGACCATCGGAGGGTGCCTGAGTACTCGCTGCCGATGCCGCCGGACGATCTGCGCCTGGTCGTCGCCGATATGGACGGGACGCTGCTGACCCCGACCGGACAGGTGCCCGACGCCTTCTGGCCGCTGCTGGCCGAGATGCGCCGGCGCGGAATCCGCTTCGTCCCGGCCAGCGGCCGCCAGTACTACACGCTGGCCGATCTGTTCGCCCGCGATCCGGAGGGGATCTCGTACATCGCCGAGAACGGCAATCTGGTGGCCCACGAGGGCACGCTGACCGCCGGGACCGTCATCGATCCGCAGCTGGCGGCCGAGGTGATCGCCGCCTCGCGCCGCGCCACTGCCGATCGTGACCTGGGCCTGGTGGTGTGCGGGGTGGGCGGCGGCTACGCCGAACGCGACGATCCGGTGTTCGTCGACGAGTTCGCCAAGTATTACCACCGGCTCGCCCACGTCGAGGATCTGACGACGGTCGACGATGACATCCTCAAACTCGCCATCTACGACGGTGACGATGCCGCCGCGGCCGCGCGCGAACACTTCGACGTCTTCGCCGACCGCTGCCAGGTGGTGATCTCCGGCCCCAAATGGCTCGATCTGATGGCGCCGGGTGTCGACAAGGGTGTCGGACTGCGGTCCCTGCAGCAGGTCCTGGGCGTCGGTCCCGCCCAGACCGTCGTCTTCGGCGACTACCTCAACGACCTGCAGATGCTCGACGCCGCCGACTGGTCGTTCGCGATGGCCGACGGCCACCCGCAGGTGCGTGAGCGGGCACGCTATCTGGCCCCGCCCAATACCGACCAGGGTGTGATCACCGTGCTGCAAGCACTCCTGGGGCACTGAGGAGAACACGTCGGGGCTTCGGCCGAGCACCCGCGTCGCCGGCGCCGGCGGCCTAGCATCATCGGCTATGAGCGCAGAACTGCCGATCGGTACCCGTTTCGGTGAAGCCACGCCGGCCCGGCTGAACGCCTCCCGCCTGAATCGGCACACCTTCTGGTGCGGGCAGAGCGGCTCGGGCAAGACCTACGCACTCGGTGTGCTGCTGGAACAGGTCCTGCTGCACACCCGGCTGCCGATGGTGATCCTGGACCCGAACAGCGACTTCGTACATCTGCGGCAGAGCGCCGACGATGCGCCACCGGCGGCGGCCGCCGAACTGGCCGACCGCGACATCCGGGTGCTGCGGCGCACACCCGACGGATATCGCGGGGAACTGCCGTTGCGGGTGCGGTTTGTGGACATGGAGCTGCCGTCGCGCGCGGCGGTGATCCAGTTGGATCCGGTCGACGACGCCGCCGAGTTCAATGCGGCACTGCGGGCCGAGGCGGTCTTGCGCCAGGCCGTGGACAACCTGACCGGCGGGTCCGACGGGGACGAGCTGATGACGATGCGCCGGTCACTGCTGCCGCGTCTGCAGGCCAGCGGGGTTCCCGAGTTCGTGCAACTGGCGATGCGACTGGAGAACCTGGGGGTGGCCGACTGGGATCTGTGGGCGTTCACCGACGTCGCCGCCCCGGCGATCGTGGCCGAACGCCCGGATGCCACGGTGATCGATCTGGGCGGTTTCGATACCGCCGCCGAACCGCGGGCCGCCGCGCTGGCGGTGCTCGACGAGCTCTGGGCCCGGCGCCACGAACGGATCGGCCGGCTCATCGTGATCGACGAGGCCCACAACCTGTGTCCGCCGGCGCCGGCGACCCCGGTCGAACGGCTGCTGACCGAGCGGATCGTGCAGATCGCCGCCGAGGGCCGCAAATACGGTCTGTGGCTGCTGATGTCCACGCAGCGTCCGTCCAAGGTGCACCCCAATGCACTGTCGCAGTGCGACAACCTCGGGCTGATGAAGATGAGTTCCCCGCGGGACCTGGACGAGCTGGCGGGCATCTTCGGCTACGCCCCCGAGGAGCTGCTGCGGCAGGCGAGCGACTTCGTCCAGGGGCAGGTGCTCTTCGCCGGCGGGTTCATCGACCGCCCGGAGCTGGTGCAGATGGGGCGGCGGCTGACCCGCGAGGGCGGTTCGGACGTCGCGGTGCCGCTGCGCTGAGCGGCGCTATCGGGGGACCGGGGTGAACCGGTCGGAGACGGTGCCGTTCAGTGCCGGGGATATCTGGTTGAGGAAGCCCAGGACCTGGGTGCGCTGGGTGCCGGTGTACGGGGTGGGCACGTAGTCGTTGTACGCCTCGGTGCGGGAGATCCGCGTCGGGATCACCCGGTACTCGACACCGCGCACGGCCCCGTCGTTCACGCTCAGCCGCGTCTGCAGGATCGCGGTGCGCTTATCGGTCGGATCGGTGTTGCCTCCGAAGGCGAAGTTGCCCAGCGAATAGGCGATCAGCTTGCCCTTGTACACGTCCATCGACTGCAGCACGTGCGGGTGCGTGCCGATCACCGCGTCGGCGCCGGCGTCGATGGCCACGCGCGCCAGATCGCGCTGCACCTCGTACGGTTCGTGCACCGCCTCGATACCCCAGTGGAAGTAGGGGATCACCACCTGCGCGCCGCGACGGCGCAGATCGGCCAGGTCGGTACGGATCTTCTTGCGGGTCTGCGGGGTGTCGGCCCAGGTCTGGTAGCTGACCAGACCGACCTTGATGCCCTTGACGTCCTCGATCAGCGAGTAGTCGTAGTCGGAGCCGTCGTAGCCGGGGTTGCCGGTGCCGACGTACTTGATTCCGGCCGCGGCCAGGGCGCGGGTGGTCTCGGTGAAGCCCTTGCGCCCGTAATCCCAGGTGTGGTTGTTGGCCACGGTCACCACATCGATACCGCCGGCCGGCAGCGTCTTGGCCATCGCCGGATCACCGGCGAAATGGTAGAACTCGGTGCCCTCCTTGGGACGCGGATTGCGGGTGTCGCCGGTGAGCACCACCTCGAAGTTGGCGATCGTCAGATCGTCGGTGGCGAAGTACTTCTTGACGTTCTGGAAGAAGTAGCCCGGATCTCGGCCGCTGCGTTCCCAGGCAACCGGCAGCGTCAGACCGCCGAACTTCGGGTCGGTGCCCAGGATGTTGTCACCGGCCCAGCTCAGGGTGATGGTGCCCGAGGCGCCGTCGGGGCGGTGGGAGTTCGGTGCCGTGGCGGAGTTTCCGGTGGCGGAGTCTCCGGTGGCGCCGATCGCCGATGTCACCGACGACGCCGACGGAGCGTCGGCCGGAGCCGCGCAGGAAGACAGGGTCAGCGCCATCGCGCAGCCGAGGGCACCGGCACCGAAGAGCAATCGTGAACGCACGTGGCAGATGCAAACCGACGTCGGTGCCTGCGCGCAAGTCCGGCGGTGCGCAATCCCCTTGCGCGAGCTGCGGAATTCTCCACGGGAGAGGAGCCGCACGGGGCAGATGCGAGAATGTGCGGCATGAAGAGCATCCAGAGACGTGAGGTGACGCTGGCCGTGGTGCTGTCGTCGGCCGCGGGCTACCTCGATGCGGTCGGCTTCGTCGTGCTCGGCGGATTCTTCGTCTCGTTCATGAGTGGGAACACCACCGAGCTGGCCACCGGATCGGGGATGGGCGACTGGTCGGCGGCCGGGACGGCCGCGTCGATCATCGGGCTGTTCTTCGCCGGCACGGTCCTGGGCGCACTTCTCGTGCGGGTCCGTGACGGACGCACAACGGTGCTGGCGGCCACCAGCATCCTGGTGGCGATCACCGCGCTCCTGGATGTGACCGTGGCCGAGCGGTGGCCGGTGGCGGTGCTGTTGCCCCTGGCGATGGGCGTACTCAATGCGACCTTCCTGGTGGCGGGGGAGGCCAGCATCGGTTTGACCTACATGACCGGCGCGCTGGTCAAGGCCGGTCAGCGACTGGTCGACGCCTTCTTCGGCGGCCCCAAACTGCTGTGGTTGCGGCATCTGTCGCTGTGGGCGGCGCTGCTGGTGGGCGGGGTGATCGGCACGGTGATCCTGCGCCGTTTCGGGCTGGCGACCGCCCTGTGGGTGCCGGCCGTCCTGCTGGCGGTGATCACGGTGATCGTCGCGGTCGACCGGCACCGGCGCGGTGTCTTCGCCGTCAAACGGGAGCGCCGCGAGATCCAGGTGCTGGGTCCGGGACTGCGGCAAGAACGCCTCGGGCCGCCCCGGTAGGTCCGCGCCCTGCGCCGGCCGAGGCCCTGCGCTGGCCTAGGCTGACAGCTATGGCGGAGACCACCGAGGAACTCGGGGCGAGACTGCTCGAGGCGCAGATCGCCTTCGAGCTCAGTCAGCTCACCGACGACGATGCGCTGGCCGCGCTGATCGACGACGAGATCGGCCACTTCCTGACCGAGTCGGGCACCATCCCGCTCGAGGTGGTGATGCCGCGTGCGCTGATCAAGGACGTCGCCCGCAAGTACACGATGCAGTTCCCGGTGGAGGGGGCCATACCGGAGCTGGTGGGCCAGGTCGCCGCCCGGCTGTACCGGCATCCGGTGCACGAGCGCACCCGGCTCTCGGATGTGGTGGAGACCCGGCGTTTCGACGAGCTGGCGGCCATCGCCACCGGGCTGCCGCTGACCCGCCGCACCGTCGATCAGGTCTTGGAATCGCCGGCGACCACCGACACCCTGGTCGAGGTGGTCCAGCGAGCCGTGGAGAACCGCTTCGGTACCAAGACGGCGCGCCGGTTGGCCCGGCCGGTGGAGAAATGGACCCGCCGCGGTGCGGTGTTCGTGCTCGAGTCAGCGCAGGAGGACGCCGACGACCTGATCATCGACACCGTCCGGGATTTCTGGCGCTCGCGCGCCGACGGCCGGGTCAGCAGCTTCCGGGACACCGTTTCCGAGGTCGACGTCGAAGACACGGTGGTGCTCATCTTCGAGTTCTGGCGCACCTTCCGGCAGACCGATTACTTCCGGGCGCTGCTCGACGAAGCCATCGACGAGGTCTTCGACACCTACGGGGCCACCCCGATCGCCGATGTGATCGAGGATCTGGGGATCGGCGAGGCGGATCTGCGCGAGGAGGGGATGCGTTTCGGGCCGCCGGTGATCCGCCGCCTGGACCAGCAGGGGATTCTGGCCGCGATCGTGCGGCGGCGGCTGGAACCGTTCTACGCCTCCCCGCAGTTCCGCACCGCCGTACAGTCCTGATCGGCGGCTGGGCGAGGCCGCTCAGAGAACCTCGGCCAGGAAGTTCTGCAGCCGTTCGGTGGCCGGGGCCTCGAACAGCTGCACCGGTGGACCGGTCTCGATCACACGGCCGTGATCCATGAACAGCACGCTGTCGCTGACCTCGCGGGCATAACCCATCTCGTGGGTGACCACCACCATCGTCATCCCCTCCTGTGACAGTTCGGTCATCAACGCCAGCACACCCTTGACCAGTTCCGGATCCAGCGCGCTGGTGGCCTCGTCGAAGAACATGATCTGCGGTTTCATGGCCAGCGCCCGGGCGATGGCCACCCGCTGCTGCTGGCCGCCGGACAGGGTGGCCGGGCGGACCTCGGCCTTGGCCTGCAGGCCGACCTTGCCGAGTTCGCGGAGGGCCAGAGCGCGGGCCTGTTCGCTGTCCAGGCCGCGGAGTTTGCGCGGGGCGAGGGCGACGTTGTCCAGCACGCTCATGTGCGGGAACAGGTTGAACTGCTGAAAGACCATGCCGATCCGGCGGCGCAGCCGGTCGGGGTTGTCCCGCAGCACCGAACGTCCGTCGATCAGGATGTCTCCGGACTGCGGTTCGTGCAGCCGGTTGAGGACCCGCAGCAGCGTGGACTTTCCCGACCCCGACGGGCCGATCACGGTGGTGGTGGTTCCGGCCTCGACATGGATGTCCACGCCGCGCAGCACCTGATTGTCGCCGAACGACAGGTGCAGATCGCGGCCGGTGAGGGAGACCGGCTGCTGCTGGGTCAGCGGGAGGTCAGGGGTGCTCATCTCAGGCCTTTCCGGTGCGCAGCCGCGTGTCGATGTAGTTGACCAGATGGGTCAGCGGAACCGTCAACAGGAGATAGACCAGGCCCGCGGCCACCAGCGGGGAGAGGTTGCCGGTCTGCGCGTTCAGGTCGCGGCCGACGGCGAACAGTTCTCGCTGGCTGGCCAGTAGCCCGAGGAAGTAGATCAGCGACGAGTCTTTGATCAGCACGATGAACTGGTTCATCAAGGCCGGCAGCACGCGCCGTACGCCCTGCGGAATCACCACCAGCGCCATCGACTGCCGGTAGGGAAAGCCCAGGGCGCGGGCGGCCTCGAGCTGCCCGGCCTCCACACTCTGGATTCCCGAGCGGAAGATCTCGCCGATATACGCCGCGGCCAGCAGCGCCAGCGCCAGTGCGCCGAGCCAGTACGGATTGCCGCCGGTGAAGTTCTTGACCACCGGCCCGATCCCCAGCCCGATGATCAGGATCACCACGACGGCGGGCAGACCACGGAAGACGTCGGTGTAGATCCGGGCCGGCCAGCGCAGCCAGCGGGTCCGGGAGAGGCCGGCCACGGCCAGCAGCATGCCGGCGATGGTGCCGATCACCCCGGAGGCCAGCGCCAGGATGATGGTGTTGGGTAAGCCGGTCGTGAGCAGTTCGGGGAAGGCCTTGCGGTACAGCTCCCAGTTGAAGAAGGTGTCCTTCAGCTGAGCCAGGGTGCCTTTGGCGGCCACGGCGGGCGACTGCGGATCGGTCGCATGCGCGGCGGCGATCTCCCGGAAGTCCGGCAGAGTCGGGGCCGGTGCGGCACGGGACCCCGGCTTCCAGCCCGGCGGCAGTTCGCGCGGCACCCAGTCGCTGTACAAGCGGGCCCAGGTGCCGTCGGCGATCACCGCGTCCAGGCCGGCGTTGAGGGCGTCGATCAGGGGCTGATCACCCAGCGGGGTGGCCCACCCGACGAAGTTGTTGACGCTGAAGGTGTCCTCCAGGATCGCCATTCCGTCCCCGTCGGCGATGGCCCCGTCGGCCTGCTGGCTGGGGGCCACCCAGACATCGATCTGTCCGTTGCGCAGGTTGGCGTAGGCGGTGGCGTAGTCGGGGAACTTGACCGGATCCAGGTTCAGCGTGTGGGTGACGAAATCATCCTGGACGGTGCCCTGCACGACGCCTATCCGGTGTGCCGGACCGAGTTGAGCGAAGCCGTCCACGGCACCGTTCTGGGCGCCGACCAGCGAGAAATATCCGAAATCGTAGCCGTTGGTGAAGCCGACCGTTTTGCGGCGATCCTCGGTGGTGGTGATCGACGACGAGGCCACGTCGAAGCGGCGATTGGCCACCTGGGACAGCAGTCCGGAGAATTCGGTGCCGACGAACTCGATCTGTAGACCGAGCCGGTCGGCGACCGCCTTGAGCAGTTCGTTGTCGAAGCCGGTGTAGACGCCGGCGGAGTTGAGGCAGATGCTCGGCGGGGCATCCGAGAGTGTCCCGACCGTCAGGGTGCCGGGTTTGGCCAGCCGCAACGCCGAGACGTCGACCTGTGCCAGAGGCACCGTCGCGGCGGTGGTGAACTGGTCGGTGGTCTGCTCATCGGTGTTCAGATTCGCCGGGGCGGCCGTGGCGCTCTGCAGACCGGGCGGGGCGCACAGCCCGTCGTCCCCGGAGGACGACGAGCCGCAGGCGGCCAGGGCCAGGACGGCGAAGGCGACCAGGATCAGCGCCGGCAGGCGCCTCCGGAGACGATGGGAGGGCATGAGGTCTGACGTTAATGCCTCCGGCGGCTGCGGCGGCGAATAAAAATCACCGCGCGCGAGTGGGAGGCCGGCCGGCAGAGTCACAGCATGATCTGCGAGGCGATGAAGAAGTAGATCAGCACGCCGACACCGTCGCAGATGCTGGTGATCAGCGGTGCCGAAGCGCTCGCGGGATCCAGCTTCAGCTTCGTCAGCAGGAACGGCAGGGACATGCCGATCACGGCGCCGACCACCACGATCAGGATCACCGAGAGCGACACGACCAGCGCCACTTCGGTGCCACCGCGGGCCAGCCCCAGCAGGGAGACCGCCGCGGCCATCGACACGCCGAGCAGCAGGGCCACGAGCACCTCACGGCCCAGCAGCTTGCCCCAGTCGCGCATCCTGACGTCGCCGATCGCCAGGGCGCGGACCATCAGCGTCGAGGACTGCGAACCGGCGTTGCCTCCGGAGTCGATCAGCAGCGGCAGGAAGAAGACCAGGGACACCGTCGCGGCGATCAGATCCTCGTAGTGCGCGATCCCGGCACCGGAGAAGATGTTGCCGAAGACCAGCAGAACCAGCCAGCCCACCCGGGACCGGTACAGCGCCCAGACACCGGCATCGCGCAGGGACATCGGGAGACCGCCGACCGCGCCCATACGCCGGAAGTCCTCGGTGGTCTCGGTCGCCTGGATCTCGGCGGCACGCTCGGCGGTGACCACGCCGACCAGCCGTCCGTCGGCGATCACCGGAATCGAGGCGTACGGATACTCGGCGAAGACACCGACGAGCACCTCCTGGTCCTCGAAGGCGTCGATACTGACGATGTCCCCGCCGGCCAGGGTGCCCAGCTCGGTGTCGGACGGGCTCAACATCACATCGCGCGCCCCGGCCACGCCGACGAGTTCGCCGCCCGGACCCAGCAGGTGCACGTAGTGGGCCGATTCGGTGTGCGGACCCGCCCCGCGCATCATCTCCACCGCCTCGTGTGCGGTGCCGGTGGCCGGCATCGCCAGCAGGGACAGTGTCATGTGCGCGCCCACCGATTCGGCCGGGTAGGTCAGCAGCGTTTCCAGTTCGGTTCGCCGCGGCCCGCTCATGGCGGCCAGCACGGCCTCCTGCCGGCTGCCCATCTGGCGCAGGATCCGGCCGGCTGTCGACGGGGTCATCGTCGACAGCGCCGCGGCGGCGGCCGGGTCGACACGGCGGAGCAGGCGGGCGCCGGCACTGTTGCGGATCGCCGCGAACAGCTCGTCCAATTCGGACAGGGTGTGTGCGGCGACCAGAGCGCGGGACTGATTGCCGGACAGGTCGACTGCCTGCTCGGAGCGATTGTTGCGGCCGCGGATCTCGGTGCGCCAGGCGGCCAGATCGCACGCGGGATCGTCGTCGATACGTTCGGCGAGGGTGGGGATGCGGCCCAGGACGGCTAGAGATTCGATTTCGTTGCGGTACACAGCGACTTCTTCCATGAAGCGGCGCAGGCGGACGTCTGCCCAGCTCATCGGCCGGCGGCACGGCGAGACGGCGGTGGCACCGGATAGACGGCGGGTTCCACCGCGCGTCGGCCGGGCCCGATCGGCGTCGGCGGCCGGGGGCGGTGAGGAGACGGTCCTGCGGAAGAGGGAACGACCGCGCAGAGGCGGGCGTGAAGAATTGCTACTTGGTCAGGGCGAGAGCGCGGGAGTATGCGGCGCCGCCCATCGACTGTCGACTTCGACCGTCCATGTCGTCACCTCCGCGTGCCGCGTTCGGACCGGCCGAACGAAAATCAAGTAGTACCGGCGAGCGGAGCGCTGCGGGGCGCTCATCGCCGCGACGATATCCCGGTGTGCCAGCGGCGGCAATTCGTACCGCGAGCGGTCGATTCGGCCGGATCGGCGCCCGCGGGCGCCGGAAACGGCGGAGCCCGGAGCGCCGCGGCCGTGCAGACGAGGAGTCGCAGGCGATGCGGCGTTCCGGGCCCGGAAGTCAGCGCTGGGTCGGCCTCAGTGGGCAGCCTCGTACGCGGCGACCACATCGGCGGGGATGCGTCCGCGGTCGCTCACGGCGAAACCGTTCTCGGTGGCCCAGGCGCGGATCGCACGGGTGTCGCCGGCCTTGGCGGCGGCCCGCCGGACCGGCCGGCTGCTGATGGTGCGGGAAACCTTCTGGTACCGGTCCAGGAGTTCACGGAATTCGGCGGCATGGGCGGGGGAGGTGTCGAATTCGTAATTCTTACCGTCCAGGCTCCAGCGGACGGTCTCGTAATCGTCCAGTTCGGCGCCGTCGATGTCGTCCACGATCTGGATCTTGGTGACCTTTGCCATGAAATGCCCTTCGCTATTGATGGTTTGTCCGATATTTGCAGGATGCATGTATGTGGGTGAGTCTACAAGGATTCCTCGAGAGGAGACAAGGCAGCGAAATGCTGCCGAACAGCGATTATCGGCCCGATTTGCTCAGCAGTGCATCGGCGGCCTGTTGGTCGGCGTGAATCGGCTGATATCCGGTGCGGGTCAGTGCGAAACCGGCGGCCGAACCAGAATCGAGACAGTACAAGCCCGAGACGTCACTGAGGCAGGAGAAACTTCCGGCGGACAGTGCCGACCCGAACTCGAGGATATGGGTCCGAAAGAGAACCGGATAAAGGTTTGCGCATCCACCGGCGGCGGCGCCGGAACCACTCAGCACGGCCAGATGTGATTCCCATGCGCAGCCGTCGGGACTATGGGGAGCCGGCGTCTTGCGGCCGTCGATGCGCTCTCCGGCGCAGACGAGTGCATTGGCGCCGTTATTGCCGGTGGAGCAGCGGATGGCCCGGTCGGGAGTGGAGAAGTGGACGCCGGAGACGTCGTCCATCCGTTCGCCGGTGGCGGTGGTGGCGCCGATGTGGAAGGCGCCCAGACCCACGCGGGGCGCATCGCCGATCACCTTCCGGTAGCTGTCGGCTTCGGCCACGGTGTACGACCGCGACGCCGGCGCCGACGACTCCGGCGACGGGGCCGGCAGGGAGGCCGGTGAGGTCTCGGTGACCGGGGCGTCGGTACCGGGGATCTCGATCGCTGCGGGGCTGCTCGAAGACTGGTCGAGCAGTCCGCAGCCTGCGGTGGCGGCCAGCAGGGTCGCCGCGATCAGTCCGGTGGCCAGTCGCCGAATCGGCGCTCGCCGGAGAAATCCGTACGCTTGCACTGTGGCCACTCCCAAAATCGTGCTGTTCTACGTGTTCACACCGCTTCCGGACCCGGATGCGATCCGGCTATGGCAGCTGGCTGTGTGTGAGTCGCTCGGCCTGCGGGGCAGGATCATTGTCTCACCGCACGGCATCAATGCGACCGTGGGCGGGGATCTGCCCGAGGTCAAACGCTATGTCCGGACGCTACGAACCTACCCGGCTTTCGCCGGCGCCGATATCAAGTGGTCGGAAGGGCTCGGCGACGATTTTCCCCGGCTCAGTGTCAAGGTCCGGCCCGAGATCGTCACCTTCGGTGTGCCCGGGGAGGTGTCGGTCGACGCCCGACTCGTCGCCGAGCGGGGTGACGAGGTGGTCTTCTTCGACGGCCGCAATGCGATCGAAGCGCAGATCGGGCGATTCTCCGGGGCGGTGATTCCGCCGGTGGAGACCACGCGCGATTTTCTGCCGTTGATCGACAGCGGTGCCTTCGATGCGTACAAGGACCGGCCGCTGATCACCTATTGCACCGGTGGTGTGCGCTGTGAAGTACTCAGTGCATTGCTGCGTAATCGGGGATTCCGTGAGGTCTATCAACTCGACGGCGGCATCGTCCGATACGGACAGGTTTTCGGCGACGACGGCCTCTGGGAGGGGTCGCTGTATGTGTTCGACAGCCGGATGAGTGTGGACTTCTCCGACCGCGCGCAGGTGATTGGGAAGTGCTCGGAGTGTGCCGCGCCCACCAACCGGATCGCCAATCATCCCGATGAGCTCGGGCGGGAACTGGCGGTTCTCTGCACCGGGTGCCGACCGGTTTCGGGATGAGTCGTCCCGCGGTTCCCGTCATCATTCTGGCGGGCTTTCTCGGTGCCGGAAAGACGACGGTGCTCAACCATCTGCTGCGCAATTCCGGTGGCCGTCGGTTCGGGGTTCTGGTGAACGATTTCGGGTCGGTGAACATCGACGCGTTACTGGTCGCCGGACAATCGGCGGGAACCTTGAATCTGGCCAACGGCTGTATCTGCTGCACCACCGACGCCGAAGGCCTGACCGAGGCGCTGGCCGGCTTGGCAGTCTCCGGCGTCGACGCCATCGTGATCGAGGCCAGCGGTATCGCCGAACCCAAGGCGCTGATCCGGATGGTGCTGGCCGCCCGTGATGCCGCCGTGGCCTACGGCGGGCTGGTGTACGTGGTCGATACGCCCGCGCTGGAGCGGACCCTGGCCGAGCACCCCGTGGTCGCCGAACATCTGGCGGTTGCCGATCTGGTGGTGTGCAACAAGATCGATCTGGCCGGTGAGCAGATCCGGGAGCGGGTCCGTGCCCGTGTCGGCGAGGTGAATCCGACCGCGCCGATCCTGACCGTGGTGCGCGGCACCGTGGATCCGGCGCTGCTGGCCGACGGAGCGCGGGAGGCGGCGCAGGAGCTGCCCCGCCAGCTCACCATCGGGGAGCTGTTCGACGACGAGGATGTGCACGACCACGACCATCTGCACGAGGCCTTCGAATCGGTGGCCGTGAGCCGGCCCGGGCCGGTGGATCCGCGACGGCTGGCGGCCCTGCTCGAGCGCCCGCCGGCGGGGACCTACCGGTGCAAGGGACTGGCCTTCGTCGACCTTCCCGGACATCGCCGATATGCCTACGAGGTCCACGGAGTCGGCGGCTTCATCCATGTCGGCACCCGCGACTGGCCGGACGGGCAACCGGCCACCAGCCTGGTGCTCATCGGCGCCGGTCTGGATGTGCCGGCCGCCCGCACCGCCCTCGAGCAGGTTCTCGAACCGGCCGACCCGGCCGATGAGAACGGGATCTTGCACCTGACCAGATACCTGGCCGCAGAGTCCTGACGATCACGAGGCGCTAACGATTCCCCGGCTGCGACGGGAACCGGGTTGCCTCTGCTTACCCGTCGCTGGTTCACTTGGTACAGAAGTGACCAGTGTGACTTCTGGTGATCTAAGGGGTTAGTGAATGTCTGCAGCAAGTGTTCGTCGTGTCCGCACCCACGGCGGCTCGGTCCGCCGGTGGATCGGTGTCGGGGCGGCGCTGGCCGTGACGGCCGGCACGCTGGTGGCCGCACCGGTGGCAGCCGAGCCGAACAGCGAGGCCCCCGCTGCCGGCTCCCTCACCGGCCGGACCGTCTTTCTCGACCCCGGGCACCAGGGTTCGGCCGACGGCAACCGTCTGACCAAGCAGGTTCCCGACGGGCGCGGCGGCACCAAGGACTGCCAGACCACCGGCGCCACCGCCGTCACCGGCAAGAAGGAACACACCATCAACTGGGACATCGCCCAGCTGGTGAAGGCCGGTCTGGAATCGCAGGGTGCGCGCGTGGTGATGAGCCGTGCCGACGACACCGGCTGGGGCGGCTGCGTCGACGAGCGTGCCGAGGCGGCCAACCGGTCCAAAGCCGATGTCGCGGTGAGTCTGCATGCCGACTCCACCAGTGTCGGCGCCGACCGAGGCAAATCCGGATTCCACATGATCGTGCCGTCCCTGCCGGTACCCGATGCCACGGTGGCCTCAGTGCAGGCCGGCAACGGCCGCAAAGCCAGCGAAGCCATGCGGGATGCCTTCAAGCGGGCCGGTTTCAAGCCGGCCAACTACGCCGGAGTCAAAGACGGTATTCAGACCCGCTCGGACATCGCGGCAGTGAATCTGACCCGGGTGCCGGCCGTCTTCGTGGAGATGGGCAACCTGTCGAATCCGGAGGACGCCAAGAACCTGTCGGAGGCCAAGGGCTCGTCCGCCTATGCGCTGGCGATCACCAACGGGATCAAGAGCTACCTGGCCACCGCCCCGGCGCCCGCCCCGGTGCCGCTGGCTCCCGGGGAAGCCGATCCGCAGGTGGATGGTTCGGAACTGGAGGACCTGGCGGCCCTGGCCGCGGTCGGCCCGCTGATCGAGGAACTGGCTGGTGCCACGAGCCTGGAAGAGGCGCAGGCGCTGCTGCTGGCACAGGGGGCCGACGTCTCGGCGCAGGTTCTCAAAGCGATGCTCGCGGTGGTGTACACGCTCTTCGGCGGCAAGCTGCCGATCTGACCTGCCACAGCTCTGCAGAACGCGTTACTGTCGAGGCATGGGCCTGAATCTGCCGAGTCTGAAGACCATCCGTGAGCTGTTCTACGTGCCGGTTCCGGTACCGAGCTTCGCCGGCCGCAAGGTATTGATCACCGGTGCGGCCAGCGGGATCGGCCGGGCGACCGCCGAGGCGGTCGCGGCGCAGGGTGGTCAGTTGGTGCTCACCGATGTGCAGACCGGCGCGCTGGATCAGGTGGTCGCCGAGATCAACGGGCGTGGTGGCCACATCCTCTACCACCGGCCCGGTGAGATCTCCGACTACGAGTGGGTCGCCGCCTTCGCCCGCGAGGTCGAGGCCGAGGTGGGGGTCATGGACGTGGTCATGAACATCGCCGGCGTCTCGGCGTGGGGTCCGGTGGAGAAGCTCGAGCACCGGCAGTGGCGGCGGATGGTCGATGTGAACCTGATGGGGCCGATCCACATCATCGAGTGCTTCGTCCCGCCGATGGTCCGGCGCGGCGACGGCGGCCAGCTGGTCAACGTCTCTTCGGCGGCAGGGCTGCTCGCTCTGCCCTGGCATGCGGCCTACAGCGCCAGCAAGTTCGGGCTGCGGGGTATCTCGGAGGTTCTGCGGTTTGATCTGCGCCGCCACGGCATCGGCGTCTGTCTGGTGTGCCCGGGTGCGGTGTCCACGCCGCTGGTCGACACCGTCGAAATCAGCGGCCTGGACCGCAGTAATCCGGTGATCCAGAAGCAGATCGGCGGCTTTCACCGGATCGCGGTGACCCCTGAGCAGGCCGCGCAGGCGATCTGCAAAGGCGTGCTGCGCAACAAGTTCATGGTATACACCTCGTTCGATACCCGATTCGGCTTCTGGTGGGCGCGCAAGTTCGCCTTGCCCTACGAGATCGTGATGCGGATCGCGAACAACCGCTTCGATCAGCTGGCCAGGATCAGTGAGATCGGTGCCGATCCCCGCGACGGCAGCGGTTCGCAGCCGTCGGTGGGCAGCCGGAAGAACGACTGAAGCGCCACCGGCCCGCGGACCTGACGGTCCGGGAACACCCCGAAGGAACCGGACTCAGTCGCGCCGGTTGACGGGGACGTCGTCGGTGCCCTGCTGTTCGCGCAGTTGCTGTGCGGCGGTCCGGCGGGGTCGAGCTGCGGTATCCGGCCGCGGCGGAATCACCTGCGGCTCGGCGCGGCGCACCGGACGGTCGCCCTGCCCGACGATCGACGGGCTGCGGCGTACAGGGCGCGCGGTACCGGTCGACGGGCCCTCTGTGCCGGGGGCGGCCGGCGGCCGGGGTGCGGCCTGCGAGGGCATGGCCTGGCGGGGTGCCGGCTTCTGGGATGCCGACTTCGCGGGTGCCGACTTCGCGGGTGCCGGCTTCTGGGCGGGCCGCTGCCCCTGATCCGCCGACTGCGGTCGGGGCGCGGGCCGGCCGGCGCTCGTGGCCCCGGCCTTCTTCGGTGCGGCCTTCTTCGGTGCGGTCTTCTTGCGCGCAGGCTGCGGCTGAGCCGAGTCGGACTGGCCGGCCCCGGGGGTGCCGGGCTTCCTCTTGCCGGACTGGATCTTGCCCGGCTTGGTCTTGCCGGGTGCGCCTCGGCCCCGTCTGTCCTGGGCGGCTGTCTTCTGGTCCCGGGCGGTCTTCTTCGAGTCGCCGGCCGCCGGCGCCGGACGGGCCGGCTTGGCCTTACCGCGTTCACCGGACCGGGGCGATGTGTGCTGTGGACGGTCGGCGACGGCGATCGACCGGGTCACCAGCCAGCGGACCACCGCGATCAGCACGCAGAGCACAAAGGTGCCCAGAATCCACGGGAACATGTTCGAGAACGGCAGTGCCACCTTCAGCACGGCCTTGCGCATCCCCTGCGGGGCGCTGGAATCCTTAGTCGAAAGCACCATCGCGTAGAGCGAGATCATGCCGATCGAGACCGTGATCAGGGGCGGCTGAACCGCCGCGGTGAACAGGGCGCGGCGGCGGACGGCCAGAACGGCCAAGATGCAGCCGACCAGGAAGAAACTGTTGTAGGTGGGGCCGAGTGAGGAGTTGACCAGCACATCGATCGTCGCACCGACGGAGGTGAACACCGCCGCGATGAGCACAGCGCCCCACCAGGGCACACCGGCGATCCGCGGCAGCACGCTCTGCGTGTCTGCCGGCACGGGGGTGCTGCTGAGGATGCGTGAAGCCACGTGTCAACGGTACCGGTTCTGTCGGCAGGGGCGCTTCAGGCGTGGGCGTGGCGCGGCAAGAAGTGTCGCCTCGGTGATCGACCTCACGCCGACGGTGGCACTCGGACCGGAACGTCGATCGGGGTCAGGGGATCTCGTCGACTGTCGCCGGAGTCGCCCAGTGCCTCCAGTTCGGCCAGCCGTCGGGCGGTGACCGACAACCGGCTGTCGATCGCCCCGATCGCCGAGTTGTACGACTCGACCGCCCGGCGCAGCGCGGTGCCGGTCTTCTCCAGATGGCCGAGCACTCCGTCGAGCCGTTGGTACAGCTGGCGTCCCAATGTGTGGATGACTGCGGCGTCCTCGGCGAGCGCATGCTGACGCCATCCCAGCGCCACGGTGCGCAGCAGCGCGATCAGCGTGCTGGGCGTAGCCAGGACCACATTGCGTCCGAAGGCGTACTCGAGCAGGCTTGGGTCGGCGCGAGTGGCCGTCTCCAGAACGCCGTCGCCGGGCAGGAACAGGACCACGAACTCCGGGGAACTGGGCTGGGCCGACCAGTACGCCTTGCTCGACAGGGTCGCCACATGCGATCGCACCGCCTGGGCGTGCCGGGCCGACAGTGCCCGGTCGTCGGGTGCGGCCGGACCGCCGGGTCGGGACGGTTCGGCCGCGGCGGCCTCCAGGTAGGCCTGCAGCGGGGCCTTGGCGTCGACGACGATCGAGCGGCCCCCGGCCAGGTGAACCACCAGATCCGGCCGCAGGCGCGAGCCGGTCTCGTCGCCGGTGGTCTGCTGGGTGGTGAAGTCGCAGTGCCGTGACATGCCTGACAGTTCGACGATGCGCTCCAGCTGCACCTCGCCCCAGCGGCCCCGGACCTGCGGGGTGTGCAGAGCGCTGCTGAGCCGGCTGGTCTGCTCGTGCAGGCGGTAGGAGGCCTGCTGCATGCCGCGTACCTGCTCGGTCAGGCCGGCATAGGCATGGATGCGATTGTTCTCGGTGCGCCGCAGCTCCTGCGACAACTGGTCGAGGGTCTGCCGCAGCGGTTGGACGATGTCGTTGACCTCGTCGCCCAGAAACTCGGACTGTTCACGGGTCGCAGCGGCCGTGGCGGCGCCCGCCGACCGGGTGGCGGACTGGTGGGCGAACCAGCCGATCGCGATGCCGATCAGCAGGCAGACGAGCGCGGTGATGGCCAGGGAGGCGGTCATGGTCCCCATGCTGCATCGGCCCTCCGACAATTTCCTCGTGGCGTACCGTCGCATCGACGGCGCCGGTGTGTGAATATGTCCGCGTGAGCGACGACGACGATCTCCGTGACCTGACCGGGGTGGACGAGGGCGAGGCCGAGGCCATCGACCTGGCCGAAGAGGAATCCGTCGGCGTGCCCGACAACCTGGCTGCGGTCACCGAACGGGTGATGACCGATCCGCGTACCGGTAAGCCGTATCCGAGTCGGTCGCGGGTCTTCCTGACCGGCCTGCGCTCCTCGGCGACGGTATGCCTGCAGGCCATCATCGTGCTGCTGTTCCTGTGGGTCCTGATGTGGATCCTGGGCAAGCTGTGGGTGATCGTGCTGCCGGTGGTCCTGGCGATCATCATCGCGACGGTGCTCTGGCCGCCGGTGCGCTGGATGCGGAGCCGTGGGCTGCCCGCCGCCGCAGCGGCGCTGGCCTCCCTGCTGGCCGCTTTCGGTCTGGTCGCCCTGGTGCTCGCGCTGGTGGTGCCGTCGGTGATCGACCAGACCCCGGAACTGGTCGGTCACGCGATCGACGGCATCAAAGAGGTGCAGAAGTGGATCCAGGGTCCGCCGTTCAACGTCGACGATCAGCAGATGGCCGGGTTCGTCGACACGATCATCGAGAAGCTGCAGAAGAGTTCGACGGCCATCGCCTCGGGCGTGTTCAGCGGCGTCGGTGCGGCCACTTCGGTGTTGCTGACCGGATTCACCACCCTGGTGCTGGTGTTCTTCTTCCTCAAGGACGGTCCGAAGTTCATTCCCTGGATCGACCGGACCGTCGGTCTGCCGGCCGGCTCGCACATCAGCGAAGTGCTCATCCGGATGTGGAACACCCTGGGCGGCTTCATCCGCACGCAGGCCGTCGTCAGTGCCGTGGATGCGGTGCTGATCGGTATCGGTCTGGTGGTGCTCAAGGTTCCGCTGGCCGGTGTGCTGATGATCATCACCTTCCTGGGCGGCTTCATCCCGATCGTTGGCGCCTTCGTGGCCGGCGCCCTAGCGGTGCTGATCGCGCTCGTCGCCAACAGTCCGACGACGGCGCTGATCCTGCTGGCCGTCATCCTGGCCGTGCAGCAGTTGGAGGGCAACGTCCTGTCACCGTGGCTGCAGGCCAAGGCGATGGAACTGCATGCGGTGATCGTGCTGCTGTCGGTGATGCTGGGCGGCGCGCTGTTCGGCATCATCGGCGCCTTCCTCGCGGTGCCGGCCGCGTCGTGCCTGACCGTGCTGTTCCGGTACGTCCTGGAGCGGATCGGTCTGGCAGCCGGGGAGAAGATCGTGCAGGAGGACGCCGAAGCAGCGGCGAAGGCCGCAAGTGCCGGCGGCGGCGTGCTCGCGCGGTGGCGCCCCGGACGCAAGGGCGATCACCAGGGCTGATGGCCAGGCGATAGACTCATCACCCGTGAGTCTCACCCTCGGAATCGTCGGACTGCCCAACGTCGGCAAGTCCACTCTGTTCAATGCCCTGACCCGCAACGATGTTCTCGCTGCGAACTATCCGTTCGCCACCATCGAGCCCAACATCGGTGTGGTGGAGCTTCCCGATGCGCGCCTGAACCGGCTGGCCGAGATCTTCGGCAGCGAACGGATCCTGCCTGCGGTGGTCTCGTTCGTCGACATCGCCGGCATCGTCAAGGGTGCGTCGGAGGGCGAGGGGATGGGCAACCAGTTCTTGGCCAACATTCGTGAAGCCGATGCGATCTGCCAGGTGGTGCGGGTCTTCGGTGACGACGATGTGGTGCATGTCGACGGCCGGGTCGATCCGCTGGCCGACATCGAGGTGATCGAGACCGAGCTGATCCTGGCCGACATCCAGACCCTGGAGAAGGCGCTGCCGCGGATGGAGAAGGACGCCAAGAAGAACAAGGAGCTGGTCGGCACGCTCGAGGCCGCCCGCACGGTCCAGGAGATTCTGGACTCGGGTAAGACCCTGTTCTCGGCCAAAGAAGATTTCGATCTGAGCAGTGTGCGCGAACTGCATCTGCTGACGGCTAAGCCCTTCCTGTACGTGTTCAACTCCGACGAGTCGGTGCTCACCGACGAGGAGCGCAAGCAGCAGCTGCGCGATGCCGTCGCCCCGGCCGACTGCGTGTTCCTGGATGCCAAGGTCGAGAGCGAGCTGCTCGAACTCGACGAGGACGACGCCCAGGAGCTGCTCGACTCGATCGGGCAGGACGAGCCGGGTCTGCGCCAGCTCGCCCGCGCCGGCTTCCACACCCTGGGCCTGCAGACCTACCTGACGGCCGGACCGAAGGAGGCCCGCGCCTGGACTATCCGCCGCGGCGATACCGCGCCCAAGGCGGCCGGGGTGATCCACACCGACTTCGAAAAGGGCTTCATCAAGGCCGAGATCGTCTCCTTCGAGGACCTCGATGCTGCCGGTTCGATGAACGACGCCAAGGCGGCGGGCAAGGTTCGCATGGAGGGCAAGGACTACGTGATGGTCGACGGAGACGTGGTCGAGTTCCGCAGCGGAGTGCCATCTAAGCGATAGGGGCGATCCGGCGCCTCTACCAGTGAAAACACCATCGAATCCGCGAAGTTTGATCAACTTCCAGCCCGCTGAAGGGCCCGAAACCCTTCAGGGCGTGGTGGTCAGGCACCGGCAGCACTTCTACTGCGGCATCAGCCTGTGAGTCGGTGATGACGTACTCTGTTCGCGTGAACGCTCCCTGGCAGATCCACCCGCGCCTCGCGGGCAGTGACGATGCCTTGGGCCGAATCCCCGTTCTGCTCGCTGGCGCTGATCGGCACCCGGGTACCAACGGATGGCTCAGTTCGTTCGGCACCTGCGCTCACGGAAGCATCGCCGGTTGCCCTCCGGGCAACTGATCTCTGACGAGGTCGCGGTCTGCCCAGACCTGCCCGCCTCGCCGTTCCAGCATTCGTCGGCGCGGCTCTCCTTATGTGTAGTGGCCGACGTCGATCCTTCTGAACGAAAGAGATCACCGGGTGTCTGCACCTGCTTCCGTGAGGGCTGCCCTCACGACAATTCCTCAATTCTTGCGGTCCGACGTGGTCGGAGGATTCCTGCTCATCGGCGCTGCGCTGATTGCGATCCTGTGGGCAAACTCGCCATGGTTGGACGCCTATACCGCGCTCCGTGACAGTTCCTTCGGCCCCGACTCTCTGGACCTTCATCTGACGCTGCACGCCTGGACCTCCGACGGTCTGCTCGCCGTCTTCTTCTTCCTCGTGGGTAGTGAGCTGAAGCATGAGTTCACGCACGGTGTCCTGCGCGACCCGCGGACCGCACTGGTGCCGATGGTCGCCACGGTAACCGGCGCGGTGATCCCGGCCGTTATCTTCTTCGCCGTCACCGCGCCGGGCGAATCCGGGTCGTCGGCCGGCTGGGGTATCCCCATGGCCACCGATGCGGCTTTCGCCGTCGCGGTTCTCGCCATCGTCGGTCGTGGACTTCCCTCTGCCCTGCGGACGATGCTGCTCACGCTCGCGGTCGTCGACGACCTTGTCGCGATCATCGTGATTGCCGCCTTCTACTCAGACGGAATCAAGGTGCTTCCACTCGTGCTCGCGTAGGCCCTGCTCGCGGTATTCGGCTGCCTTCAACAGAGTTCGATCCCGCGGACGAGAACCTCTGCCTTGTGTCTCTACCTGCCCCTGGCGGTCACGATCTGGGTGCTGGTGCATGCGGCTGGAATCCATGCCACCGTCGCCGGTGTCGCGATGGGGCTGCTCATGCGAACTCGGACGCGGCCAGGCGAGTACGAGGACCCGTGTAGCGCAGCGCAGCGAATCACCAGACCGCTGGCGATGGGGCTGGCGCTCCCGGTCTTCGCCCTGTTCGCCGCCGGAGTCAGTTTCGACGGATTCGGCCAGGCACTCACTGACCGGGTCACTCTGGGTATCGTCGCCGGCCTGGTGCTCGGCAAGCTCATCGGTATCCTGGGCGGCGCTTGGCTGACAACACGCGTGACGCCCGCCCGGCTGGACCCGAGTCTGTCGTGGATGGACGTCCTGGGAATGTCGCAGCTCGCGGGAATCGGCTTCACCGTCTCCCTCCTGATCAGCGAACTGTCATACCCCGAAGTCTCAGACCACCTCGACCACGCCAAAGGCGGGGTTCTGCTCGGAACTCTGATGGCCACAGTCCTGGCTACCGTGGTCCTACGTCACCGTGTCCGCCACTACCGCATCGTTGAGGCCAGAGTGCCGACGTGACCAGACTCTAATAACCCACTGCGTGGATTTACGGCTAGTATCGGTGTTATGAAGAACGGTTCGAGCGCCCGTCGGGGCCGCCCGCCCAAAGGGGCGTCTGTCCTGTCGCGTGACGTGATCGTCGGCGCCACGCTTCAGGTCATCGACGCGGACGGCGTCAGCGGCGTCAGCATGCGGGAAGTGGGCCGTGTTCTCGGGGTTGACCCCAAGAGCCTGTACAACCACGTCGACGGCAAGGAAGGTCTCCTGGATTCGGTGGCGGAGGCACTTCTCGGCGCACTGGATCTTCCGGAGCAGTCGGGGGATCTCGTGGCAGATCTGAGGGCGATCGCCTACGCGTTCCGCGATCGAGCTCTCACCCATCCTGAGGCGGCCTCACTCGTTCTGACGCGTCAACTGGCCTCGTTCGAAGGGCTGGCGCCTGTCGAGGCTGTTCTCAGCATCCTGCAGAACGCGGGCTTTGATGCCGAGGAATCGGTCCATCTCCTGCGTGTCGTACTTGCGGCGCTCATCGGCACTTTGCTGCGGGAAGTCAACGCGGGTCCGACCCACGGGTCAGACGACGCCGCAGGGATCGCCGAGCGTACTGCGGCCCTGGAATCCAGCGGTTTGCCCGCTGTTGCCGCCGCGGCGCCACAGCTGGCGACATTCGACGCCGACAAGGAGTTCGAGTTCGCGCTTGATCTCACGCTTGACGCGGTGGCGCGCCGAGCGCTGGCGTAAGGCGGCGCGCCGGGCCTCGGTTAGACGCCGGACGAGGATCGACTGGCTGCCTTCCGCCTGCTACTCATTCGACGTTGGCGATCGTTCGCCGGATGACATCAGGCTTCACGCCTGTCACCGCCCGACCGGCTTCCAGCCCGTTGCGGTGGTTACCAGGAGGCGTTGCCCCTTGGTTGCGGGGTTGGTCGCGATCGTGACCAGCGCGCGGCCGGCGTTGGCGAATGGGAGAGTGGGTAGGCCGGGTACCCGCGACACCTGGTCGAGTGGCTCGATCGCCGCTGACTCCCTGGCGGCCGCCTCCTTCAGGTTGACCGGGTAGACCAGCGTGTACGAAACGCCTGCCGCGGGTAGCAATTGTTCGGCGGTGGCCTTGTCGTCGAAGAAGCCTTTGAGGGCGGTGCGGTAGATGAGGCGGGCAAAGGGGGAGGCCTTGGCTGCCGTGTCGCCGGCGCCGAAGGCCGATACAAGCACGACTCGCCCGACGCCGCCGTCGCGTGCGGCGGTCAGGATGCCGGGCAGGGTGCGCTGGGTGAAGGTCTTGTCCTTCATCGGTCCGGTCAGGCTGACGATGAGGGCGTCGGTACCGGCGACCGCTGCCGTGAGGGCCGCGGTGTCATCGAGTTCCCCGTCGATCACGGTGACGCCGTCGCGCTGCTGGACGGCCTCTGGGCGGCGGGCGTAGGTGACGACGGAATGACCGGCGTCGACGGCTGCGGTCAATGCGTGGGAGCCGAGGTTGCCGGTGGCTCCGAGGATGGCGATTTTCATGGGGTGTTCCTGTTCTGCGCGGTGGTGAGCAATTGCGGGTCGTGGGCGTTGACGAGGAGGAGGTCGGGGTCCGCAGCACGCCAGAGTTCGGCGAGGCGGGCATGGTTCTCCCTCACTTTGGGCCAGTCGTAAGCGATGACCCGCTCCATCGCGGTCAGCGCAAGGGGCGCCTTTCCGCCGTCGAGCTGGCCGTGGTGGTAGAAGGAGTCGCCGACATGGAGGACCCAATGCGTTCCGGCGTCGACCGCGACGGCGGCGTGGCCTCGACTGTGGCCGGGCAGGGCCAGCAGCACGATCCCCTCGTTGATCTCGGTCAATTCGGTGGCGGCCGCGAATCCGCGCCAGGGGTCGCCGGCGGCAGGGTTGTGCCGGACCAGAGTTGGGAGCGGCTCATGGTTCGCCGGCAGGTAGCGCTCCTTTTCGACGAGCGTCTTCGGCGACAGCGCCGCGTCGGCCTCGTCCGAGGTCAGGTGGATGCGGGCCCACGGAAAGTCGGCGACGCCGCCGATGTGGTCGGCGTCGAAATGGGTGACAACGATGTCGCGGATATCGTGCGGGTCGAAGCCGAGTGCCTTGACCTGAGCGAGGGCCGTCTCTGCGTCGTCGTACAGTGGCCGTACGTAGTGCCGCACCGAGCCGAACGTCTTGCCGGGTGCGCGGGCGTAACTTGTACCGATTCCGGTGTCGACGAGGGCCAGGCCGCGCGGTGTCTCGATGAGGAGCACGTGACAGACCAGCCCGTCCGGGGTGAACCGAGGGCGCATTGTTCCGTAGTTGAGGTGATGGACCTTCATACCGCTCACCCGAACTCGGCCATCAGTTTGGCGGCGGCTTCCGGGTCGCCGCCGATCAGGTTGGCGTCGATTTCCTGGATCGGGTTGGACCCGTCCCAGTTGTCGGCGGCCATTTTGATCAGGCCGAAGATGAACGCTTTGCTGCCGCCGAGGTCGCTGATCTCGATGACGGTTCCGGGATGGTGTTCGGTGGCCAGGTAAGCGAAGCGTCCGTCTTCGCCGCCGATGCGGCCTTCCTGCCCGACGGTGAATCCGGCCGCCAGTGCGCGGTCGTAGAGGCCCTGGTAGTCCTCGGCCCAGTAGGCGATGTGCTGGACTCCTTCATGGCCGCCGTCGAGGAAGTCCTTGTACATCGAGGGGGCGTCGTTGACCGGGGTGATCAGCTCGATCTGGATGTCGCCGCTGTTGGCTACTGCGACGTCCATGACCATGTCGGACGGCTGACCGTGGTAGGTGAAGTCACCCGGTCGGACGCCTTTGAGGTAGAACCAGGGTCCGATGCCGGCGTTGATGAAGCCCTGCATCGAGGCTTCGAGGTCGCGGACGACGTAGCCGATCTGCCGGATGGTGCCGAAGAAGTTCGCGACGGGCGCCGGCGCGGGCGCTGCGCCGGTGTGGGCGTCGGCGAACGAGAGCGCGATCTTGCCGATTGCACCGTTCTCGCGGAGCTTCTGCGCCGCTTCGCTCGCATGATCTACCGGATAGACACTGTCGAGTCTCGGGGTGATCTTGCCGTCCGCGACGGCCGGGAGGACCCTATCGGACAGTGCGGCGACCACTTCGCCGAGTTCGGCACGCGTTCGGATGCTGAAGGTAGTGCCGATCAGCTTCTGCCGGCGGAAGGCGACGGTGTCGAGGTCGAGGTTCGTGGCCGGTCCGGCCAGGCGGCCGATGCTGACGATTCGCCCGCCGATCGCGGTCGCGTTGGGCAGTGAGCCGAACTGTTCGCCGCCGACGTGATCGAGGACGACATCGGCGCCCGCTCCGTCGGTGGCGGCGAGTACCGCCTCGACGAGGTCTTCGCTGCTGGTGTCGATCGTGACGTCGGCGCCGGCGTCGGTGAGTGCGCCGCGCTTGGCTGTGCTGGTGGTCGTGGCGATCACCTTTCCCGCTCCGAGGGCTTTGGCGAGTTGGATGCCGACCATCCCGATCGAACTGGTGCCGCCGACGATGAGGACTGTCTCGCGTTCGGTGAACCCAGCCTGGGTGACCAGAGCGTCGTGTTCGGTGATCAGGCCGACCGGCAGGGTGGCGGCCTCCTCGAACGAGAGGTTCTCAGGGATCGGCACCATCAGACGCGGGTGGCCCAGGGCGTAGTCGGCAAAGCCGCCAGTGGTGATGCCCATGACTCGCGTACCGACGGGCAGGTCGGGTGCGAGCAAGCTGCCGCGCTCAACGATTCCGGCGATCTCCATCCCGGCGGTGAACGGGCCGTCCTCCTCCTGCGAGTTCGCGGTGTACGAGCCTTCCAGCGCGTAGAGGTCAGCCCGGTTCATCCCCGCGGCGTGAACCTGGATCCGCAGCGCTCCCAGCTGGTCGGGAAGTGGTGCTTGTTCCAGGGCCCAGTCGTCGCCTTTGCCGCCAATCAAGGCGCGCATGGTCGGGGTGTCAACGGTGGTGGTCATGTCGTTTCCTAGATGTTCGCGATTCAGTGGGACTGGTCCGGCGGGGTGGTGTTCATCAGGCGCGGGTCGGGTTCGGATCCGGCCATGGCCAGGGCGCCCTTGAGGACTCCGGCGAGTTTGGCCAGGTCTTTCGGGTTCCTCTTGTCGAGGCCGCCGACCAGTTGCTTGAGGATGGTGAGCTGGTCGAAGTAGATGCGTTCGATGATCAGGTTCTCGTTCTCGTCGAAGACGAAGTACGCAGTCATCCGGGTGCGGTGCTTACTGCCGGTCGGCGGGATCTTGCCGAGGTAACCCTTCTGGGTTCCGAGCAGCCAGAACTCGACGATCACTGCATCGACGCTGTGACGGAACGCGATGATCTCGTGGTCCTGATCGGGAAACGCCACACGAGTGTCGTTGTAGTAGTCGCGTACTTCCTGATCACCGTCGTGGACGACCATCTGCGCGATCAGCTCGTAATGCGGGTGCGGGAACGTCGACAGGGTCGCGTCCCAGTCCTGGATCACCTCGTCGTGGAAGTGATCCAGGACGAGCTTCTCGCGGGCGCGGAGGACGTCTTCAGGTGGCAGGTGGAAGCGATCGGTCATGACTGGGACTCCTTGATCCATTCGGGGCTGTTGATCGGGGACGCGGTCTAGGCGGTATGGCTGATGGCACCGTGGGTGAAGGTCGGGGTGGTGCCGGGGTTGGTCCACGCGCCGGTCAGCTCACTCGACGGGAAGAACTGGAGGAACCGCGAGTCCTTCTGGCTGCGGTCGGCGATCGTCTTCTCGAGGATGATCGAGTTGTACTGGTCGGCGGTCGTCTCGATGGTGTTGGCGTTGAGGACGATCTCCTGTTGCCAGTCGCGACTCCAGCGAGCCAATCCGGGGAGCTTGGAGTGCTCGGGCTTGAGCGCTTCGGCGGCGATGACGTTCTCGCTGCTGACCCAGATGCCGGTGGAGGTGTTCACGACCAGGCTTTGATTGCCGAAGACGTGACCGGGTGTCTTCACCGCGGCGACGCCGGGGCCGAGGATCACTGACCCGTCGATAGGCAGGAACGCCTCGGGCGGGACGTCGCGGAAGGTGTCAGGCTGGTACCAGGGCTTCTGCAGAGGGTGAAGATCGGCCATGCCGGCGAGTTCGTCGCGCTGGACGATCACCTTGGCATTGGGGAACGCGGCCTCAGGATGCTCGTTGAGGTCGGCCTGGTAGGACGACGTGCCGATCCACCGGCGGAGGTCCTGCGTGTGAAGGTGGTCGAACATCAGGTAGTCGACCTCGTTCGGCGCGATCCCTAGGGCGGTCAGGTGGCCGAGGACGGTGCCATGGGGGCGCACCATGCGGTTCTCGATCACGTCGGGGGTGCGAGCAGACAGCGTGTCGAAGTACGGCGTGTACCGGCCCAGCTCGTGATCGCTGGGCTCGAAGAGGAGTACGCGCTTGCGGCCGTCGGACTCGGTCCAGCGGATCACGATCATTCGGTTGGTGATCGACAGGAACGGAGCAATGGCCCGGGACGCGCGGAAGAGTCCGAACCGCGTGGGGTAGGGCAGCGTGATCAGGTCGCAGGTATCGATCCTGTCCGGTGTGCCCGATGCAGCGAACTCCTGCCGGAAGGCACGTCCCTGCAAACGGACCGTAGCGAGCTTCGCGCCTGGCCCGCCCTCGACTTCAGTCAGATCGGTCAAGCTCTCAACGCGGTCGCCAACCGTCGGCAAGTCGGCGACATCGGTCAGTGGGAATCCCATCGCAACTCCTCGATTAAATCCACGCCGTGGGTTATCGGTACGTGACCGACGCTATACCCACGGCGTGGATTTGTCGAGACTCTGCCTGTGCGGACCGGCGGCTTCGCGGGATTCGTCGTGCGGGAGTTATGTCGAGTTCCGATTTAACGTATAGCGTTATTGACGCTTCGCGTTATATGCTGGTCTCGTGATCAGATCGTTCGGTAGCAAGGAGACCGAACGGCTGTGGCGTCGCGAGCGCGTGCGGTCGATCGATCCAAGGGCCCATCGGGTCGCACTGCGCAAGCTTCGTCAGGTGGGATCCGCGGAGTCCATCGAGGACCTCCGCATCCCTCCCGGAAACCGGCTCGAAGCGCTCAAGGGTGATCGGGCCGGGCAGCACAGCATCCGGATCAACGACCAGTGGCGGATCTGTTTCGTGTGGACGGACGCCGGACCGGAGGAGGTGGAGATCGTTGACTATCACTGACAAGATCGCCCCGATCCACCCGGGAGAGGTCCTCATGGAGGACTTCATCGAGGGCTTCGGGATCACTCAGAACAAACTCGCGGTGTCGATCGGCGTGCCGCCGCGTCGGATCAACGAGATCGTGCACGGCAAGCGGGGGATCACTGCAGACACCGCGTTGCGCCTTGCGAAGTACTTCGGTACGTCGGCCGAGTTCTGGATCAACCTGCAGAGCCACTACGAGCTCGACCGAGCCGAAGACCTCGCGGGTGAACAGATCGCAGCGATCACTCCGCTGAAGATCGCGTGATATCCGAAGTCTCGGGCGTTTGTCGCGCATACTCTGCGCGGTCCGCTGAGTACGTCGCGGCGCTCGGTAGTATCGAGGTGATGTCCCCGGTGGACAGCGAGCGCATCGCTACCTGGGCTGGAAGTCTTGAAGGGCGTGTCCTCGGTATTCGATGATCCACACCGCGCCTGACCGCATGCAGACGCTCCTGGCGGAGTCCGCTCGATGTCTGGCGCCCCGGGGTTCGTTGTTTGTTGGCTTCTTCGCGGGCTCCCGTGTCGAGCTCTTCGGCCAGGCTGTCACCACCGCATACTTCTGGCCTGTTGATGAGATGGCGAGCGAGCTCGAGCGCGCGGGGTTCCAGGTCGTGGGTACGCACACCCGAGGAGATCCGGGAAGTCGCCGCCACGCGGACATCACGGCCGTGCTGAGATGTCACCCGTGACGTTGCTTCTGGTGGAGTAGCGCTTCGACGTGACGTCATGGCAGATGGTCATACGTGCTGGAATTCGGTGGAGTTCAGGTTCAATGTCTGGGTGGGTACCGAAGTAAACGAGCCGATGGGTGAGCCGAAGTGGCCCGAGTACGATAGCCCCCCTTGGGGTGGTGGACTTCGGATCAGCTTTGAGTCAGTGATCAACGAGTGAGTCGTTGTTGACGTTATTCGGTTGTGGTGCCGGCGGCTGCAACGAGGGCCGCTGCTTCGGCGTGTTCCTTCTGTTTGATCACCGCCCGCAGCTCGTTCATGGAGGTCTCTGACAGGTAGCGGCGGCCGACTTGCCATTCGTCGTGCTGCTCGATCACGACCGCGGTCGCTAGCCGCAGGAACGCCGCGTCGTTGGGGAAGATCTCCACGACGTCAGCGCGTCGTTGGAGGGCGTGTTTGATTGTCTGTGTAAGCCGTTCTGAAAGGACGCGCAACACTGATTACTATGACCGAAGAGACGAACGCTTCGCCGGCGTCGGGCAACGAGCTCGTCGCCCAGCTTCAGGCCAGCGATGCGCTGGATGAGTTGTTCGCCAAGATCGACTCCGGAGAGGTCGCTATCACCGGCTCCGATGGGCTGCTGCCGGCACTTTTGAAGACTTCGCTGGAACGGGGCCTGCAGGCCGAGATGTCAGGGCACCTGGGCTACGAGAAGGGTGAACACGGGCCGGTCAAGCGCCCCAACGCGCGTAATGGCACGACGTCGAAGACGATCGAGTCCGAGGTGGGGTCGTTCACCATCGACGTGCCACGAGACCGGCAAGTACGGCAACGCGACGGTCGCTCTGGACAAGCCCGTCATCATCACGGGTTCTCAAGTTCCGCTGTTCGATCAGGAAACTCCGGATTCGCCGTTGACGCTGCGGTACAACACCGATGCGTTCCAGAACGTGTGCGCTGCCGTCGCGGCCGCACATGCGGAGATCCCGGAGGTGGGCGTCGCCTTCCGCGGCCACATCTTCCGCGGGCCCCGGGTCATCAAGTCCAACGCCAGCGAGGACAACGCTTTCTCGTTGCCGAACTTTGCTTCGCTGGCACAGGTGGGAATCAACTTCGAACTCGACACCCCGGTGGTGTTGCCCGGGCCGGTCAGCGACGATGTGGCGCTGAGCAATCCCGCCGTCCGGACTCGCGCACAGGAGCGCCTGTCCCACATTGCCGACCACATCGGCGGCACCCCCGTCGTGCCCCTTCCCGCGTTTCCGGCTCCGTTCGCAGCGAGCGGCTCGACGGCCTTCATCGCCGAGATCGTCGATGCCCTCGTGTCGGCGGGTGCCAAGGGCATCGTCCTGGAGTCTTGCGGCGAGGGGAACTTCCCCTCCGGGGCCCCGGACAGCCCCGAGGACGGTGCTGTCGCGCGGGCACTGAGGGCGGCGACGCAGGCGGGGGTCGCGGTCGTCGCCGCGACTCAGGTGCAAGCGGGAACCGTGAATGCCTCTGCGTACGCCTCGGGCGCGTGGCTGCCCTGGGCGGGCGCGATCGGCATCGGTGACATGACGGCGATCGCGGCGTTCACGAAGACCATGGTCCTGCTGGCCGAGCAGGGATGGGGCGGCAACGAGTGGGACGCCGGTACCGTCCGGTCCCTGATCGGACAGAGCCTTGTTGGTGAGTGCGCAGTCACCGACAGGGTCGGTGAGCTTGGGCGAACACGCTTGCTGCCGGGCGAATCGTTGAAAGCACTGGACGGTTCGGCGACACTGACAAACCATCCCGCGCGGGGACCGGTGCTGTCCGGGGCGGACGGGAAGGCCTTGTGGGAGGCATTGGCTCAGGCGCCGGCGAGTCTGCCCGGAACCCTGGTCGCTGACGGAGGCTCTCTCCGGCTGATCAGCCGCGACGGCACGACCTTGTGGGAGGCCGCTCCGGGCACATCCGTTGCCGGTCTGGCGCTGCGCGGCTCCCTCGTCGACGGCACCTTCGAACTGGTCGCGACAGCGCCTGGCGGGGGTGTCGCGAAGACGGTGTTCACCGCAGCGTCTCAGTCCTAGCGGACCTTCCCGCTCGGGCGGGCTGCGGTTCGATCGGTGATCGGCTCGTGTCCGCCGGGTCACTAGGATGGTGTCGAAACAGAACGCGCAGACCGAATCTGCCACCCCGAGTGCAAGGGATTCAGTGATGAGTTTTTCTGTCTACCTGTCCGGTGAGATCCACACCGATTGGCGTGAGGAGATCGCGCGCGGCGCACAGGCCGCAGGACTGGACGTGGTCTTCACCGCCCCGGTGACCGATCATCCCGCCAGCGACGCCGCCGGCGACCACCTGGCCGAGACCGGCAGCGGGTTCTGGCGGGACCACCAGTCCGCCAAGGTCAACGCCATCCGCACGCGCACCCTGATTGAGCAAGCCGATCTGGTGGTGGTGCGCTTCGGTGACAAGTACAAGCAGTGGAACGCCGCCTTCGACGCCGGCTACTGCGCCGCCCTGGGCAAGCCGTATGTGACGCTGCACGACGACGACATCGTCCATCCGCTCAAGGAGGTCGACGCCCAGGCCCAGGCCTGGTGCACCACCACCGACCAGGTCGTGGAAATCCTGCGCTACGTCCTCAAGGGGTGACTCCGATGGACCTGAGCATGGACAAGGGCGAGGAGTTCATCGCCCAGACACAGTCTCCGGAAGGGGCTGCGGCCTGGAAACGCCAACTCGACGAGTTCGCTCCCGGCGCCTCGGACTGGGTGGTCGGCGCGGTGTTCGGCGGCACCTATCAGCGGGAAGGGCTCGAGCTGGCCGACCGGCAGATGCTCAACATGGCGGCGCTGGCGGCGATGGGCGGTACCGAACCGCAATTGACCGGCCATATCAAGACCGCCGTCGAGGTCGCCGGGATGACCAAGGAACAGGTCGCCGAATGCTTTGTGCACCTGATGCCCTACATCGGGGTGCCCAAGACGCTGGCTGCGATGCGCTGCATGAAGGCCGCGTTCGACGACTGACCACTCGGCGGCTGACCTCGTGGCGCTAATCGTCGTCGCCGGGCCTGCGCCGGTCTCTCTTGACGGCGCTGCGCCGGACCTTGGCCTCGCGCCGTCGCCGCCGGGAACCGGCCGTCGGACGCGTCGGCCGCCGGCGTACCGCCGGGGCGAGGGCCTCTCGCAGCAACTCGGCCAGGCGCCGCCGCGCCGCCGACCGGTTGCGCCGCTGCGCACGCTCCTCCGACGCAGTGATCGTCAGGACGGTGCCGTCGAGCCGGGCGGCCAAGTTCGTCAGCACGCGGCGGCGCTGCGTCTCGTCGAGCGCTGTCGTCGCGGCCAGATCGATGCTGAGTTGCACCCGGGAATCGGTGGTGTTGACGCCCTGCCCGCCGGGGCCGGAGGACCGCGAGAACTGCTCGACCAGCTCGGCCGCCGGAATGCGCAGACCGCGCGGCGCGCCGGGACCCGGTGGGATGAGCAGATCGTCCATGGAGTCCATTGTCCCCAGTGGAGGGTTCCGGTCGGTCAGTGCCCGGAGAGGACCACCTTCATGATGCGCGCGCTGAACTGCGCGGCCTTGAAGAGCTGCGTCGGAATCGCCTGCCGTTTGCGCAGTGTCTTCGCGGTGGGCAGCGGGGCGCGTGCGATACGCGCGGCGACCTCGACCGAGGCCGCATCCGTGGGATCGGGGACAGTCATCGCGATCTCCTTTCGTGTCATTCGGGGATCAGGTACCAGAACGGCCGGTGACGGGCCTTCCACAGGAACAGGTAGTGCAGCAGCAGCTTGACCCAGTGCCCGGCCAGTCCGATCTCACCGGTGGTGGCCGGGCTGCGACCGGTCTCTGGGTAGGTGCTGAAGTCCGGGACGATCGGATGCATCAGCATGGAGGCCGCCGATCCGCCCTTGAGTCCGACGCCGGTGGAAGCCACGCAGGCCGCGCCCATCCGGGCCATCGAGGCGTGCCGTTCGACGGCCTTCTCCGGATGGAGGATCCGGTCGGCGATCGTGAGCGCCACCTCCCTGCCCATCACCCCCGAGGGCATACCCGTGCGCGGGGGAGCCGGGGCGATGACCGTGCCGTTCGGGGTCACGTGTCCGGTGGAGATCGCGTGCGGCGGCGCGAAGGCGATGCCGACGGCCCAGATGTTGTCGTACGACGGCGACTGGTAAGTCTCGGGCCAGTCCTGCGGCGACCACTGGCCCGGATCGGTGACGCCGTAGCGGGCGTCGACCTTCATCATCCCGTTGGGTGCGAACAGCTCGTCGTTCAGATCCCGGCCGCCCGCGCCGATCGCCTGCAGCGGCACCCCGGTGAACGGGGGCAGCAGCATGGCGAAGTCGAACTCCAGCTCGTGCATGGTGCCGTCGAGGCTCTCGTAGACCACGCGGCCGGGCTCGACGCGCTGTACACCGGCGCCGACGATCGCCTCGACCTGTCGTTCCCGGAACAGCGACTCGGTCCACATTCGCGAATCGGTGAGGAAGCCGCGTTCGGAGAAGGTCATGCCGCCGACGCCGAAGTCGCCCAGCTCCGCCTCGTTCGTCAGATACACCAGCTGGGCCTGGCTGCGGACGCCGGCTTTGCGGAGCTCGTGATCGACGTTGTAGACGTACTCGAACGCCGCGCCCTCGCAGGTGCACTGTCCGTGCCCCATCCCGACCACCAGGGTGGCGCGGCGGCCGGTGACCCGCATCTCCTCGATCAGCGTGCGCAGCGCGCCGGCCGCCTCCTCGGCGTGTTCGCGGGTGCACACCGACAGCGAGTGGCCGCCGTCGGGCCCCAGTCCCGGGGTCTTGTCGAAGGTCAGCTGCGGACCGGTCGCGTTGATCAGATAGTCGTATTCGACCTGGCCGAGCTCTCCCTCGTGGCCGGGATCGGTGCGCTCGAATATGACGAAGGGTCTGCCCGTGCCGTCGCCCTCGGGATGGATCTGCGTGGCGCGTCCCTGGTGGAAGGTGACCTTCATCTTCCGGTACACCGGAGCCAGATCGAAGACCACCTTGCGGCCGGGCATCGCGCCGGTGCCCACCCAGATGTTGGACGGAATCCAGTTCCACTCGCTGTTGGGCGAGATCATCACGACCTGGTGGCCGGTGCGTTTGAGCTTGCGGGACAGATGCTGCGCGGCCGCGTGGCCGCTGACGCCGGCTCCGAGGATGACCGTTGTCGCCATGAGGACTCCTTGACTACGGGACCCGGGGTGAATCACTCGACCAAAATACCCCGTGGGGTATGTCCGACTATATACCTACAGGGGTATTGATGGAAGGGTTCTTCTATCTGGTCGGGTGGCCCGGGTCGGACGAACTCGGTGCTGCAGGCGCTGAGTCTCCGGATCGGAGACCCGTCAGGTGGCCGTCGAGGTCTCCGCGGGCAGAAACGTCACGCACAACCGTCACGGGTGTGCACAGGTGTCACTGATCGGTGAATTCGGCGACAGCTACCCACATCCGTGACGGTTGTGCGTGACGGTTGTGTCAGGTGCCGGTTCAGCGGTGCCCGGCCACGGGGGCCGGAGCTGGAGGCCGGCGGTGAGAGAATGCATCCACTCACCGCTGTCAGGAGTCGCCGCCGTCAGGAGGGAAGCCGTGCCGTCTTACGATCCGCCGGGCCGCCGATGAGCCCGCCGCTGCCGGTGCGGGACGGCGTCGGGCCCACCCGGCTGCGCGTGCCGCTGTCCGGTCCGTGGCCGACGATCGCGCAGTTCGTCGTGGAGCGATTCGCGCACCTGGATCCGCAGGACCTGTATCGCCGAGTCGACGATGGTGAGATCGTCGGCGACGACGGTCGGCTGATCGATCGCTCGACGCCGCTGGGGGAGCACCGCTGTGTCTGGTACTACCGCGAACTGCCCGCGGAGGAGCCGATCCCGGTGACCGAGGAGATCCTCTACCGGGACGACGATCTGGTGGTCGTCGACAAGCCGCACTTTCTGTCCACCACCCCGGGCGGACGGTATCTGCGTGAATCGGCTCTGGTCCGCTTGCGGATTCGGCTGGACAACCCAGACCTGACGCCGATCCACCGCCTGGACCGCGCCACGGCCGGACTGGTGATGTTCTCGGCCCGGCCCCAGACGCGCGGGGCCTACCAGTCCTTGTTCGCTCAGCGCCGGGTCGACAAGGTGTATCAGGCGGTCTCCGCCGAGCCGGCCGACTGGAATCGGCAGTCACCCGAACTGGCCGGTCGGCCGGTGCCCGTGGTCTACCGCAACCGGATCGAGTCTCGCCGCGGCCAGTTGCGGGCGATCGTCGACGGCCCGAACGCGCGCGAGGCGGAGACGACGATCGACGTGCTCGCCTCGGGCACTGCGGCATCGGGGCGCCGCGTGGTGCAGACACGGCTGCATCCGCACACCGGACGTATGCACCAGTTGCGGGTGCATCTGGCGGCGGTCGGCGCCCCCATCCTCGGCGACCGCCTGTACCCCACATTGCTGCCGGAGGCGCCCGACGACTACGAACTCCCGCTGCAACTGTTGGCATGCGAGCTGGCCTTCGCCGACCCGCTCACGGGCGCGCCGCACCGCTTCGTCACTCGGCGCAGCCTGAGTGAGGCGCCGCTCCCGGAGACCGGACAGCGGCTCAGTCCGGGAGCGGAACCGCGATCTCCCGGGCACTGCCGCCGCCGGGCCTGAGGTCGCTGCGGCGGGCCAGCGCGAAGGCCCCAGCGGCGATGGCCATCGTGGAGAGCATCACCGCGGCCAGTGGACCGGCGGTGTCCTCGCCGTTGATGCTGACCAGTGGGGAGACGAGTGCGGCCAGTCCGAACTGCAACGCGCCCAGCAACGCCGACGCCCCACCGGCATGCGCGTCGACCGCCGACATCGCCAGGGCCGTGGCATTGCCGAAGATCAGTCCCAGGCCGCCGAGGACGACCAGTAACGGCAGTGCCAGGGTCCACGCCGGCGCGGCGACGAACACCAGGACGGCAAAGGCCGCTGTTGCGGTACCGACTATCCCCAGCCCGATGCCGACCAGATGCTCGACCGCGTGCGAGGAGACCAGCCGGGCGGCCAGGGCACTGACCGCGGTCAGCGCCAGCGCGTTGGCGCCGAACGCCAGACCGTAGCCGCTGCTGCTGAGGCCGATCATGTCCTGATAGACGAAGGGCGAAGCGGCGATGTAGGCCATCATCGTGGCGAAGGCGAATCCGAACGTTCCGCTGTAGCCGAGAAACGTCACATTGCCCAGGGTGCGCCAGACCGAATCAGACTGCGGCCGGCCGACGCGAGCGCCGCGGGCCTCCGGTGGGTGGGTCTCGCGGATCACGCCGATCACCGTGATCAGCATGAGGACAGAGATCGCCAGCACCACGGCCAGCAATCCGCGCCAGCCGAGGGGGTCGACGAGGAAGCCGCCGACCGTCGGTGCGATGACCGGGGCGATACCGCCGACGATCATCATGAGGCTGAAGGCTCGGGCAGCGCCCTTGCCGGAGGCCAGGTCGGCGATGATCGCCCGGCCGATCACCATGCCTGCCGCGCCGCCGAGGCCCTGTGCGAAACGTGCGGCCACCAGGATCGTGATGTTCGGGGCGAACACGGCTACCGCTCCGGCGCCGACGCAGAGCACGGCACCGGCCAGCAACGGCGGCACCCGGCCGAAGCGGTCTGATAACGGCCCGAAGACCAGTTGCCCGAGCATCACGCCGAGCAGGAAGGCCGTCAGGGTCAGCTGTACCGCCGTGGCGGAGGTGTCCAGCTCGGTGGTCATCTCCGGGAAGGCCGGGAGATAGAGGTCGATGGCGAACGGGGCGACCGCCGACAGCAGCGCCAGTGCCAGCAGCAGCGGAGCCGTGATCTCCCGGGCCGGAGGGCCTGCCGCGGGCTGGGCGGCAGAGGCAGAGGTGTTCACCCCGTCATGTACTCACAACGCGGCGCCCGTGTCGAACCGGACCTGGCCGTTGCCGCTAACGCGGGCCCGGTTCGCGGCCGAAGTCTGTCGCGGTGAGCCAGTCACGCAGGTCGCGGGCGGCTGCGTCGATCGCACTGGGCCAATCCATCGCCGCATCGTCGGCGTTGTCGCTGACCACCTTCACCAACCGGATGGGCAGCTGGAATTCGGTGCAGACGTGCACCAGGGCGGCGCCTTCCATATCGACCAGATCTGCCCGCCGGGACAGTCGCTCACGAGCGGCAGGATCGCTGACGAAGGTGTCGCCGGTGGCCAGCACCGAACCGTCGCCGGCCGGGATGTCCCAGCTGTCGGGGGTGGGGTAGCCGAGCGCGGCCAGGGCGGTCGCCGATAGATCGTGTTCGACGGCCCGCGAGGGGACGTACAGGCCCGCGTGATGGTCGTGCAGCGCTCCGGCGGTGCCGATGTTCACCACGCGCCGGTAGCGACCGGGCATCGCCGCCAGGTGGCGGGTCAGCGCGGTCGCCGACCGGACCTTTCCCAGACCGGCGATCAGCAGCTGTGTCCCGTCGGGGACGTGAGCGGCCTCCGCGCGGGTGGCCGAGACGACGAGAACGTCCCCGGGCGGACGATACGGCCTGGTGGTCATGCAGCAACCCTAGTGCCGGGTGCGGTGGCCGAGTAGCCGGGGACCGCGGGTTGGTCACGGTTTCGACGCGGTTTGCCGCCACCTATTCCGCTGTGTCAGGTGATTCTGTTGATACTGGTGGGGTGAAACGGGGTCATCGAGGCAGAGTGGTTCTGGTCGCCGTGGTGGCGATGCTGGTCGGCGGGGCAGTGTCCCGGCCGGCCGTCGCCGCCGCTGACGCTCCGGCCGAGTGGCGGTACACGATGGTGGCGTTCAGCAATGCCAGCGCGCGCGATATGGACGTCTACGAGTCCAGCGACGGCACGGTGTTCCGACTGCTCAAACGCGCGGCGTATCGGCCGCCGGCCGGCTACGTCCGCGACGCCAGCCTCCTCAGGCACACCGACGGCCAGTACTACGTCACCTACACCACCGCCGACGGTGCGAACATCGGCTTCGCCCGCAGCACCGACCGTCTCACCTGGGAGTTCCTCGGTAATCACCCCACACCGCTGTGCTGCGCACTGCTGCCCGGCACCGGTGACGGCACGGGACCGGTGAACCCGCTGGGCATCACCGGGTCTGCGGGGTGGCAGGACGGGCCGTCGCTCTCGCCGTTCACCACCAAAGCCTGGGCGCCCGAGTTCGTCGTCGACGGAGGCAGAACCCACCTCATCATGTCTATGTCGACCGGTGGCGGTTTCGTTCCCTACCTGCTGACGGCGCGGGACTCGTCGCTGCGGAACTGGAGCGTGCCGATCCCGCTGCAGGGGCTGGGCGCCGACCGCATCGACACCACGGTGGTCAAAGTCGGCGCCACCTATCACGCCTTCGTCAAGAACGAGACCAAGAAAGTACTCGAACACGCGACCGCTCCGGCGCTGCGTGGACCGTACACGTTCGTCGAACCGGGGCCCTGGGGAGAGTTGGTGGAAGGTCCTTCCGTGACTGCGCTGCCCAACGGCCACTGGCGCCTGTACTTCGACGCCTACAAGAGCGGTAAGTACCTCTACTCCGACAGCGCCGACGGAATGAAGACCTGGTCTGAACCCCAGGAGCTACCGGGCGTTTCCGGTACGGTGCGGCACTTCAGCGTGTTGCGTGAACCGTCCTGACAGGGGGTCGTCGTTCCACCGTGACCGTCGACGGCACCGGGCCCCGGCGCCGGGGGCGCCGGCGGGGTCCCCGGCCGGGTCGGCGAACGCGTCTGTACCCGCTGGAGGATCAGGGGATCGCCGCATAGGCGGCGGCCAGATCGATGCGGACCCAGCCGCCGTCGGGCCCGGACTGGTCCAGCGGGTAACCGGCGGGCAGCGCCGTGCGACGCAGGATGTCCAGCCGCTGCGCATCGGTCAGCTGCGGAAAGCGTGTGCGCAGCAGTGCAGCGGCCGAGGCGGGGATGGTGCTGCGCATCGACGGGAAGATCCGGTCGAATCCGTAGGTCATATCCGCACGATGGGCCCGCACGGCCTCGTCGGCTGAGCCGACGGTGGGATCGGCTGCGATGGCCTTGGCGACCGGCGTGCCCAGCGCCGCCGACAGTTCCCGGCGCAGCTGCGCCCCGGCTTGGGTCAGCAGCGGCGAGAAACCGGGGTCGGCCAGGCGTGCGGCCGCGAGGTCCTGCCCGAAGATCCGTCCACCCATCACATCGAGGGGATAGTGCACACCGAGCACTACCCGGCTGCGGCCGATATCGCCGGCGCGAGCGATGATCTGCGGACCGAGCTCGGGAAGCCACGAGGCGAGCAGGGCGCCCTGCCAGTAGCCCATCGCGGTGTGACCGGAGGGGTAGGAGCCGCTGCCCGCGACATCGGTGTAGGCGGTTCCGCCGGGACGGTCGTAGCGTGTGATCCGGCCGGGTGCGACCTCGAACGGCCGCGGGTTGTCGAAGTATTCCTTCTCCAGCAGCGTGGTGCCCATCGGCAGCATGGCCCGGGCGGTGTATCCGGAGACCAGAGCCGCGACCTTGGGGAGCTTGCCCGCCGCGAGCAGCGTGCGGAACTCGCCGCCGACGGTGTCGCCGAGGGCGTACGACAGCGAGATGATCCGGTCGTCGTAGTTGATTGCGATCGCATCGCGGCGCTGAGCCGGGTCCGCCGACCGGTTGATCTCGACGGTGGTGTTCAGGTTCTGTGCGATCACCTGCGGATGCCGGTCCCGCAGAACGGTGAATCCGTTCAATACCGGAATGTAGCTGCCGCCGGGCGGGAGATCGGATTCGAACGGACCGATCAGTTGGCCGGGCGTGAAACCGGCGGGGGCCGGTGCCGCGGAGACGAGTGCCGGAACGGTCGGGGCGAGGAGAGCCAGGGCGCTGAGGAGGCTGACGACGAGCAGCCGGATGCGGGTCACGACAGACAGCTTCGCGCCCCGTCGGCTGGGGCGCAAATGCTTGCCTCCCGTCCATCGCCCGGCCATTTTCCGGTCGCCCCGGCGTCGCCCTACCAGAGCAACGATCCGGCTGCGTACTACTGCAAGCAATGCAGGTCAACGATGTGGCGTGGTGTGGGTCACCTCGCATTCTGCGGGCCGGTACCCACAAACGTGTTTCTGAGGCCAGAATGGAGGTCAGTGAGACAACGGAGTTCCACAAGAACGCGATCCGCACGAGCTGAAAAGAGTCGATACCCTATGACCTCCGAAAACCAGACGATGATCTACACGCTGACCGATGAGGCACCGCGACTGGCGACGGAGGCATTCCTTCCGGTCGTGCGCACCTTCGTCGCGGCCGCCGGAATCGACGTCGAGACGAGTGATATCTCCGTCGCCGCCCGCATTCTGGCCGCTTTCCCCGACCGGCTCACCGAGGAACAGCGCGTCCCGGACAACCTCGCCGAACTCGGTCGCCTGACGCAGTTCCCCGAGACCAACATCATCAAGCTGCCCAACATCAGTGCCTCGGTGCCGCAGCTGAACACCGCCATCGCCGAACTCCAGGCCAAGGGCTACGACCTCCCCGACTACCCGGAGGATCCCAAGACCCCCGAAGAGCAGGAGATCCACGATCGCTACCAGACCTGCCTGGGCAGCGCGGTCAACCCCGTTCTGCGCGAAGGCAACTCCGACCGTCGGGCACCCAAGGCGGTCAAGGAGTACGCCCGCGCCAATCCGCACAGCATGGGCAAGTGGTCGATGGCCTCACGCAGCCACGTCGCCCATATGACCCACGGCGACTTCTACGCCGGTGAGAAGTCGATGATCCTGGACCATGCCTGCGATGCGCGTATGGAGGTGGTGACCCCCGACGGTGAGGTCCACCTGCTCAAGACGGTTCCGCTGGACGCCGGCGACGTGATCGACAGCATGTACATGAGCAAGAAGGCGCTGCTGGAGTTCTACGAGGAGCAGCTCAACGACGCCCGCGACACCGGTGTCATGTTCTCGCTGCACGTGAAGGCCACCATGATGAAGGTGAGTCACCCGATCGTCTTCGGTCACGCGGTCAAGGTGTTCTACAAGGACGCCTTCGCCAAGCACGGGGAACTCTTCGAGGAACTGGGCGTCAACGTCAACAACGGCATGGTCGACCTGTACGAGAAGATCGACACCCTGCCGGCGTCGAAGAAGGAAGAGGTCATCGAGGATCTGCACCGCTGCCACGAGCAGCGGCCGGAGCTGGCGATGGTCGACTCGGCCCGCGGCATCTCCAACTTCCACTCGCCCAGCGATGTGATCGTCGACGCCTCCATGCCGGCGATGATCCGAATCGGCGGCAAGATGTACGGCGCCGACGGCCGCAAGAAGGACACCAAGGCCGTCATGCCCGAGTCCACCTTCGCCCGGATCTACCAGGAGATCATCAACTTCTGTAAGACCAACGGCGCCTTCGACCCGACCACGATGGGCACCGTGCCCAATGTCGGACTGATGGCGCAGAAGGCCGAAGAGTACGGCTCGCACGACAAGACCTTCGAGGTCCCCTACGACGGTGTGGCCAACATCGTCGACTCCACCACCGGAGAGGTGCTGCTGAGCCAGGATGTCGAAGCCGGCGATATCTGGCGCATGTGCATCGTCAAGGATGCCCCGATCCAGGACTGGGTGAAGCTGGCCGTGGAGCGCGCCCGGGCCTCCGGGATGCCGGCGGTCTTCTGGCTCGACCCGTACCGCCCGCACGAGAACAACCTGATCACGCTGGTGAACAAGTACCTGGCCGACCACGACACCGAGGGTCTGGACATCCAGATCATGTCGCAGGTCCGGGCCATGCGGTACACCCTCGAACGTGCGATGCGCGGGCTGGACACCATCTCGGTGACCGGCAACATCCTGCGCGACTACCTGACGGACCTGTTCCCGATCCTGGAACTGGGCACCAGCGCCAAGATGCTGTCGATCGTGCCCCTGATGGCCGGCGGTGGACTGTACGAGACCGGCGCCGGCGGCAGTGCTCCCAAGCACGTCAAACAGCTGGTGGAGGAGAACCACCTGCGGTGGGACTCCCTGGGGGAGTTCCTTGCCCTGGCCGCTAGCCTGGACGACGTCGGTCGCAAGAACGACAATCCCAAGGCGACGGTGCTCGCCGAGACCCTCGACGAGGCCACCGGCAAGCTGCTGGAGAATCGGAAGTCGCCCTCGCGCAATACCGGCGAGCTGGACAACCGCGGCAGCCAGTTCTGGCTGGCCCTGTACTGGGCGGAGGCACTGGCCGCGCAGACCGAGGACGCGGAACTGGCCGCGCACTTTGCTCCGCTCGCCGAGAAGCTCGCCGCCGACAAGGACACGATCCTCGAGGAGCTGTCGGTGGTCCAGGGCAAGTCCGTGGATCTGGGCGGCTACTACAAGCCGGACACCCAGAAGCTGCACGATGCGATGTGTCCGAGCCGGACGCTGAACGCAGATCTGGCGTCGATGACGTCCTGACCGGATCGAACATCCCGAGTCGGATGGACGACGCGATCTGACGGGAACACTGAGGGCGGCCACCGGGACTATCTCCCGGTGGCCGCCCTCGTGGTCTGTCACCGGTCGATCGGTCGGCGTTGCCGGGTGCTGATTCCGGGTAGCCCGCGCCGAACGCCGCTCCGTCGCCCAGGAACGAGTTCGGGGTGCCGAGCACCCCAAGTCAGGGTGCCGGGAGCGTCAGAAACACTGGGTGTAGTGCTGGCGAACCACCATGCGCCCCAGGTCGGTGCGGCCGGTCGACTTGGTCACCGCGCGCTTGGACTGGCCGATGCGTTCACCGCGCACACCCCAGCGATACCAGGTGCCGTCGGGGCGCAGTCCGTGCTGGCACGGCATGTTCTCCACCCGGACCACGGCGCGGTATCCCTTGTGTGCCTGGACGTTCCGGAATTCGGTGCAGCCGTTGCCGGCGGTGTTCTGGGTGCGGCCGAAGATATCCCACCAGTCGTCGCTGCGCAGGTTGAGCGGGCCGTGGTACGGCTTGCCGGCCAGCACTGCGCATACCCGGACCGAGGGGTTGGGGGCAGCCTCGGCGGTGCCGGTACCCAGGGTGGCGCCGAAGCCGGCGGTCAGAACGGCGATGGTGGCGCCGACGGCAGCCAGTCCCTTGATCGCCATGCGGGTGAATCTACCCGGCCACTCATTCGGGGTCGGACGATGGCCGGTCGGGCTCGGGTCGCAGCCAGATCCAGGTGCACACCACGGCCATGATGGCCGTGGCGCCGACCGCCACCCAGATGATCGGGGCAAGAAGAAACAGCAGGGCCGCCGCGAAGGTCATCGTCCCGGCGGCCAGCCATTTGGCCTGCCGGGAGATCGCGCCGCTGCGCTGCCAGTCGGTGATCATCGGGCCGATCCGCGGGTCCGACAGCAGCCGGGCGTGCAGCCGCTGCGAACCGCGTGCGGCCGCATAGGCCGACAGCAGGAGGAAGGGCACTGTCGGCAGCAGCGGCAGCACGATTCCGATCAGGCCCAGCCCCAGCGACAGGTACGCGACCAACCACCACAGCCAGCGGAATCGTGTTCTGGTGGGCACAACCCCGAGTGTAGGCATGCCGCGGCCCGGGGCCGCCGGGACGCGGCGGCGGCGGAATCTCGAGCCGGACCGGTCCCGTGAGAGCGGTCCGGCGGGGGGTGTTCCGGGCATCCGGCTGCGGACCGGGGCCGGGCGCGACACCATGGGGATATGCCCGAGACGACTGCCGCCGTGACCGCCCGTATCGAGGAGCCGATCGGCACCGTGACCCTCGCCGAACCGCGCCGGCGCAATCCGCTGTCGGAGCAGACCATGCGTGAGGCGACCCGTCTGCTGCGCGAGCTCAGCGCCGACGAGCGGGTCCGGGTGATCGTGATCGACGCCGAAGGGCCGGCCTTCTCCGCCGGACACGATCTGGCCGAGGTGCACGGTGCCACCCGCGAACGCCAGGACCAGATCTTTCAGGCGTGCGCGGAGTTGATGAGCGTGATCCACCAGATCGGGCAGCCGGTGATCGCGCAGGTCCAGGGTATGGCGCTGGCGGCGGGCTGCCAGTTGGTGGCCACCTGCGATCTCGCGGTGGCCGCCGACGACGCCCGGTTCAGTACACCCGGCGTCCGGATCGGGCTGTTCTGTTCCACCCCGATGGTGCCGCTGACCCGTGCGATCGGCCGTAAACGCGCCATGGAGATGCTGCTCACCGGCGAGATGATCGATGCCGCCACCGCCGTGGACTGGGGCCTGATCAACCGGGCCGTCCCGGCCGGGGAATTGGCCGGGACCGTGCACGAGCTGGCCACCCGCATCGCCGACGCCAGCAGCCACACCCTGGCGATCGGCAAACGCGCCTTCTACGAGCAGATCGACGTCACCGAACCGGAGGCCTACCGGCTGATGACGCAGACGATGGCGGCCAATGCCGTCTCCTGCGATGCGCAGGAGGGGATCGGCGCATTCCTGGACAAGCGCACCCCGGTGTGGACACACGGCCGGGACCGGTGAGCACACAAGCCTGTGGTGCGGCACACTGAAGGTATGAGAATCGGTGATCAGGCCCCCGACTTCGCACTGCCCGACCAGACCGGAGCCGTCCGCACCCTGTCGGAACTGCTGAACGACGGCCCCGTGGTGCTCTTCTTCTATCCGGCGGCGTTCACCCCCGGCTGTACTAAGGAGGCCTGCCACTTCCGGGATCTGGCCGCCGAGTTCGCCGCCGCCGGCGTGCAGCGCATCGGGATCAGCCGGGACGACGTGGCCAAGCAGGGCCGCTGGACCGAGGAACACGGCCTGGATTATCCGTTGCTGGCCGATGTCGACGGGGCGGTGTCTCAGCGCTACGGCGTCTCCCGCAGCGGCCTGCTCAAACTCGCAGGTCTGCCCATCAAACGCACCACCTTCGCCATCACTGCCGACGGCCGGGTCGCCGGCATCATCTCGTCGGAGGTCAACATGACCGTGCATGCCGACAAGGCGCTGGCTGCGCTGGCCGCGATGGCCTGAGCCGGATCGGGGCGATGCGGTCGGTGCTCAGCCCTGGGCGCCGGTGGCCGGCGGGGTGGGGGTGCCGCCGATGAAATCGTCCCATCGGGTGCGCACCGCACCCCAGCGCTGGTCGAAGTGCTCCTCGCGGCGCGCGGCGGCGGCGACTTCGCCGTCGCCGTAGAACCAGCGCGCCCAGGGGGGGCGGGCCGGGCCAGTCGCACCGCACCGACCCAGGCCACCGGTGCCAGGAACAGTCCGATCAGCATCGTCGCCGACTTGCCTTTGAGGGCGGTGACCGCGAGCAGCCCGAAGTGCACCACCAGGGCGGCGGCGACGGCCCAGCGGGTGGTGATCACCCGATCGCTCAGCTCGGGAACGCGGGCGGGTGAGAAGCCCACCACCGCCAGCCCGATGCAGGCGCCGGCCAGGGTCACCATATTTACCGACAGCTGTCCCTCCTGCGTCCAGTAGACGTTCTGCAGTCGGAAGATCATCGCGAACTCGTCCAGCACCAGAGACGAGCCGACACCGACCAGAGTCGCCGCGACATACGGCCAGACCGAATGAGTCGGTGCCCCCACCGCGGTGAAGGCCCCGATGATGAGCAGGATCAGTCCCGGCGTCGAGTGATGCAGGTGCACCCCGCCGGCGGAGACGTTGGTGAACGGACCCTTACCGGCCCGGATCAGCCGGGTGATGGTGCGGGTGATCAGAAAGGTCACCACGAAGGCGCAGAACGCCAGCAGCAGCGGCCCCTTACCGCCGTCGACGATGTTCAGCTGCCACCAGTGGGGCACCCCGGTCCCCGCTCACTCGCCGTCGAGCGCGGTCACGGCGATGCCGTAGGGCAGGAAACGGACGCGTCGGTCGGCTTCGGTGTTGTGCTGGTTGGCGCGCAGCGCCGCCAGCTCGGTGGGAAACACCTGGTCCACCCGCGGCCCGCCCGCGGTGGTGGTGATCACCGCCCAGACGCCGCTGGTGGCGTCGGCAGAGACCTCGCGCTCGGCCGGCCGGTCCTCGCGGTCCGGGCGCGCCTTGGCGCGGGCGGTGGCGTCGGTGAACGTCGACCAGGCGGCCTGTCCGGCCTGTCCGGCCAGGAATCGCCCGACCAGATCCTTGAGGCCGTCGCCCACCTCGCGGGTGAAGCGGTCGAAGTCCTCGTCGTCGGGCCCGAACGGATCGCTCTGAGCCATGATGTGACCTCCTGGGGTGCGGGCGGCAGATGTCGTCGAGACCACGCTACCGATCCCGGCGCGCGACCGATAGGATCGTCAGCGTGCGCCGGGCATCCCGGCACCCGGACGAGCCCGCCGTACCCGGTCCGCGACAAGACGGTGGTTCGAAAGGGATCCATCATGTCGTGGCTTGTGCTGCTGGTCTCCGGTGCCTTCGAAGCCGTCTGGGCGACGGCCCTGGGCCGCTCCCACGGTCTGACCCGGTTGGGACCGACCCTGATCTTCTTCGGCGCCCTGGTGATCTCGATGGGCGGACTGGCCTATGCGATGCGGGAGCTGCCGACCGGTACCTCGTACGCGGTCTGGGTGGCCGTCGGCGCCATCGGCACCGTCGCCTATGCGATGGCCACCGGAGCCGAGACCGTCTCGACGGTCAAGATCTTGTGCGTCGCGGCGATCATCGCCGGGGTCATCGGTCTGAAACTGGCCGGTTAACGTCCGGTAAGCTTGTCCTTCAGCGCATCGACGCCGCCCTTGACCTTGTCGGCGGCGTCGGTCACAATCTCGTTGGCCTCGGCGAGCACCTGCTCCTGCTCGCCCTTCTCCTTGAGTTCCTCGTCTCCGGTGAGGGCGCCCGCGGCTTCGGTCGCCCGGCCCTTGAGGTCTTCGGCCTTGTTCTTCGCCTTGTCGGTGAAACTCATGGTGCTTCTCCTGGTGGTGTTCGGCTCGACCGTCGCCGGCCGGGGCCGCGCGGGTCGCGGCAACCTCGACGGTACCGAGGGGACACCGGGCGGCGCAGCCGGTCCGCGCAGTCTCAGCGGCCGGTCCAGCGGGGTGCGCGTTTCTGCACGAAAGCCAGGATTCCCTCGCGGGTGTCCGAGCTGACCAGCACCCGGTCGAGTACCGACAGACTCTCGCGCACCGCGGTCACGGTATCCGGCTGACCGTCGGACTCGGCCATCACCGCGATCGATTCGCGCACCGAGGTGGGGGACGCGGCCAGGATCTCGGCGGCCACCTCGCGGGCCAGGGCCAGCACATCGCCGGGTTCGGCGACCCGGGAGACCAACCCGTGCGCCAGTGCCTCGGGCGCCGTCAACCGCCGGCCGGTCAGGATCATGTCCCGGGCCAGGGCCTCGGGGACCGCCCGGGGAAGCCGCACCAGCCCGCCGGCGGCGGCGACCAGCCCGACCTTCACCTCCGGCAGCCCGAAGGTCGCCGCCGGATCGGCCACGATCAGATGGCAGGCCAGGGCCACCTCCAGGCCGCCGCCGAGGGCGTAGCCGTTCACTGCGGCGATGATCGGCTTGGGCTTGTCGCGCCGGCTGGTCAGCCCGCCGAAACCGTTCGCCGGAGTGGCCAGCGCGCCGGTACCGGCGCTGGCGGCCAGGTCGTTACCGGAGGAGAAGGCCTTGTCGCCGGCACCGGTGAGGATCGCCACCCACAACTCCGGATCGGCGAAGTAGGCGTCGAAGATCTCGTCGAGTTCGTCGTTTGTCTTGGGGCTCAACGCGTTCCGCGACTGCGGGCGGTTGATGACGATCTCCAGAACGCGGCCCTCGCGGCGCACCAGGACGTCCTCGTAGGAGTCGCGGAAACCGACCGGACGGCGCGGATGGAGCCGGTCCATGGTCGCCTCGTCGACGGTGACGTGGTTGCGGTCGGGTGCCGAGCGCACCCACACGCCGGTGCCGACCGGGTCGTCTTCGCCGGCCAACCGGGTGAACAGCGCCTCATCGCGCGGATCGACGGCACCGACGAAGCGCGAGCCGTCGGCCATCCGTCCGATCACCAGTCCGGTGCGCGAATCCCGGTCCGGATCGGTGACGGTGAAGGTCTCGATAGTGGCGGGACCGTCGGGGAAACGGCACAGGGGCACCCGCGGGCGGGCATCGAGGCCTGCCTGCAGGGCCGGTGAGGTGGACGGTCGCCAGGGCACCGGTTCGGTCGAGTAGATGCCGACCGACAGTTTGCTCAGCATGCCGCCGTTGGCGGTGACCAGACCGTGTGAGCCGGGGGTGCGGCGCACGCGCTGCACGATCTCGGCGATCCCGTGCATCGAGTAGTTGTTCCCGGGGCCGCCGAAGTAGGGCAGCCCGCCGGTGGCGGTCAGGCCGCGCGGGTCGTCGGCGGCCAGCCCGAAGGCATCAGCGATCACCGAGACGGCCACCGGAAAACAGCTGTACAGGTCGAAGGCGTCGATCTGGTCGATGGTCAGGCCGGCCATCTCCAGGGCTTCGCGCACGGCGGCAGGCTGAGCGGGGGCCTGCGACAGGTCCGGCCGGGCCAGCAGCGGCTGTTCGACGGTGTCGGCGTGCCCGTGCAGATACACCCATCGGCTGCGGTCGATACCGGCGGCAGCGGCCGCGTCCTCCGACATCAGCAACACCGCCGCGGCCTGGTTGACCTGATCGCGAGCCACCAGCCGCCGCGGATACGGGTCGGCGATCATCCGGTTGCTCGACGAGACCTCGATGAGTTCGTCGGCGGTGTACGCGCGCGGGGCGGCCGCATGCGGATTGGCGGCGGCCACCGTCGTCATCGGGGCGAACAGCTCGCCCATCTGCCGGACGTAGTCGCTGCGCGAGAGGCCCGACCGGTGCCGGCGGGCATTCTCCAGCAGTGCGTACTGGGTGGGCGGGGCGATGATGCCGTGTTTGACCTCTTCCACCGATACCATCCCGGCGATCTGGTAGCCGCGGTCCTCCAGCTGTCCGCCGACCTGTTCGCTGAAATCGGGCTTGTCGCCGTCGGAGCGGGCGGCCTGGCGCACCGTCGACATCGCCTCGGCGCCGACCAGCAGCACCGCGCCGGCGCGGCCGGCGGCGATCTCGGCGGCGAACTCGGTCACCAGATGTTGCGGGCTCTGACCGCCGGTGACCTCTTCGACGGCTCGCGCCGGATCCATACCGGTGCGGGCGGCCACGGCCCGGGGGAAGTTGTCGGGCCGGCCGAACGGCGAATGGGCGGCGGGGCTGGACTTCTCGAACGAGCGCACCGCGGCGATCACCTCGACCGCTGCGACCACGGCCGCCGGATCGGCGCCGGTGTCGGCTAGGGTCTGGCGTACCGCGGCGGCGGCCAGGTCGGCCTCGCCCAGGGCGGCATAGTCGGGATCGTCGATCCGTTCGGAGGCCTGGCCGACCCCCACGATCACCGGAACGGACTGTGTGACGGTGCCCTCGGGCATGGTGCGAGCTCCCTCGTACGGTGGATATCGCGACCCTACCGTGGCGGTCGCCGCGAACTGCGAGGAGTCGTCATGTCAGCGCTGACCCCGGCCGATGCCGATATGTTCTGGCATTCCCGGCATCGGGTCAGCGACCAGTTCGGCCTGTATTGCTTTGCGGCCCAAGCAGATAGCGATCCCGAGATGATCGCGCGGGAGCTGGCCGCCCGGATGCGGGGCCTCGACGACTTCGCCGTTCGGGTGGCGCCGGCGCCGGGTGATCTGGCCTATCCACGCTGGTGCCGCACCGAGCCGGATCTTGCACCCGAACCGGTCCGCTGCCATCGCGGCCCGGCGACCTGGGAACAGTGTCTGCAGTCGGTGGCCGGACTGCTCACCGACGGACTGGATCCGACGACGGCGACCACGCGGGTACATCTGTTCGGCCCGCTCACCGGCGCTCCGCACACGAGCGGTCGGGTGTGGGTGGTGGTACTGCAGGTCTCCCATGCACTGGCCGACGGGCGCGGGGTGGCCGACCTGGCCCGGTTCCTGTTCGGCGGTGACCGGCCACCGGGTCGGCCCGTGCGCCCCGGGCGTCGGCCCGGGCCGGTGCGGACCGTCGCCGGAATGCTGGCCACCCCGCTGCGTCTGGCTGCGGCGCTGGGACTGGGACTGTGGGCGTGGTACCGGCAGCCAGCCGATCCGGTCGGGAGCGGTCGGCGGCCGACGGGACCGGCGGCGGCCACTGCCCTCAACGCGGCCCCCGGCGCCGACCGGCGAATCGACGTACTGCTGGTGGACAAAACCGATCTGGTGGTCGACGGTGCCACGGTCACCGCCTCGGTCCTGACCCGCCTCGGCCCGGCTCTGGCCGCCTACCTGGGCAGCGGCGATGCGGCTCTGCAGGTCGAACTGACGATGGCCCGGCCCGCCCAGGGGACTCGCCGGCCCGCCCGCAACAGCTTCCACAACGTCGGCATAGCCCTGCACCCGCAGCTGCCGCCGGCGCGACGTGCGGCGGCGATCACCGCACAGATCGCCGATGCGGACAGGGCCGACCGGACGGCCGCGGCGCGAGCCGGCCGTCGTGCCGCAACCGCCGCACCGCCGGTCCTGCGGGCGCTGGCGGCCCGGCTCACCGCCGCCGCGTCGCAGGTACCGGGAGAGGTCGCCGGAGCGCTGGTGGTCTCCTCGGTGTACCGCGGACCGGCCGATCTGCGGCTGGGCGGCGGCCCGGTGCTGTTCACCGCCGGCTTCCCGGCGCTGTCGTCGGTGCATGCGGCCAGTCTCGGCGTGCACGGGATCGGGCAGACCGTTGCGGTCTCGTTGACCACCGATCCGGCGGCCGTCGACGCAGATCGTCTGGTCCGGGTGCTGGCCGCCGCCGTGCGTCGTACAGTCGAGGATATGGCCTACCTCACTGAAAATCCCGCCACCGGAACCATCGAGCAGACGTTCGCGACCATGAGCGATGCGGACGTCGAAGATGTACTGGCCCGCAGTGCCGCCGCGTACCGGCAGTGGCGCACCACCTCCATCGACGAGCGCGTCCGCATGCTGCGCCAGACCGCGGCCGCCTACCGCGAGCGCGCCGACGAACTGGCCGAGCTGATCGCCCGCGAAATGGGTAAACCGCTCAAGCAGGCCCACGGCGAGCTGGCGCTGACGGCGATGATCTACGACTGGTACGCCGAACACGGTCCGGCCCAGCTGGAGACGCAGGAACTGGATCCGCAGGGTGCGACCAGTTCCACCGTGACCCGCGAGCCCATCGGCTCGCTCTTGGGCATCATGCCGTGGAACTTCCCCTACTACCAGGTGGCGCGCTTCGCGGCACCGAACCTGCTGCTGGGCAACACGATCGTGCTCAAGCATGCGCCGATCTGCGCGGCCTCCTCGGCGGTGATGGAGGAGATCGCCCATGCCTCCGGTGTGCCCGCCGACGCCTACATCAACGTCTACGCCAGTAACGAGCAGGCGGCCACGATGATCGGTGACAAGCGGATCGCGGGTGTCTCGCTGACCGGCAGCGGCCGCGCCGGAGCGGCTGTGGCCCAGACCGCCGCGGCGCATCTGAAGAAGTCGGTGCTGGAACTGGGTGGTTCGGACGCGTTCATTCTGCTCGACACCCCCGATGTCGCGGCCACCGCCCGGGGCGCAGCCGTCGGCCGCATGATGAACTGCGGCCAGGCCTGCAACTCACCCAAACGGTTCATCGTGCACGAGAACATCTACGACGACTTCGTCGCGAACCTGACCGCGGCAGTGGAGGCGATGACGGTGGGCGACCCCACCGATCCGGGCACCGACGTCGGCCCGCTGTCTTCGGTCACGGCCCGCGATCGCGTCATCGAACAGGTCAAGGAGGCCGTCGCCCAGGGGGCCACCCTGCATACCGGCGGGCAGGCCGTCGACGGCCCCGGCGCCTTCATGACCCCGACGGTGCTGACCGGGGTCACCCCGGAGATGGCCGCCTACCGCGAGGAGATCTTCGGTCCGGTCGCCATGGTCTATTCGGTCAGCAACGACGACGAGGCCATCGAACTGGCCAACGACGTCGACTACGGCCTGTCCGGTTCGGTCTGGAGCTCCGATGTGGAGCGGGCCACCGCCCTCGCCGACCGGCTGGACGTGGGCATGGCGATGGTCAACGAGCACGGCACCTCGCTGCCGGGTCTGCCCTTCGGCGGCGTCAAGGCCTCCGGCTACGGCCGGGAGCTGGGTCCGTGGGGCCTGGGCGAATTCGCCAACCTGCGGCTGAGCCGGGTCAGCGGATAGCCGGTCTACGGCTGGTAGTTATCCGAGGCGGTGGCCGACCGGCCGCCGCCTCGGGTGAACCGCCGGGGCACCCGCTCGGCCAGGTTGCCCAGCGGAGCCACCGAGTTGTTGAGCATCACCACCACCTCATTGAGCTGGTCGATCGCCTCGTGCATTTCAGCCAGGTTCGGCGGCAGCGCCGCCAGGGTCTGAGCGAGGTCGTTGAACTTGTCGAGCGGGCCGTCCGGTGCGATCAGCTGCTCGAGCGCCCCGCCCTCGCCGACGAGCTGATCGAGCAGACCCTCATCGGTGGCCGCGCGGTCCAGAACGCCGCCGGGCTGGGCGAGCTTGGTCAGGACACCGTCGGGTGCGGTGAGCTTGTCCACGACGCCACCCTCGGTGGTCAGCCGCTCGAGGATGCCTTCGTTTTCGGTGATCTGGTCCACCACCCCGCCGGGGCGCGTCAGCCGGTCCAGCGGGCCGTCTTTGGCGGCCATGCGCATCAGGGCGCCGTTCTCGTCGGTCAGCATGTCGATGGCGCCGCCGGGTTTGGTCAGCCGATCCAGGATGCCGCCGTTCTCGGTGAACTGATCGACCACGCCGCCGGGGCGCGTCAGCCGGTCGATCGGGCCGTCCTTGGCGGCCAGGCGCATCAGGGCGCTGCGCTCATCGGTGAGCTGGTCGAGGATGCCGCCGGTGGCGGTCAGCTTCTCCAACAGCCCGTCGGGCGCGGTCAGCCGGTCGATCACCCCGCCCTTCTGAATCAGCCGGTCCAACGGTCCGCCGACCGCCAGCAGCCGGCCGAACGGCCGGTCCGGGCTCAGCAGATCAGCGACCTGGGCCAGCAGCACCAGGGGCGCACCGACATTGGTGCGGTCGATCTCGCTGTCGACGCCGAGGGCGTGAGTGATCTCGTTCTCGACGCTGCTGGTGGCCAGCCGGGCGACGTTGATCGCCGATTCGACGGTGCTCAGCGCGATACCGGTCGCGGCGAATCCGAGGCGGATCGGCATCGTCGCCAGGGACCGGGGAGTGAACTTGAGACCCGCGGTGCGCAGATCCTTCGGCTCCACTACGCGCAGTTCCTTCTTCGGGACACTCATGCGAGAGGACTTTACCGTCCCAGCAGGCACTATTTCAGCAGCCACTACTTCTTGGCCCCGCTCTGCTTGAGGGCCTTCTTGTAGTCGCGAACCTTGAGCAGCGACTCGGGATCGACGACATCGGCGATGGAGCGGAAGCCCTCCTGGGCGAAGTCGCCGGCGATGTCCTCCCAGCCCGGCGGGCGGCAGTGGAGTTGTTTGGCCAGCAGGGCGACGAACATCTTGACCTTGGCTTTTCCGTAGCCGGGGAGCTCTTCGAGTCGCTTGGCCAGATCGCGGCCCGAAGCGGCCTCGGTCCACACCCGCTCGGCGTGACCGTCGTAGCGGTCGGTGATCAGGCGGGCCAGCTGCTGGATCCGCTCGGCCATCGACCGGGCGTACCGGTGGATCGCCGGGGTCTGTGAGCACAGATCGGCGAAGGCCTCCGGGTCGGCGTCGGCGATGGCCGCCGGCTCCAGGGTGCCGAAGCGTTCGAGGATCCGCAGCGGACCGGCGAAGGCGCGTTCCATCGGAAACTGCTGGTCGAGCAGTCCGCCGACCAGCAGCGCGAACGGATCGCGGGAGAGCAGTTCGTCGGCGGCAGGGTCCATCGTCAGGTGCAGATCGGCCATGTCGCCATGCTAGTCGGGTCGGGCCTGGCAGACTCTGCTGTCATGGCTCGTCTGTCTCGTACCGCTCGTTCCCTCACCGCGCTGGCTCTGGCCGCCGGTCTGACCGGCGGGGGCTTGGCCGCCGGCCAGGCACACGCCGATCAGGGCAACTACGTCAAGACCCTGCGTTGCGACAGCCCCGACCCGTTCCCCGGCCCGCCGCTGCGGATCACCGTCGATGTGTGGAACAAGATGAAGCATCCGTCCGACGGGCTGCCGGCGCCTGCGATCGCGCTGATCGCGAGCAACAACCGGAAGCAGGGGATCTTCCCCAATGCCGGGATCTACACGATGGAGACCACGGTCAACTGGCGCAACGTGACCACCGGTAAACGGGGAGTGGTGCGGGTGCCCACCCGCGCCTCGCATGTCACCTGGCAGGCGGTGATCCATCCCGGTCACGGCCGGGTGGACTTCACCGTCCGGCAGAAGATCGGCGTGCTGGCACTGGTGCCGATGGTGAATCCGCAGTACTCGAGCTGCCGCGGTTCGGCCGTCGCCTAAGACGCCCCGGCGTCTTAGAAGAGCCCGTCGAGGTACTTCAGGACCGCCGCCTGCTCCTGCCGCTGCGCATCGACCGGGTCCCCGGTCAGGTAGCTGACAGCCTGAACCTTGTTGCTGGACAGTTGGGCTTCGGCCAGGAAACGCAGTGCCTCGTGCAGCAGGATCGAATCGTCCTGCAGCGTCTGACTCAGCAGCAGCGGACGACTGTAGCCGTTGCGGGGCAGCTCCAGCGACCGCTTGAGCTTGGCCTGGAGTTTCGGGCTCGACGACACCGGCTTGAGCATCAGATCGCCGAGGGCGACGCCCCGGACCTGTTTCTGCAGGTCCGGCTTGCACAACGTCGCCGCCTTGCCGACCAGCTCGCGGCCCTTCTTGGTCAGCAACGGCTCGACCTGGTCGGCCTCGAGCGAGGCCAGCGCATAGACCACATCGGCGGTCACCGCTTCGGAGGCGGCCGGGGAGGTCGGGCTCAGGCTGCTGATCAGTACGTCCACGCCTGCCGGAATGCTGGTAGCGGCCGCACCGCGGAAGTCGGTGGCGTTCTTCTGATCGGTCGCCTTGCGGGCCAGGGTGATGGCCGCAGCCGCGCCCTGAGCTTCACCCAGGACCGCCCAGCGAGGGGAGACCGAGCCGTCGACGACGACTCCGGCCAGCACGGCGTCGACCATGTTCTGGGCGGCCACGGCATGGTTGATGTACTGCGGCGAGTGCTGATCGCCGATGATGCCGTAATCGGGCGTGATCACCGCGAAGCCGTTGCGCAGCAGCCGGCCGGCCGTATCGGGATCGCCGGCTTTGCTGTTGGTGGAGGCGTTGCAGTCATCGCCCAGGCCGTAACCGGCCGGGGCGTTGACGACCACCGGCCAGCCGCCGGCCGGAGCTTTGCCCTTGGGTTCGAGCATGGTGGCCACGGCCAGGTGCATCCGGTCGTCGGTGCCCTCGGTCCAGTAGCTGTACCGCTGACCGGAGACGGCAGCGGCGGGCAGATCAGCGGTCGGCAGCGGCTGATTGGCGAAGACCGCGCCTGCGGTCTGGCCGGGTGAGCCGGTAGCCGGGCGCGCGGCTTCGGGGTCGGCGAAGGCCTGGGTCGCGGTCAGGATTCCCGCGGTCAGTGCTGCCGCCGCGGTCGTTGCGGCCAGGGTCTTACGCAGTCGGGGCTGCCGGGGAGTCATGGTTTCTCGATTCGCTTCGGTCCGGGCGGACTAGGCCGACGGAGTATCGACCTAGGCCGACGGGGTATCGACGATGCCCACCGCGGGCAGGAAGTAGCAGGTGCGGCCGGCATTGGAGGTGGTACCGAAGACGGCGGTCAGGATGGACCCCTGACCGGTGTCTACCCGGGCCAGCCGCAGCGGGGCCTGTCCGGCCAGTGCGGACAGGAGCTGGGAATCGGTCACCTCGGCCAGCGGCTTCAGCTCGGCCATGCCGCCCTGCAGAGTGCCGGTGTTGAACCAGGCCACCTGGAAGTTCTCGTTGGTGTGGGCCGGCGGCGGAACCAGGGCGAATGCCGTCTGTTCGGCGGTCAGCGCCGCGGTCAGTTCGTCGATATCCTGGTTCTCGGCGAGGATGTCGGCCAGTACGCCGATGTTGAGTGCCTGCAGGGCCTGGGTGAGGGCCTCCTTGACCGTCGTGTTGCCGGCCTTCGGGAACGGACCGGGCAGCGCCGCAGCGGGGGCGCTGACCAGTCCCAGCGGATTGTCGGCCGTGGTCGCGGCGCAGAAGGGTGCGAACGCCGGGGTGAGCACCTTGGCGCCGGTCAGCTTCTCGAACACCGCCAGGCCGTCGGTCGCGGTGGTCACCGGGGCGTCGACCGTGCGCCGCACCGGGGCGGCGGCCGGAGTGCTCGCGTCGGGATCCTCGGGTGCCGGAGAGCTGCTCGCCGGGGGATCGGATGCCTCGGGGTCGGTGGTCTGATCCGGATCGGCCGGATCGGGCGTGCCCGGGACCGTCGGTGTGGTGCCGGGGGCATCGCCGCCGGGCACCAGCGTCCCCAGATCGGGGCTGCCCTCGGCGCCCATGATGGCCTGCAAGACCTCGACGATCTTCTGTTCGGCGCCCACCGCCTTGAGGGTCCGCAGTGCCTCGGCCAGTTCGGCGTCGCCGGGAATCGAGCTCAGCGAGAAGCCGTCGCCGCCGGCGCCGCCGAGCAGGGAGGTCAGGGCGCCCAGGTCGGGGGTGGTCGGTTCGGCGTGCACCGGCGCGGGTGCGGTGGTGGCCGCCGCCAGTGCCAGGGCCAGGGCGACCAGGCCGGTGCGGGCAGCGAAACGGGAACGGGCGACCACGGCGGAACTCCTGAAAAGCATGGGGCTGATGTGACCAATGAGGTTCAAGTTAAAGAACAGCACTTATGTTGCGTGAATGCAAGGTGCCGAGTCCGTCTCGTGACCCGATCGCGACTCTCGGGAAATCTGGCCGCCGCCGAGGGTGGTGGCTCTCACTCGCCGGGGAGTGAGGGGCGAAGGTGGCGGGAAAACAGACGGACCCCGCACCGCCGGCGGGCAGTGTGGGGTCCGTCTGGGAAGGGTTGAGCGATCAGATGATCGCGGTGCCGATCGTCGGGGCGATGGTGCAGGTGGTGCGCTTGCCCTTGGACTTGGTCGTGACGTCGCCGTGAATGGTGGCGACGACGCGGCCGCGGCCGCTCTTGAGGATCGTCGTGAACGTGCCGGGGCCGTCCTCGGCATTGATCTTCGGGTTCGGCAGCAGTCGCTGACGGCCTTCGCGGCCGTTGTCGATGTTGATCCAGGAGATCCACAGCGAGCGGGCGGTGTTCTTCAGGGCCGGACCGGTGCCCAGGCTGGTGTAGACCACGCCGGCCTCACCGCGCTTGGGGCCGGGGGCCGGAGCCTCCTGCGGGCCGGCGGTCATCAGTGCCATGCCGACCGAGTTGCCGCCCTCGGGCATGCAGCCCAGGCCGATGGTCGGGTAGAGGAACTGCTGAATGCGCGGCTTGTTCGGGCCCTTGGGGATCGTGGGATCCGAGTCGGCCTTCTCGGCGGCCGGCACGGCGGCGATCAGATCGTCGGCGGCCTGGACGCGGACCGCCTCGGTGGCGCCGGGCTCACCGAGGAAGTCGATCAGGCTGCGGAAGGTGGCGGCGGCCTCTGCGGGCAGCAGCGGATTGTCGGCCATCGCTCGCGCCTCGGCGAGCAGCTTGGTGTTGACCTTGCCGTTCTCGTCCTTGGTGGCGGCCGAGCCGATGAGGGCCGGGGCGAAGGCGCCCAGGGCGTCCAGAACCTGCTTGTCCACATCGGGGGCGTTGGCCGCGTCGGGAATGCCCAAGTCCTGAGTCTGCTGGGTCTGGGGTGCGGCCGGGTCGGCATGGGCCATCGGAGCGGCGACCGTGAGCGCGGCGGCCAGAGAAGCAGCGGCCACCAGGGTGCGGCGAGTTCGTGCAATGCGCACGGCAGGTTCCTAACAGTCGAGAACAGTCGTTGATGAGGGAGTCTAACCCGAAGAATAAGAAACTGCTGTGACTGGTGTTGAAATTGTTATCTAATGGGGCAATTGGTGCCTGTGGTTTTCGCACCGGTCTCCTCGCCGGTGCAGGCGGGTCGGTACATTGCTGATGCATTCGCCTCTGACATTCCGCCGCCGCTGACATTCCGCAGGAGCCCCAGTGAAGAAGCACTTCCGACGCCTTCCGATATCCCTGCTCGCGGTCGGGGCGCTGGTCGCCACGCTGACCGCCTGCACTAGCGACTCCCCGGATACGACGGTCACCGTCCTGACGCACGACTCGTTCTCGCTGCCGCAGCGGCTGATCGACGATTTCGCCGCAGAATCGGGACTGAAGGTGGACTTCGTCCGTTCCGGTGACGCCGGGCAGCTGTCGTCGGTGGTCTCGCTCAGCGCCGGTAAACCCAAGGGCGATGCGGTCTTCGGGATCGACAACACCTTCGCCGCCCGGCCGATCGAGGCCGAGGCGCTCGAGCCCTACCTCTCTCCGCTGGCCGCCGGCGGTGCCGACCGGTACGCGGTGCCCGAATCGAAGAACGAGCTGACCGCCATCGACCGCGGCGACGTGTGCCTCAACGTCGACGATCAATGGTACGAGCGCGAGAATCTGCCGGCCCCCACCAGTCTGGCGGATCTTCGGGAGAGCCGGTACGCCGATCAGGCGGTCCTCCTAGATCCGGCGACCTCGTCGCCGGGGATGAGTTTCCTGCTGGCCACCATCGGCACCTACAAGGACAAGGCGCCCGATTACTGGCGGGCGTTGATGGACAACGGTGCGCAGGTGGTCTCCGGCTGGGAGATCGCCTACAACCAGCTGTTCAGTGCGGGGGAGGGGCACGGCAGCAAGCCGATCGTCGTCTCCTACGCCAGTTCCCCGGCGGCCACCCCCGGGACCAGCGCCATCCTGTCCGGCTGCTTCTCGCAGATCGAGTACATGGGCATTCTGCGTGGGGCGGCCAATCCCGACGGCGCCCGCAAGGTGATCGACTGGATGCTCAGCCCGGCGGTGCAGACGGCCCTGCCGACCTCCATGTTCGTCTACCCGGTCCAGGAAGGGACGCCGCTGCCGCAGGACTGGCAGCGTCGTGCCCCGGCACCGCAGTACACCGTCAGCATGTCCCCGCAGTACATCAACGACAACCGTGAGCAATGGCTCAAGGAGTGGCGCGAGACCGTTCGCCGGTGAGCCGGACACAGACCCTGCGGGCCCGCGCGCCGCGGATGCTCGGCGGGCTGGCCGCGCTGATCCCGCTGCTGTTCGTCGGCGCCCTGTTCCTGGCGCCGCTGGGCGCCCTGCTCAAGCGGGCGTTCGACGATGCCGATGCGATCTCCCCGATCGAGGCGTGGCGGCGGACCGAGGCGCTGACTCTGCTGGGCGTCACCGTCGGCCAGGCCGCCGCCTCGGCGGTGCTGGCGGTGCTGGTGGCCGCACCGATCGTGTGGCTGGTGGCCACCGTCGACTTCCCCGGTGCGCTGATGCTGCGAGTGGTGGTGACCCTGCCCTTCGTCCTGCCCACCGTCGTGGTCGGCGTGGCCTTCCGTGCGCTGGGCACCGGACTGCTCGACGGATGGGGGGTTGAATCCGGGCTCGGTGCGATTCTGCTGGCGCATGTCTTTCTCAACGTCGCGGTGGTGGTGCGCGTGGTCTCTGCGGTCTGGCAGCAGATCGATCCGCAGGCGATCGAGGCCGCGCGCAGTCTGGGCGCCTCCCCGCTGCGGGCGTTCGCCGATGTGGTGCTGGTGCGGCTGGCCCCGGCGGTCGCGGCCGCCGCGGCACTGGTGTTCTTGTTCTGTTCCACCAGCTTCGGTGTCATCGTGATCCTGGGCGACGGCCGGTTGCGGACGCTGGAGACCGAGATCTATCAGCAGGGTGTGGGCTACTTCCGCATCCCCGAGGCGGTGGCGCTGTCGTTCCTGCAGATTCTGCTGGTGGTCGGTGCCCTGGTGCTGGCCCGGTTCCTGGGTCGCCGCGGTGCGCCGTCGACCAGTGACCGGGGTGTGCGGCTGCGGCGCCCTCGCGGGCTCGGCTGGCTGCCGGTGATCGCGGTCCTGATCTGGACGACGGCGGTCCTGGTGGTCCCGATCGCCTCGCTGGTGGTGCGCTCGCTGCGTCCCGGCGGCCGGTGGTCGGCGGCCGGCTACCGCCTGCTGCTGGAGAACGACTCGGGCACCTCGGTGGCCGGATCACTCTGGTATTCGGTGACCAGCGCACTGGTGGCCATGGTGATCGGGGTGGTGGTGGGCTTGCTCGCCGCCCTGGCGGTGACCCGCTTCGGCGGCACTGTCCTGGCCCGGTCTGGCGCCGCCCTGGCGATCCTGCCGCTCGGGGTCAGCGCGGTGACCCTGGGTTTCGGCTTCGTCGTCTTGACCACCTATCTGCCGCGGCAGATAGGCACCTCGCCGCTGCTGATCCCGGCGGTGCAGGCGCTGATCGCCATCCCGGTGGTGATCGGGCTGTTGGTGCCGGCCCTCGGTGAGGTGCCCCAGCGCCGCCGGGAGGCCGCTGCCGTTCTGGGCGCCGGGCCGGTGCGGGTCTTCTGGACCGTCGACATGCCGGTGATCGGCCGCTCCCTGGGTGCAGCGGCCGGATTCGCGTTCGTCATGGCGATCGGCGAGTTCGGGGCCACCACCTTTCTGGCCCGGCCCAACACGACCACCCTGCCGGTGTTGATCGGCACGCTGATGGGCCGCCCCGGTGCCGACAGTCTCGCCGCGGCGATGGCGGCCTCCGTACTGTTGGTCGCTGTGAGTGCCGTGGTGGTCTTCTTCGTCGAGCTGGCGGCGCCGCGCGCGGCGCGGCAGGTCGCCGGAGGCCGCTGATATGGGCATCTTGACGCTGCGCGGGGTCACCGTCCGGTACGGCACGACCACGGTGATCGACGATCTCGACTGGGCGGTCGGTGCGGCGACGGCACCGGTCAGCGCGCTGCTGGGCCCGTCCGGCTGCGGTAAATCGACTCTGCTGCGTGCCATCGCCGGCCTGACTTCGCTGTCCGCCGGCACCGTCGCCTGGGACGGTGTGGACCTGGCCCCGGTCCCGGTGCACCGCCGCGACTTCGGGGTGGTCTTCCAGGACGGCCAGCTGTTCTCCGGGCGCACCGTCGCCGCCAACATCGCCTACGGGCTGGCGCGCCGCCGCTGGCCGCGCACCCGGATCAGCCAGCGCGTGGAGGAGATGCTCGAGCTGGTGCAACTGCCCGGCATCGGCGAGCGGCGGGTGACCGCTCTGTCCGGTGGGCAGGCTCAGCGAGTCGCCCTGGCCCGGGCGCTGGCCCCGCGCCCGCGTCTGCTGCTGCTCGACGAGCCGCTGGCCGCCCTGGACGCCCGGCTGCGGGAAGACCTGGCATTCGCCATCGGCGATATCGTCCGCGCCGCCGAGACCCCGACCGTTGTGGTCACCCACGACCGGGCCGAGGCGGCGATGCTGGCCGACAGCATCTCGGTGATGCGGGCCGGGGAGATCGTGCAGACCGCTCCGGCGCAGCGACTGTGGCACCGGCCCGCCGACGACTGGGTGGCCGGGTTCCTGGGCGCGAGCCTGATCGTCGACGCCTCCGTGACCGGATCTGTCCTGCACACACCGTTCGGGCAGGCCGCGGCGCAGGCCGTCGAGGGGCTGCCGGCGCAGGGACCGTGCCGGGTGGCGCTGCGCCCGGAGTCGCTGTGGGCCGCCCCCGCCGAGGCCGGGCGGGCCGACGGCACCATCACCCACGCCGCGGTGCTGCCCGGTGGCACCCGACTGCGGGTGGCCACCGATGCCGGTGAGGTGGAGGCGATGGCTGCTGAACCGTACGCCGCCGGGGAACCGGTGCGGCTGCGCCTGGATCCGCGGCAGATCGCGGTGATCGGCCGGTGAGGTATGTGGTGGCCGGTGCCCTGCTGCGCGAGCGCGCCGGCGGTGGCCGCGAACTGCTGCTGGCCCAGCGCAGCTATCCGCCCGAGGTCGCCGGATTGTGGGAGCTGCCCGGCGGCAAATGCGGTCCCGGCGAGACGCGCGCCGCCGCTCTGGAACGGGAACTGGACGAAGAACTGGACGTGAGGGTCGTGGCCGGTGCGCCGCTGACCGAACAGGTGCGTCTGCGCGAGGATCTGCTGCTGGTGGCCCACTGGGCCGAGCTGGTGGCCGGCACCCCGCGCGCCGTCGAACATCAGGATCTGATCTGGGTGGACGCCGCCGAGCTGGCGGCCCTGGCCGCCCGCGGAGCCCTGGTCCCGGCCGACACCGCCTGGTTGCCGGAGCTGACCGTCGCACTTGACGTTCGCTGACCGTCGCACTCGACGTTCGCTGACCCCGGCCGCGGGCGGGGATGTGAGATTCGTCGTAGCCGCGCAGACCGTCGCCACCGTGCCGCCGGCGGGATCGTGCGAACCGCACGCTCGGACCGCCCGCCCGCCCGGCGGCGCCTGTGTGCCCGTGAACTCGTCTCGCCCCCTGGGCTGAGGGGGCCAGAACGTACTCGGGATGCCGGGCACCCCAGCTCAGGGTGCCGCACCGGTGCGGCGGCCGGCCACGACCGCCGTCCGGCGTGCGCCAGATCCCCGCGGCGGAGCGTCCGTGCAGGTCACTGCCCCCGGCGGGCCGGATTGACCCGGGCGGCCTCCAACGCCTTGCGGGCCTGCTTCTTGGTCATCGCATCGAAGTCGAGCTTCTGCATCTTGTGCACGACGACGGGACACTTGAGGCACCGGGTGCTCTTCTTGCAGCACTTCTTCTTCGGCTTCAGGCGCGCGACCTTGGCCGGGTCCGGCTTCTTCTTGCCCATACCGTCGAGGTTACGCCCGTAAGATCGCCGGATGCGGTCACAGATCGCGCAGAAGGGGGCGATGCCGCTACCCTGATGAGGTTCATTTTCACCCCGGACCGGTCCGGCACCAAGAGCACGGATCGCGGCGGTGGGAACAGAGAGCGAGAGAGACCTTCAGTGAGCGCTGACACCAACTTCCGCAACGTCGCGATCGTGGCGCACGTCGACCACGGCAAGACCACGCTGGTGGATGCGATGCTGCGCCAGTCGGGCGTCTTCGGCGAGCGCGCCGAACTGGTCGACCGGGTCATGGACTCCGGCGACCTCGAGCGCGAGAAGGGCATCACCATTCTCGCCAAGAACACCGCGGTCCATCGCCGCCAGCCCGACGGCACCGAGTACGTCATCAACGTGATCGACACCCCCGGCCACGCCGACTTCGGCGGCGAGGTGGAGCGGGCACTGTCGATGGTCGACGGCGTGGTGCTGCTGGTCGACTCCTCCGAGGGACCGCTGCCGCAGACCCGATTCGTGCTGCGCAAGGCGCTGGCCGCCTCGCTGCCGGTGATCCTGGTGGTCAACAAGACCGACCGCCCCGACGCCCGTATCGCCGAGATCGTCACCGAGGCGCAGGATCTGCTGCTGGATCTGGCCTCCGGACTGGACGACGAGGCGGCCGAGGCCGCCGAACTGGCCCTGGACCTGCCGGTGCTGTTCGCCTCCGGCCGCGCCGGTATCGCCAGCACCGAGATGCCGGCCAACGGCTCGGTGCCCGACGGCGACGACCTGGGCCCGCTGTTCGACGTCCTGATCAAGAACGTGCCCGCACCCAAGGGCGATCCGTCCGCACCGCTGCAGGCCCATGTGACCAACCTCGACGCCTCGCCGTTCCTGGGCCGGCTGGGCCTGGTGCGCATCCATAACGGCACCCTGCGCAAGGGTCAGCAGGTGGCCTGGTGCCGGGAGGTCGACGGCCAGCCGGTGATCGAGAAGGCCAAGATCACCGAACTGCTGCAGACCGTGGGCGTCGAGCGTGAACCCGCCGAGATCGCTTACGCCGGCGACATCGTCGCCGTGGCGGGGATGTCGGAGATCATGATCGGCGACACCCTGGCCGACCCCGACAATGCCGTCGCACTGCCGCGCATCCAGGTCGACGAGCCCGCCATCTCGGCGGTCATCGGGACCAACACCTCGCCGCTGGCCGGCCGGGTCAAGGGACACAAACTGACCGCCCGCATGGTCAAGGATCGTCTCGACAGCGAACTGATCGGCAACGTCTCCCTGCGCGTGCTGGACATCGGCCGCCCCGATGCCTGGGAGGTGCAGGGCCGCGGTGAGCTGGCCCTGGCCATCCTCGTCGAGCAGATGCGCCGCGAAGGCTTCGAGCTGACCGTCGGCAAACCGCAGGTGGTGACCCGGCAGGTCGACGGCAAGGTACACGAGCCGTTCGAGCACCTGACCATCGACGTGCCCGAGGAGTACCTGGGATCGGTGACCCAGCTGCTGGCCGCCCGCAAGGGCAGGATGGAGCAGATGACCAACCACGGCAGCGGCTGGGTGCGGATGGAGTTCGAGGTGCCCTCGCGCGGTCTGATCGGCTTCCGCACCGACTTCATGACCGAGACCCGCGGGACCGGCATCGCCAATGCGGTCTTCCTGCAGTACGGGCCGTGGGCCGGGGAGATCCGGGCGCGCCACACCGGCTCGCTGGTCTCCGACCGGGCCGGCAGCGTCACCCCGTTCGCGATGATCCAGCTGGCCGATCGCGGCACCTTCTTCGTCCATCCGGGCGACGACACCTACGAGGGCCACGTCGTCGGGATCAACCCGCGACTGGAGGACCTCGACATCAACGTCACCCGTGAGAAGAAGCAGACCAACATGCGGGCCTCCTCCGCCGATGTGATGGAGACGCTGGCCAAGCCGATGGATCTGGACCTGGAGAGCTCGATGGAGTTCTGCGCCGTCGACGAGTGCGTGGAGGTCACGCCGGAGGTCTGCCGGGTGCGTAAGGTCAACCTGGACAGCTCGACCCGGGCCCGGGAGCGCTCGCGGGCCAAGGCCCGGGACGCGAACGCCTGACGACAGGAGTGAGCTCGATGGGACGCGGATTGCGCCGGCGACTGGCCGTCGGAGCGGCGGCCGGACTGCTGGCACTGTCGGCGACGGCCTGCATGGCCGATCCGCCGCCGCCGGTGCGTGAGACGCTGCCCACACCCACGCCCAACGAGTATCCCGATGAGCGGACCGTGTACCTGGCCACCGACGCGATCGGGGCCGGATTCAACCCGCACCTGGGCGCCGACCAGGGCACCGTCACCACGGCGATCGCGGCGATGACGCTGCCGAGCCCCTTTGTCCCGGTGAGCACCCCCGAGGGGGACCGCTGGGAGCCGAACCCGACGCTGGTCACCTCGGCCGAGGTCACCTCGACCGCGCCGTTCACCGTCACCTACAAACTGGTCAACGACGCACAGTGGTCCGACGGCCTGCCGGTGACCGGCGACGACTTCGCCTACCTCTGGCAGCAGATGGCCCGCCAGCCGAATGTGGTCGGGCAGGCCGGGTACCGGGCCATCACCCAGGTGCAGACCTCCGGTGGAGGCAAGGTGGTCTCGGTGGTCTTCGACGCCGAATACCCCGCCTGGCGGGAGTTGTTCAACAATCTGCTGCCCAGCCACAAACTGCGCTCGGACCCCTCGGGATTCCAGACCGGGATGGACAAGGGCAAGCCGGTCACGGCCGGCCCGTTCGCGATCTATTCGATCGACCGGGCCCGCGATGAGGTGCGGCTGATCCGCAACGACCGCTACTGGAGCACCCCGCCGGTCCTGGACCAGGTGGTGCTGCGGCGCGCCGGAACGCTCCCGCAGATGGCGCAGACGGTGCGTAACGGCGACACCGGCATCGTCGCCCTGTCGGCCGGGGCGGCCCGGGCCGCCGAGGTCTCGGCGATCCCCGGGGTGCGCCACGGCCGGGTGCCGTCGAGCCGGGTGCTGGCGATCAATCTGAACACCCGGGCCGAGGTCATGACGTCACTGCCGGTGCGGCGCGCCGTCTTCGGCATGCTCAACGCCGATATCGTCACCGCTGCCGCGGCCGGTGACGACGTGGTCAGCCGCTTCGCCAATACGGTGTACACGCCGTCGGACAGCGGCTACTTCCCGGTCCAGCGCGCGCGTCCGTCCGCAGAACAGGTGAACGCCTGGCTCACCGAGGCCGGCTACACCCGCGGAGCACCGCGCGGACCCGAACCGGCGCCGGCTTCCGGTACGGCCGAGTCCCCGTCGTCGCCGCAGCCCGCCGATCCGACCCTCGAGGTCAACGACGTGCCGGAGCTGCCCACGGGAGTGGCTCCGCTGCTGCGGAACGGACAGCCGCTGGTGGTCCGGATCGGCGCCACCGATACCGATCAGCGCACGATGTCGGCTGCCGAGAGCATCGCCGACCTGCTGCGCGGGCAGGGTGTGCGCGCGACGGTGCGCGGAATGACCAACACCGAGTTGTACGGACAGGCGCTCAAGGACGCCGCCGTGGATCTGATCGTCGGCTGGAATTCGGCGAGTATCGATCCGGCGACCGCGCTGGCCTCGGAGGTGGGCTGCCGGCCGCCGCCGGAGGGCACCGAGTCCGGGGCGCACACCGTCGAACCCGAAACCGATCCGGCCGTGGACAAGAGCGTGCTGCCCACCCCGACCCGCACCGCCGGGCCGGCCGCACCGTCCACGCGCAAACCGCCCCCGGACATCAGCTACATCGGCAACACCTCGGGGCTCTGCGATGCGCAGCTGCAGGATCTGGCGGCCCGGGCGATGACCCAGACCGATCCGGCGGCCACCCTCACCGAAGCCGAATCGGTGCTGGCCGCGCGCGCGGTCTATCTCCCGCTGTTCCAGGACAGCATCTTCGTCGGTGTCAGCGAGAAGGTCGACGGTGTACCGCTGACCGGGCCGGTGCAGGTCGCGATCTTCGGTGATGCGGCCCGGTGGTCGCAGCCGTGACCGGCCGCCGGCTGCTGGTGCTGCATGCACATCCGGACGACGAGTCGATCCTGACCGGCGGCACCATCGCCCGCTATCTGGCCGAGGGCGCGCAGGTACAGGTGGTGACCTTCACCCTCGGCGAGGAGGGCGAGGTGATCGGTGCGCAGTGGGCGCAGCTGGTCGCCGCCGCAGCCGATCAGCTCGGCGGTTTCCGGATCGGGGAGCTGCAGGCGGCACTGACGGCTCTGAGCCCGGCCGGCGGGCCCGTGCTGGTGCCGCGCTTCCTCGGCGGGGCGGGCCGATGGCGGGACTCGGGGATGGCCGGAACCCCCTCGGCCGACCACCCGCGGGCGCTGGCGCAGGCCGATGCCGCCGAACTGACGGCGGTGCTGGCCGAGGAGATCGTCGCCTTCGACCCGCAGGTGATCGTGACCTACGACGTCGACGGCGGCTACGGCCATCCCGACCACCGGCGGGTGCACGAGATCTCCCGGCGGGCGATCCCGGTGGCCGCCGAACAGCTGGGACACCGGTTCAAGGTCTACGAGGTGGTGACCCAGCGCAGCGCCTTGATCGCGGGCCTGGCCGCCGTGGACCACGTCCCGGCCGGCTGGCGCCGACCGGCCGTCGGCGAGCTGCCCAGCTACCCCGACGATCAGGTGCACGCCGCCGTCGACGTCTCGGCGGTCTACGCGGCCAAGGTCGCGGCCCTAGCCGCCCACGCCACCCAGATCACCGTGGCCGGATCGGGCACGGAGTTCGTGTTGAGCAACAACGTCGTGCAGCCGATCTCCGCCGTCGAACACTTCCGCCGGGTCACCCCGGAACCGGTGCCCGGCGAGTTGGAGACCGATCTGTTCCAGGGGCTGCCGTGAACGTGACCGAGCGACTGGAGCTGGCGCTGCTGACCGTTGCGGGCGCACTGCTGGGCATCCTGTGTTGCGGCTTCCTGATGATCTATCTCGGGTCGATCCCGTTTCCGATCACCGCCCTGGTGGCCGGAGTGGGGAATCTGGGTCTGCTGTGGCTGGCCGGGCAGTACACCGAATCGGGCTGGCGCTTCGCCCCGCTGGGGGCGTGGACGCTGGTGGTGGTGCTCGCCATGCTTCCGGGCCTGCACGGCAGCGGACAGTGGATCAGCGGACTGCCGCTGCTGCTGATCCTGGCGCTGGGGCTGGGGATCCCGTCGACCATCGCCGCCCGCTTCCCCTGACGCCTGCGGCATCGGTGCCGACCGGGTGCGGTGGCGGCATGTCTACAGTGGGAGCGTGACCCCAGAAACCGTTCCGTCGCCGTCCGCGATGCGCAGGGCTCTGCGCCGTGCCCGCGACGGTGTCACGCTCAATCCCGACGAGGCGGCGGTGCTGCTGGCCGCCCGCGGGGACGATCTGCAGGAACTGTGCGCCGCCGCCGCCCGGGTTCGCGACGCCGGACTGGCCGAGGACGGGCGCAGCGGGCAGATCAGCTACTCGCGCAAGGTGTTCATCCCGCTGACGCGGCTGTGTCGCGACCGCTGCCACTACTGCACCTTCGTGACGGTGCCGGGCAAACTCGCGCGCGCCGGTCAGGGCGCCTATCTGGAGCTCGACGAGGTGGTCGAGATCGCCCGGCGCGGCGCCGAGATCGGCTGCAAGGAGGCGCTGTTCACCCTCGGCGACCGTCCCGAGGACCGCTGGGAGGTGGCCGCCCAGTGGCTCGACGAGCGCGGCTACGACTCCACCCTCGACTACGTCCGGGCCGCGGCGATCCGGGTCCTGGAGGAGACCGGACTGCTGCCGCATCTGAATCCGGGGGTGATGAGCTGGGAGGAGATCAACCGGCTCAAGCCGGTGGCGCCGTCGATGGGCATGATGCTCGAGACCACCGCCCGCAGGCTCTTCACCGACAAGGGGGAGTGCCACTACGGCAGCCCCGACAAGGATCCGGTGGTCCGCGAGCAGGTGCTGGTCGACGCCGGCCGGCTGGCGGTACCGTTCACGACCGGCATTCTGGTCGGCATCGGGGAGACGCGCGCCGAACGGGTCGACTCGATTCTGGCGATCCGCAAGGTGCACAAGGCTTTCGGGCATGTGCAAGAGGTCATCGTGCAGAATTTCCGGGCCAAACCGGACACCGCGATGGGCAAGATCCCCGACGCCGAGATGAGCGAGTTCCTCGCCTCGATCGCGGTGGCCCGGTTGCTGCTGGGCCCCGGGATGCCGATCCAGGCACCGCCGAATCTGGTTTCGGAGCACGAGTGCCGGGCGCTGATCGCCGCCGGCATCGACGACTGGGGCGGGGTCTCCCCGCTGACCCCCGACCACGTCAACCCCGAGCGGCCCTGGCCGAATCTGGATGATCTGGCGCAGATCACCGCCTCGGCCGGCTTCACGCTCACCGAGCGCATCGCGGCGCAGCCGCGGTATGTGTTGGCCGGGCAGCCGTGGATCGATCCGCGCATCGCCGCCCATGTGGGTGCCCTGGCAGATCCGGTCACCGGCCTGGCCCGCGCGGGGGCGATCCCCGTGGGGCTGCCGTGGCAGGAGCCCGACGAGCAGTGGGACTCCTCCGGGCGGGTGGATCTGCACACCGGAATCGACGTCGACGGCCGCAATGCGCAGACGCGCAGCGATCTGTCGAGCGCCTTCGGGGACTGGGACACCATCCGCGAACAGGTCCTGGCGCTGGGCGATCAGAGTGCCCCGCGGCGCCTGGACAGTGAGGTGCGTGCGGCGCTGCGGCATGCCGAGAACGATCCGGGCGGCCTGTCCGACGAGCAGTATCTGGCCCTGGCCACGGCCGACGGCGAGGGTCTGGAGGCGCTGACCGCCCTGGCCGATGCGGTGCGGGCACAGGTCAACGGTGAGGAGGTCACCTACGTGGTGAACCGGAACATCAACTTCACCAACATTTGCTACACCGGCTGCCGGTTCTGCGCCTTCGCCCAGCGTAAGGGGGATGCGGACGCCTTCACCCTGTCCACCGACGAGGTCGCCGACCGGGCCTTCCAGGCCCACCTGGCCGGGGCGACGGAGGTCTGCATGCAGGGCGGGATCGACCCGGAACTGCCGGCCTCGGGATATGCCGACATCGTGCGCGCGGTCAAGGCCCGCGTTCCGGAGATGCACGTGCACGCCTTCAGTCCGATGGAGGTGGTCAACGGTGCCGCCCGCGCCGGTGAATCGATCCGGGACTGGCTGACCGGACTCAAAGAGGCGGGCCTGGACACGATTCCGGGTACCGCCGCGGAGATCCTCGACGACGAGGTCCGCTGGGTGCTCACCAAGGGCAAGCTGCCCACCGCCTCCTGGATCGAGGTGGTCACCACCGCGCACGAGGTCGGTCTGCGCTCGAGTTCGACGATGATGTACGGCCACGTCGACTCGCCGCACCATTGGGTGGCGCACCTGAATGTGCTGCGCGGCATCCAGGACCGCACCGGCGGGTTCACCGAATTCGTGCCGCTGCCGTTCGTCCACCAGTCCTCACCGCTGTACCTGGCCGGTGCGGCACGCCCGGGTCCCACCCGGCGCGACAACCGGGCCGTGCACGCGCTGGCCCGGCTCATGCTGCACGGCCGGATCGACCACATCCAGACCTCGTGGGTCAAACTCGGCATCGAGGGCACCCGGGTGATGCTGCGCGGCGGTGCCGACGATCTGGGTGGCACCTTGATGGAGGAGACGATCTCCCGGATGGCCGGCTCCCAGCACGGCAGCGAGAAGACGGTCGCCGAACTGCACGATATCGTCACCGGCATCGGCCGCATCCCGCGCCAGCGCACCACCGACTACGGGCCGGTGTCCGATCCGGTGGCGGCCCGCACCTCGCCGGCCGTCGTCGACTGATCAGACCTCGCTTCGACGGCAGACGGCGCCGGTCCCGTGGCGGGACCGGCGCCGTCTCTAGTGCTCGGCGGACCGAGCGGTGGGGAAGCTGTGGCCGGGCTCAGCCCAGACCGAACATCTTGGCCAGACGGCTGGGCTCCTTGGGATGCCCCTGGCAGCGACGGGCGGTGGGAACGCCGCGCATCACCTGATCGACGTGGGCGCCGCAGCCGCGCCAGGTGATCTTTCCGCAGGTCTTGCAGGTGGCCTGAGAACACATGGTGGTACTCCTTGTGAGGATGGGTTGTTGGGATGGTTCATCGTCGTCGACGGTGGCCCGCCGACAGCCGGACCGGACTCAGACGAGCGCCGGTTCGCCGGGAATCAGGGCGCGCAGCGTCTCCAGTCCGCCGGACAGGTTGGCGGCTTCCAGGCCGGCCGCGGTCAGGGTGCGGCAGGCCAGGTAGCTGCGCTTGCCGCTGGCGCAGTGCACCCGGATGGGGCGTCCCGCCGCGGCCTCGCGGATCTCCTCCAGACGTTCGCGGACCTGGGTGCCCGGCACCAGCATGGCGCCGGGGAGATGATCCTGGTCGTACTCGTCCTGGTTGCGCACATCCAGGATCAGGTAGTCGTCGGCGTCGTCGGCGTCGAGCTGCTCGGCGTACCAGAGCTTCAGTTCACCGTCGAGCACGTTCTCGGCGATCATCCCGGCCAGATTCACCGGATCCTTGGCCGACCCGTACGGCGGCGCGTAGGCCAGGTCCAGGTCGATCAGCTCGGGTGCGGTCATCCGGTTGCGGATGGCGGTGGCGAGCACGTCGATCCGCTTGTCCACGCCGTCCAGGCCCACGGCCTGGGCACCGAGAATGAGGCCGTCGGACGTGCGCACGTGCATCAGCATGTGGATCTGCTCGGCGCCGGGGAAGTACCCGGCGTGGTTGGCCGGATGCAGGTGCACGGTGAAGTAGTCGTTGTCCGAGCCGGCCAGGGCGGCGCGGTTGGCGCCGGTCATCGCGGCCGTCAGCCCGCCGGCCCGCACGATCGCCGTGCCGACGGTGGCCGGGATGGGTCGGGCCCGTTCGGGAGTCAGGATGTGATCGGCCACCTGGCGTCCGGCTCGGTTGGCCGGGCCGGCCAGGGGCACGGGCCGGCGCAGACCGGTCACCGCATCGGTGCTCACGGTGGCATCGCCGACCGCCCAGATGCCGTCGAGGTTGGTGTGACCGCGCCCGTCGACCACGATCGCGCCGCGCTCGGTCTCGACACCGGCCTCGGCGAAGACCGCGGTGTCGGGGGTGACCCCGACCGAGAGCACCACCACATCGGCGGGCAGGCGGGTCCCGTCGGACAGGACCACCACGTCCCGGACCGGACCGGTTTCGATGGCTGTGGCGCTCACGCAGTCGTGGACGGTGATGCCCAGGTTGTCGCGCAGTTCGGCGGTGACCAGGGAGGCGATCTCGGTCTCCAGTGCGGGCAGTACGTGCGCGGCCAGTTCGACGATGTCGACGGTCAGGCCCTGCAGGCGCAGCCCCTCGGCCGCTTCCAGTCCGATGAAACCGGCACCGAGGACCACCGCTCGCGTGGCGCCGTCGGTGACGGTGTCCTTCAGGCGGACCGCATCGCCGACGGTGCGCAGCGTCTGCACCCGCGGGGAGTCCAGCCCCGGAATCGGGGGCCGGTTGGCGACCGCACCGGGGGACAGGATCAACTCGTCGTAGGCGACCGTGGAGACACCGTCGGCGTTGCGGACCAGCACGGTCTTGGCGGCCGGATCGACGCCGATGACGTCGTGCCGGACGCGCACGTCGATGGCGAGGGTCTCGCGCAGCGATTCGGGGGTCTGCACCAGCAGATCCTGCTCCTGCTCGATCTCACCGCTGACGTAGTAGGGCAGACCGCAGTTGGCGAACGAGGGGTGTTCCCCGCGCTCGAACACGATGATCTCCGCGTTCTCGTCCAGGCGACGGGCCCGGGCGGCTGCGCTCATTCCACCGGCGACCCCGCCGACGACCACAATTCTCATGCCTGCCTCCTCATGGAATGAACCATACCCCTCGGGGTATATATTCCTCCAAGTGAATGTGACGCAGATCGTCGTCGTTCCGATGTTTTCTTCAGGCTGAATATAAATACAGCCCGGTGAGCGAGGACGAGTGACTCCGGGGCCGCCCGTCGAGTTCCCCGGCATGGGGGCCGGGCAGATAGGCTGTAGCCGTCTGTCAAGGTGTCCGCGTCGCGATCAGCCCCGGTGGCGGTGGACCTGGCACGTGAAGGAGAACCGAGAGTGACCTACATCATCGCTGAGCCCTGCGTGGATGTCCTGGATCGGGCGTGCGTGGAGGAGTGCCCGGTCGACTGCATCTATGAGGGCGGGCGCATGCTGTACATCCAGCCCGACGAGTGCGTCGACTGCGGTGCCTGCGAGCCGGTGTGCCCCGTCGAAGCGATCTTCTACGAGGACGACGTCCCCGATGAGTGGGAGCCGTATGTCAGCGCCAACGTCGACTTCTTCGACGATCTGGGTTCGCCGGGCGGTGCCGCCAAGGTCGGCAAGACCGACTACGACCCGCCGTTCGTGAAGAACCTGCCGCCGATGGGCGAAGAGGGCTAAGTGCCCGCCGCTCGGTTGAACCCGGTCAGCGTCACCCTTCCGGAATTCCCCTGGGACACCCTCGCCGAGGCGACGGCGACCGCGCGCGCCCATCCGGGCGGGATCGTGGACCTGTCGGTCGGCACGCCGGTGGACCCGGTGGATCCGGTGATCCAGGCGGCGCTGGCCGAGGCGGCGGAGTTCCCCGGATATCCGGCGACCGCCGGCACCCCGGCACTGCGCGAAGCCGCTGCCGGGGCACTGTCTCGCCGGTTCGGGGTCGGCGGCCTCGACGAGTCGTCGATCCTGCCGGTCATCGGCACCAAAGAGGCGATCGCCGGACTGCCCGGTCAGCTCGGGGTGCCCGCCGGGGGTCTGGTGGTGATCCCCGAGATCGCCTATCCGACCTACGAGGTCGGTGCGCTGCTGGCCGGTGCGCGGGTGCTGCGGGCGGACTCGACGATCGCGGTCGGACCCGAGACACCGGTGGTGCTGTACCTGAACTCGCCGTCGAACCCGACGGGCAAAGTGCTGCCGGTCGACCACCTGCGCAAGGTGGTCGCCTGGGCGCGCGAGCGCGGCGTCGTGGTGATCTCCGACGAGTGTTATCTGGGGCTGGCCTGGGATCAGCCGGCCGTTTCGGTGCTTGATCCGGCGGTCTGCGACGGCGACCACACCGGACTGATCGCGGTGCACTCGCTGTCGAAGGTGTCGAACCTGGCGTCGTACCGGGCCGGTTTCCTGGCCGGTGACCGGGCGCTGATCACCGAGCTGCTGACCGTGCGCAAACACGCCGGGCTGATGGTGCCGTTCCCCGTGCAGGGCGCGATGATCGCGGCATTGAACGACGACGTCCACGTCGATGCGCAGCGTGAGCGCTACGGGCGCCGCCGCGAGGTCCTGCGGGCGGCACTGGAATCGGCCGGCTTCACGATCGACCACTCCGAGGCCGGGCTGTACCTGTGGGCCACCCGCGGCGAGGACTCCCGGGCCACCCTGGACTGGCTGGCCGACCGTGGCATCCTGGTGGCCCCCGGCGACTTCTACGGCCCGCGCGGCACCGAGCACATCCGGATGGCGTTCACGGCGACCGACGAACGCGTCGAGGCGGCTGCGGCCCGGCTGACCTGAGCAGGCCGGCTGTTCGCGGCGCTGAGCGTGTGTTCGCGGCGCTCGTCGACGCGGACGCGGCGCTCGTCGTGTGTTCGCGGCGCCCGGTCCGAACGCGGCCTTCGCGAGAGCTGCGCCTGTAGCCGAGCGCCGCGAATGTCGGACGAGGGCCGCGAACGTGAATCCAGCGCCGCGAACGCCGGGCGAGGGCCGCGGACGTGAATCCAGCGCCGCGAACGACCGTCGGCGCGCAGATCCACGGGTCCCCGGCGAGGCGAGCCTGGCGAGACGGCTGCTCAGGTGTTCGTGTGCAGGGCCTGGTTGAGCTCGATGCCGCGGGCGGTGCGCACCTCGATGGTGCCGGTGCGCGAATTGCGACGGAACAGCAGATTGCTGCGCCCGGCCAGTTCCCGTGCCTTGACGACGGCGCCGTGCGCATCGGTCACCTTGGTTCCGGCGGTGATGTAGAGGCCGGCCTCGATCACGCAATCGTCGCCCAGCGGGATGCCGCAGCCGGCATTCGCGCCGAGCAGACAGCGCCGGCCGATGGAGATCACCTCGGTCCCGCCGCCGGACAGGGTGCCCATCGTCGACGCGCCGCCGCCGATGTCCGCGCCGTCGCCGACCACCACACCCGAGGAGATACGGCCCTCGATCATCGAGGTGCCCAGAGTACCGGCATTGAAGTTGACGAAGCCCTCGTGCATGACGGTGGTGCCCGGCGCCAGGTGGGCACCGAGCCGGACCCGGTCGGCATCGCCGATGCGGACTCCGCCGGGAACCACGTAGTCGACCATCCGCGGGAACTTGTCGACCGAGAACACGGTGACCTGTCCGCGGCGGCGCAGCCGTGCCCGGGTGGCCTCGAAGCCGTCGACGGCGCAGGGCCCGAAGTTGGTCCACACCACGGTCGCCAGCAGCCCGAAGATGCCGGTCAGGTTCTGCCCGTGCGGGGCGACCAGGCGATGGGAGAGCAGGTGCAGGCGCAGGTAGACGTCGTAGGTGTCGACCGGGTCGTCGTTCAGGTCGGCGACGACGGTGCGCACCGCGACCGTGCGGACACCGCGCGCACCGTCGACTCCGACCGCATCGAGCAGCTCGCGCGGCGTGTCGACATCGCTCAGGACGGTGGTCCCGGCGGGCCGGTGGCCGCCGGTCGTCAGCCCCGGATCGGGGAACCAGGTGTCCAGGACGACGTCGTCGTGCGTGAGGGTGGCGATTCCGATGGCAACAGCACCTGTAGGGGTCACCGGAAGAGTTTATCGCCGCAGTTCGCCGCGGCTACAGTGGTTCTCGTGAGCGTCCCGGACCTGAACCTGCGCGCCGACCCGGTCGAGTTGACCGCCGCACTGGTGGACATCCGCAGCGTCAGCGGCGACGAGTCGCTGATCGCCGACGCGGTCGAAGCGGCGCTGCGGGCCCAGACCCGCGGCTTCGAGATCAGCCGGTTCGGGAACCGGGTGCTGGCACGCACCCACCGGAACCTGCCCACCCGGGTCGTCCTGGCCGGCCACCTGGACACCGTGCCGATCGCCGGCAACGTGCCGTCGAGGCGGACCCGCACCCCCGACGAAGGCGACGTGCTGCTCGGTTGCGGCACCGTGGACATGAAATCGGGGCTGGCGGTCTTTCTGCATCTGGCGGCGACGCTGGACGACCCGGTGCACGATCTGACGCTGATCTGCTACGACTGCGAGGAGATCGCCGCCGAGCACAACGGCCTGGGCTTCATCGAGCGGGAGAAGCCGGACTGGCTGGCCGGGGATGTCGCGGTTCTCGGCGAGCCCACCGGCGGCCTGATCGAAGCCGGCTGTCAGGGCACCCTGCGCGTCCGGCTGACCGCCGAGGGGACACGTGCGCATTCGGCGCGCGCCTGGATGGGTGAGAACGCCGTTCACAAACTCGCCGACGCGCTGACCACCCTGCGCGAATACGTGCCGCGCAGCGTCGACATCGACGGCTGCCGGTACCGCGAGGGCCTCACGGCAGTGGGCATCGGCGGGGGAGTGGCCGGCAACGTCGTTCCCGATCAGGCGCACCTGGACGTGAACTTTCGTTTCGCTCCCGATCGCAGCCAGGCGCAGGCCTTCGCGCATGTGCGCGAGGTGTTCGCCGCCGACCTGGCTGACGGCGTCCTGAGCGCACAGCTCACCGATTCGGCGCCGGGGGCCCTGCCGGGCCTGCGCCATCCGGCCGCTGCGGCACTGGTCGCCGCCGCCGGCGGACGCTTCCGCGCCAAGTACGGCTGGACCGATGTGGCGCGGTTCTCGGCGTTGGGGGTGCCTGCGGTGAACCTGGGGCCAGGCGATCCGAGTCTGGCCCACCGTGCCGACGAGCGCGTGCCGGTCGATCAGATCCGTGAGGTCACAGAGCTGCTGCGCGGCTATCTGTCCGCCCCGGCGGGCGCCGGCGGCGAGTTGCTAGCGTGAGGCCCATGACCGCACTGACACCCGAGCCCCTCGACGACGATCGTCCCGTCGACGACACCGAGGTCCGCTATGCCGGCGCCGCCAAACTCCTGGTACCCGAGGGCCAGGAGTACATCACCCACGATGAGAAGCTGCTGGCCTGGGTCGATCCCGCCGATCGTGAGCTGGCGCTGGAGGCCACCGTCAAGGACTCCTGGCGGGTCCTGCGGATCCAGTCCGAGTTCGTCGCCGGGTTCGATGCTCTGAGCCAGGTCTCCGAGGCGGTCACCGTCTTCGGATCCGCGCGGGTAAAGGAAGGATCGCCCGAGTATCAGATGGGCGTGGACCTGGGCCGGGCCCTGGTGGAGGCCGGCTATTCGGTGATCACCGGCGGAGGTCCGGGCGCGATGGAGGCCACCAACCGGGGCGCCTTCGAGGCGGGCGGCGAATCGATCGGGCTGAACATCGAGCTGCCGTTCGAGCAGCACATGAATCCTTACCTCACCGTCGGAATGAATTTCCGGTACTTCTTCGTCCGCAAGACGATGTTCGTCAAGTACGCGCAGGCCTTCATCTGTCTGCCGGGCGGTGTGGGCACCCTCGACGAGCTGTTCGAGGCGGTCACGCTGGTGCAGACCGGTAAAGTGACCCGCTTCCCGATCGTGCTGGTCGGCCGCGAGTTCTGGGGTCCGCTGCTGGACTGGATGCGCGAGTCCCTACTGGCCGGCTCCATGATCAGCCCCGAGGACATGGGTTTGATCTCGCTGGTGGACACGGTCGAGGAGGCCGTCGACGTCGTTCGTTCGGTCGGTGTCCGATGAGCCCTGCGATCCCGGGTCCCCGGCAGTGAGCGCGATCTGCGTCTACTGCGCGTCCGGTCCGGTCGACCGCTCCTACCTGGACCTGGCGGCCCAGACCGGCGCGGCCATCGCCGAGGCCGGACACACCCTGGTCTCCGGCGGCGGTCGCGTGGGCATGATGGGGGCACTGGTGCGGGGTGCGCGCGAGGCCGGCGGCTACACCATCGGCATCATCCCCGAGCATCTGATGAAGGCCGAGGTCGCCGACACCGACTCCGATGAGCTGATCGTCACCGACACCATGCGTGAACGTAAACGGCTGATGGACGAGCTCTCCGATGGGTTCATCACCTTGCCCGGCGGTATCGGCACGCTGGAGGAACTGTTCGAGACCTGGACCGGAGGGTTTCTGGGCGTGCACGGCAAACCGATGGCACTGCTCAACCACGACGACTTCTACACGCCGATTCTTCGCTGGCTGGACGATCTGGCCGGCCGCGGCTTCGTGACCCCGCATTCACTGCAGCGGCTGCAAGTGGTCACCGACGTGGGTACCGCGCTCGCGGTAGCTGACTCGGCGGTAAGGTAGCGGCACCGTTCGCTGGATCGAGTAAGGACGAACACATCATGACCCAGACCGCGACCACCCCGGACGCGCAAGCCCAGCCGGCCACGCAGAACACCGTCGGCATCGGCGATCTGGTGAAGGGCGTGCTCCAGATGGCCCCCGATGCGCTGTCGATGCTGCGCCACGCCCCGGGCATGCTGCTGCGTTCCCACGACGACCGCAAGACCATCGGCAGCGTCTTCGCCGATCTGGCCGCCAAACACCCCGATCGCCCGTTCGTGCGGTTCGAGGGCGAGACGCTCTCGTACGGGGAGGCAAACCGCCGGGTCAACCGCTACGCCGGAGTGCTGGCAGACCGGGGCGTGGTGACCGGCGATGTGGTCGGCATCCTCGCCGAGAACAGCAGCACCGATCTGCTGGTGGTCCTGGCCGCACTCAAGCTCGGGGCGGTGGCCGGCATGCTCAACTACAACCAGCACGGCACGACCATCGACCACAGCATGTCGCTGCTGGACGCCAAGGTGCTCATCCGCGATCCCGAGTGCGTGCAGGCCTGGGAATCGATGAGCCCGGAGCGCCATCCCGAGCACGTGCTGGACTTCGCCCAGCTCGATGCCGCGGCGGCCGATCAGCGCGATACCGATCCGGCGGTCACCGCGACCCTGCCGGCGTCGACGCTGGCGTTCTACATCTTCACCTCCGGTACCACCGGCCTGCCCAAGGCCAGCGTGATGAGCCACAGCCGCTGGCTGGCCAACTACTCGGGCATCGGCGGCCTGGCGGTGCGGCTGCGGCCCAGCGACACCATGTACGTGGCGCTGCCGATGTACCACAACAACGCCCTGTCGGTGTCCCTGGGCTCGGTGCTCGCCGGCGGCGCCTGCATTGCGATCGGCCGGAAGTTCTCGGCCTCCCGGTTCTGGGACGAGATCATCGCCAACCGGGCCACCGCCTTCTGCTACATCGGCGAGCTGTGCCGCTATCTGCTCGCTCAGCCGGAGAAGCCGACCGACCGTCAGCACGCGGTGCGCATCATGGTCGGCAACGGCCTGCGTCCGGAGATCTGGGACGAGTTCGCCGACCGGTTCGGAGTCGACCGGGTCGTCGAGTTCTACGGCTCGAGCGAACTGAACCTGGTCTTCGTCAACGCCTTCAACGCCAAGCGCACCGCCGGCTTCTGCCCGCTGCCGTTCAAGGTGGTCGAATACGAGGCCGACGGCAGCCCGAAGCGATACCCGGACGGGCGCCTGCGCAAGGTCCGCAAGGGCCGGCCGGGCCTGCTGATCAGCCAGATCACCGAGCGCGTGCCGGTGGACGGTTACACCGACGGCTCGGAAACCGAGAAGAAGATCATCCGTGACGCCTTCAAGGACGGCGACGCCTACTTCAACTCCGGCGACCTGGTCCGGCAGCAGGGATACCTGCACATCGCCTTCGTCGACCGGCTCGGCGACACCTTCCGCTGGAAGGGGGAGAACGTGGCCACCACCGAGGTCGAGGGCGCCCTCGGCGGCTACCCGGCCATCACCGAGGCGGTCGTCTACGGCGTCGAGGTCCCCGGCTGCGACGGCCGCGCGGGGATGGCTGCGGTGACCGTGGACGGAGCGATCGACGGCAAGGCGCTGGCAGCGCACCTGTACCGGGAGCTGCCCGCATATGCGGTACCGCTGTTCCTGCGCGAGGTGGGCCAGATCGAGGCGACCGCCACCTTCAAGAACCGGAAGGTGGAACTGCGCGAGGAGTCCTTCGCCGAGGTCGGCGACGATCCGGTGTGGGTGCTCCAGGGCCGCACCGACGGGTACGTCCGGTTCTACGAGGGGTACCCCGCCGAGGTGGCCGCGGCGACGGTGCCGCGCTGACCGTGTCGGAGACCACCCTGTGCGGGCGCCCGGTGGCCGCCGATCGAGCGCTGATCATGGCGATCGTCAACCGCACACCGGACTCGTTCTACGACCGCGGTGCCACCTTCACCGATGCGGCCGCGATGGAGCGGGTGGACCAGGTGATCGCCGACGGCGCCGACATCGTCGACATCGGCGGGGTCAAGGCGGGTCCGGGCGAGGAGGTGGATGCGGCCACCGAAGCCGCCCGCGTGGTCCCGATGATCGGCTGGGTCCGGCAGCGGTATCCCCAGGTCCTGATCAGTGTCGACACCTGGCGCAGCGAGGTGGCCGAGGCCGCCTGCGCGGCCGGGGCGGACCTGATCAACGACACCTGGGCCGGCACCGACCCGGACCTGGTCCACGTGGCCGCGCAGGTCGGCGCCGGACTGGTCTGCTCGCATACCGGCGGGGCCGTCGTACGGACCCGGCCGCACCGCATCGCCTACGACGACATCGTCGGACAGGTGACCGACGAGCTGACCGCCGCGGCCGAACGCGCCCTGGCCGCCGGGGTGCGTCGCGACGGCATCCTGATCGATCCGACGCACGACTTCGGGAAGAACACCCACCACGGGCTGACACTGCTGCGGCATCTGGACCGGCTGACCGGTACGGGCTGGCCGGTGCTGATGGCCCTGAGTAACAAGGACTTCATCGGCGAGACCCTGGGCGTGGAACTGTCCGAGCGGGTGGCCGGTACGCTGGCGTCGACGGCCCTGGCCGCCGCCGCCGGTGCCCGTGTCTTCCGGGTGCACGAGGTCGCCGAGACCCGCCGAGTGGTGGACATGGTCGCCTCCATCGCCGGCACGCGACCGCCTGCCCGCACCGTCAGAGGATTGGCATGAACATTCCCGACCCGAACCCGGCCGCACTGGGTACGCAGGCGCCGTGGTCGCATACCCACGCCTGGGACCGTCCGGCCTGGACGGTCGAGGAGCTGGTCGCCGCCAAGGGCGGCCGCACCGTCTCGGTGGTGCTGCCGGCTCTGGACGAGGAGGCGACGGTGGCCGGTGTGGTCGGCTCGATCCGTCCGCTCCTGGGCGGTCTCGTCGACGAGCTGGTGGTTCTGGACTCGGGTTCGACCGACCGGACGGCGCAACGTGCCCGCGTGGCCGGTGCCCGGGTGGTCGCGCGCGATGAGGTCTTCGCCGATCTGGAACCGCGGCCGGGAAAGGGTGAAGCGCTGTGGCGTTCGGTGGCTGCCACCACCGGCGATCTGATCGCCTTCGTCGATGCCGATCTGGTCGATCCCGATCCGATGTTCGTGCCGCGGTTGCTGGGTCCACTGCTGCTGGATCCGCAGATCCACCTGGTCAAGGGCTACTACCGCCGCCCGCTGCGAGAGGCGGGGGCGCTGCTGGACGACGGCGGCGGCCGGGTCACCGAATTGATGGCGCGCCCGCTGCTGACCGCGCTCAAACCCGAACTGGGCGAGGTGATCCAGCCGCTGGGCGGCGAATACGCCGGCACCCGGGAACTGCTGGCGTCGGTGCCCTTCGCCGCCGGTTACGGTGTGGAGATCGGCCTGCTGGTGGACACCTACGACCGCTACGGCCTGGCCGGTATCGGCCAGGTGAATCTCGGGGTGCGGGCGCACCGCAACCGGCCGCTGACCGAACTGGCGGTGATGAGCCGGCAGATCATCGCGACGCTGCTGGGCCGCTGCGGGATCGCCGATTCGGGGGTCGGACTGACGCAGTATCTGCCACGGGACGACGGCAGCTTTGTCCCGCATCCGGTCGAACTGACCGTCGCCGAGCGACCGCCGGTCGCCGAGGCGGCGCGCCGGTTAGGCTGACAGCGTGTTGACGATCGGTTTGTACGTCATCGGCCTGGCGGTCGCCGTGGCGGTGCTCTTCGCACTGGTCTGGGTGGTCTTCGGTCGCGGAGAGGATCTGCCCCCGGTGCCGCGCGGCACCACCCTGACCCGGCTGCCGCTGGCCGGGATCACCGGCGATGATGCGCGTGCGCTGGTATTCCAGCAGACCGTGCGCGGTTACAAGCCGGAGGAGGTCGACTGGGCGCTGGAGAAGCTGGCCCGGGAGATCGACGATCTGCGCGCCACAGTGCACGACCTGTCGGTCCGTGACGGCGCCGAGCACGTGGTCGACCAGTCCCGGAATCGCTGACGAGAGCTGCGCCACGTATCATGACATCGAATTAGTTCGACGTGTGTCGGCGTGAAGGGAGCGCGAGAATGGCGGCGATGAAGCCCCGCATGGGTGACGGTCCATTGGAGGCGGTCAAGGAAGGGCGTGGCATCGTGGTCCGCATTCCGATCGACGGCGGTGGCCGTCTGGTCGTCGAGCTGAACGACGAAGAAGCGTCGGCTCTGGGCGAAGCGCTGCGCGAGGTCGTGGCCTGACCCAGGCCGCACCGCCGCCGAGGCAGCGCGCGTTGGCGGCGTTGCGCTGCCCGGTCTGCAGCGCAGCCGTCGACGAGGTCGGCGGAGGAATCATCTGTCCTGCCGGGCATCGGTTCGACCGTGCCCGGCAGGGATACCTCTCGCTGCTCGGCGGCGCGCCGCGTCGGCATTTGAGCGACACCGCGACCATGGTCGCCGCACGCCGGCGCATCCTGGACGCGGGCGTCTTCAACGCCGTCTCCGGTGCGCTGGCCCGCGAGATCGATCCGGCCGCGAGGCTGATCGTCGATGCCGGGGCCGGTACCGGTCACTATCTGGCCGCAGCGCTGGAGGCTGCCCCGACGGCGGGCGGGATCGGCGCCGACCTGTCCAAATACTGTGCACGGGCACTGGCCCGGGCACATCCGCGGGCGCTGGCGGTGGTCGCCGATGTCTGGTCGCCCCTGCCGATCGCCTCGGCGTCGACCGACACTGTGCTCTCGGTGTTCGCGCCGCGCAATGCTGCCGAGACCGCGCGCATTCTGGCACCCGGCGGACACTGGCTCATCATCACGCCTAATCCCGCGCATCTGGCGCAGGTGCGTGAGCCGCTGGGCATGCTGGACATCGGATCGGGCAAACTCGCCAGGCTGCACAAGGACCTGGCCGCCGCCGGTCTGGCGGTCCGGCGCAGCCGGTCCGTGACCGCATGCGTCGCGCTGACCGCCGAGTCGCTGGCAGATCTGGCGGGTATGGGTCCGGCCGGTTTCCACCGGACCGGAGAACAACTGGCCGCCGCCGCTGCGCGGCTGGCCGGGCCGGGGGAGACCGCCACCGCGACCATCGATGTGACCCTGAGTGTCGCCGGCCGGAGCTGACGAGGTGCTCGGGTGTGACCCGGGTGTGGTCTAAGGACCTGAACTCAACCAGCCGGCGCCCACCGCACCGGGCTACCGGATATGTTGGAGAGGTGAGATCTCAACCGCACGTTCTCGGAATCGTTCTTGCAGGGGGCGAGGGCAAGCGGCTCTATCCGCTGACGAAGGACCGCGCCAAACCTGCGGTGCCCTTCGGAAGTTCGTACCGCCTCATCGACTTCGTTCTTTCGAACCTGGTCAACGCCGGCTACGAGCGCATCTGCGTATTGACGCAGTACAAGTCGCATTCGCTGGACAAACACATCTCCCAGACCTGGTGGTCGTCGGGCTTTCACGGTGAGTTCATCACCCCCGTCCCGGCCCAGCAGCGGCTGGGGCCGCGCTGGTACACCGGCAGTGCCGATGCGATCTACCAGTCGATGAACCTGATCGAGGACGAGAAACCCGACTACATCGTCGTCTTCGGCGCCGACCACGTCTACCGGATGGATCCGTCGCAGATGGTGGAGCAGCACATCGCCACCGGTGCGGCGGTGACGGTCGCCGGCATCCGGGTTCCGCGGGCCGAGGCCCGGGCCTTCGGCTGCATCGATTCCGACGCCGACGGACTGATCACCGGTTTCGTGGAGAAGCCCAGCGATCCCCCGGGGACCCCGGACGATCCGGAGGTCACCTACGCCTCCATGGGCAACTACGTCTTCACCACGGCGGCCCTGGTGGAGATGCTCCGCGCCGACGCCGCCGATCCGGACTCCGACCACGATATGGGCGGCGACATCATCCCGGCCTTCGTCGAACGCGGGGAGGCCTACGTCTACGACTTCAACGACAACGAGGTACCCGGATCCACACCCGCGGACATCGGCTACTGGCGAGACGTGGGCACCATCGACGCTTTCTACGAGGCACACATGGACCTGGTCTCGGCCAAACCCGCGTTCAACCTCTACAACGACCGCTGGCCGATCCGCGGTGAGACCTCCCACCTGCCGCCGGCCAAGTTCATCCACGGCGGTGCGGCCAACGACTCGATGGTCGGTGCCGGCTGCATCGTCTCCGGGGCCATGGTGCACAGCTCGGTGCTGTCCACCGATGTGGTGATCGAGGAGGGTGCGGTGGTGCAGGGTTCGGTCCTGATGCCGGGCGTGCGGATCGGCCGCAACGCGGTGGTCCGCAATGCGATCCTGGACAAGAACGTGGTGGTCCGCGAGGAGGGTCAGGTCGGGGTGGACCTGGAACACGATCGCGAACTGTTCACCGTCAGCGCCGCCGGTATCGTCGCCGTCGCCAAGAGCACGGTCATCTAAAGGTCTCTCTTTAGCTTTCGGCCGGTGCCTGGGCTCCGGTCGGTGACGGGGGTATGAAAATGGAACTGAGAATCGTCACAGATCCTATGCGTTCTGATGCAGCGTTCTCCTCGCGCGAGGCGGGTGCAGCCGCCTCGCGAATCGAGACGATCCAGTTAATCGCCGCTGACTTCCTCGGATCAACTCTAGCGGATAGGGATCCTGATCCACTCTCGGCTCAGATCGCTCCGCTTGACGCCGAGTTCGAGGCGCTTGAACAAGTTGGTGATGCCGTCGCCGAAGAGCGGGTTGCCTATCAGCCGGTGCCGAGAGTGCGTGGGCGGTACTCGCCAACAGATTGGCAGCAGGAAGCTGGTGTAATACGAGGGGAAACAGGTGCTGACGGCCGGGAATTGCCTGGGGTCACTGGTCCCTGGGACTTCGTTGGAGATCGGAGACCTCCAACCGCTCTATCACGCGCGCAATATGTGGCATTGCAGGAGCAAACCAGTCGCTCGGCGAGTGTTCAGGGTTTTAGATCCTTGCTGGAGCATATGCTCGCGTTCGGGCCCACGACCATCGAGCGTGTAGCGAGCGCGCAGATCCTCGACTCACTGGCACGTGGTGCTCACGCGTCGGCGCTCGAGGTTCTTGAACAAGCGATTCGATCCCCTTACGACGATATCCGCTTCCTAGCTGAGGTGTCCTCCGTCGGCGATCGCCAACCGGTTCCGGAAAGCGGTCATGCTGACAGTCCGGGCAGTCCGGGCGGAAGAACGGGTGGAGATCCCCTTCCTGACGAGGCGGAAGACGCTGACGATGGTGAGGAAGATGTCAGTTTCACTTTGCACGGAACGTGGAGGCGACTGACTATCCCGTCCTGGTATCGGCCAGGTGAGCCACTCCACGGTCACATCCGTAACTGCGTTTCGCCAGAACTCTATGTCGGCGCCGACTATCCCCGTTGGTCCGGTGGCTATTCGGACATTGATCGAGCCCAGGGCGCCCGAATGCTGCTCGATTGGGTACAGCGGCGGCGTGGTTCACTCGAAGTCGAAGCGATCTATGCCCACAGCCACGGGGGGAACGTTGCTCTTGAAGCCGCGGCGCAGGGCCTTAAAGTGAAGATGCTTGTGCTCCTCCATGTTCCGCCAAGACCGCGCAGCGGCACTGAATGGGCCGCAATTAGGTCTAACGTTGAGCGAACCATGGTGTATCGAGTCCACCAGGATCTGATCGTGCTGGCGGACGTCATTTACGTTAGGGCACGGGGTGGAAGAATGAATCAGCGATTCGACCAGTCTTTGTTGCCGCACATCGATAGCAGTCCACCTCCGATAACCGGACCGCGGTTCCGTCATGGCCATTACACAAAGGTCGATAACTGGGTGGGCGAGGGCCTCGACAGCGACATTGACTACTACCGAAGACTCGGCCCGATGTAACGGACCTTGCCGTCGGCGCGGGTGTTAGGAAATTAGCTCGGTGCCGCGCAGTGCGTCGTGGCCCAAGGTGATCAGCGCGGGAACCGACTCGGCGTCGACGTTCTCGGGCAGGGCATCGACCGGCCACCACGCCAGATCGATCGACTCGTCGCTGCAGACCGGTTCGGGCGGTGTCCCGTCGGCGGTGGGCGGCGCCACCGCGCCGTAGCGCACGTCCAGGTGCCGGGTCGGCACGCCCAGCGAGCAGGTGATCGGATGGGTGTGCAGTTGGACCGGCGACGGCGAGAGCACCAGGCCGGCCAGCCCGGACTCCTCGGTGGCCTCGCGCAGCGCAGCCGCGTCCAGCCCGGTGTCGCCGGGTTCGCAGTGTCCGCCCAGCTGGACCCAGCGGCCCACCCGCGGGTGCAGGGTGAGCAGGACGTGCCGGCCGGTAGCGTCGAAGACGATCGCCGAGGCGGTCAGGTGGCCGGGAACGCAGGCGCGGACGCACGGATCGGTCGCGGCGTCGACGAAGGCCAGATACGCGTGCCGGAGCGCATCCTGGTCGGGATCGGGGGCCTGCCAGGCGCCCAGGATCTGCCGCGCAGAGGCGGTCAGTGCGGCGGTCACAGCTCCATCACCAGTCCTTCGATGCCGGCGGGCCCACGGAGTCCGCTCTCGGCCGCCGGCCGGCCGATCGCGATCGCCCCCAACGGCGCCCAGTCCTCGGGCAGGTCCAGCACGCGCCGCACGGTCGGCGCGGCGAAGATCGTCGAACCCACCCAGCAGCTGCCGACATCGCGCACCGACAGCGCCACCAGCAGCGAGCCCACCGCGGCGCCGGCGGCGACGGTGAACATCGTCTGCTCGCACCGGTTGCGACGCTCGTCGGGATAGGTGTGCATGCCGTCGCCGGTGAGCACCGGAATCACCAGTTCTGGGGCGTCGTACAGGATCTGACCGCGGGCGACGCGGGCGTCGATGGACTCGCGCGAGCGTCCGTCGGCGGCCAGATCGGCGCGCCAGTCCGCCGCCATCGCCTCGAGCAGGGTCTGCCGCCGGGCGTCGTCGCGCAGCCACAGGAAACGGATCGGGTGGCTGTGATGCGGGGCCGGGGCGGTCAGGGCCTCGGCGAAGGCCGCGTGCATCACCTCGGCCTCGATGCGCCCGGGCGCGAACCGCCGGACCGAGCGACGGGTGAGCAGCGCCTGCGCGCGCCCCTGGGCCAGGGCGTCGTCGGTGCCGAGCCGGAACAGGTCGTCGGCGGGGTCGCGGACCAGGTCGGCGGCACTGCTGCCGTCGTCGACGGGGACCAGGCCCCGCACCACGGCCACCGGTACCCCGGCGAGCTTGCCCTTGACCAGATCTGCCGCCGCGGCCACCTCGTCGGCGACCGCGATATCGGTGACCCGCAACGGGTTCCCGTACTCATCGACGGTGCCGTCGTAGGAATGGCGCACCGCGAGTCCGGCCGCCCCGATGGCCACATCGGTCTGGCCCGAGCGCCACGCCCGCCCCATCGTATCGGTGATCACCACGGCCACCCGGCGGCCGCGGCCGGCCAGCTCCGCGCGCAGGCGCGCCGCACTCGCATCGGGGTCACGCGGCAGCAGGGCCAGCCGGTCGCCGGGCACATTGGAGCCGTCGATACCGGCGGCGGCCTGCACCAGCCCGTTGCGGTTGGCGGTGATCATCAACTGGTCGCGCCGGGCGACGATACGCACGGCTTCATCGCCGATCAGCGTGCGGCGCAGTGTCTCGCGTTCCTCGGGGTCGTCGGGGGCCGGCACCAGCCGGTCCTCGATCTTGGAGATCACCTTGCTGGTGACCACCACGATGTCGTCGTCGGCCAGCCAGGGGGCCGCGGCCAGGATCGCGCCGGCCAGATCGCTGCCGGGGCCGAACTCGCCGAGGCCGGTGACCGGCAGAACCGTCAGGCCGCCGGCCGCCCGGTGGTCGGGGATGTTCATGGGGCGGACACACCGACCAGCGCGCAGGCGGCGCGCACCATCTGCGCGGTGGTGGCCGGATCGGTCATCAGCAGGGGAGCGGCGGCAGTGGTTATCCCGGGTACCGGATCGTTGACGGCCGCGTCCCCGGGGGCCACCAGCCATCCGTCGAGCAGCCCGGTGTCGCTGCGGGCACCGTAGTGTTCGGCGATGGCCCGGGAGGTGGTGTCCACCCCGATCACCGACAGGCATTCGTCGGCCATGCCGCGCAGCGGCTTGTCGTCGATCACCGGACTGATCCCGACCACCGGTGCGTCCGTGGTGCGCAGCGCCCCGCGCAGCCCCGGCACCGAGACGATCGCGCCGATGCTGACCACCGGATTGCTCGGCGCGATCAGCACGACGTCGGCCTCGGCGATGGCCTCGAGGACCCCCGGCGCCGGCTTGGCATTGGCGTCGACCTGCGCGAACCCGTGGGTGGTGACCTGGGCGCGGTAGCGGACCCACCATTCCTGGAAGTGGATGGCCAGGCGTTCGCCGGGCTCGCCGCCGGGGTTGTCGATCAGCACGTGCGTCTCGTGGCGGTCGTCGGTGACCGGCAGCAGCCGGACCCCGGGCTGCCAGCGCCGGGACAGGGCCGCGGTGATGTCGGAGAGGCGGAAACCCGCATCGAGCATCTGGGTGCGGATCAGATGGGTGGCCAGATCGCGGTCGCCCAGTCCGAACCAGTCCGGATCGGCGCCGTAGGCGGCGAGTTCCTCTTTGGCGTGCCAGGTCTCGTCGATCCTGCCCCAGCCGCGCTCGGTGTCGATGCCGTCGCCCAGGGTGTACATGCAGGTGTCCAGGTCCGGGCAGATCCGGACCCCGTGGATCCAGGCGTCGTCACCGACGTTGACCACCGCGGTGACCGTGTGCGGTCCCGCGACGGTCTCCTCGGTCGCCGGGAACGGCGTGGGTCCGAAGACCTCGCGCACACCTTGCAGGAATCGGGCGCCGCCGACGCCGCCCACCAGTACCGTCACCTTCACAGCGATCACCCTACGACGACGCGTGCGCGACGTCGGCTGCGGGAGGCCGACGGGGCGGCGTGCGGAGGATGCGACACGCCGCAGGGACTCAAGAGATGCGGTGTGTCCGGCTGCGGGGGCGGGGAAGTGATATCAGCGAATATCGGCGTTCGCTTGACCCCGGCCACCGAGTGCGTGTCTAATCACAACTGTGTGATTCCACGGTCGGGGAGCTCGGCGACGGGCCGTGCGGGGTCACCGGCGAGACGGATTGATCATCGAGCAGGGAGGCGACGGATGACGTTCGCGGAGAACGGTACGCAGTACGGGAGCCCACTGGGACCGCCGTCGGCGTTCACCGGCAACGGCAGTCACCTGTCCGCGGTACCCAACGATTTCGATGCCCTGTTCGACGACCCCGACGAGCAGTGGCAAGACCGTGCCCTGTGCGCCCAGACCGATCCGGAGGCGTTCTTCCCGGAGAAGGGCGGCTCCACCCGCGAAGCCAAGCGCATCTGCCACGGCTGCGAAGTGAAGGCCGAATGCCTGGAGTACGCGCTGGGCAATGACGAGCGTTTCGGTATCTGGGGCGGACTGTCCGAGCGGGAACGCCGGCGCCTCAAGCGCGGCATCGTCTGACCCGACCGGCACCGCACCAGCGAAGTCTCTTTTCGTCCCCTGCAGCCTCCCACTGCGGGGGACGAGTCGTCTGCGGCGTGTGCGTCGTCGGCGGATCGGCCCGCGCCGACGCACGCTCAATCGTCCGGCCCGCTTTCGATCGTCTCCTCGTCCAGCCCCAGATAGGTGGCGACCTGCTGGATCAGGACCTCCCGCAGGATCTCCGGCAGGTCGGCGTCGTCGTGGCTGCGCAGCTCAAGGGGCCGGCGGAACAGGATCAGCTGGGCGCGGGTCGGCCGGCCGAGTGCGTCGACGCCGGCCGGGATCAGCCGGGCCAGCGGCACCGGTCCGTCGGCGGTCACCTCGTCCGGCCACTGCACAGTGGCCGCATCCCGCGGGAGCATCCGGGGGATGTCGTCGACGGCCACGTCCAGATCGGTCAGATGGTCGTGCCAGCGGCTGTCGATCTCGGCGAAGGCGGTGATCGCCGCCCGGTCGAACCGCGCGGCCTCGGTGCGGCGGGCGGGTACTCCGGGCGGCAGCAGCGGTCCTCGCAGACCGCGTCCGCGCCGGTCCCGGGTGCGCCGGGGCGGTGCCAGCAGGTGCTGCGGGTCGGTCGCTCGATTAGCCATAGCGGCAAGTCTAGGTCGGCGCCGATCGGCGCAAGGGGGAGCCGTCGGCCGACCGTCGTCGCGTGTCGATGCGCCCCCGGCGGCGGGTGCGCGATAGGCTCAGCGGTGTGAACTCTCCCCGTCAGTGCTGCCGTCCCGGGTGCTCGCGCCTCGCTGTGGCGACCCTGACCTTCGTGTACGCCGAATCCACCGCGGTGATCGGACCGCTGGCCGGCGCCGATGAACCGCATTCGTGGGATCTGTGTTCCGAGCACGCCGACCGGATCACCGTGCCGCGCGGCTGGGAGCTGTTGCGCAGCGAGCGGGAGTTCGTGCAGCCGGCCGAAGACCAGGAGCTGACCGCACTGGCGGATCTGGTGCGCGAAGTCGGTGGTGCGGGCCGATCGGCACTGCCGCCGCTGCCCTCGTTCGCCGCGCGCGCCGACGCCGACTTCGATGCCCCGGCCCCCGGACGCCACCGCGCCGATCGCCGTCCGCCGTCGGGTGCTGAGGCGGCCGGACCCCGGCCCGGGCGCCGCGGCCACCTGCGGGTTCTCCCCGATCCGGTTGACTGACCGGGGCGCCTCGCGCATCGTGTGAGCATGCCCGTCACCATCGACGACCTCGACGACTCGGCGGCCCTGTCCGCCGCCGACCAGGACGGTCTGCTGCGCAGTGCCGCAATGGCCGGTGCCCAGATCCGGGCGGTCGCCGAAGCCCAGCGCGAGGGCGTCCTGGACGCCCTGGCCACCGCGAGGCCGCGCGCCGTGGTCGTGGTGACCGGCAGTGATCTGCTGGCCGATCGTGCCGCCCGGCTGGCGATCGCGGTCTGTGCTGCGGACCTCGATGTGCCGATCGTGCCGGTGCCCGTGCTGCCGGGCTGGATCGGCCCCCTGGACGTGGTCCTGATCGCCGGCGGCGATGCCGGTGACCCCTTGCTGGCCGATGCCCTCTCGCGAGCGGCGCTGCGACGGTGCGAGATCGTCGTCTCCGCGCCGCTGGAAGGGCCGCTGCGCGAGGCCGCCGGGATCGGCGAACGCGGCGGTGTGCCGCTGCTGGATCTGTCTCCGCGGCTGCCGGTGGATCCGCGGTTCCGGTTCACCGGCCTGGTGGCCGCGGTGATCGCGGTGCTGACCGCACTGTCCTCGGTACGCCTGCGTCCGTCCCCGCCGGGGCTGGCCGAGCTGGCCGATCTGCTCGACGCCGAAGCCGCCGCCGATCATCCGGGGCAGGAGAGCTTCCACAATCAGGCCAAACTGCTGGCTCTGCGCACCGCCGATCATCGGCCCGTCTGGACCGGAGACACCCCGGCCGCGCGGGTCGCTGCGGCGCAGGCGGCGGCGGCCTTCTTCGAGATCGCCGGCCTCGGGGGTGCCGTCACCGAGGAGAGCCGGGCGATCGCCGCACTGCAGCAGAGCTCCGCGGCCGGCGGCGTCGATCCGCTCTTCTACGACCCCGAGTTCGACGGGCCCGCACCGGCCGATCCGGTGCGGGTGTTCCTGGTCAGTACCGCCGCGCGCAGTCCGCAGGTGCACCGGCGCCTGGGCGACCGGGATGTCGATGTGCTGACCGAACAGGTCGACGCCGCCGAGCAGCTGCCGGCCCTGCCCGCGGACGCCCGGGAGGCGTTCGGCGACACTCCGACCGACCTGGCGGCGTACCTGATCATCGTCGTACGCGCCCAATTGGCCGCGGCCTACTGCGCGTTGAGCGGTGATCGGGAGATGATGTGACCATGAAGATCCTCAAGGGTGTCATCCGCCCCTACGCGTGGGGCTCGCGGACCGTGATCGCGGAGATGCAGGGCCGGCCGTCCCCGTCGGCGCATCCGGAGGCCGAACTGTGGTTCGGTTCGCATCCGGTCTCCCCGGCGATCTGCACGGACTGCACCGGCGATCTGCTGACCCTGATCGACGACGATCCGATCGCGGCGCTGGGTGAGGCCACGGTGCAGACGTTCGAGGGACGGCTGCCGTTCCTGATCAAGATCCTGGCGGCCGACGAGCCGCTGTCGCTGCAGGCCCATCCGAGCAAAGAGCAGGCCCGAGCCGGCTTCGCCGCCGAGAACGAGGCCGGTCTGGCCGCCGACGACCCGCGCCGCAACTACAAGGATCGCTGGCACAAGCCGGAGATCGTGGTGGCGTTGACCGACTTCGAGGCGCTGGCCGGATTCCGCGACCCCGCGCAGACCGTCGAATTGCTGCGCAGCCTGCAGGTGCCGGGTCTGGACTCGGCGCTGGGACTGCTGGCCGGATCGCCCGACGAGGCGGGGCTGCGGGCGGTGTTCACCACCTGGCTGACCCTGCCCGAGCGGGTGATCGCCGAACTGGTGCCGGATGTGCTGGCCGGTGCGGTGCGGCTGCTCGAGGGCGGCCAGACCCCGTTCGCCGACGAGCTGCGCGCGGTCCTGGAGTTGGGCGAGGTCTATCCCAACGATCCAGGAGTGCTGGCGGCACTGCTGCTGAACTTCGTGCGGCTGCAGGCCGGGGAGGCGATCTTCCTCGACGCCGGCAATCTGCACGCGTACCTGCGCGGTTCGGCGGTGGAGGCGATGGCCAACTCCGACAATGTGCTGCGCGGCGGTCTGACGCCCAAGCACATCGACGTTCCCGAGCTGCTGCGGGTGCTGGACTTCCGGCCGGTGTCCCGGGAACAGATGGTGCCCGCGGTGGAGCCGCTGGGCGCCGAGTTGATCTACCTGACCCCGGCGCCGGAGTTCCGGCTCTCGCGGGTGGAACTGGACGGGACCGGCCTGCGCCTGGCCTCGTCGATCAGTTTCGATATGCCGGGACCGCAGATCCTGGCGGTGACCGCCGGCCGCATCGAGGTGGCCGGGCCGGACGGCACCCGCACCACCGTGGAGTGCGGGGAAGCGCTTTGGCTGGCCGACGACGACCCCGATGTGACGGTGTACGCGGCCTCCTCCCAGGCGACCTTCTTCCGGACTCGCGTCCCGCTGGAGAGTCCCGCCCCTTGATCGTGCGCTTCCACGGGCCTCAGGCCCGGTGCAGCAGCGCGTTCTCGGCGGGCGTGGTCACCAGTTCCACCGCCAGCCGTCGGCCACCCCCGGTCAGCACCGCCCGGGAGGGGTTCGCCGGGTTCTGGTGGACTCCCGGGACCCCGGCATCGTGGCCGGTCTCGCGCTGGCCGCGGTGCACGCGAAGGACCGTGTGCTCGGCGAGTGGACCCAATCTGCTGTCGGGGCGATCATCGATGAGGATCTGCGCGGCGCCGTCGGCCGCCGGGTGCAGCAGTCTGCGGTCGTCGACGGCATCGATCACCGGCTGCCATTGCTGTGGACGGTCGGTGAAGACGGCGGCGGTCAGACCCAGTGCGGCCAGCCGGACAGCTATGCGCTGAGCGGTGAGAGGACCGCCGGAGATCTCGGCCACCGGGACGTCGGGACCGGTCAGGCGCACGGCGACCGGGCGGCCGGCATCGTCGGCGCCCAGGATGACCCCGGCACCCGAGATCGGCAGCATCGCCGACGCCAGACCGGGTGCGGCGGCGGTGAGCCGAGGCCGGTGCCGCCGGGGCCCGGTGCCGGCTGCTTTGTCGGCGGCGGTGGACAGCGGCGTCCAGTGCGGGGGCAGGTCGCCGCGCAGGTAGACGCCGGGACCGTCGTCGATCCTGGCCACGGCACGGACCGTCGGACCCTGCTCGCCGGGACGCCAGCGCAGCATGGTGCACGCGGCGGCCGAGTGCCGCCAGATCGCCTCCAGCGCCTCGGGTAGCTCGGCCGGATCGGGTGGCTCGACGGCGTACATGTCGACCGCGGTGGTGCCCGGATGCAGACGCTGAGCCATCCCGCTCAGTTCGGCGGCGGTCAGGCCCGTCACCGCCAGACCGTCGGCGCGCAGCAGCCCGGCCAGGCGCCGGGTGGCCGACAGTGCGGCCCGCAGCGCCGCGGCCGATCCGTGGCCGTGACGGGCCACCAGATCGGGGTGACGCAACGGAGCGAACCGGATCGCCACGTGCACCGTCCGGTCGGCGGCCACCGAGAGCGGACCGAGCAGTGTGCGGTAGGCGCGGCCGGCGGGTCCGTCGTCGCCGACGGAGGTGCCGTGGGTCAGGACGGTCACATCGGTGGCCGCCGACTCCGGACGGTTCATCCACTGGGTCAGTGCCGCCCACGACAGTCCGTGGTCGCCGTTGCCGTGCCAGGGCCGGTCCAGCGGTGTGGGACGCGCCGGCCCGGGGTGGATCGCCAGGACGGTCAGCAGCGTGCCGTGCTCGTGCCGGACCCCCAGGTAGCCGTCGTCGCAGGGCGCATCGAAGGGCGCCGACGCCGCCCGGTCGCGCCGGGTGCCGAACCTGCTCATGAACGCCCTCCCGAAGGCTGCCGAACACATCGCGCCGCGGTGTTCGCCGACGCTTTCTCCCCCAAAGCGTCTGGGGCAACCCTAACGGGGGAATACGGTGTCGTTGCGACAACCGTGTTCTTCACGGGATTTTGATCGGGGGGTCGAGATGTCCAGACAGTTGACGACGCGTGCGCAGGTGAGCGGGTACCGCTTCGGGGTGGCGCGGGCCGAGCACGCACTCATCCGGCGCGATACGCGCATGCTGCACGATCCGATGCGGGCCCAGCTGCGGGCGCTGCTGGCCGGGGCGGTGGTGGCGGTCCTGCTGGTGGCCGGTGCGGGGATCTACGGTCTGATCCGGCCCGCGCCGTCGGTGGCCGACGCCCGGATCGTGGTCTCCGATGCGGGTGGGCTGTTCGTCCTGGTCGACGAGGTGATGCATCCGGTGCCGAACCTGGCGTCGGCGCGGCTGGTGGTCGGGGAGCCGCTACCGGCCAAGACGGTGGCCCAGCGCTCGGTCAGTGCCTATCCGCGCGGTCCGGCGCTGGGTATCCCCGGCGCCCCGGCGGCGCTGCCGGGACCGGCCGATGAGCAGCTTGCGGCATGGAGCGTGTGCGACGACCCCGCTGCCGGGACCGCGGTCCTGGCCGGGCTGCCCGCGGTGGACCCGGCACCGCTGCCGGTGGGCGCCCTGGTGCGCACCGCGACGGGGCAGTGGCTGGTGTACCAGCATGTCCGGGACGGCCGTCCGCGTCCGGTCCGGGCCGCCCTCGACCCGGATGCGGTGGCGGTACGCCGGGCCCTGGGACTGGAGGGCGCCGCCGTCCGCCCGATCAGTCAGGGCCTACTCAACGCCTTTCCGGCGGAACCGCAGCTGGCAGTGCCGCCGGTGCCGGAGGCCGGGACACCCGGTCCGGGACCCCTGGCCGGGTTCGGTGCCGGCGCGGTGATCCGCTCGCTCGGCGTAGACGGGCAGGCCTCCTACTTCGTGGTTCTGCGCGACGGAGTGCAGCCGGTGTCGGCGACGGCGGCAGAGGCGCTGCGCGGGGCCGATCCGTCGGCGCCGGCGGTGGTGCGAGACGTCGCGCCGGGGCTGCTCAGTACGGTTCCGGTGGTGCATCGGCTGCCGCTGGGTCACTTCCCGCAGCGGCGGCCGGCGCTGGTGGCCGCCGAGTCGGTGCTGTGCCGGTCATGGGTGCAGACCGGGACGGGGGCGGTGCGCGAGGGGCTGATCGTCAGTGCGCAGCTGCCGCTGCCGGCGGGTGCGCGGGTGGTCTCGCTCAGCGCCGCCGACGGTGCGGGTCCGGGGTTGGACGGGGTGTATCTGCGGCCCGGGACGGGGGAGCGGGTCAGTGCCGGCGGCGGTGACTACTACGTGACCGATGCCGGGGTGCGCTATCGGCTCGCCGACGCGCAGATCGCCTCGGTTCTGGGGCTGGGGGCCGCCCGGTCGGCGCCGTGGCCGGTGTTCGCGCTGCTGCCGGCCGGGCCGCAGCTGTCCCGGGAGGCGGCACTGGTGGCTCGCGACCTGCCCCGCTGACCGCAGAGTCGTCCCGGAAAAGGGCCGCGCGGGCAGTCTCAGCGCAGGCCGGTGGCCACGATCGTGACCAGACGCTGCCAGTCGTCGGCCAGTTCGGCCGGGGTCAGCCCCACCACATCGAGCTGATGGCGCACGGCGATCGCCTCCAGGGGCGCCTGGATGGCGACTGCCGCCGACGCCAGGGAACCGGGATAGCCCAGCTCGGCCAGGAGGTGTTCGACGTGCCGGGTCGACATCGCCCATACCGGGTGGCTGAGGCGGTCGGGGTCGTCGGCGCCGGCCTCGAGCAGGATGTCCAGGTGATCGACGGTCATCTTCAGCCGGGCCCGTCCGTAGGAGATGAGCCGGTCCAGCGGGGCGGCTCCCGGTCCCAGTGGCGGCGGACCGGACAGGAAGCTCTGCTGTAGTTCCCGTTCGGAGTGGTCCAGCAACGCCATCATCAGACCGGTGCGACTGCCGAAGCGGCGGAAGACGGTGCCCTTGCCGACGCCGGCCTCCCGGGCGACCGCTTCCATGGTCACCGCGGCGGCGCCCCGGGCATCGATGAGTGATTTGGCCGCCGCCAGCAGCAGCTGCCGGTTGCGGGCCGCATCGGCGCGCTCGGTTCCGCTCGGCCCGTCCACCACTGTCAGAGTGAGGGCAGGGGCGGGTTCAGCAGGCATATCGCCAGGGTATCGCGAGCCCGCCGGAAGAGGGTGGTCACGGGGCTCGGATGGGTCGCCGGAGCCGGTCTGCCGCGACACGCCCAACACGCCGAGACACGCCGATCAGCCTGTGGATTACTCGACGGCGACCAGGGAATACCATGAATGTTGTTCACAAGTTCTTGTGGTGGCTCGACTTGTCGGACACAAGGTGTAGTGTTCATGGTGTTCGGCCGGGAGATTTTTCCCACAGCCGGAGAAGCGTTCGAAGGTGCCGGGTCACAGCGATGTGATTCGCCACCGGAGGCCTCTCCGCCCCGCCGGGCATATCCGTCCAGATCGCGTCCCAAGGAGAGTTCCGCCCATGGCCATCACCGTCTACACCAAGCCGGCCTGTGTGCAGTGCAATGCGACGTACAAGGCGCTCGACAAGCACGGTCTGGACTACAACGTCGTCGACATCAGCCTGGACGACGATGCCCGTGACTACGTGATGGCGCTGGGCTACCTGCAGGCCCCCGTCGTCGTCGTCGACGATGAGCACTGGTCGGGTTTCCGTCCCGACCGCATCAAGGCCGTCGCCGGACGGGCCGCCTGAGCGATTCGATACGGACCGTGGTCATGTCAGTCATCGCTTCGCCGGAGACGGGCACACCGAGTTCGCACGACGACCTCGCTGCAGGACTGCCCCTGATCGTCTACTTCTCGTCGGTGTCGGAGAACACGCGCAGATTCGTCGACAAGACGGGTGCGCGATCGCTGCGGATTCCGCTGTTCGACCGAAACGGCGAGTTCCGGGTCGACGAGCCCTACATTCTGATCAGCCCGACCTACGGCGGGGGTAAGTCCTCCGCCCGGGCCGAGGGTGCGCATGCCGGCGGCGGCTATGTGCCCAAACAGGTGATCCGGTTCCTCAACAACGAGCACAACCGGTCGCTGATCCGCGGAGTCATCGCCGCGGGCAACACCAACTTCGGCGAAGAGTTCTGTCTCGCCGGAGACATCATCTCCAACAAATGCCAGGTGCCTTACCTGTATCGGTTCGAACTGATGGGCACCGAGGACGACGTCGAACGCGTCCGCAGCGGACTCGCCGAGTTCGCCGCAGGCCCGGCTTTCCGCCGGTCCTGACACCAGCAGTACCAGCTTCATCCCTTTTTTATTCAGCAGGAGTCGTCTTGTCGCCTACCGCAGTTCCCGTGTCTGAGATCCCGCCCGCCGGGGAGACCGTTTCGGCCAGCCTCTCCGGGGTGCACGCCGACCCGGCCGGACACGACCCGGGTGAGCTCGACTTCCACGCGCTCAACGCGATGCTCAACCTGTACGACGCGGACGGCAAGATCCAGTTCGACAAGGACGAGCAGGCCGCGCGGCAGTACTTCCTGCAGCACGTCAACCAGAACACCGTGTTCTTCCATGACCTGGACGAGAAGCTCGACTACCTGGTCAAGGAGAACTACTACGAGCCCGAGGTCCTCGACCAGTACGACCGCGAGTTCGTGAAGCTGCTGTTCGGCCACGCCTACGGCAAGAAGTTCCGCTTCCCGACCTTCCTCGGGGCGTTCAAGTACTACACCAGTTACACGCTCAAGACCTTCGACGGGAAGCGCTACCTGGAGCGTTTCGAGGATCGCGTGTGCATGGTGGCCCTGACGCTGGCCGCCGGCGACACCGCCCTGGCGCGCAACCTGGTCGACGAGATCATCGACGGCCGCTTCCAGCCGGCCACCCCGACCTTCCTGAACTCGGGCAAGAAGCAGCGCGGCGAGCCGGTCTCCTGCTTCCTGCTGCGTATCGAAGACAACATGGAGTCGATCGGCCGCTCGATCAACTCCGCGCTGCAGCTGTCCAAGCGCGGTGGTGGTGTGGCCCTGCTGCTGAGCAACGTCCGCGAGCACGGCGCCCCGATCAAGCAGATCGAGAACCAGAGCTCGGGCGTCATCCCGATCATGAAGCTGCTGGAGGACTCGTTCAGCTACGCCAACCAGCTCGGTGCCCGCCAGGGTGCCGGTGCGGTGTACCTGCACGCCCACCACCCGGACATCTACCGCTTCCTGGACACCAAGCGGGAGAACGCCGACGAGAAGATCCGGATCAAGACGCTCAGCCTGGGTGTGGTGATCCCGGACATCACCTTCGAGCTGGCGCGCAACAACGACGACATGTACCTGTTCAGTCCGTACGACGTCGAGCGCGTCTACGGTAAGCCGTTCGCCGACGTCAACGTCAGCGAGAAGTACCACGAGATGGTCGAGGACAAGCGGATCCGCAAGTCCAAGATCAAGGCGCGCGAGTTCTTCCAGACCCTGGCAGAGCTCCAGTTCGAGTCCGGCTACCCGTACATCATGTTCGAGGACACGGTGAACCGGGCGAACCCGGTCGAAGGCAAGATCACCCACTCGAACCTGTGCTCGGAGATCCTGCAGGTGTCGACGCCGTCGACCTTCAACGAGGACCTGTCCTACAAGCACATCGGTCGGGACATCTCGTGCAACCTCGGTTCGCTGAACATCGCCAAGGCGATGGACTCGCCCGACTTCGGGATGACCATCGAAACCGCGATCCGAGGTCTGACCGCCGTGGCCGACCAGACCTCGATCGACTCGGTGCCGTCGATCCGCCGCGCGAACGAGGAGGGGCACGCGATCGGGCTGGGCCAGATGAACCTGCACGGCTACCTGGCCCGTGAACGCGTCTTCTACGGCAGCGAGGAGGGCATCGACTTCACGAACATGTACTTCTACACGGTGCTGTTCCACGCCCTGCGCGCCTCCAACAAGATCGCCAAGGAGCAGGGCCGGCCGTTCGTCGGCTTCGAGAAGAGCACCTACGCCAGCGGCGAGTTCTTCGACAAGTACATCGACCAGAAGTGGGAGCCGGCCACCGAGCGGGTCCGTGAACTGTTCGCCACCGCCGGTGCCTCCGACGGCGAGAACGGGCTGTTCGACGCGCCCGGGATCAAGATCCCGACGCAGGACGACTGGCGGGAGCTGAAGGCCTCGATCCAGAAGTACGGGATCTACAACCAGAACCTGCAGGCGGTGCCGCCGACCGGTTCGATCAGCTACATCAACCACTCGACCAGCTCGATCCACCCGGTCGCGGCGAAGATCGAGATCCGCAAGGAAGGCAAGATCGGCCGTGTCTACTACCCGGCGCCGTATCTGACCAACGACAACCTGGAGTACTACCAGGACGCCTACGAGATCGGGTACGAGAAGATCATCGACACCTATGCCGCGGCCACGCAGCACGTCGACCAGGGTCTGAGCCTGACCCTGTTCTTCAAGGACACCGCGACCACGCGCGATGTGAACCGGGCCCAGATCTACGCCTGGCGCAAGGGCATCAAGACGCTCTACTACATCCGCCTGCGGCAGATGGCGCTGGAAGGCACCGAGGTCGAGGGCTGCGTGTCCTGCATGCTCTAGCCTGCGCGTGGCAGGCGCGGGCGATCACGTCCGGCACAGAAGCGGGCCAGGGGAATCATCCCCTGGCCCGCTTCGTCGTGCCGGACGGCGTCAGGACAGCTGCCAAGCCAGGGCCGCGGCGATCGCACCGGCCCCGTTGGCGGCCCAGTGCATGGCGATCGACGGCAGCAGACTGCCGGTGCGCATCCGCAGCCAGCCGAACAAGGCACCGGCCACGGTGGTGAACACGACCGCCCCCAGCACCCCCAGCAGCACACCGGCGGTGCCGTCGCCGACGGTGTTGCCGATGCCCGGATTCCCCGCCGCCAGTCCGGTCGAGGAGACGATGTGCCACAGACCGAAGAGCAGCGCCTGGACCAGCACCGCGACCCAGGCGCGATGCCGGCGGGCGAGTGCGCCGAGCAGAATCCCGCGAAACAGTAACTCCTCGGGGACCACCGTCTGCAGTGGAATCAGCACGAGTGCCGACAGCACCGCCCACGGCAACGACGAATACGCCTCGTTGCGGAACAGCTCGCGGATCGGCGGTACCGCCAGACCCACGGCGATCACCAGCACCACCACGACAACGATCACCCCCGCCCAGCCGGCGCCGCGTCGCAGACTGGATCGGGACAACCCCAGATCGTCGGGCGTCAGCCCGGCCCCCAGGGCCAGTCCGGTCGCCGCGAGGGCGATCGCGGCGATGATCCACCGCGACCACGTCGAGCCGGTGAAATGCATCGTGATCTCGCCGGCGAACATCACCGCGATCAGCCCGAGGAGGGCGCGGTAGAAGCCGACGCGGCGGCGGACCAGCCGGCCGCCGGGAGTGCGCGGGGCGCCGCGCCGCAGACTGCTCCATTCGCGCCGCATAGCCTCCCACCCCTGTCCGCCGGGTGTCTACCCGGTGACTGCGGAGTCTACGACGGTGTCGCCGGACGTTCAGCGATGATTCACGACGGCGTCGTCGCCCATTGCTTCGGTCTTCCTAACCTGGCTCGCGTATCGGCCCGTAACACGGGCCCCACCGACCTCCTGGAGACCCTCGCATGCGCATCTCGTTACCGTTGTTCGCCCCCGCCGGCGGTCCGCCCGGCCGATCGTCCCGGGCCCGGATGACCTGCAAGTACAAGTGCGGTGAAGCCTGCTGGCACCGGCCCGGAAACACCAGTGACAATGCCTACTTCCGGGAGATCGCCCGCACCGCGCTGTCGCGGAGGGCCGTCCTGAAGGGGTCGCTGGCCGCGGCGGCCGGTGCCGGGGCCGGCGCGGTCCTGACCGGCTGCGGGGACCCCGGTCCCGCCAGCACCCCGACCGATCCGGGCCTGCCGCCGGGTATGCGTTTCGGTGCCGTGGCCCCCAATACCGAGGATGCGCTGATCGTTCCTGACGGCTACCGGCAGCAGGTGGTGATCCGCTGGGGCGATCCGGTGCTGCCGGGCGCACCGGAGTTCGACTTCGAGAATCAGACCCCGCAGGCGCAGGCGCAGCAGTTCGGTTTCAACAACGACTTCGCCGGGCTGATCCCGGTCGACGGTGCGCCGGACCGCTTCTACCTGGTGTGCAATCAGGAGTACACCACCGAGGCGATGATGTTCCGCGACTATCGGGAGAAGAAGCCCACCGAGCGGCAGGCGCGTGTGGCGATGGCCGCGCACGGCATCACGGTGCTCGAGGTGCAGGCCGGTACCGGCGACGGCTCCCTCACCCCGGTGATCGGGCGGCGCAATCGGCGCCTGACGGCCGCCTCGCCGTTCCGGATGACGGGTCCGGCCGCCGGTAGCGATCTGGTGCGGACCTCCGCCGATCCGGACGGACGGATCTTGCTGGGCACGATCGCCAACTGCTCGGGCGGCATCACCCCGTGGGGCACCATGCTGTCGGGGGAGGAGAACTTCCACAACTACTTCATGAATGCGCGGGCGGTGGCAGGCTCGCCCGCAGCCGAGCGTCTGGCACGGTACGGATTCGGCGACGACGCCGACTATCACCGGTGGGGGTTGTACGAATCGCGCTTCGACCTGGCTCGCGAACCCAACGAAGCCAACCGTTTCGGATACATCGTCGAAGTCGATCCGCACGACCCCGAATCGGTGCCGCTTAAACATTCGGCGCTGGGCCGGCTCAAACACGAATCGGCCAACATCTATGTGGTGCCCGACGGTGTGGACGCCGGCACCGTGGTCGCCTACACCGGCGACGATGAGCGCTTCGAGTACATCTACAAGTTCGTCTCCAGCCGGAAGATGCGCGACGGGCTGTCGCCGCAGGCACGCCGGCACAATCAGCGGATCCTGGCCGAGGGCACGCTCTATGTCGCGTCCTTCGCCAGCGCCGAGCCGCCGACCGTCACCGGTGCCACCGGATCGGGCCGGTGGCACAAGCTCCTCACCGTCGACGCCGACGGTTCGGCCACCTCGCACATCGCCGGGATGACCCCGGCGGAGGTGGCCGTATTCACCCGGCTCGCGGCCGACCGGGCCGGGGCCACCAAGATGGACCGCCCCGAAGACATCGAGGCCAATCCGTTCACCGGCAAGGTGTATTGTGCCCTGACCAACAACGACGCCCGCGGGATCGACGGCAATCCCGGAACCGACGGTGTGAACCCCCGCACCGAGAACAAGAACGGCCAGATCCTGGAGATCACCGATGCGCACGCCGGGACGGACTTCCGCTGGGATCTGCTGCTGGTGTGCGGTGATCCGGCTGCGGCCGACACCTATTACGGCGGCTACGACAAGACCCGGGTCAGCCCCATCTCGTGCCCGGACAATGTGGCCTTCGATCCGCACGGCAACCTGTGGATCTCCACCGACGGCAATGCGCTGGGCAGCAACGACGGACTGTTCGCCGTCGCACTGGACGGGCCGCGCCGCGGGCAGACGCGGCAGTTCCTCACGGTGCCGCGCGGTGCCGAGACCTGCGGGCCGATCATCACCGACCGGCGCGTGGTGGTGTGCGTCCAGCACCCGGGCGAGAGCGACGACGCCACCGTGGACCGGCCGCTGTCGCATTGGCCCGACGGCGGCCGCTCCCAGCCGAGACCGGCGGTCGTCGCGGTGTGGCGGAACGATAACGGGCCCGTCGGTATGTAGACGTCCGTGCCGCGCCTGCGCCGCCGTGGGCGCGGCCCCTCAGGTCTGGAGCCGGTCCTGAAGCAGCGGCTGCACATCGTCGAGCGCCCTGACCAGCACGTCCAGGCGCTCGGCCGGACCCGCGGCGCACAGCGCCGCATAGCGGTCGGCCGCACCCAGCGGCAGGTTCGCGGCGGTGAGGAACGTGTAATCGGTCGCCGGGAGCGACTCGGGTGCGCCCAGCGTCGTCGACGGCCGGCCGCGGCGGACGGCCAGGTCGTCGTAGAGCCCCTGGATCTCGGCCAGGATCGACAGGAACGGGCCACGCACGTGCGTCCAGGCCTGTCCGGCCGGTAGCTCCGCGTCCGGCCACGGCTCGACCTGGGCTCGCGGATAGGGATCGTCGTCGAGCCACCGGATCACCCGCAGCCGGTCGATGCCGCGGCAGGCGAGTTCGATCTGGCCGCTGGCCCGCTGGCGATGCCCGACGATGCGGGTGACGGTGCCGATATCGTGGCGCTCATCGCCGCCGCCGACCTCGCTGCCCCGGGCGATCAGCACCACCCCGAAGTCGCCGTCGCCGGAGAGGACATCGCGGACCAGGGCCCGGTAGCGGGGCTCGAAGACGTTCAGATGCAGGGGTTCGCCGGGCAGCAGCGGATGCTCCAGCGGGAACATCGGCAGGACCGTCACAGTGTCAGACTGCCACCGATCAGCGGTTACTCGTGGGTTCCGGTGGGTGCTCGGCGAGGCGCCGGGGTAGCGGGGCGCCGCGCCGGACCCGCGACACGCCCGACGGATGGATGTCTGCGACACGCCGGGTGCGGGGGAGACACACCATCTTGTGGTCGTGCCCGCCGCTGATCCCAACGGGTAGTGTTGACGGCGTTGCTCCATCCGTGACTCCTATGAACCAGAGGTGCCATGTCTGCGTCCGCTCACAGTCCTGCCGAAGGCGCGCCGATCAAACTGATCGACCGCGTCAGCGCCATCAACTGGAACCGCATTCCGGATGAGAAGGACGCCGAGGTGTGGGATCGCCTCACCGGTAACTTCTGGCTGCCGGAGAAGGTGCCGCTGTCCAACGACATCCAGTCCTGGGGCACGCTCACCGAGCCCGAGAAGCTGATGACGATGCGGGTGTTCACCGGTCTGACGCTGCTGGACACCATTCAGGGCACTGTCGGTGCGGTCTCGCTGATCCCGGACGCGGTGACCCCGCACGAGGAGGCGGTGCTGACCAACATCGCCTTCATGGAGTCGGTGCACGCCAAGAGCTACAGCTCCATCTTCTCGACGCTGTGCTCGACCAAGGAGATCGACGACGCCTTCCGCTGGTCGGAGGAGAGCCCGCATCTGCAGCGCAAGGCGAACATCATCCTCGACTACTACCGCGGCGACGACCCGCTCAAGCGCAAGGTGGCCTCGACGCTGCTCGAGTCGTTCCTGTTCTACTCGGGCTTCTACGCCCCGATGTACTGGTCTTCACGCGCCAAGCTCACCAACACCGCCGACCTGATCCGGCTGATCATCCGTGACGAGGCCGTCCACGGTTACTACATCGGCTACAAGTACCAGCGCGGGCTGGAGGACCAGACGCCCGAGCGTCGTGCCGAGCTGAAGGAGTACACCTTCGAGCTGCTGTACGACCTCTACGACAACGAGGCCGACTACACCGAGGCGCTGTACGACGAGATCGGCCTGACCGAGGACGTCAAGAAGTTCTTGCGCTACAACGCCAATAAGGCCCTGATGAACCTGGGCTACGAGGCGATGTTCCCCAAGGACGAGACCGATGTGAACCCGGCGATCCTGTCGTCGCTGTCGCCCAACGCCGACGAGAACCACGACTTCTTCTCCGGCTCGGGCAGCTCGTACGTGATCGGCAAGGCCGTCAACACCGAAGACGACGACTGGGACTTCTGACAACCTGCCGTCAGTACTGCGGCCCCCATCTCCTCATCCAGGAGCGGGGGCCGCAGCTGCCGGTGGCCGTTGGCGGCCGTCAGTGGTCGGCGGGGGTCATCCAGGGTGCGGCGTCGACGCCGGTCATCCGGACGGTGCCCCACGGGGTCAGCTCGGCGAGCTTGGCGTCGAACGCCGGCCCGTCGCCCACGGCGATCTGCGCGCGTGAACGGCCATCGCGTTTCAGCTCGGCAGCGTGGTCGGAGTGCAGGATTCCAGCCCAGTGGAACCGCCCGTCGTTGCCGTCGATGTGCCCGCGGGCGCGCAGCCGGCCGGTGAACTGCTCATCGCGAACGGTCACCCGGACCTCGTCGTCGAACACCTCGGCCTCCACCGATTCCTCGGTGAACCAATCGTAGTGGCTCGGGTCGAAGGCGGTGCGGCGGTGCAGCGCGGCCACCACGGCCTTGCGCAGGCGCGAGCGCAGCCCGATCACCGGCTGGTCGGGCCGATTCTGGACCGGCAGCCGGACGGCGGCGCCGTAGGCCCCGGCCAGTTGCGCCTCGGTCAGGGCCGCGGCAACGTAGTCGACGGTGTCCTCGCGCACGAAGAAGGTGTGCGGGATCGCGGCGGCAGCCACCCCCAGGTGATTCGGCGTCGGCGCGGCCTCATCGGTCACCCGAAGGTCGGCGTCGGCCGCGTCGTCGGTCAGTTCGAAGCCCAGGGGCGAGGCCGTCAGGCGGCGACGCAACTCGACGATCGCCGGGGACGATCCGGTCAGTGCGATGACGGTCATTTCAGGAACCCTGCGCGTCGCCACAGCCGCCTGCCCAGCGGTCCCATCAGGCCGTTCTTGTCCAGGAAGGTCGACAGCGGCAGGAACGACTGAAGCTGCACCGCATGGAAGTTCGGGTTGGCGCGGGCGAGCTTGGCCGCTTCCGCCGGGTCAGTCAGCCCAGCACGGGCGTACATCTCCGGGTTGGTGAAGAGCCGGCGGAAGACCGGTCCGCCCAGGCCGTGCAGGTTGGCCGACACCAGCGTTTCCCAGCGGGACCGGATCGGCGCGCGACGGACGATCCCGTCGCGGGCGAACCCGATGTGCCGTGCCTCCTCGGTGACGTGAATCGTCATCAGCTGAGCGACGAGGGGCTGCAGGTCCGGATCGTCCTTGATCTCGCGCTGCATGGCGTCGAAGAGTTCTTCGCCGACCAGCGTGATCACCCACAGCATGGTGCCGCGCATCAGCAACGGCAGCACGTGCATGGCGCCGCGTTGCCAGCGGCGCATGGCGTAGGCGCGAGTCCCGGTCCTTTCGATCACCTTGCCGAACATCGTCATGTGCCGGCACTCGTCACCCATCTCGGTAAGCGAATAGTGTGAGGTCGCGGCCGCCGGATCCTCCCGCATCAGGCGGATGAGCAGGGCCCGGTTCAGCAGGTTCTCGAACCAGATGCCCACCGACAGGATGTTGGCCATCTCCTGCCGTGACAGCTCGATGCGCTGCTCCTGTGTCATCTGCTCCCACAGCGGTGTGCCGTAGAGCGTCACTACCTTCGGCGGCAAGAAGAACTTGCCGTCGACAAGGGGTGCGTCGAAGTCGAGGTCGACGATGGGGTCGTAGGACCGGTTCGACGAGCCCTTCAGCAGGCGGCCGGCGACGGCGAGGCGACCTGCACGGTCGTAGACAGCCTCGTCCTGTTCGGTACGGGTCAGCGGATTCTCTGTCGTGGTCACGGCGGCACCTCCGGGATCGTGGGCCCGCGCAGCCGAGCGATCCTCGCGGGCTCCTTTCTCGAACCATAAGCCGCGACCGGAACCTTGTCAATGGCAAATGTAACGGTTGGCGATGGCAAGGACCTCTGGTCACCTCCTCGCCGTGCCCGACTGCGTCGATGAGCACGGCGAGGGGAGTGCGCAGAAGAGGAGTGATCAGAACGGTGGTGGTCCGCCCTCGCGATCGATGCGGCGGCGATCGGCCGCCAATCGGGCACGTTGGGCGCGGCGCCACGCGTGCTTGTACTCGGTGGTGGCCTGCAGGCCACCGCCGGCCGATCGTCCACCGGCCTGCGGATGGTCCGGTGGTGCGGGGCCGGGGTTCGCCGGCGGTGCGGGACCCTGGTGGCTGCAGCACAGGCCGGCCAACTGGGGGAACAGCCACTGGTTGGCGGCACGCGTCTCCACGGTGATGCCGAACGACAGGGTCACGCCCGTCCACAGCTCGCCGTCCTCGTTCCACCACTGGTCGTCGACCCAGCCGTCCTCGGGACGGCGGGCGCCCAGATGGGTTTTCAGGAGATGGTGGAACTTGCACTTGGGGCTGATATTGCAGATGCACGTCGGGCCGCCGGATGCCGGACAGATCTGATTGAACTCCTCGACGTGATCGAGCTCGCAACGGTAGGACGGGCGTGGACAGCCCGGCACGGTGCAGGTGGGGAACAGTCCGCGGATCAGGGCGTCGAGTGCGGCAGTGGGGCGGTAGGGGTCACTGGGTAGGGCGGTGCGGGTGAGCCTCTTCTTCGCCGGGTGACGGTGGCCGGATTCAGCGTGGCGGTTATTGGACTGAGCGTCGAGTTCGACGGTTTCGCGTGGGTGGGATTCCTGGTCTTCCTGGTCTTCCTGGTTGGCCTGGTCGGGGTGGGCGTCTTCGCGGGGGTGTTCGTTGCTGGGGTCAGTGAAGTTGTCCGGGCGGGGATGTTCGCAGGCGGGCTTGGCCCGGCCGTGCGGTGAAGAGTCCCCGTCGGTCTCGGATGCCTCGGACTTCTGCTGCTGGTCGGGGGCCGGGTCTGCAGCGGGGGCATGATCGGTAGCAGGCTCTTGGTGCGCGGCGGGACCCTGATGGGTGGCGGGATTCTGGCGGTCGCCGGGGTCGTCGGCCGTGGCGGTCAGATCGTCCAGATTCAGGTCGCGAACGATCGCATCGGGTCGTCGTGCCAGATCGCGCACGTGATCGGCGTCGATCGGGCCGTGTCCGTCCAGATGTGCGGGCTCTTCGTCGAGCCCCTCCAGCGTCGACTTCTGGCAGATCGCGTGGACCACGATGCGGGCCTGGCGCTCGGAGATCGCGGCGTCGTCGAGCTGTGCCGTGCAGGTGCTCTTATCGGGACAGCCACAGGTGAAGGGGAGTCGGCGCAGCCCGGCCAGAGCTGCCGCCGAACGGCGTTGGCCGAGCGTGCGCGGATCATTGGGGCAGACGGCGCGAGCCAGATCTTCGTTCGCCTCATATGCCAGGCGGATCTCCTCGGCATCGCCGCTGATCGAGATGCCGGCCATCCCTTCGGCGTAGTCCCGATACGTGACGTTCTTGCGCCGGCGGGCCTTTTCCCGGCGCCGCCGGACGGCGTCGGCGTCGTGCTGGGCGACGACGCGGTCGGCGATCTTCTCGGCATTCTTAGCCGAGATGTGGCCGGCCCCGGAAAGGCCCTCGCTCAGGTCGTCGTCGATCGCATCGATCAGCTCGCGGTCGACGACGATATCGGTGCGGTCGACGACGGTGGTGAAGATCTCCGGGGAGATCGAGCCCTTCCGCAACAGCTCCGCGGTTTTGGACAGACGTTGCGAGGCGGACTCGGCCTGCGCGAGAAGCTGGCTGGCGCGGCGCTGCGGAACGGCGAACAGGGCGCCGATCTCGGCGATCGTGACCGTGTATGGATCGAACAGTGTGCGCTGATCCTGGCCGTCGGACACCGCCTCGGCCACCTCCGCCAGGGCGATGTCGAGGTACTCGCCGATCGCCTTGAGCTGCACCCAGTAGAGGTAGGACTGACCCTGCTGTGCGCCGGCCGCGTACACCATCCAGGCGAGAGCCTCGGCTGTATCTTCCGTGCGCTCGGGGGCGGTCATTCCGGCGGGGGAGAAGTCGACTCGCTCCCAGCGGTCGGCATTCGGCGGCGGCGCTGACTCTGCGTGCGTCATGCGAACCACCCCCGCTTTCGGTTCCCGGACCGCTTCTATGTTCGAAATGATTATGATCTATACTACACGCCCATCCAGATGTGCGCCACCTCATATGTGGTTGCCTGTGGGCGAGCATAATTGCTGGTACCGACAATCTCTCAGTGGTGGAATCCCGGTCGAGGCGAAGCGGTCGGGGGTGGAGCGTGGCGGAGTGGACGCCGTGTGGGGTGAGCAATGTTCGAATCGGCAATGCGAACGTCGAAACGCAGCGAGCGGGCGGGTCTTTGCCTCCCTGGCCCGTCGTGCAGGTCACCGCATCGTTCCACCTAGGGTGGACCCATGACCGCTCAGACCGCCGATTTCCTCGATCCGCATTCAGCGGCGCTGATGCGCATGGCACCGGCTTATCGGCTGTCCGAGGCGCTCTCGGCAGTGGTGACCGCCGGGGTGCCGCTGCTGGCGGCGGTGGTCGCGGCTGTCGTCGTCGGCCGCTGGTGGCTGTGGCCGGTCGTGGGAGTCCTCGCGGTCGCTTTCGTCATGCTGGTGTGGATCTCATTGCGCCGCGCCGATGCGCACCGCTATGCCGAGCTCGACGACGACCTGGTGGTGGCCCGCGGGCTGCTGTGGCGCTCGGTCACCGTCGTCCCGTACGGCCGCATTCAGTTCGTGGACCTGGAAGAGGGGCCGATTCTGCGGCTGTTCGGGCTGGCAACCCTCAAACTGCACACCGCCAGCGCGACCTCAGACGCGGTGCTCCACGGTTTGACCCGCGAGGACGCTCAGTCGCTGCGGGCGCGATTGTCGGAGGCGGCACGAGTCCGGATGGAAGGACTGTGACCATCCCGGTTCGCTACGCCGGTGCCGGACGGCAGCGGGTTCATCCGCTCACCCCGCCGCTGCGTGCCTGGAAAACGCTGGTGGTGGTGCTGGTCATCGTGGTGATCAATGCCGGGGCGGTATTAATGGCGGCACTGGCGGCGGTCGGCGGTGCCGCGGCGGATGCTCCGCTGTTGGCGGCGCTGATGACGCTGCTGCTGATCGTGATCGTCGGCGGGATCATCGCCGGGATCGCCGCCTGGAGCTGGCATCAGCGCTTCTACGAGCTGGACGCCCAGGAGATCCGCACCGGATCGGGGATCTTCTTCCGGCAGCGTCGTACCGCGCGCTACGACCGGATCCAGTCCGTCGACATCCGCCAGCCACTGCTGCCGCGCCTGTTCGGGCTCGGTGAGCTCACAGTGGAGACGGCCGGCGGCGCGGATTCGGCACTGGTGATCGGCTACCTGGATGTCCCGACGCTGGAGCGACTGCGCGCCGAGGTCCTGGCAGCCACCGGAAGGCGAAGGGCGCAGTCGGTGCCCGAGCCCGGTGTTGTCGATCCCGGTCTGGTGGAGCCTGGTCCGGTCGAGCACGGAGCCGTCGAGAGGCGGACCGCGGCACCCGGACTGCCGGGACGAGTGCTGGCCGGCCCCATTCCACCGCCGCGGCTGGTGGGCATGGTGATTCTGACGTTCGGTGTGGGGGCGCTGGCGGCGCTGCTCGCGGTGATCGTCGTAGGGATCCTCGGTGGCGGCGCATTCGGCGCCGTGTTCGCCGCGGTGGGTGCGGTCGCCCTGCTCTGGGTGCCGCTCGACCGCTTCTGGAATCAGCAGCTGACCCTGCACGACGACACCGAACGCCTGCAGATCACCGCGGGGCTGGCCTCGACCCGCCGGCAGACCGTTCCGCTGCGCCGCATCCATGCATTGCGACTGCGCCGCCCACTGCTGTGGCAGATCCCGGATTGGGCGGAGCTGGAGTCGTCGATCGCCGGGTACGGGGATGCGCAGGAGCAGTCCGGGGTCACCCGGCTCATTGCGGTGGGCCAGACCGACGATGTCGTCGGGGCGATGAACGAGATCCTGTGGCGGATCGGTGACGACGAGCGCACGCCGCTCCGGAGCCGGCAATCGCCGGCCGCAGCCAAGTGGGTCTCGCCGATCGACTGGCAGGAACAGGGCGTGACCATCTCCCGGACCGGCATCTCGGTGACCTGGGGGCGGCTGAACCGTCAGTATGCGGTAGTGCCGTGGCGCCATGTCCAGGGTGCGGCACTGTCCCAGAACCCGGTGCAGCGACTGCTGGGGATCGCCGATGTGCGTGCGGCGGTCGTGGCCGGTCCAGCACAGGTGATCGCCCGGGATCTGACCGTGGCCGACGCCCGGGAGCTCCTCGCCGACATCCTGACGGCCCGCCGGACGGTGTCGGGCTGATTCAGCGATGCTCCCGAAACACCGCGTAGAGCTCGGCCAGATCGTCGAGAGCCTCGGCCAGTTCGGTCGCCCCGACGCCGGAGGCGCGCAGCGCCGACCGCAGGCCGCCCGGATCGAGTTCGGCGAGTGCATCGATGCGGGGAAACTCCGGGACGGGAGGCAGCGGAGCGCCGTCGCCGTAGAAGTCGGTCACGGGCTGGGGCGCCGGTGCCGGGGTGTGGTCGTCCGGGTCGGATGGCGGGGCTTCGGCGCGATCGCGCGCCAGATCCAGCAGCTCGGGCAGATCGGTGCCCAGCACGCGCAGCAGCGTCAGCGGCTGTTTGTCGATCTGGGCGGACAGCTCGAAGACGACAGCCATGACGTGGATGCAGCGCGGTGCCTCATCGGGGCAGGAACACCCGGAGGCGAGATCGGCCGATTCGGTCGGCGCCAGCAGTTCCCCGAGGGCCGCGGGCTGCTCCCCGCGGGCCAGTGCCAGCAGCGCCTCGACTTTTCCGGAGCGGCGCAGCAGCTGCACCACGGTCGCCGGGTCCACCGGGCGCGGTACTAGGGTCACTCCGAAAGGATCGAGTTGGCTGCCGCGGACCAGCGCGGTGATCTCGCCGTCGGCGATGCTCAGTTGCTCCACGTGCCGGTCCCGGAAGTAGCGGCGTGCTCCGCTGAGGTGGCGGTGATCGGCACCGGCCTCGACCACGGCCGCCAGCGCCCGGCCCCAGGGGGTGAGTCCGTAACCGCGCACCGGCGGCGCGGGGCCTCTGCGGCGGGCCACTATTCGCCCACCGCCGCATCGCGCAGTGACAGCAGATCCAGCAGGGCATCGTCGCCCAGATCGGCCAGCCAGCTCTCGCCGGTGGCCACCGTCAGCGACGACAGCTCCCGTTTGGCCGCGATCAGCTCGTCGATCCGCTCCTCGAGGGTGCCGACGCAGACGAATCTGCGGACCTGCACCGCCCGGGTCTGGCCGATCCGGTAGGCGCGGTCGGTCGCCTGTTCTTCGACCGCCGGATTCCACCAGCGGTCGGCGTGGATCACCTGGTTGGCGGCCACCAGATTCAGTCCCGTCCCGCCGGCCTTGAGGGTGGCCACCAGAATCGGTGGACCGTCGTCGGCGCCGAATCCGGACACCAGCGCATCCCGCTGGGTGCGCGGCAGCCCGCCGTGCAGCACCGGGACCGGCCGGTCCACGAGCGGACTCAGCCAGCGGCTCAGCAGATCGGCGAAGGCGGCGAACTGGGTGAAGATCAGGGCGCGGTCACCCTCGTCGACCAGCGTCGTGGTGATATCGCTGAGCAGTTCGAACTTGCCCGACCGATGCCGGCCGCGACGCAGCATCGGCGACCCGTCGCCCAGATAGTGCGCCGGATGGTTGCAGATCTGCTTGAGCCGGGTCAGCGCGGCCAGCACCGTCTTGCGCCGCTGCCCGTGGTGCTGCGCATCGGCCAGCGCTTCGTGCAGCTCGTTCAGGACGGCCTGATAGAGCCCGGCCTGTTCGGCGGTCAGATTGGTGCGCACCGTCAACTCGCTCTTCTCGGGCAGGTCCGGGGCGATCGCCGGATCGGTCTTGAGGCGGCGCAGGATGAACGGCCGGGTGAGCGCGTTGAGACGGGCCAAGGCCGCCGGATCACGGTCGCGTTCGATCGGTTCGGCGAATCGGGCCCGGAACGACGACGCCGTGCCCAGCAGACCGGGGTTGACCAGGTCGATCACCGCACGCAGATCCTCCAGCCGGTTCTCCACCGGAGTGCCGGTCAAGGCGATGCGGCGGCGGACCGGCAGGGAGCGCAGGGCCTTGGCGGCCGCGGTGCGCACATTCTTGACGTGCTGCGCTTCGTCGACCACCAGCAGATCCCACGATGCGGCGGCGAAGTGCTCCCGATCGCGGGTGAGGGTCGCGAAGGTGGTCACCACCACATCGGTGGCCGCGTCCGAGAGCAGGGCCGCCTGCCGATGCGGACCGTGATGAACGACGACGCGCAGGTCCGGGGTGAACCGGGCCAGCTCGTGCTGCCAATTGCCGATCACCGACATGGGGCAGACCACCAGGGCCGGCGGGGCCTGGGCGGTGTCGGCCCGGCGCCGGGCGATCAGGGCGATCACCTGGACGGTCTTGCCCAGGCCCATATCGTCGGCCAGCACACCACCGGCCCCGATCGACGCCAGCGCACCGAGCCAGTCCAGGCCGCGCTGCTGATAGGGGCGCAGTGTGGCTCGCAGAGTGCCGGGCACCGCGACGGGTTCGGGCCGCAGGGCACCGCCGGTGGCGATGTCGTCGAGCCAGTCCAGGCCCTGTACCCCGGTCACCGGTACCGGCAGCCGATCATCGGTCCCGCCGATCAGTGCCATCAACTCGGCGAGGTCGACGGCGGCGCCGTCGTCGGTCGCGGCCCGGGTGGTCAGAAAGGCTGCGGCGCGGGTCAGGGCCGCGCCCTCGGCGCGCACCCAGCGGCCGCGGATCCGGACCAGGTCGCCGTGCTGACGAGCCAGCTCGTTGAGGTCGTCCTGGCTCAACGGTGCGCTGCCGTCGCCGAGGGCCAGGCGCCACTGGAAGTCGGAGATCTCGTCGAGTCCGACCAGACCAGGACGGCTCTGCCCGCCGGGGACGGGGGCGGCGCGCAGGGTGACCTCCGGTGTCACCTCGGCGATCGTCCGCGGCAGCAGGACCGGGATCCCGGCCTGGCCGATCAGCGCGGCGCCCTCGGCGAAGAAGTCCGCGACCTGCTCGGTGGTGAGCAGGAAATCCAGGTTGTGGGGATCGGTCTGGGCCCGGGACAGTTCGCCGTAGGCCTGTAAGGCGACGGCGAGTTCGCTGGTGAGCTCATCCAGGTCGTGGGCACTCAGACGGTGCGGGACCACCTCGGTCAGCCGGGCGGGCAGCGCGGGATTCTCGCTGATCTCGTCCTGCCGGCGGCACACCTGCAGTCGCCACAACTGCGCCTCGGCCGGCAGCTGAGCTTCGGCGGATACCGGATCGGATCGAGTATCGCCGGTGTCCTCGGGTTCGTGTAGCCGCAGCACCAGTGACGGCCCGGACTGGGGCCCGGTCTGACACCAACTGCGCCACGCCGAGGCCGCGGCACCGGCGTGATCGGGCAGTGGCAGTGCGGCCGGGGCCGCCAGCGCATCGATCAGCGGAATCTGCGACCGGCCGTATTCGGGGGCCAGGATCCGCCGGCATTCGGCGTCCAGGATCTGGGCCACGAAGTCCAGCAGGGCGGGGACACCGTCGGCGACCAGTGCGGGCGGGGCCGAGGCGGCGATCACCGTCTCCCAGCTGCGCCAGGCGGGTGTGGGCAGCGCCGACCAGGTGACGACGGCTTCTTCGGCGGTCACCTGGACCCCCGGTGCGACGGCCCCGGCATCACGCAGTGCCCGTGCGCCGCTCAGGAGATAACGGTAGAAGGCCAGGTCACCGCCGACCGAGAGATGTTCGCAGCGGTCGAGCAGTTCCACCGCCGTCGGAACCCCGATCACGACGGCGCTGCGCAGCGTCCGCACACCGTCGGGGCCGCGCTGATCGACGGTATGCCGCGGTTTGCGGCGCGCCAGCAGATCGGCGACCGAGGCCGGCAGGTCGATCAGATCCTCCAGCGGCGGCGGACTCGCGGCGGTGGGTGTCCCGGCCGCGCGGGCCGGGGATACCGGAGAAGTGGCGGCGGGCCCTGGTGTGTCGGGCCCTGGTGTGTCGGGCCACAGCGCCAGTCCCAGACCCGGTCGCCACAGGGCACGCAGACCCAGGACGGGGCGGTCGGGCACGGCCGGAACGTCCGGTCAGGACGACGTGGAGTTCAGCGAACTCTTCACGTCGTTGAGCACCAGCCAGGCCGCGGCCAGACCGGAGGTCTGGTACCAGACGGCGTCGTCGACCCAGAGCACCCGGCTCCAGCTCGGAGCGCCCATCTCCTGCCAGCGGTCGCTCTCGAGCACCTCGACGCCGCGGTCGAGCCCCCGCTGGCCCTGTGCGCTGACGTAGATCAGGTCGCCGTCGGCGGCGGTGAAGTTCGCATCGGTCACCACCGTGGGTTCGGGTGTGCGCTGGGCGGCCGGCCGGGCCACCCCGATCTGCGTCAGCAGGGCCGGAGCGAAGCCTCCGGTGCCTTCGATCAGTTCGGCGTCCGGAGTGAAACGCACCAGGGAGACCTGACTGTGCGGGGCATCCATCACCCGGCCGATGCGCGCGGCCTCGGCATCGAATTCGGCCAGCCGCTCGGTGGCGGCGGCCGACCGGTCCAGAGCCTTGGCGACCTCGGTGAAGACGGCGCGCCAGTCATCACCGCCGCCGATGGTCACCACCTCGGTGGAGCCCAGGACCCCGGTGGCGTGCAGTGCACCCACCGCAGCGGCGGTACCGGGAGTGGCCAGGACCAGCTGCGGGTCGGCGGTGCGCACCTGGGCGGCGGTGGGGGAGTGGCCAAGGGTGGGCACTGCGCCCAGCTGGGGGCCCAGGTATGCGGGGATGCTGCCGTCGGCTGCGGTCACCGCGCGCACCTTCGGGCCGACACCCAGGGCGCAGAAGGCATCCAGCAGGGCCGGATCGGTCACGATGACCCGCGAGATATCGGCTGCGGGATCGGCCGCGGCGGTCGGTGCCAGGCAGGTCTGCGCGTAGTCGCGGCCCGCGTTGACGATGTCGACCCGGGCGATCCGGCTGGTGACCGTGGAGATGATCGAGCCGTCGGGGGTGCGCAGCTCATCGTCGGACTCGGCACACGCGGTCAGTCCGGCTGCCAGCATGAACGCCGTCGCAGCGGCCGCGAGCAGGCGCCAGCGGCGGCCGGTGGTCGGGGAGTTGTCGAGCACGCGCCTACGCTAGCAGAGCGCGGTGGCGTTTCTGCGGTGGGCGCGTCGGTCAGACAGACGCCACTACCAGCGAAAATCATTGCAGCGTAAGGTTGAATACGACAGATCGTAGGACCCGCTCGGCAGACCGGCCGTGACTGGTTTACGATCAGAGGACGGCACCGACGGCATCATGGCCGTTGCCGGTGCTTGCAGGGTTAGAGTCCAGGCGTCAGGCCGGCGCCCAGGAGGAGGATCTGTGACCGCACTAGACCAACCGACGACCGTGGTGACTCCGGTTCGTCCTTACCCGGAGCGCTACGGCGCGAAGGGTTCGTTCTTCCATAAAATGATCACCACGACCGATCACAAACTGATCGGTCAGATGTACTTGGTCGCGTCGTTCGGGTTCTTCCTGGTTGGCGGCCTGATGGCACTGCTCATGCGTGTCGAACTGACTCAGCCTGGTCTGCAGTTCCTCTCGAATGAGCAGTTCAACCAGCTGTTCACCATGCACGGCACGATCATGCTGCTGATGTACGCCACCCCGGTGGTCATCGGCTTCGCCAACTACGTCCTGCCGCTGCAGATCGGCGCCCCGGACGTGGCCTTCCCGCGGCTGAACGCGATGGGCTTCTGGCTGTTCCTGTTCGGCAACCTGGTGGCGTTGGGCGGCTTCCTGACTCCGGGTGGCGCGGCCGACTTCGGCTGGACCGCCTACACCCCGCTGGCCGACGCGGTGCACGCACCGGGCTTCGGTCCCGACCTGTGGATCATGGGTCTGGGTGCCGCGGGTCTGGGCACCATCCTGGGTGCGGTCAACATGATCACCACCGTGGTCTGCCTGCGGGCGCCCGGTATGACGATGTTCCGCATGCCGATCTTCACCTGGAACATCCTGGTCACCAGTGTTCTGATCCTGCTGATCTTCCCGCTGCTGACCGCGGCCCTGATGGGCCTGGAGGTGGACCGCCAGTTCGGTGCGCACCTGTACGACCCGGCTAACGGCGGCGTGATCCTGTGGCAGCACCTGTTCTGGTTCTTCGGTCACCCCGAGGTCTACGTGGTCGCCCTGCCTTTCTTCGGCATCGTCTCGGAGATCTTCCCGATGTTCGCCCGCAAGCCGATCTTCGGCTACTCGGGCCTGGTCTACGCGACCCTGGCGATCGCCGCACTGTCGGTGGCAGTCTGGGCGCACCACATGTACGTGACCGGCGCGATCCTGCTGCCGTTCTTCTCGTTCATGACCTTCCTGATCGCGGTGCCTACGGGCGTGAAGTTCTTCAACTGGATCGGCACCATGTGGAAGGGCCGAATCACCTTCGAGACACCCATGCTGTTCTCGATCGGTTTCATCGTGACCTTCCTGTTCGGTGGTCTGACCGGTGTGCTGATGGCCAGCCCGCCGATGGACTGGCACATCTCGGACACGTACTTCATCGTGGCGCACTTCCACTACGTCCTGTTCGGCACGATCGTCTTCGCGACCTACGCCGGTATCTACCTGTGGTTCCCGAAGATGACCGGCCGCATGCTCGACGAGACTCTGGGCAAGTGGCACTTCTGGCTGACCTTCATCGGTTTCCACACCACGTTCCTGGTCCAGCACTGGCTGGGTAACGAGGGCATGCCGCGTCGCTACGCCGACTACCTGGCCAGCGACGGTTTCACCACGCTGAACGTGATCTCCACGGTCGGAGCGTTCATCCTGGGTCTGTCGATGTTCCCGTTCCTGTGGAACATCTTCAAGAGCTACCGCTACGGCGAGGTCGTCACGGTCGACGACCCGTGGGGCTTCGGCAACTCGCTCGAGTGGGCCACCAGCTGCCCGCCGCCGCGGCACAACTTCACCGAGCTGCCCCGGATCCGTTCGGAGCGCCCGGCGTTCGAACTGCACTACCCGCACATGGTCGAGCGCATGCGCGCAGAGGCCCACGTCGGCTGGGGTAGCGACAAGCACTACCAGCAGTAGTCGCGGCGCTACACCCGCAGAGACAAAGCACCAGGCCCACCCGAGTCCTCCTCGGGTGGGCCTGCTGCTTTGTGCATCGCGGTGCTCTTGCATAATGACGCACGTGGCAAATGCGAAGCTCGAACCGTCGGTCCTGCTCACCGTCAGCGGCCCGGACAAGCCCGGCGTCACCTCGGCGTTGATGGCCGTGCTCGCCGAGTGCGAAGTGGATCTCCTCGATGTGGAGCAGGTGGTGATCAACGATCATCTGACCCTGGGCGTCCTGGTGGCCTGCGACCGTCCCGTGGACGAGCTCGCGGCGGCGGTGACCGAGACGATGACCCCACACGGGATGGACGTGTCGGCCGCCCGCAAGGACGACGCGGTCGGGCATGCCCCCTCCACCCATGCGGTGGTGATTCTGGGCAGTCCCGTCTCGGCGGCGGCCTTCGGTGCGGTGGCCGGGGCCCTGGCCGCCCAGGACGGCAATATCGACTCGATCCGCGGTATCGCCGACTATCCGCTGACCGGACTGGAACTGATGGTCTCGGTGGCGCCCGGCCCCAAGGCCGATGCGGCGCTGCGTGCGAGCCTGGGCGGCGTGGCCGCCGACTACCCGATCGACGTGGCGGTCGAACGCGGGGGACTGGCCCGGCGCGCCAAGCGGGTCATCGTCTTCGACGTCGACTCCACCCTGATCCAGGGTGAGGTGATCGAGATGCTCGCCGCCGAGGCCGGCCGCGAGGAGGAGGTCGCCGCGGTGACCGAGGCAGCCATGCGCGGCGAACTGGACTTCGCCGAGTCCCTGCACCAGCGGGTGCGGGCGCTGGAGGGCCTGGACGCCGAGGTGATCGATCGGGTCGCCGAACGCATCGAACTGACACCCGGGGCGCGCACCACCATCCGGACGCTGAACCGTCTCGGCTATCACTGCGGTGTGGTCTCCGGCGGCTTCCGCCAGGTGATCGAGCCGCTGGCCGAAGACCTCGAGCTGGACTTCGTGCGCGCCAACACTCTGGAGGTTGTCGACGGCAAGCTCACCGGCCGGGTGACCGGTGAGGTGGTCGACCGGGAGGGCAAGGCCCGTGCGCTGGCCGCCTTCGCCGCCGAGCGTGGCGTCCCGATGTCACAGACGGTCGCCGTCGGCGACGGTGCCAACGACATCGACATGCTCGCCGCGGCCGGGCTCGGAATCGCTTTCAACGCCAAGCCGGCGCTGCGCGAGGTCGCCGATGCGAGCGTGAACTATCCGTATCTGGATGCGGTGCTCTACATGCTCGGCGTCACCCGCAACGAGGTGGAGGCCGCCGACGCCGTCGACGGCACCCTGCGACGCGTACCGCTGGACCCGGCGCCGGAACAATAGCCGGGTCGTAGCCGGCGCCGCGGTCCACAGGCCGCACCCGTGCCGATCAGAGGTGCCGGTCAGGTGTGTGCGTCGACGGCGACGGCCGGTAGTTTCTGCAGTTCGGCCAGGATCGCTGGATCCTGCGCCTCCATCCAGGCGATCACGTCCAGATAGGTGGCGCAGACGGTCTCCGGCCGGACGCACGCCTCCCGCATGAAATCGGCCGTGCCGGGATTGAAGGCGTTACCGCTCCAATCGTTGAAGTGATTGGCGATCACCAGCGGTGCGCGGTTGCCCTCGTAGGCGCGCCGGTACATGTAGTCGTAGCTCTGTTTGACGATGCGTCGCAGCTTCGGTGCGGCCTTCGGATCGTTCTTGGCGCCGTTGTAGGTGTACCAGAAGTTGTAGTCCAGCGCGGTCTGCTTATGTTTGAGGGCCGGGGAGTACACATAGGGGATCGGGAACTCCCAGATCCCGCGCTCCTTGGTGGGCCAGAAGATGCCCGGCTTGTGGGCATCCATCGACGAATCCCAGGTCATGTGGTGTTGCCGCAGTGCCGGAAACAGGGTCTTGGGGGTGCCCTCCAGACATTGGGTGCGGCCGCCTTTGACCACGTCGGGACCGAAGGCGAGGTCCGGGCCGGTGGTGATTCCGGTGTTCTGCCGCCAGTGGACCATCAGCGAGAAGAACTGATCCAATTCGTGGTTCCAGTCCGCGGTGGTCCAGTCCTTGCCCGGATGCCGGGTGCCGGCACAGAAATGCCCGACGAAGTGCGTGCCCATCTCATGGCCGTCGTACCAGGTCCGATTGAGGTATTCGATCTGTTCGACGACGTCGGCCTTGGTGCCGCCGAAGCCGATCGCCGCCTCACCCGGCCGGTGACGGGGTCCGCGGTACTTGGTGCGGGCCTGGTCGGTCAGGAAGTAGAGCCCGGTCATCAGTGCGGTGAAGCGGGCGTCGACCTGATCGGCGGTGTCGAGGAACAGATCCCAGTTCTTACTCACGCCGACGCCGTCGAACGAGAAGAGGATGAACTGCGGTGGCTTCTGGCCTTGCGCCAGCGGGGCGATCTGCACATTCGAGCTCTTGCGGACCGGTGCCGGCGGCTCGGCCGGGGCATCGGTGGTGGCGCGGAGCGGCTCACCGGCGATCTGCGGTGCGCAGGCGCTCATCGTCAGGGCGGTGGCAGCGGCGAGAGCGGTCGCCGCGAGCAGGGTGCGCAGGCGCGCAGAACGCTGCCGCCGGGGCCGTATCGTCCGCATCATCGGTCCCTTCCGCGTGACTGCCGAGAGTCAGTGTAGCCAGCGGGCACGTGCGCTAGCGTGAGCGCGGTGGTTGCCCAGGAGAGTATTGCGCGATTGTCGGCCCGCGGTGCGGTGATGCCCGATCCGGTCGATCCGGCCCTGGTTCGGGCCATGCCGATGGTGCTGCGGATCGAGAAATCGGCACCGCCGTCGCGGCAGGGGCTGCTGGAGGCGGCGGCGCGGGCGTGCGCAGCAGCCTGCCTGGACCCGCGGGCGGCACCGGACGGGCCGTGGGCTCCGGCATTCGACGCCTGGTGCGCAGGTGCGATCAGGAAGGTGGTGCGGCGGGCCCGCGGAGCACAGTGGTCGGCGGCGCAGGACCTGCCGGGGGTCACCGTGGGTATCGACGGCGCCCAGGCGCGGGCGTATGTGCCCGGTCCGGTCGGTGAACTGGATCGCCGGCTGTCCCGGCTGCAGATCGGCGGAACCGATGTTCCCGGTGAGCTGCCGACTGCGCCGTCGGAGGCCGGACTGTGCCTGTGGCTGGCCCCGGAGTTGCCGATGACCGTCGGCAAGGCGGCTGCGCAGGTGGCTCATGCGGCGATGCTCGCGGTGCCGCTGCTCCCGGCGGAGGTGGTCGACGACTGGTATCGGGACGGGTGTCCGCTGGCGGTGCGCCAGGCCGATACCGGGTATTGGTCACGGCTGCGGGCCGCCGCGGCCGCCGGCCGGGCCGTGGCGGTGCACGACGCCGGCTTCACTGAGGTGAGACCCGGTTCGTGCACCGTGATCGCCGAATGGCGTTAGCCCAGCGGCGGTGCCAGGGCGCGCACGGTCCCCATCCAGACCTCGCGGTCACCGGCCATCGGTGCCAGCATCAGCTCGTCGGCTCCGCAGTGGGCCGCGAATTCGCTGAGTTGTGCGGCGGCCTGAGCGGGGGTGCCGACCGCGCTATGGCGCAGCATCTCCTCCACCTGTGCGCCGGCCGCCCCGGCCAGTAGTTCGTCGAGTTGGTCGTCGGTCAACGACCTGCCGCGGGTGAACAGCAGTTTGACGCGCTGACGTTTGACCCGTTCCAGTTCTCGGGCCGCGCGCTCGGGATCGTCGTCGACGATGACCCCGGCGGCGGTGATCAGGTAGGGCTCGGTGAGGTCGCCGTCCGGGGTCTGGGCGGGCCGGAACTCATTGCGGTAGACGGCGATGGCCTGCTCGAGGGCGGCCGGGGCGAAATGGGAGGCGAACGCATAGGGCAATCCCAGGTAGGCCGCCAGCTGCGCGCCGAACAGCGACGAGCCCAGGATGTAGAGCGGGACATCGGTGCCGGCGCCGGGGGTCGCCGTCACACCGGAATCCTGCGGGTTGCCGCGCAGATAGTTCTGCAGTTCCAGTACATCGCGGGGAAAGGCGTCCGAGGCGGCCGGGCTGCGGCGGAGAGCGGCGAAGGTGGCCTGATCACCGCCGGGGGCACGGCCCAGCCCCAGGTCGATCCGGCCCGGATACAGCTCGGCCAGGGTGCCGAACTGTTCGGCGATGGCCAGCGGGGAATGGTTGGGCAGCATCACCCCGCCGGCACCGAGCCGGATGCGGCTGGTGGCCGCACCCATGCGGGCGATCAGTACCGCCGGGGCGGCCGAGGCGATGGCCTTCATATTGTGGTGCTCGGCGTACCAGAGCCGCCGGTAGCCGGTGGTGTCGGCGAACTCGGCCAGTGCGACCGAATGGGCCAGCGATTCGCGGACGGTTTCACCCGGCCCGACCTGTGCCAGATCGAGCAGAGACAGCGGGACGCCGACGGCCGGGCTGTAGCCGGGCGGTGTACCGGCGGTGGAAGCAGCGGGAGTGGAAGCAGCGGGGGTGGGATCGTTGACAGCGCTCACACCAGGTGTTCAACAGCGCCGCCGAGGCCGGCTATTCCCCGGCGTTGCGCAGCCGGGCCCGGCCGGCGCATCGGGCATCATGGGACAGGTGAGTGATGTGCAGACCGATCCGGACTTGATCCTCGACTTCGCCGATGTGACGTTGGTACGCGACGGCAAGACTCTCGTCGGTCCGGTCGACTGGCAGGTCGAACTCGACGAACGCTGGGTGATCATCGGCCCCAACGGTGCGGGTAAGACCTCGCTGCTGCGGATGGCCGCGGCGATGGAGCATCCGTCGTCGGGGACGGCGTTCGTCCTGGGTGAACGGCTCGGACGCACCGATCTGCGCGATCTGACCACACGGATCGGGATGGTCAGTTCGGCGCTGGCCGCCCGCATCCCCGGCGACGAGGTGGTCGCCGATCTGGTGATCTCGGCCGGCTATTCGGTGCTGGGTCGCTGGCGCGAAGAATACGACCAGTTCGATCGGGACCGCGCCACCGACGTCCTGGAGTCGATGGGTGCCGAACATCTGGCCGACCGCACCTTCGGGACACTCTCGGAAGGCGAGCGCAAACGCGTCCTGATCGCGCGTGGACTGATGACCGATCCGGAGCTGCTGCTGCTCGACGAGCCTGCCGCCGGACTGGATCTGGGCGGCCGGGAAGAACTGGTGAATCGGCTCAGCCTGCTCGCCCAGGACCCCGACGCTCCGGCGATGGTGCTGATCACCCACCACGTCGAGGAGGTGCCGCCCGGGTTCACCAACGCGATGCTGCTCTCGGAGGGCGAGGTGATCGCCCAGGGCGCTCTCGAACAGACGCTGACCGCGCAGAATCTGACCACCACCTTCCGGCAGGCGATCGCCTTGACCCACGACGACGGGCGGTACTTCGCCCGGCGGGCCCGCCAAGCAGGTGGGCACCGGCGCCGCGTCTGACCCGGCGGGGTTAGAGTCGGATCCATGAGTGCTGACCTCCCGTCCGAAGTCGCGCCGCTGCGCGATGCGTCGACCGTCGTGCTGGTGCGCGACGGCCAGCAGGGGATCGAGGTGTTCCTCCAGCACCGGGTGCAGCAGATGGCCTTCGCCGGCGGGATGACGGTCTTTCCCGGCGGCGGGGTCGACGACCGGGACCGGGATGCCCAGATCCGGTGGGCCGGCCCGGATGCGCAATGGTGGGCCGCTCAGCTGGCCACCGATGTGGAGACCGGTCGAGCACTGGTCGCGGCGGCGGTGCGCGAGACCTTCGAGGAGTGCGGGGTGCTGTTGGCCGGGACCACCGACGCGGTGTGCCCGGATCCGTCGATCTTCCACAGCCAGCGCGCGCAGCTGGTGAGCAAGGAACTCTCGTTCGCGCAGTTCCTGGCCGATCACGATCTGGTGCTGCGCACCGATCTGCTGGCCCCGATGGCGCACTGGATCACGCCGAAGAACGAGCGGCGCCGCTACGACACCCGCTTCTTTCTGGCCGCGCTGCCGTCCGGCCAGGATGCCGACGGCGCGACCACCGAGGCCGAGGCGACCGAATGGCAGACCGCCGGTCAGGCGCTGGACGACTGGACCCGGGGACGACGGTTCCTGCTGCCGCCGACCTGGACGCAGTTGCGCGATATCGCCCGGTTCGGCAGCGTCGCCGACCTGCTCGCCGCCCCGCGCGAGATCACCCCGATCGAGCCGGTGGTCTCCGACGGTGCGGGCATTCTCGGTCTGGGTTTCGACGATTCACAGGATTACTTCGACGCCCTGAGCGACGGCCGCCTCGATACGCTGCGCGGCGTCGCCGACGGCCGGTAGCGCGCTGTCGATCGGGTGTGGCCCCGTGCCCGCCCTCGTCGTCGCCGGATCTGCACGTGGTGATGCACAGTGCGCATTGCACCATTACCTGTGCGCGATGCGGAGCTGCCGTGTGACCGAAGGAATCGAACCTTCTGCGCTGCTCTCCGCGCGCCGGAGACCGGCTTGGCCCGCCGGTCAGGGGCTTGTGCACGCCTCCGTGACGACTACCTGCACACCCTGATCAGTCGAGCAGATCCACCTCCCAATTGGCGCGCTGGATCCGCGCATCGAGTTCGCGCAGGTCGCGGGAGACCCGATCGGCCTCGGCGCGCACCTGCGATACCGGGAGCGCCGCCAGGATCTTCAACTCCGAACGCAGCTGCCGGGTGAAGCCGGAGTGGTCGGCGCCGGCGGCTGCATCGGCGGCCCCGGTCAGCAGCCGGTGATGCAAGCGCAGGGCGTCCCGGCGCGCCAGCGCATCGGTGAGGGTGCCGTCGGCGCCCAGGTCGGAGGCCGCATTCGTCCGGTTGATGCGGCGCATCAGCGATTGCCACTCGTCGATCAGTGACTGCGCCTCGGTCAGCAGCGCGGCGGCGTCCTCGGAAGGCGTCTCACCCTCCTGATAGCGCGCATTGGCGGTGATCCGTGAGCGCAGCGACTCGAGTCGTCGCAACGTCTCGGCCCGCAGCGACAGCGCTTCGGCCAGCTTCATGACGATCGTCCCCTTTCTGAAGACTCCCATCATGGCGGTCTCGGCGCCGAGTGGCAACAGATTTCCCTCCGGCGCCCACCGATGCGGTTGGGCGGGTCGGCCGGGTTACCGGTAGCCTGCCCCCATGGCCGAATTCGTGACCCTGGAGACATCGGAGTCCCATCCCGGTGTCGGCACCATCATGCTGCACCGTCCGCCGATGAACGCCCTGAACCGCCAGGTGCAGGACGAGCTGGTGGCTGCGGCGCAGGAGGCCGACAGCCGCGACGACATCAAGGCCGTGGTGGTCTACGGCGGGCCGAAGGTCTTCGCCGCCGGCGCCGACATCAAAGAGATGGTCGACATGTCGGCTGCCGAGATGGCCAAAGTCGCCCGGCGGCTGCAGCGCGGACTGGGGGCGATCGCCGAGATCACCAAACCCACCGTGGCCGCGATCACCGGTTACGCCCTGGGCGGCGGACTGGAAGTCGCTCTGGGTGCCGATCGCCGGATCGCCGGGGACAATGCCAAGCTGGGTGTGCCCGAGGTCCTGCTCGGAGTGATCCCCGGCGGCGGCGGAACCCAGCGGCTGGCCCGCCTGATCGGCCCGTCGCGCGCCAAGGACATGGTCTTCACCGGCCGGTTCGTCGGTGCCGACGAGGCCCTGAACATCGGGCTGGTCGACAAGGTCGTCGCCCCCGACGAGGTGTACAACGCCGCACTGGCCTGGGCGGGCAAGTTCGCCGGCGGTGCCAGCGTCGCCCTGGCTGCCGCCAAGGCCGCCATCGACGAGGGTCTGGACACCGACCTGGAGACCGGGCTGAAGATCGAGGCGCACCTGTTCGCCTCGCTGTTCGCCACCGACGACCGTGCCATCGGCATGGCGTCGTTCATCGAGAACGGCCCGGGCAAGGCCGAATTCACCGGAAAGTAGCAGCACCACGCATATGACCTCGATCGACGAGCCCCAGACCGCTGATTCCCAGACCGCTGATTCCCAGAACACGGATCCGGCGCCCAATCCGCACGCCACCGCCGCCGAGGTGGAGGCCGCGCTCACCGACACCAAACTGGCGCAGGTGCTCTACCACGACTGGGAAGCCGAGACCTACGACGAGAAGTGGTCCATCTCGTTCGACGAACGCTGCATCGACTATGCGCGTGGGCGGCTGGACCGGATCGTGCCCGAGGCGCCGCTGCCGTACGAGCGGGCGATGGAGCTGGGCTGCGGCACCGGCTTCTTCCTGCTCAACCTGATGCAGGCGGGGGTGGCCACCAAGGGGTCGGTCACCGACCTGTCGCCGGGCATGGTCAAGGTGGCGCTGCGCAATGCGCAGGGCCTGGGCCTGGATGTGGACGGCCGGGTCGCCGATGCGGAGAAGATCCCGTACGACGACGACACCTTCGATCTGGTCGTCGGACACGCGGTCCTGCACCACATCCCCGACGTCGAGCAGGCGCTGCGGGAGGTGCTGCGCGTGCTCAAGCCGGGCGGGCGCTTCGTCTTCGCCGGTGAGCCGTCGACGCTGGGTGACTTCTACGCCCGCTGGATGAGCCGGGCGACGTGGTGGGCCACCACCCACCTGACCAAATTCGGTCCGCTGCAGTCCTGGCGGCGTCCGCAGGCCGAGCTGGACGAGTCCTCCCGCGCCGCGGCCCTGGAGGCCGTCGTCGACATCCACACCTTCTCGCCGAAGGATCTGGAGGAGCTGTCCACCGCGGCCGGTGCCGTGCAGGTCGAATCGGCCAGCGAGGAGCTCGCCGCGGCGATGCTGGGCTGGCCGGTGCGCACCTTCGAAGCGGCGGTCCCGGCGGAGAAGCTGGGCTGGGGATGGGCGCGGTTCGCCTTCGGCGGCTGGCGCAAGATGACCTGGCTCGACGACAACGTGCTGTCCAAAATCGTGCCGCCGCAGTACTTCTACAATGTGCTCATCACCGGGGTGAAGCCGCAGTCCTGAGCTCGGCACGGCGCGATAGACTCGCCCGGTGACCTATGACCTGGGCGAAGACGATGTCGCCTTCCTGCGCACCCGGTACGGGCACAGGGCCCTGCAGGTGGCCGATGAACTGACGCTGACCCCGTCGTCGCTGGTGGGGGATATCGGCCGGTTGCGTGCGCGCTATCCCGATCACGCCGCGGCGGTCGCCGAGGTGGTGCGCGCCCGGCGCCGCGCCGCCGGGCGGCTGGATTTCGCGGCGGAACTGATCGCCGACGAGAATTCGGTGCAGCAGGCCACGGCCGCCCCGGTGGCCGCGCTGCGGGCCGCCGATATCGCCGCCCGCCATCCCGGCGGCGTGGTCCACGACGTCACCTGCTCGATCGGCACCGAACTGGCGGCGCTGGCCGAGGAACCCGAGATCGCCGGGGTGATCGGCTCGGACCTGGACCACGCCCGCCTGGCGATGGCCCAGCACAACCTGGAGGTCTCCTGCGGCCGCACACCCCGTCCGACGCTGCTGCGCGCCGATGCGCTGGCCCCGACCTCGACCGCCGATGTGGTGATCGCCGATCCGGGCCGCCGTGGCACCGGCGGCCGGGTGTTCGGCATCGCCCAGGTCGATCCGCCGCTACTGGAACTGCTGGCGGTGTACGCAGGTCGTGCCCTGGTGGTCAAATGCTCGCCCGGTCTGGACTACCGGAATCTGCGGACCCGATTCGGCTTCGAGGGGCAGGTGCAGATCGTCTCCCTCGACGGCGGTGTGCGCGAGGCCTGCCTGTGGACCGAAGCCGCCGGGCAGCCGGCGAACCGGGCCAGTGTGCTGCGGACCGGGGATGACGGCCGCGCGCACCTGTACGAGGTGACCTCCGCCGAACCCGATGACCTCGCCGCGCCCGGGATCGACGACTGGATCATCGATCCCGACGGTGCGGTGATCCGCGCCGGACTGGTGCGCCAGTACGCGCACCGGCACGGGCTGCGGCAACTGGATCCGCACATCGCCTATCTGACCGGTGACCGGGTGCCGGCGGCCGAGCGTGGCTTCCGCATCCTCGAACAGCTTCCGGTCACCGAGAAGGTGCTTCGCGGTGCGCTCGCCGCGCGCGACTGCGGCAGCCTGGAGATTCTGGTGCGCGGACTGGACGTGGACCCGGACCGGTTGCGCAAGAAGCTGCGGCTCAAGGGCACCCGGCCCTATGCCCTGATCTTGACCCGCATCGGCCGCTCGGGCGTGGCCTTTCTGTGTGAACCGGGCCGCCGCGGACCGGCCGATCCGGAGTGAACCAGCCGGGCCCGGTCAGCGCGGACTGAAGTAGAAGACCTCGCCGTTGTTGGCGGCCACCGCCAGGTCCCCGTACTGGGAGACCGCGACCCCGGTGGTGAATCCGGTGGCCCCGGGCAGACGCAGTGTGCGTTTGGTGGCGCCGTCGGTGGTGGAGACCTCGATCAGATCCAGCGGATCGGCCGCGCCGCCGGTGCGCACGACCGTCCAGGCGGTGTCCGCGCCGGTCTGGGTGGCCAGGCTGACGGTCTTCAGGTCCCGGCGCAGCGCGCGCACTTCGACGCGATCGCCGTGGTCGCGCAGGATGGTCAGCGGGGCGCCGATCCCGCCGGCCGGGATGATCACGCCGTCGGGGGAGACGGTCAGGGTGGCGAATCCGAAACCGCCCAGATCATGGTTCCAGCGCTCGGTGCCGTCGTCGGCGTCGAAGGCGTGTAGCCGGCCGTCGCGCCCGAAGGCGTAGACGGTGCCGCCGTCGGCGGACAGCGCGGGCGGGCCCATCATGCCGCCGGGGACCTCGACCTGCCAGCGCTGGCTGATCTCGTGCGCGAAATCGCTGGGAGCGTCGGGCCGGCCGTAGCTCATCGCAGTGAGCCGGGCGGCGGAGGCGCCGGGCGGGACGAAATTGAGGTAGAAGCGTTCGCGGGATTCGTCGACCGCCGGCGGTGCCGACACCGCGCACCCCGGTCCGCCGGTGGTGCACTCGGCGATCCCGGCCAGCGGCTGCTCGGGATCGGCGTCCGGCCACAGCCGCACCTCGGGGGCACGGAAGACATTGGTCTGCGCATCCAGCAGCAGGATCTGTCCCTGGTTGGTGACCATCAGGACCCCGCCGGGCCCGGCGAACTTGACCGACACCGGCAGACCGATCACCGGCATCCGCCAGCGGATGTTGCCGCCGCCGTTGAAGGCCAGCAGCATCGACGATTCCCCGATGAACGGCTGGCTGTTCTGGTCGAAGGACGGCGCATTGCGAGTGACCCCCGCAGCCATCTTCTTGCACCAATTCTTGCGGCCGCCGGTGCGGCCGAAAATGAACAGATTGCAGCCGGCTTCGGTGGCGGCGGTGACGCCGAGCTCGCCGTGCGGGTTCAGGGTCACCGGGGTGGTGATCGGACCGCCGGTCTCCCGGGACCAGGACAGGGCCAGTCCGTTCGCCGCGGTCAGCGGAGTGTAGTTGGCGTTGGCGTTATCGCCGCCGTACATCGGCCAGCCGGCGCCGGGCAGGGCGCGCACCTCCTGGTGACCGTCGGAGCAGGCGCTGAGCAGCAGACCGAGGACCGCGGCCAGCACAGCCGACGTGAGAAGCCGCCGCCGGGGCCGTTGTGCTCGCGCTGCCTGCCGCATGTGCTCGTGCCTTTCACTTCTGGCCAGAGGCCGGACGCAACGGGAGGTCTCGTGCGGTCCGGGCACGACTCTATCGTGCCGGGCCGTCCCGTCCGATGAAGCCCGGCGGTCCGGGTCGATTAGGGTTTGTGGTCATGACCACCATGTGGAATGCCTCGTACCGCTCCCGCTGGCGGGCCGGGCTGCGCCGCCAGGACCCCGACCAGGTCCGGTTCCTGACCCTGGACTCGCTGCGCTGGGTCAAACGGAACAAGGCGTGGACGCCGTGGTACCTGGTGCGGTACTACCGGCTGGCGCGGTTCCGGCTGGCCAATCCGCACATCGTGCTGCGCGGCATGGTGTTCCTGGGCAAGAACGTCGAGATCCACGCGACGCCGGAGATGGCGCGGATGGAGATCGGCCGCTGGGTGCACATCGGCGACGGCAACTCGATCCGCTGCCACGAGGGCAACCTGAAGATCGGTGACAAGACGGTGTTCGGCTGCAACAACGTCGTCAACGCCTACCTGGACCTGGAGATCGGCGGCAGCACGCTGATCGCCGACTGGTGCTACATCTGCGACTTCGACCACGTCACCGATCACATCGGTATTCCGATCAAGGATCAGGGCATCATCAAAGGCCCGGTGCGTATCGGCCCGGATACCTGGGTGGCGACCAAGGTGACGGTTCTGCGCAACACCATCATCGGCCGCGGCTGCGTTCTGGGTGCGCACGCCGTGGCCCGCGGGGTGATTCCCGACTACTCCATCGCGGTCGGTTCACCGGCCCGGGTGGTGAAGAACCGGCTGGAGGCGTGGGAGGCCGGCGCCGACGAGCGCGCCGAACTCGAGCGGGCCCTGGCCGATATCGAGCGCAAGAAGGCCCAGTCCGGCGGGGAGAAGGCCGCCGCGGACTAGCGGCCGGCCGCCGGCTCCGGACATGATCAGCCGGCGGAGTCGTCCTGGATCGGGTTGTTCGGGTCGCGGTGCGGCAGCGGACGCTGTGGGATGTGCGGGCGGGCCAGCGGGCGGCGGTCGCGCCGGGTGGCCAGCGCGTAGACCGCGGCCGTGCGCTCGGCGACCACCGGCCAGGTGAAGTCCTCGGTGAGTACGGCCCGGGCCCGGCGGGCGCGTACGGCCGCGGCCTCCGGATCGTCCAGGGTGCGCGCTACTGCCGCGGTCAGCGCGGCTACATCGGCGGGCGGGAAGGTGGAGCCGGTCTCGCCGTGATCGACGGCCTCGCCCAGACCGCCGGCGGTCGAGGTGACCAGTGGAATCCCCGAGGCGGCCGCTTCCAGGGCGACGATGCCGAAGGGCTCGTACCGGCTGGGCAGCACGATCGCGGCGCAGCGGTGCATCAGCGTGGTCAGGCCGTCGTGGTCCTGGCGGCCGGCAAAGGTGACTGCTTCGGCCAGCTCGTGTTCGTCGACCAGACCGGTGAGCCAGTCCAGCTGGGTGCCCTCGCCGGCGATCGTCAGCGTGGTCCCCGGATGAGTGCGCCGGATCTCCGGCAGGGCGGCCAGCAGATCCTGCACACCCTTCTCGTACTCCAGCCGGCCGGCGAAGAGCAGTTCGGCGGGCCCGTGGGCGGGCGGGCGTTCGGCGAACTCCCAGGCGGTCAGATCGATGCCGTTGTGGATGACGGTGATCGGGGTGGCGCCGTCACCGGGAAAGAACAGCTCGCTGACCTCGGCGCGCATGGACGTCGAGCAGGTGATCAATGCGTCGGCGGTATTGGCCAGCCACCACTCCACCGAATGCACCTGACGGTTCACCTGCCCGGCCACCCAGCCGCTGTGCCGGCCGGCCTCGGTGGCGTGCAGGGTCGCGACCAGCGGGACGTCGAAGAAGTCGGCCAGCGCGATCGACGGATGAGCCACCAGCCAGTCGTGCGCGTGCACCACCTCCGGTTCCCACGGGTCGGATCCGCCGCGCAGCAGCCGCAGCCCCTCGCGGACCAGCCCGTGCCCCATCGCCAGGGTCCAGGCCATCATGTCGGCGCCGAAGTCGAACTCCGGCGGGTCCTCGGCGACCGCGATCACCCGGACCCCGTTGACGACGGTGTCGGTGGTGGGGTGACTGGCCGGGTCGGTGCCCAGCGGGCGGCGGGTCAGGACGGTCACGTCCACACCCTGCCCGGCCAGGGCCTCGGCCAGCTGGTGCACGTGCCGGCCCAGACCGCCGACCACTACCGGCGGGTACTCCCACGAGACCATCAGGACTCTCATCGGCCGCTCCCGTCGGTGCCGGGCAGTCGTCGCGCATCGAGGGCGCCGAACAGATTGTCGGCGGCCCGCCAGCCGCGGGCCAGACGCGCGGCGGCATCGTGGTGTCCGGAGCGGGCGGCCCCGCAGATCTCCCGGGTGGCGTGGGCGTGCTTGTAGGCGCGGTCCTGTGCGTACCCGGCGGCGGTGTCCTTGGAGACCATGAACGGCCAGTCCGACTGGATCGTCAGCAGCGCCTCGCGCAGGATCTGATCGGCGGTCAGGTCGCGGGCCGGTCCCGGGTGCTCGCCGGCCAGCAGGTCCAGGCAGTCCAGCGCGGTATCGGTGACCTCGCTGTTGAGCTGCACCAGATGCTGCACCTGCGGTCCTTCCCAGACCCGCCAGTCCTTCCCCGATCCCCAGGAGGATTCGGCCAGCTCCACCGGTTCGCCCACATAGCCGTCGCGGCGGGCGGTGGCCAGGGTGCCCACGGTGATCCCGGCTTCGGGCAGCCGGCGCAGGACCCGCTCGAGCCAGATCGGGCCCTCGTGCCACCAGTGGCCGTACAGTTCGGTGTCGAAGGCGGCCACCACCAGGGCCGGGCGGCCCAGCCGTTCGGCTTCGTCGAACAGCCGCCGGCGGACCGAGTCGACGAAGTCGTCGACGTGGGCGTCGATCACCGCGTCGACCAGCGCCGGATCGTAGGGCTTCTTGGCCTGCGAGGGCACGTTCTTGCCGGTGACCCGGAACGGTTTGAAGCCGCTCTGGTGGTCGTAGGTGTGGAAGTCGCGGTAGGCGCCGTGGCCGGGATAGCCGGATTTGGGGGACCACACGCGGTAGCTGACGGTCAGATCGCGGCCGAAGGCCACCACATCGGTACCGGCGACCGGCCGGCCCAGCGCGGTGTCCCCGTGCAGGGTGGGGCCGTCGACCATGAAGTGGGAGACTCCGGCGGCCGAATACAGGTCCTCCATCCCCGGGGCATAGGCGCACTCGGGGGCCCAGATGCCCGAAGGCTGTGTGCCCCAGCGTAAATGCGCATCGGCCAGACCCTCGTTCAGGGACAGCTCCCGTAGCCGCGGATGCGCCAGCGGCTGGAACGGGTGGGCCAGCGGACCGCCCAGCAGCTCCAGCACCCCGGTCGCCGCCAGCGCCCGGATCTGGGGGCTGCCGCCGTGGCGCCAGTGCTGTTCGAAGTCGGCCAGCGCAGCGGCGGCGGCCCGGTATTCGCGGTGGCCGCTGACCCGCCGGTCGGCGTCGTCGTCGATCGCCGCCTCCATCGCCCGCAGCTGCCAGTCGGCCAGCCATTCGTGCATCGCGGAGGTGGCGGCCGGGTCGTCGAGCTGGGCGGCCAGCACCGGGGTGATCCCCAGGGAGAGCTGGTCGGTGTAGCCGTCGGCGGCCAGCCGGCGCAGCATGGCGTACAGCGGCAGATAGCAGTGCGCCCACGACTGATAAAGCCATTCCTCACCGACCGGCCAGCGGCCGTGGTTGACCAGCCAGGGCAGGTGGGAGTGCAAGACCAGGGTGAACTGGCCCGGAACGCGCTCGCCGGTGCTCATGCCAGATCCCGGCGCACCGCGAAGGCCAGTAGATCCAGGCTGGTGTCGATCTCCCGGTCGGCCGCCGGCACGATCTCGAAGTCGGCGGCCGTCAGCGCGGCGACGTCGTCGACCAGTTGTGCGGGCCAGTCCTGCCCGGCCAGCGCGCGTTCGATCTGCGCGTCGATCAGCGAGCCGCCCCACTTGGCGTCCAGTTCACGCAGCCGCGGGCCGTGGTAGACGCCGTACAGTTCGGTGACCTCGAAACCGCCGCTCTCGAGCAGCTCGGTCAGTTCGGCGGCGTTGAGTTCGCGGGTGTGGAACGGATTGAGCGGCACGTCCAGGCCGGGGGAGAAGGTGATCCGGTTCGGGGTGCTCATCGCCAGCTCCCCGCCCGGGCGCAGCACCCGGTGGCATTCGGTGACGAAGCCGGGCTGATCCCACAGATGCTCGATCACCTGGAAGTTCACCACCTGATCGACCGAGGCCTCGGCCAGCGGCAGCTCGATCAGATTGCCCTGATGGATTTTCACCTCCGGATATCGGCGCCGGGTGTGCTCGACGGCCGCGGCGTCATAGTCCACGCAGGTCACCGAGGCGGCGCGGCGGGCCAACAGCGCCGCACCGTACCCCTCGCCGGAGCCGGCCTCGAGCACCTCGCGACCGGCACTGCGCGGCACCATGAACTCATAGGCGATCTCGTGCCTGCGGAACCAGTAGTTCTCGGCGGGGATGCCCGGAACGGTGCGCTCGCCGGTGAGGGCCAGGTGCTGGTCCACGCTCAGAGACGGCGCCGGATCGACAGGAGAATCGCTCACCCGCACGAGGGTAGGCCATGGCGCGGCCGACGCGGACCCCGCGCTGCTGCGTCGATGGCGGGCGGTGATTTGAGTAAGGCGACCCTGTATTACTGACGGACCCCTGTACGCCGTACGCGGGTAAGGCGTTAAAGTAAGCGATGACCCATGGCCCTTACCCGTTGGTAAGTCGCCGAAACCGATGCAGGAGGTCGACGAAGACCCATGACGAACGTAGTTGTTCTGATCAAGCACGTGCCGGATTACGCTGCCGACTGGGAGCTGTCCGCCGACGATTTCACGCTCGATCGTGCCGCCGTGGACGGCATCATCGACGAGATCAACGAGCGCGCCGTGGAGGCCGCGCTGCAGATCACCGAGGCCAACGGCGGCGAGGTGACGATCCTGTGTGCCGGTCCGGCCCAGGCCACCGACGCCATCCGGAAGGCCCTGTCGATGGGTGCGGACAAGGCGATCCACATTCAGGACGACGCGGTGCACGGCAGCGACGCGATCCAGACCGCCTACCTGCTGGCCACGGCACTGGGCACCATCGAGGGTGTCGAGCTGGTCATCGCCGGCAACGAATCCTCGGACGGCCGCGCCGGTGCAGTTCCGGCGATGATCGCCGAATACCTCGACCTGCCGCACCTGACCCACCTGCGCAAGCTGGAGGTCAGCGGTGACACCCTGACCGGTGAGCGCGAGACCGACGACGGCATCTTCACCGTCGAGGCGGCGCTGCCGGCCATCGTCTCGGTCAACGAGAAGATCAACGAGCCGCGCTTCCCGTCCTTCAAGGGCATCATGGCGGCCAAGAAGAAGACCCCCGAGGTCCTCACCGTTGCCGAGCTGGGCATCGAGGACGGCGTGGTCGGCGTGGCGAACTCGGCCAGCACCGTGACCGCGGTGACCCCGAAGCCGCCGCGCGCTGCGGGTGAGCGGATCACCGACGAGGGTGACGGCGGCGTGAAGGTCGTCGAGTACCTGGCCGGCCAGAAGATCATCTGACCCCCACCCCGACAAGCAAAGACATTCAGGAGAAAATCATGGCTGAAGTACTCGTGCTCGTTGAGCAGGATGCCGAGGGTGGGCTGAAGAAGGTCACCTCCGAACTCATCACCGCCGCCCGCGGTCTGGGCACCCCGGCGGCCGTCGTGGTCGCCGGCCCGGGCAAGGCAGACGGCGTGCTCGCCGACCTGGCCGCCGCCGGTGCCGAGAAGATCTACGTCGCCGAATCCGACGACGTCGTCAACTATCTGGTGAGCCCCAAGGTGGATGTGCTCGCTGGTCTGGCCGAGGAGAACTCCCCGGCCGCCGTGCTGGTCGCCGCCAACGCCGAGGGCAAGGAGATCGCCGGCCGCCTGGCCGTGCGCCTGGGCTCGGGTCTGCTGGTAGACGCACTGTCGGTCGGCGAGGGCGGCACTGGTGTGCAGTCGGTCCGCGGCGGTGCCTTCACCGTCGACGCGCAGGCCGGTGGCGACACCGCGGTGATCAGCGTGCGCCCGGGTTCGGTGGAGGCCGCTCCGGCCGCCGCCGCGGGCACCCGCGTGGACGTCGCCGTTCCGGAGCAGGCCGAGAACGCCGTCAAGGTGACCAGCTTCGCCCCGAACGTCGGCGGCGACCGTCCGGAACTGACCGAGGCGTCGATCGTCGTGGCCGGTGGCCGCGGTGTCGGCTCGGCAGAGAAGTTCGAGGTGGTCGAGGCGCTGGCCGATTCGCTCGGCGCTGCCGTCGGTGCCTCGCGCGCCGCGGTCGACTCGGGCTACTACCCGGGCCAGTTCCAGGTCGGTCAGACCGGTAAGACCGTGTCGCCGCAGCTGTACATCGCACTGGGCATCTCCGGCGCCATCCAGCACCGCGCCGGCATGCAGACCAGTAAGACCATCGTCGCTGTCAACAAGGACGAGGAAGCGCCGATCTTCGAGATCAGCGACTTCGGCGTGGTCGGCGACCTGTTCGACGTCGCCCCGCAGCTGACCGAGGAGATCAACAAGCGCAAGTGATGCGTTGAGGAACTCCTCGCCCCGGCGAGAACCCCGGCCGCCCCGCAGCTCACCGAGCAGCGGGGCGGCCGTCGTCTGTCCCGGGGGAGTACGCGAAGTTCACCCATCGGTCCGGCAGGCGTTCCCGCCGGGTCTTCGCGACGCCTCCTGTGGCGGCGAACATGCTGGATATGACGGTTACTCCGATCCACAGTTCCCTGTCCGACTCCCCGTCCCGTCGCCGACTGCTGCAGGCGGGCGACTACGACGTCGTGGTCACCACCCATCCGGCCGATGTGCGCGCCGCCCAGCGGCTGCGCATGCAGACCTTCCGCACCGAGCCGGGCTTCTCCGCGGCCATCGGCGACGAGGAGACCGGTCTCGATGCCGACCGCTTCGACGACTTCTGCGACCACCTGCTGGTGCGTCACCTGCCGACCGGCCGGCTGGCAGGGTGTGCCCGGGTGCTGCCGCCGACCCGGGCCATCGCAGCCGGTGGCTGGTACTCCGCCGGCGAATTCCAGCTGGATCAGCTGGCCGCGATCGCCCCGGAGACGGTGGAACTGGGCCGCGTCGTCGTGGCCCCCGATCACCGCAGCGGGGCGGTGACCGGGCTGCTGTGGACCGCGGTGCTCGGCTACGTCGACGCCGGTGGGTATCGCTATCTGATCGGCTGCGTCAGTGTGCCGATGGGCTGCGGACCCGAGCGCGGCCGTCGTCTGCGCAGTATCTGCGACCGGCTGACCGATCAGTACGCCGCGCCCTGGCAGGCGACCCCCTACCGGCCCGTGCATGTCGGCGGCGCGGCCCTGGCCGAGCTGACCCCGGCCGATTCGAGCGTCTTGCCGCCGCTGCTGCGCGGCTATCTGCGCCTGGGTGCCCGGGTCTGTGGGGAACCGGCGTTCGACGAGGTCTTCGATGTGGGCGATTTCCTGACGGTCCTGGACCGCGAACACGGCGATACCCGCTACCTGTCCCGGATGCGTGCGGCGCTGACCCGGTTGACCGCACCGGATCCCCACGGGATCTGAGTGTCGGGTCTACCCGCTGCTCCCGGACCGTGGCTGCCGGTCAGCCCGTGCGGGAGCTCGTGTCTGCCGGTCGACGATCCCGGGGCGCAGCCGCTGCGCCGGCTGAGTCGGCTGCTGGGTCTGGGCGCGGTGCTGATGGTCTCGGTCTGTGCCGGACCGGTGACGGTGCTGCTGGGCAGGCGGACCCGCCACCGGTGCTGGCGCGGCCTCGCCCGGGCCGGGCTGGCGGTGCTGGGGCTGCGGCTGGAGGTGATCGATCACCGTCCCCGCGGCGCCGGTGGTGACCGCGGGGTGCTGGTGGCGGCCAATCACATCTCCTACCTCGACATCGCGGCGGTGGCCGCGGTGCTGCCGGCCCGCTTCGTCGCCAAACACGAGCTGCCGGCGACGGCCGTGCTGCGGTGCTTCGGCGTGCTGAGGCATCGTCGCGGCCGATTGCACGCCCTGCGCGCCGATGTCGACCGGACGGCGCAGCTGCTGCGGCGCGGCCGGACCGTGGCCGTCTTTCCCGAAGGCACCACCCGATGCGGACGGGCGGCGGGGCGGTGCCATCCGGCGTTCTTTCAGGCCGCACTGGATGCCGGCGTGCCGGTGCAACCGGTCTCGCTGCGCTATCACCGCCACGGGCAGCTGGCGACCGCCCCGGGGTATCTGGGTGAGGACGGGCTCGGCGATACGCTGCGGCGGGTGATGGGCATGCGCGGGTTGACCGTGACGGTGACCGTGCATGCGCCGGTGCCCGCGATCGGGGAGCGGCGGGAGCTGGCGGCCCGCTGTGCGCGACTGATCGGATCGCCACCGCCGCAGGACCGGCATTGGTCCCCACGGCCCGCCCGCGGTTATCCTGGACGACGATCATGTCCGTCTACCTCGACAACGCCGCCTCCACCGCGCTGGTCCCCGCTGCCCTCGCGGCGATGACCGATGCCTGGGGCCGCCCCGGAAACCCGATGTCCCTGCACGATGCCGGACGCCAGTCGCGCCGGCTGCTGGAGGAATCGCGCGAGACCATCGCCGGTTGCGTGGGCGCGCGCCCCTCGGAGGTGATCTGCACCTCCGGCGGCACCGAGGCCGACAACCTGGCGGTCAAGGGTATCTACCGTGCCCGGCGGGCCGCCGACGACCGGCGCCGGCGCCTGGTGATCTCGGCCGTGGAGCATCACGCGGTGCTCGATCCGGCGCAGTGGCTCGCCGACCACGAGGGCGCCGAACTGGTGATCCTTCCCGTCGACCACACCGGCCGGGTGGATCCGGCCGATCTGCGCGCCGAACTGGAGGCCCACCCCGGCCAGGTGGCCCTGATCTCGGTGATGTGGGCCAACAACGAGGTCGGCACCTGTCAGCCCATCGCCGAACTGGCGGCGCTGGCCCGCGAACACGATGTCCCCATGCATTCGGACGCCGTCGCTGCGGTCGGTCATGTTCCGGTCGACTACGCGGCCAGCGGACTGTCGGCGATGAGTCTGTCGGCCCACAAGTTCGGCGGCCCGCAGGGCGTGGGCGCCCTGGTCCTGGGCCGCGATGTGGCGGCCGAGTCGCTGGCCCACGGCGGGGGCCACGAGCGCGACCTGCGTTCGGGCACCCAGAACGTGGCCGGTGTGGCCGGGATGGCCGCCGCCCTGCGCGGTGCCGTAGAGGCGATGGCCGCCAACACCGCCGCGGTGACGGCGCTGGCCGACCGGCTGGTCGCCGGTCTGACCGCCATCGAGGGCGCCACCGTCAACTCCGGCGACCACGGTCTGCCCGGGCTGGTGCACGTCAGCTTCGCCGGCTGTCAGGGCGACTCGCTGCTGATGCTGCTCGATGCCCGCGGGGTGCAGTGCTCCACCGGTTCGGCCTGTACCGCCGGAGTCGCCTCGGCCAGCCACGTCCTGCTGGCGATGGGCATGGACCGCGCCGCCGCGCGGGGTTCCCTGCGGCTGTCGCTGGGCCCGGACAACACCGCCGGCGACGTCGACCAGGCCCTGACGGCGCTCGGTGAGGTCCTGGACCGGGCGCGGGCGGCCGGACTGACGGGGGTGCGCTGATGACCGTACAGACACAGGCACAGGCACAGACGAAGACCGGCGCGCAGGCCCAGACGCCGCCGCGCCGCCGGGTGCTGGTGGCCATGAGCGGCGGAGTGGACTCTTCGGTCGCCGCCGCCCGCGCCGTCGAGGCCGGCCACGACGTGGTCGGGGTGCACCTGGCGCTGTCGACCGCACCGGGGGCCTTGCGCACCGGCTCGCGCGGCTGCTGCTCACGCGAGGATGCCGACGATGCCCGCCGCGTAGCCGACGTCCTGGGCATCCCGTTCTACGTGTGGGACTTCGCCGCCGAATTCCAGGACGAGGTGATCGACGAATTCGTCGCCGCCTACGCCGCGGGACAGACCCCGAACCCATGCCTGACCTGCAACGAGAAGATCAAATTCGCGGCCCTGGCCGAACGCGCGGTGGCGCTGGGCTTCGATGCGCTGGCCACCGGGCACTACGCCCGGCTCGCCGACGGGCAGCTGCGCCGGGCCGTCGACGCCGACAAGGATCAGTCCTATGTGCTGGCGGTCCTGGACCGCGAGCAGCTGGGGCGCGCGATGTTCCCGATCGGCGACACCGCCAAACCGGAGATCCGGGCCGAGGCCTCGCGCCGCGGACTGCTGACCGCCGACAAGCCCGAGTCACACGACATCTGCTTCATCCCGACCGGGGACACCCGGGCCTTCCTCGGCGCCCGCATCGGGGTGCGGCCGGGAGCGGTGGTCGAGGCCGGAACCGGCCGGCAACTGGCCGAACACGACGGCGTCCACGGCTTCACCGTCGGCCAGCGCAAGGGACTGGGAATCGCCGGTCCGGCCGCCGACGGCAGTCCGCGCTATGTGACGGCGATCGACCCGGACACCGGCACGGTGACCGTGGGCGGGGCGGCGGACCTGGATGTGCACTCGATCGTGGCCGGTAAGGCCGTGTGGTCGTCGGGCACCGCCCCGGAGGGACCGGTCGAGTGCGTCGTGCAGGTGCGGGCGCACGGTGGTCTGGCCCCGGCGGTGGCCACCCCGATCGACGGCCCCGACGGACCGGGTATCGAGATCGTGCTGGGTGCGCCGCTGCGCGGAGTCGCCCGCGGACAGGCGGCCGTACTGTATCTGCCCGATGCCGGCCGCGGCGATCTGGTGCTGGGGTCGGGCCGCATCGTCGCCACCGGCCCAGCGGTGCCGGCCGCGCCGGGCACCTGGGGTTCGCACACCTAGAGTTCGAAGGCCTCGCCGCGGGTGGCGGTCTCCAGTTCGGCCAGCAGCCGGTCCCGCTGGGTGACGGTACGGCGAAACGCCTCCACCCGCGCCGCCCACGGGCCGTCGCCGCCGAGCAGCGGGATCTCCAACTCGTACAGTCGCTTGCCCAAGGTGCCCAGGGTGCTCTGCACAAAGACCAGATCCCGGATGCGCAGCCGCACCGACGGCAGGGTCAGGGCGAACATGAAGGCGAACGGATCCAGGTCGGTGGCCTCGGGCGCCACGGTGACGATCTGCAGATGGCTCTGCACCAGACTGCGCACATTGCGCGCGGTGATCATGCCGCACGTACCGATCCGGTAGCGGCCGTCGACCACGATCAGCACATCGCCGATGCGCAGGTCCAGCGCCTCCCGATGCTCGAGGTACACCGCTTCGCTGACCGATTTGGTCGGATCGGTGGAGACCTCGAAGTTGTTCAGGTCCGAGGTGCGGATGAACGGGATGTCGCCGGTGCCGTAGGCCGCCGAACCGGGTTCGCGGCCCTTGCGGATCACCAGATCCCCCCGATCGCGCAAGTGACCCAGGGTGGCCCAGTGGGCACCGGCCAGCAGCTCCTGTTCGGCGGCGGTGCGCGGGGCGGGCCGCTGGAAGTAGCGCGGCACCAGGTAGGTGTGCCCGGTCAGATCCACCGGTGTCCAGCCGGTGCCGCCGTCGGCGCGGTGCCGGTAGCCGGCGGCCAGGTCGGCGAAGTCGTCGCGGTAGGGCCGTCCATCGGTGGTTACCGACTTTCCGCGGCGGTCGTGCCCGCAGTACAGCGCCGAGGCGATCCAGGCGGGCCGGGGCGATTCGCCGGTGATCCCGGCGGTGTCGTCCTTTCCGCCGGCGTCGTCGTTCTTGGTGAAGAACAGCACATTGGTCTTGGTGTCGGTGCCGGGCTGAAAGGTGGTGCGCGGGCAGTCCAGCAGGGCGTCGACGGTGCCGCGTGCGGTCAGCCACGGCCACACGAAACCGGACCCGACATTCCCGAACACCCCCTCGGGCAGGACGATGCCCATCCGGCCGCCGGGACGCAGCAGGCGTACGCACAGTTCGATGAACAGCAACTGCGGATCGCGAGCCGATTCGAGCTTGTCGGTGCGGCACCAGCGTCCGTCGGCGCTGCGGACCCAGCCGTAACCGAAGTCGTAGCGGGCCAGCAGCTCCGGATCGGTGATCCCGATGCGTGCGCCGAACGGCGGATTGGTCAGGATCACGTCGTAGCGGGCGGGGCGCCCGTGCGCGTCGACCCAGGCGTCGGGGGCCAGGGAGTTGCGGTGGTGGGCGGTCCCGTGCTGTCCGGCGACCATGGCCAGCATCGCGGTCATCAGGCGATAGAGGTCGTGGTCCTTGTCGGCACCGGTCACCTGGATCGTCGCACCGGTCGCGGCGGCGTGGGCGACCGCGTGCGCCAGGAAGCCCCCCGAGCCGGCCGACGGGTCGAGCACATGCTCGCCCTCGCGGGGATCGAGGATGGTCGTCATCGCCGCGACCAGGGTGCGCGGTGTGAAGAACTGGCCCTTCTCGCCCCGGATCCGGGGGCCCAGGACGGCCTGGAAGGCCTCGCCGACGATGTGGGCGGGGGCGTGGCGCAGATCGACGTCGTCGAGGGCTTGCAGGGCGCTGCGGACGACGGCGGCGTCGTTGTGGAAAGCCTCGGCCGGGCCGATCGCGCCGGGGAACTCCTCGCGGGCCAGTGCCGGCAGGGTGGCCGGATCGTCGTCGCCGGCCAGCACCGCCTGCCAGGCCCCGGTGCGCCCGGATCGTTCGGTCGCCAGTTTCACCAGCAGCGCCAGGGTCAGATCCTCGACGATCCGTTCGGCCCGGCTGGCTTTTCCGTTGGCGTAGAGAAAGTAGTAGACGCGGCGGAAAGCCTCGGCGAGGTGAGAGTTCTCCGGCGCGGACATGGGCCTCATCCTAGGGGGAGGCCGCCGGCGCCGCCGGTTAGGCTCGAACCCGTGACCCACAGCGCAGACACAGGCTTTCCGGCCGGGATCGCCACCGGAATCGGCTCGATGCCCGGCACCGATCCCCGGGAAGCGGGCCGGGTGGCGCTCGGGGAGGTGGCGCTGCCTTTTCTGCCGGAGCTGCCCGGCCGCGGAGTGGGTGCCGACCTGGTGGGTCGCACCGCCGGGCTGCTGACCGACCTGCCGGTGGACTTCGTCCACCGGACCTACCGCCTGTCGGCCGCCCCCACCGCCGAGACCCGGCGGGCGCGGGATCTGTTGCGCTGGGACCTCGATGCGATCGAGGAGTGCTGGGAGCGGGCCGGGAGCCCGGGCGGTGTGCTCAAGATCCAGGCCTGCGGGCCGTACACCTTCGCCGCGCAGGTGGAGCTGCGGGGCGGGCACAAGATTCTGCGTGACCACGGGGCGGTGCGGGCGGTCACCGAATCACTGACCGCCGGCCTGCACGACCAGGCGGCCGATCTCGAACGGCGCCTCGGTGTGCAGGTGGTGGTGCAACTGGACGAGCCGGCGATCGGTGCGGTGCTCGACGGCACCGTCCCCGCGCTGACTAGATTGGACCCGATTGCACCGATCCCCGTCGAGCAGATCGCCGACGGGCTCGAGCGCTTGGGTGCCGGGCTCGGGCGACCGATGCTGCTGCACAGCTGTGAACCACCGCGCTGGGACCTGGTGCGGCGACTGCCCTCCTTCGGCTGCGCGCTGGATCTGACGCTGCTGACCGAGTCGGGGTACGACGAGCTCGGTGCGCTGCTGGACAGCGGGCGGGTCCTGGCCGCCGGGGTGGTGCCCACCGCCGATCCCGGCGTCGACCCCGGTCGGCTGACCGAGGATCTGGTGACCCGCCTGCATCGGCTGGTCGACCGGATCGGACTTCCGCGCAGCGTCTTGCGCGAGCAGGTGTTGATCACCCCGACCTGTGGTCTTGCCGGCACCGGGATCCGGTGGGCCGCCACGGCGCTGGTGGTGGCCACCGCCGTGGCCGAGGGACTCTGACCGGGACGGACTCCGACGGGCTCTGACCGGGCCGGCCGGTTGTCAGGGCAGGCGGGCCCGCTCTTCCTGGTGGTTCCGCAGCTGCCGGGCGAACTCGACCCAGTCGCCGTCCTCGGCGGCGTCGAGCAGTCGGCGATGCTCGTCGAGGACCTGCTGCGGGTCGCCGGACAAGGTGGGCCGGCTGGCGACGATGGCCAGTAGCTGACGGTCGCGCAGGCGATCGTAGTAGTCGAGCATGAGGGCGTTGCCGGCCAGCTCGGCGAAACTGCGGTGGAAGTCGATCGCGGTGCGGGCGAAGGCGGCCGGATCGCCGTCGGTCAACGCCTGCTGCTGTGCCCGCAGGTTCGGTGTCAGCCGGGCCCGCAACCGGGCGCGGGCCGCGGGAGCGGCGAACTGGACCCCGGCGGTCTCCAGGGCGTGGCGCAGCTGAGCGCACTCGCGGATCTCATCGGGGCCCAATTCACGCACCAGGGCGCCGCGCTTGGGATAGATCACCACCAGTCCGTCGTCCTGCAGCCGGCTCAGCGCGGTGCGCACCGGCGTGCGGCTGACACCGAGCTCGGCGGCCAGCGCCGATTCGCTGAGCATGGTGCCGGGGGCCAGGTCCCCGGCCAGCAGAGCCGCGCGCAGATGCGCGTGCGCGCGGTCGGCGGCCGAGGACGGCGGGGTGCCTGCGGTGTCCGGGGCGCTCATCGTGCGGTCCTTTCGGAAAGTGGTTTGCTAAACTCGGATACAACTAGGATCCTAGACGCTATGAATCGTTCTGTCGTCACTACCCCGGCCGCGCCGCTGCACCCGCTCGAGATCGAGCGGGTGCAGCGGCGCACCCTGTCGGTGGTCATCGGCAGCCAGATCCTCGGCGGAGCCGGACTGTCGGCCGGCGTCTCGGTGGGCGCCCTGCTGGCCAAGGACATGCTCGGCTCCGACGCGCTCACCGGGCTCCCGGCGGCCCTGTTCACCCTGGGATCGGCGCTGGCCGCCTTCGGGGTGGGCCGCATCGCCCAGCACCGTGGCCGGCGCACCGGGCTGGCGCTGGGCTTCGGCGCCGGTGCGGTCGGTGCAGTGGGCATCGTCGTGGCGGCCACCGTGGACAGCATCCCGCTGCTGCTGATCGCCCTGCTGATCTACGGCGCCGGGACGGCCACCAACCTGCAGGCACGCTACGCCGGCACCGACCTGGCGCTGCCGAATCGCCGGGGCAAGGCGATCAGCGTCTCGCTGGCGGCCACCACCCTGGGGGCGGTAGCCGGACCGAATCTGATCAGCCCGCTGGGCCGGCTCGCCGACGCCCTGGGGATCCCGGTCCTGGCCGGACCGTTCCTGCTGGCAGCCGTCGCCTTCGGTGCCGCCGGACTGTTCTTCTGGGCCCTGCTGCGGCCCGATCCGTACCTGCTGGCCCGGCGGCTCGTCGATGATCCCGGCAGCGCCGACGCCGCCGAAGTCGCCGCGACCCGGCCGCGCAGCGACCGCTACATCGGCGCGGCGGTGATGGTCACCACCCAGATCGTGATGGTGGCGGTGATGACGATGACGCCGGTGCACATGGTCGACAACGGTCACGGGCTCGGTGCGGTCGGGGTGGTGATCGGCCTGCACATCGGTGCGATGTATCTGCCGTCCCTGGTGACCGGGCCGCTGGTGGACCGCGTCGGGCGGCTGCCGATGGCGGTGGCGGCCAGCGCGACCCTGGTGCTGGCCGCGATACTGGCCGCACTGTCGCCGGCCGAGTCGACCGGGCTGCTGATCACGGCGCTGATCCTGCTGGGACTGGGCTGGAACTTCGGTCTGATCTCCGGCACCGCGCTGGTGGTCGACGCCACCGGCACCCTGGAGCGGCCCAAAGTGCAGGGGTCGATCGATGTGCTGATCGCCCTGTCGGGTGCGGCGGCCGGGGCACTGGCAGGCGTTCTGATGGCCGGCTTCGGTTTCTCTATGGTCGGTTATGTCGGCGCCGTCGTGGCGCTGGCGTTGCTGCCGGTGCTCTGGTGGGCCCGCAGCGGACACACAAACGATGCTCGAGCAGTGAAGGTGGTCAGGTGACGAACGGCGCGAAGCGCACCCGCACACGCAGGGATCTGTGGCTTCTGGGCGGGACCGCGGTGGTCCTGCTGGCCCTGGTGATCGCGGTGGTGATCAGCCGGATCGGCTCCGACGACCAGGACCACGCCGCACCGGCGCGATCCGGGGCCTCAGATGCGGCCAAGACCTACGGCCCGCTGGGAGACCTGTCGCGCCGCGAGCCGGATGATCGCCGCGCCCTCGGTCCCGTCGACGCCCCGGTCACGATGGTCGTCTTCTCCGACTTCCGCTGCCCGTTCTGTGCCGAATACTCGCGCGAAATCGAACCGAAGCTGATCGACAGGTACGTCGACTCCGGGCAGCTGCGCATCGAATGGCGCGATCAGCCGTTGTTCGGCGAGCAGTCCGAGCTGGCCGCCCAGGCCGGCTGGGCCGCGGCCGCACAAGACCGGTTCTGGCCCTTTGTGCACGAGGTGTACCGCGATGCGCCCACCACCGGGCATCCGGATCTGCCGATCGAGGCACTGGTGGCCCGGGCCAAGGCCGCCGGGGTCCCGGATCTGGACCGGTTCCGCCGCGACACCCTCAGCGGACGCCATGCCGCCGACATCGCCGAGGACACCGCACCGGCCAAGCAGTTCGGCATCATCGGGGTGCCTGCCTTCGTGATCGACGGCGAACCGATCATCGGCGTCCGCCCGCTGGAGGTCTATACCGGCATCATCGACGAACACCTGTCGGCCCGCTGAGCCGGCGAGCCTGATCATGACCGGACAGATCGGCCTCGCCGGTGCCTTCCTGGGCGGGCTGCTAGCCCTGCTCAGCCCCTGCGCGGCCCTGCTCCTGCCGTCGCTGTTCGCCTTCACCTACGACGGTGCCCGCGCCCTGGTGTCCCGGACCGGACTGTTCTTCCTGGGCCTGGCCGCGGTGCTGATACCGATCGGGGCGGGGGTGGCGGCGATGGGATCGCTGTTCACCGACCACCGCGCCACGGTGACCGCGGTCGGCGCGCTGGTGATCATCGCCTTCGGGGTGGTGATCATCGTCGGCAGCGGCTTCGGCTTCGGTCCGCTGTCGCAGCTGGCGAACCGGGTCTCGGTCGCCGGACCGGTGTCCACGGTGCTGCTGGGCGCGGTCTACGCCTTCGCCGGATTCTGTTCGGGCCCGCTGCTGGGCGCGGTGCTCACGGTCGGCCTGGTCAGTGGCAGCCCGTGGTACGGGGCGGCGGTGATGGCCGCCTACGCCGCCGGGATGACCGCGCCGCTGCTGCTGCTGGCCCTATTCTGGGAACGGATCGGCCCGCGCCTGAACGCCGTCCTGCGGGGCCGCGAGATCACCGTCGGCGGCCGCAGCTTCCACACCACGTCCCTGATCTCGGGACTGGCTCTGATCGTGATCGGGATCCTGCTCTGGGCGACCGAGGGCACCGCGTCGCTGGGTTCACCGGTCGGCGCCGACACCCAGCTGCGCTGGCAAGGCGCCCTGGCGGACTGGGCCTCGTCGATCTCGAACCTGGAGGTGGTCACCGCGCTGGTCGCGGTGATCGTGGTGATCCTGGCGGTGCGGGCATGGCGGCGCCGGGCCTGACCGGTCTACTCCGGCAGCCGGGTTATCGCACGTGCGGGCGCGACCTGCCGGAAGCTGGCGTCGAGGAGCTCGGCCACCTCGGCCCAATCGCAGTCCGCGCTCAGCTCCAGGGCCAGCCATCCGTAGGCGCCCAGGTAGGCCGGCACAAAGAACCGCGTGTCTTGCTCCAGCGCGGCGCGCTCGGCCGGGTCGGGGATCAGCAGCAGCGCGGTGGGCAGAACGGTCGCGGTCTGGCCCCGCCGGGATCCGCCGTAGACCGCGAACATCTTGCCGCACCGGAAGGTCGGCCGGCCGTGGGCGATCTTCTCGGTGGCCTCGGGCAGACCCAGGGCGATCGTCCGCACGCGGGCCAGCACCGGATCGGCGTCGTCGAACATCACCGGATGCGGCATAGCCCCCACCGTAGTGCGCTCGCCGCGCAGCCGCCGGGTGCCGGCGCGGCTCCACTAGGCTTGGCGGCGTGACCGAACCCCAGTCTCCGCCGAGCCGGGACGCGGCGCCCGAGCAGGAATGGGCGCTGCTCGCCGACGAGATCCGCGACCACCAGTTCCGCTACTACGTCAAAGATTCGCCGATCATCTCCGACGCCGAATTCGATGAGATGCTGCGCCGGCTGCAGCGGCTCGAAGACGAACATCCGCAACTGGCGGTCCCGGATTCGCCCACCAAGCTGGTCGGCGGCGGCTTCTCCACGGCCTTCACCCCGGTCGACCACCTCGAGCGGATGATGTCGCTGGACAATGTCTTCTCCGACGAGGAGATGCGCGAGTGGATCGGGCGGGTGGAGGCCGAGACCGGGGCCGGCACCGAGTTCCTGTGCGAACTGAAGATCGACGGTGTCGCCCTGGCGCTCACCTACGAGAACGGCACCCTGGTGCGCGGTGTGACCCGCGGCGACGGCCGCACCGGTGAGGACGTGACCCTCAACGCCCGCACCATCGTCGGTATCCCGCACCGGCTGACCCCCAGCCAGGACTATCCGGTCCCCGAACTGCTGGAGGTGCGCGGCGAGGTGTACTTCCGCCTCGACGACTTCGAGAAGCTGAACGCGGCGCTGGTCGCTGAGGGCAAGGCGCCGTTCGCCAATCCACGCAACAGTGCCGCCGGTTCGCTGCGGCAGAAGAACCCGCAGATCACCGCCCAGCGCAGCCTGCACATGATCTGCCACGGGGTCGGCGCGCTGGAGGCGGCGTGGCGGCCGTCGTCGTTGCACGAGATCTACCTGGCCCTGGCCGCCTGGGGGCTGCCGGTCAGCGCCCACACCACCCAGGTCACCGGCGCCGACGCCGTCCTGGCCGCGATCGATCACTGGGGCCGCAACCGGCATTCTGTGGAGCACGAGATCGACGGCCTGGTCACCAAGGTCGACCAGGTGGCCCTGCAGCGCCGGCTCGGATCCACCTCGCGGGCACCGCGCTGGGCGATCGCCTACAAGTACCCGCCCGAGGAGGTCACCACCATGCTCCTGGACATCAAGGTCGGGGTGGGCCGCACCGGCCGGGTGACCCCGTGGGCCGAGATGGAACCGGTCACGGTGGCCGGGTCGACGGTCTCGCGGGCCACCCTGCACAACGCCTCCGAGGTGGTGCGCAAAGGGGTGCTGATCGGGGACACCGTCACCATCCGCAAGGCCGGCGATGTGATCCCCGAGGTCCTCGGGCCCGTGGTGGATCTGCGGGACGGCACCCAGCGTGCCTTCGTCATGCCCACGCACTGCCCCGAATGCGGGGCGGCGCTGCGGCCGGAGAAGGAGAGCGATGTCGATATCCGCTGCCCGAACGCCCACCACTGTCCGGCGCAGCTGCGCGAACGGCTGTTCCACCTGGCCGGCCGCGGCGCCTTCGACATCGATGCGCTCGGCTACGAGGGGGCGGTGGCGCTGCTGTCCGACGGGATCATCGCCGATGAGGGCGATCTGTTCACCCTCACCGCCGACGATCTGGTGAAGACCGCCTTCTACACCACCAACAAGGGGGAGTTGTCGGCCAACGGACGCAAACTCCTGGAGAACCTGAGCGGCGCCAAGGACGTGCCGCTGTGGCGGGTCCTGGTGGCCCTGTCCATCCGGCACGTCGGTCCGACCGCGGCCCGGGCCCTGGCCGGGGCCTTCGGCTCACTCGATGCGCTCCAGGAGGCCGGCGCCGAAGAACTGGCCCAGGTCGACGGCATCGGCGAGACGCTGGCGACGAGCATCCGCGACTGGTTCGACGTCGACTGGCACCGGCAGATCATCGACAAGTGGCGCGCCGCAGGGGTGTCGATGGCCGACGAAGCCGATGAGTCCACCCCGCGGACGCTGGAGGGCAAGACGATCGTGGTGACCGGCTCCCTGGAGGACTTCAGTCGCGACGGCGCCAAGGAGGCGATCCTGGCTCGCGGCGGCAAGGCCTCGGGCTCGGTGTCGAAGAAGACCGACTACGTGGTGATCGGCGCCTCCCCGGGCAGCAAGGCGGCCAAAGCCGAACAACTCGGGGTGCCCATCCTGGACGAAGACGGCTTCAAACTGCTGCTGGAGACCGGGCAGGCCTGACCGGCGCCGGTCACCCGGGCGGGTGGATCAGCCCGGAGACGATCCCGGCCAGATGGCCGAGCCGGGCCACCTCGCTGCGCCGGAAGTCCGGTCCGCCGACCCGCCCCAGCAGCAGCGCCTTGCTGCCGTCGCCGAGCGGGGCCGCGGCCAGCAGGGTGTCGTGCTCGCGCCAGCCCTGCGGGATCCAGTCGCTGTTCGGATCGAAGGTGACCGCCGCGGCCAGCGGCAGCCAGTCGGCGCGGGTCAGCAGTGTCTCGGGGGCGCTGCCGCTGGCGGCCAGACGGATCGCCTCGTCCCCGGAGCGGGTCACCACCATCGCCCAGGAAGCGTTCAGGCTGCGCGGGGCCCGGTCGGCCAGCACCTGCAGACGATCAGCACGCGCGGCGGCCACCGCCTCGATCAGTTCCAGTTCCTGGTGCAGCTCCAGCTTCCCGGTGAACGGCCGCAGCGAATCGACCTGCACCCCGGCCACACTCTCGGCGGCGGTGATCAGCGTGTCCGGCAGCGCGCCGCCGGGCAGCTCCACGACCACATCGTCGACGGCATAGCCGGGACCGCGTTCGACCACCTCGAGGGAATGGATATCGGCGCCCACCGACCCCAGGGCCACGGCCAGCAGGCCGAGGCTCCCCGGCCGGTCGGTCAACGTCACACGCAGCAGAAAGCTCACTCCACCCATCATCGACACCCTTTGTTGCGCGGCGGTTACGCCAGGCTACGAGTCTGCTGCCGATCACCGGCGAGGGGAAACGGTGCCGCGGCGGGGATGTGATCGACCGGTGAACCCGGCCGGCGATCGGTGCTGAGGATCCTCATGCCATCAGGCTACCGGCGGTTCGCGGGTGCTCGCCGGGGCCGAGGGGCGCGCGAACCGGAAGACCGCCTACCCTGGACGGGTCCACGTGTACGAGAGGATGACGCGATGTCCCCGCAGTCCCAGCCGGCCATCAGCCGCGGCGAGGTGGCCGATCTGGCCCGTCTGTCGCGCCTGGCGCTGACCGACGACGAACTCGACCAGTACGCCACCCAACTCGATTCGATCCTCGGGCACGTCGCCCAGATCTCCGAGGTGACCACCGACGACGTTCCGGCCACCGCCCACCCGGCCGATCTGCGGCATGTGGTGCGCGAGGACGTCGTCGTACCCGGGCTGACCCCGGAAGAGGCGCTCTCCGGCGCGCCGGCCGTCGAACAGGACCGGTTCGCCGTTCCGCAGATCCTCGGGGAGGAATGACCATGGGAACCCGCACCGCCGACCAGATCACCGGCCTGTCGGCCGCCGACCTGGCCGCCAAGATCGCCGGCCGGGAACTGTCCTCGGTCGAGGTGACGCAGGCGCACCTGGACCGCATCGCGCAGATCGACGGTGAGCTGGGCGCCTTCCTGCACGTGGGTGTCGACGAGGCGCTGGCCGCCGCGCGCGCCGCCGACGAGTCCATCGCCGCAGGGACGGCGGGCTCGTCGCTGACCGGTGTGCCGATCGCCCTGAAGGACGTCTTCACCACCGTCGACGCGCCCACCACCTGCGGGTCGAAGATGCTCGAGGGCTGGGTATCGCCCTACGACGCGACCCTGACCCGCAAACTGCGCGAGGCGGGTCTGCCGATCCTGGGCAAGACCAATATGGATGAGTTCGCGATGGGCAGCTCCACCGAGAACTCCGCCTACCAGGTGACCCGCAATCCGTGGGACACCCAGCGGGTTCCGGGCGGCTCCGGCGGCGGCAGCGCCGCGGCGCTGGCCTCCTATCAGGCCCCGCTGGCCATCGGCACCGACACCGGCGGCTCCATCCGGCAGCCGGCTGCGGTGACCGCCACCGTCGGCGTCAAGCCGACCTACGGCACCGTGTCCCGGTACGGCCTGGTGGCCTGCGCCTCATCGCTGGACCAGGGCGGTCCGTGCGGCCGCACCGTCCTCGACACCGCGCTGCTGCACGAGGTGATCGCCGGTTTCGACCCGCGCGACTCCACCTCGATCGACGTCGCGGTCCCCGATGTGGTCGGCGCCGCCCGCGCCGGCGCCGCCGGTGATCTGACCGGTGTGCGCATCGGTGTGGTCAAGCAGCTGCAGGGCGAGGGCTACCAGCCCGGCGTGCTCGACTCGTTCCAGCAGGCCTGCGAGGTGCTGCGCGGCCTGGGTGCCACGATCGTCGAGGTCGACTGCCCCAGTTTCGAGTACGCGCTGAGCGCGTTCTACCTGATCATGCCCTCGGAGGTCTCCAGCAACCTGGCGCGCTTCGATGCGATGCGCTACGGACTGCGCGTCGGCGACGACGGCACCCACAGCGCCGACGAGGTGATGGCGCTGTCGCGGGCCGCCGGTTTCGGCCCCGAGGTCAAGCGCCGCATCATGATCGGCACCTATGCGCTCAGCTCCGGCTACTACGACGCCTACTACGGTCAGGCCCAGAAGATCCGCACGCTGATCGCCCGCGATTTCGCCAAGGCCTACGCCGACGTGGATGTGCTGATCTCGCCGACCACCCCGACCACGGCGTTCAAGCTGGGGGAGAAGGTCGGCGACCCGCTGTCGATGTACCTGTTCGATCTGTGCACGCTCCCGTCGAACCTGGCCGGGAACGCCGCCATGTCGGTGCCCTCGGGGCTGGCCGACGACGGCGGTGCCGGCACCGGACTGCCGGTGGGCCTGCAGATCATGGCGCCGCCGTTGGCCGACGACCGCCTGTACCGGGTGGGCGCGGCCTACGAGGCTGCCCGCGGGCCGATCGCCGACTGAGCCGGTCGGCGATTGCCGCCGAGTTCTCCGGGGCGATTCCCAACCCTGCCCGCATCTGATCGAATGGGGGCACGACGATCCCGCCCGGCGAACACAAGGAGTAGGCGCGCACCATGGCTCGATACGGAATTCTCACCTCGGGCGGCGACTGCCCCGGCCTGAACGCGGTGATCCGCGGGGCCGTGCTGCAGGGCAACATGGTGCACGATCAGGAGTTCGTCGGCTTCCGCGACGGCTACAAGGGACTGGTCTACGGCGATATCAAGCTGCTGACCCGCTCGGCGGTACGCGGCATCTCCAGCCGCGGCGGAACGATTCTGGGAACCAGCCGTTTCGGCCCGTACAGCGAACCGGACGGCGGCCCGGACGCGATCAAGAACGTGCTCGAGGAACTCGAGGTCGACGGTGTGGTCGCCATCGGCGGTGACGGCACCATGGCCGCGGCCAACCGACTGCTGGGTGACGGGATCCCGATGGTGGGGGTGCCCAAGACCATCGACAACGACCTGGAGGCCACCGACTACACCTTCGGTTTCTCCACGGCCGTGGAGATCGCGACCGAATCGGCCGACCGGCTGCGTACCACCGGCGACTCGCATATGCGCTGCATGGTGCTCGAGCTGATGGGCCGGCACGCGGGCTGGATCGCCATGTACGCCGGGATCGCCTCGGGCGCCCACGCGATCCTGATCCCCGAGGCCCCCGAATCCCTCGACCAGATCTGCCAGTGGGTCGAGTCGGTCAAGGATCGCCGGCGCGCGCCGCTGATCGTCGTCGCCGAAGGCTTCACCCTGCCGGATATGACCGACGCCTTCTCCGACCGCGGCCTCGACGAGTTCAACCGGCCCCGACTGGGCGGCATCGGGGAGATCCTGGCGCCGCTGATCGAAGAGCGGACCGGGATCACCACGCGCGCCACCGTGCTGGGCCACATCCAGCGCGGCGGTGTGCCCACCGGTTTCGATCGCGTCCTGGGTACCCGCTTCGGGCAGGCCATCAGCGATGTCCTGGCCGACGGCGACTGGGGCAAGATGGTCGCCCTGCGCGGCACCGCGATCGAGCGGGTGCCCTTCGCCGATGCGGTCGGGCACACCAAGAACGTGCCGCTGGACTTCTACCGCGGCGCCCGCGCGCTGTTCGGCTGAGGCCGGCTCAGTCCTGCGGGATGATCAGCCACAACAGCAGGTAGAGCAGCACCTGCGGTCCCGGCAGCAGGATCGAGACGACGAAGGCGATGCGCACCCAGGTGGCGTCGACGCCGAAGTATTCGGCCAGACCGCCGCAGATACCGGCGATCATCCGGTCCTGCCGGGAGCGGCGTAGTTTCCGGGTGGACGGGGGGTTCTCGGGGGTGCTCATCGGTGTCTCCTATCGTGTGCGGTCCCTGCTGAAACTACGGTCTGCGCGCCGCGGTGCCATCGGGAGAATCCCCGAGATCGACCCCCAGATACGATGAGGACCATGAGTGTGGCTACCGATGACCTGATGGACTTCGACGAGGTTCTCGAGCGTTTCGATCCCGTGATGGGTATGGAGGTGCACGTGGAACTGGGCACCGAGACCAAGATGTTCTGCGGCTGCCCGACGACCTTCGGCGGCGACCCGAACTCCCAGGTCTGCCCGGCCTGCCTCGGCCTGCCCGGCAGCCTGCCGGTCGCCAACGCCGAGGCCATCGAATCGGCGGTACGTATCGGTCTGGCCCTGAACTGTTCGATCCGCGAGTCGAGCGTCTTCGCGCGGAAGAACTACTTCTACCCCGACCAGCCGAAGAATTATCAGATCAGCCAGTACGACGAGCCGATCGCCTACGAGGGCTACCTGGACGTGGTGCTCGATGACGGGGTCACCTGGCGGGTGGAGATCGAACGCGCCCACATGGAAGAGGACACCGGCAAGTCATTGCACGTGGGCGGGGCCACCGGGCGTATCCACGGTGCCAGCCATTCCCTGCTCGACTACAACCGGGCAGGCGTCCCGCTGGTCGAGATCGTCTCCAAGCCGATCGCCGGGGCGGGGGAGCGGGCGCCGGAGGTGGCGCGGGCCTATGTGACCGCGCTGCGCGATCTGCTGCGTTCGCTCGGCGTCTCCGATGTGCGCATGGACCAGGGGTCCATGCGCTGCGATGTGAACCTGTCGCTGATGGCCAAGGACGCCGCGGAGTTCGGCACCCGCACCGAGACCAAGAACGTCAACTCCCTCAAGAGTGTCGAAGCGGCCGTCGACTACGAGATGCGCCGTCAGGGTGCGCTGCTGGCCGCCGGCGGCGAGGTGATCCAGGAGACCCGTCATTTCCACGAGTCCGACGGCACCACCTCGCCCGGCCGCCGCAAGGAGACCGCCGAGGACTACCGCTACTTCCCCGAGCCGGATCTGCCGCCGGTCATCGCCGAACCGGCCTGGGTCGAGCAGCTGCGCGGCACGCTGCCGGAGCTGCCGTGGGTGCGACGGGCCCGCATCCAGGCCGAGTGGGGCGTGTCCGACGAGGTGATGCGCGATCTGGTGAACGTGGGGGCGGTCGATCTGATCATCGCCACCGCCGAGGCCGGTGCCGCACCCGATGCCGCCCGCAGCTGGTGGGTCTCGTTCCTGGCCCAGCAGGCCAACACCCGCGGCACCGAGCTGACCGCACTGGCCATCACCCCCGCTCAGGTCGCCGAGGTGATCGGGCTGGTCGACGAGGGCAAGCTGACCAACAAGCTGGCCCAGCAGGTGGTCGTGGCGGTGCTCGACGGTGAGGGCGAACCGGCCCAGATCGTCGCCGATCGCGGCCTGGAAGTGGTGCGCGACGATTCGGCATTGCAGGCCGCCGTCGACGCGGCGCTGGCCGCCAACCCCGATATCGCCGACAAGATCCGCGACGGCAAGGTGCAGGCCGCCGGCAAGATCGTCGGCGATGTCATGAAGGCCACCCGCGGACAGGCCGATCCGGCCCGCGTCAAGGAACTGGTGCTGGCCGCCTGTCAGTGATCCCGGCGGCGGCGCCGGGCGATCAGGTGTTGTCCTCGGCGCTGGCCGAACCGGAGAAGATGGCGACCCGGTCGTTGGTGGTGGTCGCCGGGGCCCCGCTCACGGTCTTGTTGATCGTGGCGATCTGCATGGCGCCGCCGAAGGTGGTCATCCGGCCCACCGCACCGTAGTCGTTCTTCACATCGGCCGCCTGCGGCTGTCCGGCCGAGGGGCTGGCATTGGTCGGTGCCTTGAGCGAATCGATGCGGAAGGCGGTGGCCACCGACACCGAGATCACCCCGCCGGCGACCGCGCAGCCGGTCACGCCGGGGCGGTCGGCCCACGACCACAGCAGCCGCAGACCGCCCGGCTCCACCTGCTGCAGCCGGTCGCCGGCCGGTCCGCTGTCGGCCACGAACAGGCTCCCGGTGTCCGGGTCGGGGCACAGGGCGACGTTGGAGCCGAATCCCGAGGCCACGATCGTCGGCCGCGGGGAGTCCAGATTCGGGTCGATGGTGAACAGCTTTCCGGCCAGCGACCCCGGATCGCTCGCGGCCCGGGCATCGCCGGCATCGCCGGTGGCCACCCGCAGCTCGGTCGGGGAGACGAAGCTGATCGACCCCATGTTTCCGGTCGCGCCCTTGGGGATCCCGGTGAGGATCGGTTTGACGGAGTTGCCGGGGGCGATCCGCACGATCCGGTTGTCGGAGCCGGTGGTAACCAGCGCATAGATCATCTGGTCCTGCAGATAGGTCGGTGACAGTTCGAAATCGATCAGGCCGCCGTCACCGGCGCCGTCGACCGGTACCGTGGCGACCACACGCTGGGGTCCGTACCGCTTGGAGATGATGATGTTGCCGGTCTTGCGTTCGGCCACATAGGTGGTCTTGCCCTCCGGATCGGCCGGCCGCACCCCGCCGGTGGTGCCCAGGCAGGTGGCGATCACCGCGGCATTGGGGTCCACACACGGGCCGGTGGGCGGATCGGTCTCCTCCGGCTCCGGGGTCTTGGGCGGCTGCGGCTGCGGACCGCCCCGTTCGGGCACCGAGGAGAACGCTCCGGCCCGGCTCGACGCGTCCTGGTCGGAGAAGTCGGCGCATCCGGAAGCCGACAGCACCGTGAGGGCGGCGACGGCGGTCACGGTGACGCGGGATCCCCGGCGTGAGCGGCGTTCCGGAAGCGGCTGCAGCATGCCCCCACAGTATGCGATCGTTACCAAATCGTCGGGTGGCGATGGGTCGGGCCGTTGTCGAGCACACCTAGAGTCGAAGACGTGAGTAGTCCAGACGATGCCCGCGCGCCGCGGCGACCGCAGCCCGACCGGGATTCCTTCTACGACAAACATGCGCGCAACCCCGCGCCGGTGGTGACCGGACCCGGTGACGACACCGAACTGCCCGAGACCGTCATCCTCGACACCGGCGACGACACCCTGCCCACGGTGGAGATCAACCGGGTCGATTCGGCCCCGGTCACCCGCACCGATGTGCGCACCGAGTCCACCGCGGTGGTCACCGAACCGTTCACCGACACCGACGACGATGTCACCGACGCGGACGAGGCCGCCCGTCGCCGCCGGATCGCCGAACACCTCACCGCCGATCCGCTGCCCTACATCGAGCCCCAGTCCACGGCGCCGCTGCCGGCCGCCGACGACGTCGAGCCGATCGTCGCCGACAGCTCTTACGACATCGCCGACACCCCCGTCGCGGCGCCCGCCGGACCGGTGGAGGTCAGCGACGGACCCGGCCGGCGCGGCACCGCCGACCTGGGCCTGCTGGTGCTGCGGGTGGTGGTCGGCATCCTCTTCGTGATGCACGGACTGCAGAAGCTGACGCAGTGGTCGTGGGTCGACGGGATGGGGGTGGACGGCTTCGCCGGCTTCCTGGCCAACAATGCCGCCGAGCAGGACGCCACCCTGGGGTTCAGTGCCGATGCCACCCATGCGCTGGCGATCGCCGGCGGGTTCACCGAGACCATCGCCGGAGTCTTCCTGATTCTGGGGCTGCTCACCCCGATCGCCGCGGCGGCCGGACTGGGAGTGATGATCGTGGCGATCACCTACCGGGTGACCCTGGCCGGCGGCTTCTCCTTCTTCGCCGGCTCGGGCGGGCTGGAGTACGAGTATCTGATCGCGGCGGCCTGTATCGCGATCATCCTGACCGGGGCCGGACTCTATTCGCTGGACCGCCGCTGGGGATGGTCGTGGCGACCGGCCTGGGGGTCGGCGGCGTGGCTGATCATCGCGATCGCCGCGGCCGTGGCGATCTGGGTGGTCTTCAACGGAGCCAACCCGCTGGCCGGGCACTGATCTGCGGGCCGGTCTGCGTACCGGACGAAGAACGGCCGGAGCCCCGGGACCGCGTGGTCCCGGGGCTCGGTGCTTTCCGCCGACACGCGCTCGGTCGACAGGAGGTTAGTCGACAGGAGGTCAGTCGACGACGCGGACGGCGCCCTTATCGGCCGAGCTCGCGAGCTTGGCGTAGGCGCGCAGTGCCTGGGAGACCTGGCGCTGACGGTCCTTGGGCTGCCATGGATGCTCGGAGGCCTCCATCTTGGCGCGGCGCTGCGCGAGCGTCTCGTCGTCGACCAGCACCTTGAGCGTGCGGCTGTCCACATCGATGAGGATCTGGTCCCCGTCTTCGACCAGTCCGATGGTGCCGCCGGCGGCGGCCTCGGGGGAGGCGTGGCCGATCACCAGCCCCGACGAGCCGCCGGAGAAGCGGCCGTCGGTCACCAGACCGCAGTACGTGCCCATTCCGGTGCCCTTCATGAAGGCGGTCGGATGCAGCATCTCCTGCATACCCGGGCCACCGGCGGGACCCTCGTAGCGGATCACCAGCACCTCGCCCTTCTGCAGTTCCTTGGACAAGATGGCGTGCACGGCGTCCTCCTGGCTCTCGACCACGCGGGCCGGACCCTGGAAATGCCACAGTGATTCGTCGACGCCCGCGGTCTTGAGGACGGCGCCGTCCTCGGCGAGGTTGCCGTGCAGCACGCACAGCCCGCCCTCGACGGTGTAGGCGTGCTCCTTGTCCCGGATGCAGCCGTCGGCGGCATCGGTGTCCAGCGACTCCCAGCGGTTGCTGGTGGAGAACGGTTCCACGGTGCGCACCCCGCCGGGGGCGGCGTGGAAGAGCTCGAGGGCCTCGTCGGTGGCGGTGCCGCTGCGGATGTCCCAGTCGGCCAGGTATGCCTCCAGCGAGGGGGCGTGCACCGGATGGACGTTCGTGTTCAGCAGTCCCGCGCGGTTCAGTTCGCCGAGGATGGCGGGGATGCCACCGGCCCGGTGGACATGCTCCATGTAGTACTTCGGCGAGTTCGGGGCGACCTTCGCCAGGCACGGCACGCGGCGGGAGATCTCGTCGATCGCCGGCAGATCGAAGTCGATCTCGCCTTCCCGGGCGGCGGCCAGGATGTGCAGGACGGTGTTGGTGGATCCACCCATCGCCACATCCAGGGCCATCGCGTTCTCGAAGGCCTCGCGGGTGGCGACGTTGCGAGGCAGCACCGACTCGTCGTCGTGCCGGTAGTAGCGGTCGGCCAGTTCGACGATGAGCGTGCCGGCCCGGGTGAACAGATCGCGGCGGGCGACCTGGGTGGCCAGCGTCGACCCGTTACCGGGCAGCGACAGTCCCAGCGCCTCGGTCAGGCAGTTCATCGAGTTGGCGGTGAACATGCCCGAGCACGAGCCGCAGGTGGGGCAGGCCGACTGCTCGACCTTGAGCAGCTCCTGCTCGTTCACCGAGCCGTCGGCCGAGGCGGTGATCGCATCGACCAGGTCCAGGCCGGGGTGGACGACACCGTTGATCACCACGGACGTGCCGGCTTCCATCGGGCCGCCGGAGACGAAGACGGTCGGGATGTTCAGCCGCATGGCGGCATTGAGCATGCCGGGGGTGATCTTGTCGCAGTTGGAGATGCAGACCAGGGCATCGGCGGTGTGCGCGTTCACCATGTACTCGACCGAGTCGGCGATGATCTCGCGGCTGGGCAGCGAGTAGAGCATGCCGCCGTGCCCCATCGCGATGCCGTCGTCGACGGCTATGGTGTGGAACTCCTTGGCCACGCCACCGGCGGCGACGATCGCCTCGGCGACGATGTCGCCGACGTTCTTCAGATGCACGTGACCGGGCACGAACTGGGTGTACGAGTTCGCGATGGCGACGATCGGCTTGCCGAAGTCGTCATCGGTCATTCCGGTGGCGCGCCACAGCGCGCGGGCGCCGGCGGCCTCCCGGCCGACGGTGGTGGTGCGAGACCGCAAGGCAGGCATGGTGTCCTCGTTGTTGGTGGGTGAACGGGTGTTGATGGTGACCGATGGTGCGTGGTCGATGCCGGCCGGGGTGGACCGGATATTGGCTACCGGCCAGTTTACGCGTTCGTGCCGAGCAGGCGGCCCGGCCCTGAGCACCGTCGATCCGCCCGGCGGTAGGCGCCGGACGGAGCGACTGGACGACGCGGCGCCCGTCATCTCGTTCTCGCCCCCTCAGCAGAGGGGGCGAGAACGAAGTCAGGGTGCCGGGCACCCTGAGTCAGGGGCGACGGCGGGATCAGGGGCGACGGCGGGGATCAGGGGCGACGGTGGATCCGGGGCGGCGACGCGGGTCAGATCCCCAGGATTGCCTTGGCGATCGAGAAATAGATGATCAGGCCCGTCGCATCGCAGAACGTGGAGATGAACGGGGTGGAGAAGACCGCCGGGTCCACATGGATGGTCTTGGCGATCAACGGCATCAGACCGCCGACGGTGGCGGCCATGGTGCACACCGAGACGATGGTCAGGCCGATCACCGTGCCGATGTCCAGACCGTAGACCGCCGAGGCGACACCGAAGCCGACCAGACCCAGGGCCGCACCCATGGTCAAGCCGACGCGGACCTCCTTGCCGGCCACCCGTAAGGCATCGTGCGGGGTCACCTCGCCGGTGGCCAGGGCACGGGTGACGGTGGTAGCCGCCTGCGAGCCGGTGTTGCCGCCGATACCGGTCAGCAGCGGGATGAACAGCGCCAGGGCCACCTTCTGTTCGAGGGTGCCCTCGAAGATCTCCAGCACGTTGACGGTCAGGATGGCCGAAACGGCCAGCACGAACAGCCACACCACGCGGGAGCGGGTGATCGCGAAGATCGAGGCGTACAGGTACGACTCCCGCAGGGGCTCACGGGCACCGGCGCGCGCCTCGTCCACATCACGGGCGGAATCGACGATCTCGATCGCATCGTCGAGGGTCAGCACACCCACCAGCCGGTCCTCGGCGTCGACGATCGGCATCGCCGAGATCCCGCGGTCCACACACCGTTCGGCCGTGGTCTCGGCATCGTCGAGGGCGTGCGCGAAGATCGGCGGCCGAGAGAAGGAGCCGACCAGATCCTCGGGTGCGGCCAGCAGCAGTTCACGCAGACTCACCACGCCGACCAACTGCCGGGACCGGTCGAGGACGGGAACCACGTAGATCGACTGCACCTGGTGCCCGCGCGCCTTGACCCGGTCCAGGACGGTGGCCGCGTCGTCGTCGGAGAACGCGTGGATGAAATCCGGGCTCATCCGGCGGCCGACGGAACCTCGCGGGAAACCGAGCACCACCGCGGTCAGTTCGCGTTCCTCGGGGGACAGGCTGCGCACCAGTTGTTTGGCGACCGACGACGGCAACTCGTCGAGCAGTTCGGCGCGGTCCTCCGGTTCGAGGTTGTCGAAGGCCCGGGCCACTTCGGAACTGCCCAGTTCGTGGATCAGTTCGGCCTGGGAGTCGGTGTCGAAGTTGTCGAAGACCTCCAGTGCCTGGTGCTTATGCAGCAACCGGAAACCGATGGTGCGCAGGTTGGCGGGCAGATCCTCCAGAAGAGCGGCAGCTTCCTGCGGCGCGAGCGGGTGCAGGATCTCGGACGCGACCGACAGGCGCTCGTCGCGCAGGGCGGCATCGAGGGCGCGGCTGGTGTTGACGGGCATGCTGTCGATTGTGTCCCACCGCCGCCGCCTTGTCGCGGCGGCGGTCAGACTCGGTAGGTGAGGATCAGTCCCGCGCCTCGGCGGCCAGCCGGGCCGCGCGTTCGGCGGCGAACGGATCGGGCACCCGGCCGTCGGAGATCAGTGCCAGCACCGGCAGATCATCGAAGGTCACCGCCGGCAGCCGGACGTAACCGCCGTCGATCAGCACCGCCCGCACCGCGCGCCAGCGCGGGAACTGCAGACCGGCGACCTGCGACCACGGCACGCGGGTGGAATCGAAGGTGTGCACGGCTGTGAGCCCGTCGTGATCGACGACGGTCTTGATCCGCCGGATCCACCAGATCTGCACGACCGGCAGGACCAGCAGCACGGCGAACCACGTCCAGACACCGACCATCATGAACACCACCAGCAGGGTCACCAGGACGGTCAGATACGACAGGCGCGAGATAGCGAAGGTGAAGGACGCCGGAGTCCGGGTGCGGGACACAGCGGCATCAGATGCAGCGGGACCAGACACGGCAGGATCAGACACGGATGGATCGGGCACAAGGCCATTGTGGCACCCGCGTCCGATTTGACGCGGCGGGGACTGCTGCTTTACTTTGTGACCGTGATGAACACGGATCTTCTCGTAGTAATCGGTCGGCGCGTCAACGCCTGATCGGTCACTTCGCAGACCTTTCGAACTTCATCGACGCGCCCCTCGCACAGCCATGGCTGTCGGGGGTTTTTTCTTGTCAGGACTATCAGGATGAGGATCGTGCAGTGAGCACTCCAACAGCCCGCGGGTCGGCCCGGCCACAGTCGCCGTCCACCGAATCCCTGCGCTCCGGTCACACGGTGGCCCCCGAGCGCGTCACCGGTGCCCAGTCCGTCGTCCGAACTCTCGAAGAGCTCGGCGTCGAGACCGTTTTTGGTATCCCCGGCGGTGCGGTACTCCCGGTCTACGATCCGCTCCTGGATTCGCAGAAGGTCCGGCACATCCTGGTCCGCCACGAGCAGGGTGCCGGCCACGCCGCGACCGGCTACGCGCAGGTCGCCGGCAAGGCGGGTGTCATGATGGCCACCTCCGGTCCGGGTGCCACCAACCTGGTGACCCCGCTGGCCGACGCGCAGATGGACTCGGTGCCGGTGGTCGCGATCACCGGTCAGGTCGGTCGTGCCCTGATCGGCACGGACGCCTTCCAGGAAGCCGACATCTCCGGCATCACCATGCCGATCACGAAGCACAACTTCCTGGTCAGCGCCGCCGCGGACATCCCGCGGGTGATCGCCGAGGCCTTCTACATCGCCGAGTCCGGCCGCCCCGGCGCCGTGCTGGTCGACATCCCGAAGGACATCCTGCAGGCGCAGACCACCTTCTCCTGGCCGCCGCAGTTCGAGCTGCCGGGCTACCGGCCGGTGACTAAACCGCACGGTAAGCAGGTCCGCGAGGCCGCCCGGATGATCGCCCAGGCGAAGCGACCGGTGCTGTACGTCGGCGGCGGTGTGATCAAGGCCGAGGCCTCGGCGCAGCTGATCGAGCTCGCCGAACTGATGAACATCCCGGTCGTCACCACCCTGATGGCGCGCGGCGCCTTCCCCGACAGCCACGAGCTGCACATGGGCATGCCGGGGATGCACGGTGCGGTCGGCGCGGTGGCCGCCCTGCAGCGCAGCGATCTGCTGATCACCCTGGGCGCCCGTTTCGACGACCGCGTCACCGGACAGCTCGATTCGTTCGCCCCGGGTGCGAAGGTCATCCACGCCGATATCGACCCGGCCGAGATCGGCAAGAACCGCCCGGTCGACGTCCCGATCGTCGGGGATGCGCGCAATGTGATCATCGACCTGATCGAGGAGCTGCGTAGCGACGACGCCGCGGGCGGCACCCGTGCCGATCTGACCGCGTGGTGGGAGTACCTGGACGGGATCCGCAAGACCTACCCGCTCAGCTACGACAAGCAGTCCGACGGCTCGCTGTCGCCGGAATTCGTCATCGAGGAGCTCGGCAAGGCCGCCGGTCCGGACGCCGTCTACTGTGCCGGCGTCGGTCAGCACCAGATGTGGGCCGCCCAGTTCATCAAGTACGAGAACCCCCGCACCTGGCTGAACTCGGGTGGTCTGGGCACCATGGGCTACGCCATCCCGGCAGCCATGGGCGCCAAGGCCGCCTCCCCGGAGTCCGAGGTGTGGGCGGTCGACGGTGACGGCTGCTTCCAGATGACCAATCAGGAACTGGCCACCTGTGCGATCGAGGGCATCCCCATCAAGGTCGCCCTGATCAACAACGGCAACCTGGGCATGGTCCGCCAGTGGCAGACCCTGTTCTACGACGAGCGTTACTCCAGCACCGATCTGGCCACGCACTCCCGGATGATCCCGGACTTCGTCAAGCTCGCCGAGGCCCTGGGCTGCGTCGCGATGCGGGTCGACCGTGAGGAAGACGTCGCCGAGGCGATCGCCAAGGCCCGGGAGATCAACGATCGCCCGGTCCTGATCGACTTCATCGTCGGCAAGGACGCCCAGGTGTGGCCGATGGTCGCGGCCGGCTGCGGCAACGACGAGATCATGGCGGCCCGGGACATCCGGCCGCTGTTCGACGACGACGAGTCGGCGGGGGACACTCCGGCCGATATCCACGAGACCGTTGCGCGCGAGCGCGGCGACGCTCCGGAAGGGGAGTGAGGCAGATGACCACACACACGCTGAGTGTTCTGGTCGAGGACCGGCCGGGTGTGCTCGCCCGGGTGTCGGGCCTGTTCTCCCGGCGCGGCTTCAACATCGAGTCGCTGGCCGTGGGGCCGACCGAGATCAAGGGGATGTCGCGGATGACGATCATGGTCTCCGTGGAGGACTTCCCGCTCGAGCAGGTCACCAAGCAGCTCAACAAGCTGGTCAACGTGATCAAGATCGTCGAACAGGATCCGGTGCATTCGGTCTCCCGTGAGCTGATGCTGATCAAGGTGCGGTCGGATTCGACCAATCGCGCCGAGATCGTCGACGTGGTGAACCTGTTCCGCGCCAAGGTGATCGACGTCGCCCCGGAGTCGGTGACGGTGGAGGCCACCGGTACCGCCGACAAACTCGAAGCGCTGCTGCGCATGCTCGACCCGTACGGTATCCGGGAGATCGCCCAGTCCGGCGGCGTCACCCTCGGACGGGGCCCCAAGAGCATGACCGTCAACCGCTGACGCAAGAATCAACGCACGACAACAACCATCAACCAGCCGCCGCAACGGATGCGCCGGCGCCACTCGAAGGGAAACACTGTGGCAGTCGAGAAGTTCTACGACGACGACGCAGATCTGTCGATCATCCAGGGCAAGAAGGTCGCCGTGATCGGCTACGGCAGCCAGGGCCACGCCCACGCGCTGTCGCTGCGCGACTCGGGCGTCGACGTCGTGATCGGGCTGCGTGAGGGCTCCAAGTCCCGCGAGAAGGCTCAGGAGCAGGGTCTGACCGTCATGACCCCGGCCAAGGCCGCCGAGTGGGCCGACGTGATCATGCTGCTGGCCCCCGACACCAGCCAGGCCCAGATCTTCACCGAGGACATCGAGCCGAACCTGAACGAGGGCGACGCCCTGTTCTTCGGGCACGGCCTGAACATCCACTTCGGTCTGATCAAGCCGCCGGCCAACGTCACCGTCGGCATGGTCGCACCGAAGGGCCCGGGCCACCTGGTCCGCCGCCAGTTCGTCGACGGCAAGGGCGTTCCGGCGCTCATCGCCGTCCACCAGGATCCGACCGGCGACGGCCAGGCACTGGCCCTGAGCTACGCCAAGGCGATCGGCGGCACCCGCGCCGGTGTGCTCAAGACCGACTTCAAGGAAGAGACCGAGACCGACCTCTTCGGTGAGCAGGCCGTGCTGTGCGGCGGCACCGAGGAACTGGTCAAGACCGGTTTCGAGGTGCTGGTCGAGGCCGGCTACGAGCCGGAGATGGCCTACTTCGAGTGCCTGCACGAGCTCAAGCTGATCGTCGACCTGATGTACGAGGGCGGCATCGCGCGCATGAACTACTCGGTGTCCGACACCGCTGAGTTCGGCGGCTACCTGTCGGGCCCGCGCGTCATCGACGCCGACACCAAGAAGCGCATGCAGGAGATCCTGTCCGATATTCAGGACGGCACCTTCGTCAAGCAGCTGGTCGCCAACGTCGAGGGCGGCAACAAGCAGCTCGAGGCGCTGCGCAAGGAGAACGCCGAGCACCCGATCGAGGTGACCGGCCAGAAGCTGCGTGACCTGATGAGCTGGGTGGATCGACCGATCACCGAGACCGCCTGAGTCTCACTTGTGCGGGCCGATCCGGTCCGCGTCACCGGGCCCCGCACCACTGCCTGCCAGTGGTGCGGGGCCCGGTGCATCCGGGAGCTCCCGGGGTGCTCGGCCACCCGGTAAGGTCTGGGCAGCAGAACAGACCACCAGAGGGAGTCCACGGGCCGATGACCGAAGTCAACCACGAAGCAGTGATCAAAGCCCCGCGCGAGCGGGTGTTCGCCTACATCGACAACTACGAGAACGTGCCCGAATACATGTTCGGGATCAGCCGCTTCCGCCCGACCACCGATGTGGTGCACGGGCTGGGCGCCGAATTCGAGACGATCATCAAGGTGGGCCCCAAGGAGCTCAAGTCCACGGTGCGCTGCGTCGAGTGGGTGGAGAACGAGAAGATCCGACTCGAGTCGATCGCCGGGATGGGCGCCAACACCACCTGGTCCATGCGCGACGGCGATGAGGAGGGCACCACGATCATGCACGTGGAGTTCGACTTCACCCTGCCCGGCGGGATCACCGGCAAGGTATTGGGCGGGCTGATCGGCCCGTTCGCCGACCAGGGCATCAAGTACACCGATGGCAAGGTCCGTGCCGCCTGCGAGAACTGACGCCTGCCAGAACCGAGAGGACAGCACTATGAGCCAGATCGTCCAGGGCGTCATCGCCCGTGCGAAAGGCGCCCCGGTGGAGACGGTGAACATCGTCGTCCCCGATCCGGGGCCGGGGGAGGCGGTGGTGAAGATCGCGACCTGCGGCGTCTGCCACACCGACCTGCACTACCGGGAGGGCGGCATCAACGACGAATTCCCGTTCCTGCTCGGCCACGAGGCCGCCGGCATCGTCGAATCGGTCGGCGAAGGGGTCACCGAGATCGCACCGGGCGACTTCGTCGTGCTGAACTGGCGCGCGGTATGCGGTCAGTGCCGGGCCTGCCTGCGCGGCGAGCCCAAGTACTGCTTCGATTCGGCCAACGCCGAACAGAAGATGACCATCGCCGATGGCGAGGGGGCCGGCACCGAGCTGAGTCCGGCACTGGGTATCGGCGCGTTCATCGAGAAGACGCTGGTGGCCGCCGGACAGTGCACCAAGGTCGACCCGGAGGCCGATCCGGCCGCGGTGGGTCTGCTCGGCTGCGGCGTTATGGCCGGACTGGGTGCAGCGATCAACACCGGTGAGGCCGACCGCGGCAAGTCCGTCGCGGTGATCGGCTGCGGCGGTGTGGGAGTGGCGGCGATCGCCGGTGCGGCGCTGGCCGGTTCGATGCCGATCATCGCCGTCGACATCGACCCCAAGAAGCTGGTCGCCGCCTCGAAGCTGGGGGCCACGCACACCATCGACTCCTCGAAGGTCGATCCGGTCGAGGCGATCGCGGAGATCTGCGACCGGTATTACCCCGGCGCCGAGGGCGCCGATGTGGTAGTCGATGCGGTGGGACGTCCGGAGACCTGGAAGCAGGCCTTCTATGCGCGCGATCTGGCCGGCACCGTGGTGCTGGTGGGTGTGCCGAATCCGGATATGAAGATCCCCGACATCCCACTGATCGACGTCTTCGGCCGCGGCGGCCAGCTCAAATCCAGCTGGTACGGCGACTGTCTGCCGAGCAAGGACTTCCCGATGCTGGTCGACCTGTACCGGGACGGCCGGCTGGATCTGGATGCCTTCGTCACCGAGAAGATCGGGATGGACGACGTCGAGGAGGCCTTCGAGAAGATGCACCGAGGCGATGTGCTGCGCAGCGTGGTGGTGGTCGAATGAGCACGCGCGTCGACCACGCCGTCACCTCCGGCACGTTCAGCCTGGACGGTGAGACCTTCGAGGTGGACAACAACGTCTGGGTGATCGGCGACGACACCGAGTGCATTGTGCTCGATGCCCCGCATTCGGTGGAGGAGATCCTCACCGTGATCGACGGCCGCACCGTGAAGGCCATCGTCTGCACCCACGCGCACGACGACCATGTGCGCTACGCACCGGAGCTGGCCGAGGCCACCGGTGCGCCGATCTGGCTACACCCCGACGATGCGCCGCTGTGGGAGTTGACCCACCCGGGCCGCACCTGGGACGCCGATCTGACCGACGGTCAGCAGATCGAGGTCGGCGGCACCGTGCTGACGGTGATCCACACCCCGGGGCACGCCCCGGGCGGGGTCTGCCTGTACGCCCCGGACCTGGGCCGCATCTTCACCGGGGACACCCTCTTCCACGGTGGCCCGGGAGCCACCGGGCGGTCGTTCTCCAGCCGCGAGGTCTTGGAGGAGTCGATCCGTTCGCGGCTCTACGAACTGCCCGAGGAGACGATCGTGCACACCGGACACGGCGAGGACACCACGATCGGTGCCGAGAAGGCGGCACTGGGCTGATCCGGTAGCACCGCAGAGCAGGGAGCACCGCAGAGCAGCGAAACGGCGGCCCCGGGAGGACATCCTCCCGGGGCCGCCGTGTTGTGCGGGGGCCGACGTCAGACGACGCGGAAGCCGCCGTAGCCGACGCTGCTCAGGCGCCGCAGGATCGTGCCCATGTTGGTGCCGGTCTCCGGGCCGAGGCAGGAGACGAAGTAGTAGGCGTTGACCATGCCGACCAGGGTGTTGCCGACCACGACCGGGCTGCCCGAGTCGCCCTCGATCACGCACATCTGCGAGTAGTGCGCCATGCCGTCGGAGAACCAGGTGATACCGCAGGTGTGACCGGTGGTGCGGCCTTCCTTGCAGACGATCGTCGGGAAGCCGACCGGCGCGGTGCTGATCCGGTTGATGGTCACGCCGCCGACGGTGCGGACCGGGCGGACCCGGCTCTCATCGAGCGTGATCACGGCGACGTCGATGTCGGACCAGCTGTAGGCGATCCGGCCGATGGCGCCGCGGTTCTGCGCGTTCTCGGCGAGCACCACCTGGCCGGGCTTCCCGCAGTGCCCGGCGGTGATGGCGATCAGCCGGCCGCGATGCTGACCGGAGGTGGGACGGCCCACGGCGGTCACGGTGCACGCCGACGCGGTGTTGCCGCCCTTGAGGACCAGGATCCCCGAACCGCCGCCCAGCGCGGTCTTGGGGGGCGCGGCCTGGGCGGTGCCCTGGCTGATGCCGGTGAGGGACAGGATGGTGGCGACGATCGCCGCCAGAACCACGACTGTCTTCTTCATATAAAAAACTCCGCTCGTATTGCTCGGTTCGACGACCCGGGATCGGGTCTGACTCTAATCCGGATCCCTCGTCCCCCGGGGCGAGGAGTCATAGCGGAATCAAGCCATGACCGAATCGAGACACCGGTTACTGAATGTACCTGTTGAGACGTGTTGCGCACCACATAGCCAGGTGGCCGGGTGTGCTCCGGGCCGCCTCGGCGCTTACAGTGATCGTCGTATCCCCGCGCGTGCCCCCGGTGCGCCGCACCGCTGAATCCTGGAGAAGCCTAGTGACCGCATCCGGCCGCCCCGTTGTCCTGATCGCCGACAAGCTCGCCCCCTCGACCGTCGAGGCCCTCGGCGGCGACGTCGAAGTCCAGTGGGTGGACGGCCCGGATCGCCCGAAGCTGCTGGAGGCCGTGGTCGACGCCGACGCGCTGCTGGTCCGGTCGGCGACCACCGTGGATGCGGAGGTGCTCGACGCCGGTAAGAACCTGAAGATCATCGCTCGCGCCGGCGTCGGCCTGGACAACGTCGACGTGGCCGCGGCCACCGAGCGCGGCGTCATGGTGGTCAACGCGCCCACCTCCAACATCCATTCGGCCGCCGAGCACGCCGTCGCCCTGATGATGGCCGCCGCCCGCCAGGTGCCCGCCGCCGACGCGACGCTGAAGGACAAGACCTGGAAGCGGTCGTCGTTCACCGGTGTCGAGCTGTTCGACAAGACCGTCGGCGTGGTCGGCCTGGGCCGGATCGGTCAGCTGGCCGCCGCGCGGCTGGGCGCCTTCGAAACCCACCTGCTGGCCTACGATCCCTATGTCTCGGCTGCACGCGCCGCGCAGCTGGGCATCGAGCTGGTGAGCCTGGAGGAGTTGCTCGAGCGCTCGGACTTCATCACCGTGCACCTGCCCAAGACCGCCGAAACCGCCGGTCTGATCGGCGCTGACGAGCTCGCCCTCACCAAGAAGGGGGTCATCATCGTCAACGCCGCCCGCGGCGGCCTGATCGACGAGGCCGCCCTGGCCGAGGCCATCAAGTCCGGTCACGTGCGTGCCGCCGCTCTGGACGTCTTCGATACCGAGCCGTGCACCGATTCGCCGCTGTTCGATCTGGACGAGGTCGTGGTGACCCCGCACCTGGGCGCCTCGACCGCCGAGGCACAGGACCGCGCCGGCACCGATGTCGCCAAGAGCGTGCAGCTGGCGCTGTCGGGTCAGTTCGTCCCGGACGCGGTGAACATCACCGGTGGACCGGTCGACGACGAGGTGGCCCCGTGGCTGGATCTGTCGCGCAAGCTCGGCCGGCTCGTGGGCGTCCTGGCCGGCCAGCAGCCGACCGGGATCACCATCGAGATCCGCGGTGAGCTCTCGGCCCGCCCGGTCGACGTGCTGGGCCTGTCGGCGGTGCGCGGCCTGTTCTCGGCCGTCGTCGACGAGCCGATCACCTTTGTCAATGCGCCCACGGTCGCTGCCGAGCGCGGGGTCACCTACGAGGTGCTCACCGCCACCGAGAGCCCCAACCACCGCAGCATGGTCGATGTGCGCGCGGTCTTCGCCGACGGCACTCACGTCAACGTCGCCGGCACCCTGACCGAGCCGCGCGAGGTCGAGAAGATCGTGAACATCAACGGCCGGAACTTCGATATGCGGGCCGAGGGCAAGAACCTGCTCGCCAGTTACGCCGACCAGCCCGGTTCGCTGGGTAAGATCGGCACCCTGCTGGGCAACGCCGGCATCGATATCGTCGCCGCCGGTCTGGCTCAGGATCTGGAGGGCGGTGGCGCCACGATCCTGCTGCGCGTGGACCGCGACATCTCCGATGAGGTGCTCCAGGCCATCAGCGAATCGGTCGACGCCACCCTGATCAAGCAGGTGGACTTCTCATGAAGCTGGCAGTGATCCCCGGCGACGGCATCGGCCCGGAGGTGGTCGATCAGGCCCTGCGCGTGCTACGGGTGCTGCACCCGGACGTGGTGACCACCGAATACGACTTCGGCGCCCGCCGCTACCACGCGACCGGTGAGCTGCTCACCGACGACGACGTCGCCTCGCTGCGCGAGCACGACGCCATCCTGCTCGGGGCCATCGGTGATCCGTCGGTGCCCTCGGGAGTCCTGGAGCGCGGATTCCTGCTGAAGCTGCGGTTCATCCTGGACCATCACGTGAACCTGCGCCCGTCGGTGCTGTTCGAGGGGGTGGCATCGCCGCTGGCCGGTGACCCGCAGATCGATTTCGTCGTCGTCCGCGAGGGCACCGAGGGGCCCTACACCGGCAACGGCGGCGCGATCCGCGTCGGTACCCCGCACGAGGTCGCCACCGAGGTGAGCGTCAACACCCGGTACGGCATCGAGCGCGTGGTGCGCGACGCCTTCGTCCGCGCACAGAGCCGGCGCAAGAAGCTGACGCTGGTGCACAAGACCAATGTGCTGACCTTCGCCGGCTCGATGTGGGCCCGGACCGTCGACGAGGTCGGCGCCGAGTACCCGGATGTGGCCGTCGACTACCTGCACATCGATGCGGCGACCATCTTCATGGTCACCGATCCGGGCCGGTTCGACGTGATCGTCACGGACAATCTGTTCGGCGACATCATCACCGACCTGGCCGCCGCCGTCAGCGGCGGTATCGGCTTGGCGGCGTCCGGCAACATCGACGCCACCCGCACCAATCCGTCCATGTTCGAGCCGGTGCACGGCAGTGCCCCGGACATCGCCGGACAGAGCCTGGCCGACCCCACCGCCGCGATCCTGTCGGTGGCCCTGCTGCTGCGCCATCTGGGCGACGATGCCGGTGCCGCGCGCATCGAGGCGGCTGTGGCCAGCGATGTGGCCAGCCGGGGCGACCGGCGCGGGGCGACCGCCGAGGTCGGCGACCGCATCCTGGCGCTGCTCTGATTCCGGCGGCGCAGTGAAGGCATAAGCTGACTCCACATGAGGCGGCCCGCGTGGTCGTGCAGAGTTAGGGGACAGGTGCGATGGAACAGCAGAGTCCGGAACAGCAGAGTCCGGAACCGCAGAACCCGCAACCACAGAACCTGGAACAGCAGAACGCCGATCTGCCGGTGACGCCCGGTCCCGCGCCGGCGCAGGAACCGTCGGCCGAGACTCGCCCGAAACTGGGTGATCGGATGCGCGACTGGTTGCGCACTGCGGTGCTCTGGTTCGCCGGTGTGGCGGCACTGGTGATCGTGTACTTCGTTCTCGCGGCCTTCCTGCCGCGCTGGTGGGCGAACCGGGTCGGGGCCAACGTGGACGGCTCCTTCACCCGGGGCACCACCAGCGGACTGCTGTTCGGCATCCTCGGTACCGCCCTGACCCTGGTCTTGCTGGGGTTGGCGGCCCTGGCGCTGTATCAGCGGCGCAAGGTGATCGCGGGGATCCTCGCGGTCTTGGGCGTGGTCGCCTCCATCCCGAATCTGCTGACCCTGTCTGTGGTGGTGGGCAGCAGTAAGGCGGCTCATGCCGGGGAGCGGATCCTCGACGTGGAAGCACCAGCCTTTCGCGGTGCCACGCTGATCGGGGTGATCATCGGTGCGGTGCTGGCCGCAGTCATCGGCTTCCTCATCTACCGGTATCGCAGTCGCGGCCGCCGGCTCGCCCAGGCGCAGGCCGAGCTCGCCGGCAGGTAGCGGAGCGGGGTGCCGCGCAGCTACCGGGCCGGTGGTGGGAGTACGGGCTGCTCCCGCGGCCGCGGATCCTGCGGGATCAGCGGGACCGCCAGCAGCGGTGCGAGCGCCGAAACGGCGAACACGACCGGATAGCCGGTCCGCTCGATCATCGCGCCGAGGATCGGGGTGGTCGCGGCGATCGCGATGAACTGCGCGGTGTTCTGGACCCCGAGCGCCCGCCCGCTCCAGGACGGCCCGGCCGATTCGGCGATCGCAGTGAAGGCCAGACCGTTATCGGAGACCGTGGCGATCGAGGCGAACACCATCATGAGCGGCGCGACCGGCGAACCGAACCAGTCGGCCAGGGCCAGGGCGGCCAGGGTGAGTGCGGCGGCCGCGGCGATCACCCGGATCGGCTTCATCCGGGAACCCCACAGGTCGCTGACGCGGCCCGCCACCAGGCGCCCCAGTGCGCCCAGTACCTGGGTCACGGTCACCAGCATGCCGGTGGCCAGCGGCGTCCAGCCCTGAGTCAGCATCAGCCAGGCCGGCACAAAGGTCCACAGCAGACCCTGCCCGATCACGAGCAGGACGCTGGCGGCATGAATCCGCCACAGGTACGACCCTGACCGGTACGGATTGCCGTCGGGCGCCGCCGTCAACGCCGAGGGCGGCAGCTGCGGGTCGCGGATGCCGAAATATACCGCGGCCAGACCGGCGACGGTCACTGCGACCGGGATCGCCAGCGCCACCGCGACCCCGGACCGGTCGGCCAGCACGGGCATGGTCAATGCCAGGAGTGCGATGGCGAGCGGTTGAGCCATCTGCCGGATTCCCATCGCGGTCCCGCGCTGGTTGGCGGGGAAGAAGCCCACGACGATCCGCCCGCTGGCGCCGTTGGCGGCACCGGAGCCGATACCGCCGACCAGCAGAGCTGCGCTCAGGGCCGGGTACCCGGCATCGGTGGCCACCGCGACGACGGCGCCGAGGGTGCCGACCAGGGTGATCAGCAGCGACAGCAGGAGGATCCGCCGTTCGCCGAACCGGTCCAGCGCCCACCCCCAGGCGATGATGGCTGCGGTGATCCCGATCGTGGGCACCGCTGCCAGGGTCGCGGCCGCGCCCATCGACATGCCGTCCTGCACCAGGGCGGGCAACGCATAGGCGAAGCCGCTGGTGGCTGCCGTGGCTGTCATCGCCGCCACGAGGGCGCAGAGCAGGATACTCCAGCGCCGAGCGGAGCCTCCATCGCCATGGATCCCATTTGGTGAGATCATAATTCCATAGTGTAATACACTGGCCGATTCCGGTCACCTGCGGACCTGCGCTAATCTGGCGGCATGAAACTGGCTCGTGTCGCGACCCCGGACGGAATGGCCTTTGTGGCAGTCGAAGGCGAACAGGGCGGCGAGGTGGTCCGCGAGATCGCCGAGCACCCCTTCGGTGAGCCCACCTTCACCGGCCGCAGCTGGCCGCTGAACCAGACGCGCCTGCTGGCGCCGATCCTGGCGTCCAAGGTGATCGCGATCGGCAAGAACTACGCCGACCACGCCCGCGAGATGGGTGGGGAGCCGCCGGCCGATCCGGTGATCTTCCTCAAGCCGAACACCGCCATCATCGGTCCGGACGTGCCGATCGTCCGGCCGCCGGCGTCGCAGCGCGTCGACTACGAGGGTGAGCTGGCCGTGGTGATCGGCCGGCCCTGCAAGGACGTCAAGGCCGCACAGGCCGGCAGTGTGATCCTCGGGTACACCGTCGCCAATGACGTCACCGCCCGCGATCTCCAGCAGCATGACGGCCAGTGGACCCGCGGGAAGGGGTTCGACACCTTCTGCCCGCTGGGCCCGTGGATCGTCACCGACCTGGATCCGGCGGATCTGGCGATCACGACCGACCTGGACGGGCAGACGGTGCAGTCGAGCCGGACCTCGCTCATGATCCACAGCATCGGCGAGATCATCGAGTGGATCTCGTCGGTGATGACGCTGATGCCCGGCGATGTGATCCTCACCGGCACTCCTGCAGGTGTCGGGCCGATGACCGCCGGACAGCGGGTCGCGGTCACCGTGGAGGGGATCGGCACGCTGAGCAATCCGGTGGTCGACAAGTGACTCGGCCGGTCCCGGCGAAGCCGCAGACGGCGCAGGTCAACGGGATCACGCTGTCCTACACCGATGCCGGCCAGGGGCCGCTGGTGGTGATGGTGATGGGCACCGGCAGCCCCGGGCGGGTCTGGCATGCCCATCAGCAGCCCACGCTGGTCAACGCCGGCTTCCGCGTCGTCACCTTCGACAACCGGGGAATCGCACCGTCCAGTGAGTGCGCCGACGGTTTCACCATGGCCGATATGGTCGCCGACACCGCTGCGCTGATCGAGCACCTGGGGGCTGGTCCGGCGCTGGTGGTGGGGACCTCGCTCGGTGCGCGGATCACCCAGGAGTTGGCGCTGGCCCGTCCCGATCTGGTGCGCGGTGCGGCGATGCTGGCCACTTACGGGCGGTCGACGCCGATGCTCGAGGCGTTCTCGCGGGGTGAGCGCGCCATGTACGACGAGAACATCGAGCTGCCGACCGAGTACTACGCCGCGGTCACCGCCCACATGAATCTGTCGCCGCACACCCTCGCCGATGATCGCAGCGCCCGCGACTGGCTCGACATCATCGGCTTCGGCGGTCCGCAGCGCAGTCCGGGCGTGCGTGCCCAGCTGTCCCTGCACGAGCGGGAGGACGACCGGCTTGCGGACTACCGGGGTATCGCCCGCCCCGCGCTGGTGGTCGGCTTCGCCGATGATCGGACCCTCCCGGTGCACCTGGCCCGCGAAGTGGGCGAGGCGATTCCGGGTGCCCGCTACGAGCAGATCGAGCGCGCCGGCCACTTCGGCTATCTGGAGCAGCCGGAGGCCGTCAACCAGGTGCTCATCGACTTTCTGCGGAGCGTCGACTGACGGCATCGCCGAGATAGGCGGTGAGCAGCGCCGCACCGGTGGCGGCGTCGTCGACGACTACCGCCAGTGAACGTCCGGAGATTCGATCGACGACGATCGCCGCTCCGCGGCGGACGACCACCGCCGTGGTTCCGGGCCGCATCCGTATCCCGTATCCGCCGTAGTCGCCGAGCGGGCTCACATCGTCGTCCACCCGGACCGCGCTGATCTGGTCGATCGGGATGTGAAAGCGGGGCAGCCCGGTGAACGAGGTGATCGTCAGGCCGTCGGCGGACACCCGCACCTGGTAGGCCAGGGTGGTGGCGGCGACCAGCAGGCTGACCGCGGTCACCACGGCCAGAGTGAGGATCACCGACCAGGAGGCACCGCCGGCCCAGCTGAACAGCCCGGCCAGCACGGTGAGCAGCACCGTCGCACCCAGAATCATCGCCACGGCGGGCCCGGCGACGGCACTCTGCAGCCAGACCGCCTGCTCACCGTCGGCGATCGGCAGCGCGGACACCGGCCGGTGGGTCTGCGTCGCCGGCAGATCGGGTTGCACCCACCAGCCGGCTGTACCGGCCAGTGCGGCGATCACCAGTGCGGCGATGAGTGACGGCAGAACCCCGCCCTGTTCGCCGTCGGTCTGCTGCCAGAAGGTGCCGGTCGACAGGATCGCGACCAGCGCACTGACGCCGAGGGCTACCGCGCCCAGCAGCCGATAGCCGGGCCGGCGATCACCGCTGCGCATCGCCCGGACCACCGGGAGTCCGAGGACGGCGATGACGAAGACCCCGATCGCGGCGGTCAGGATCGGCACGCTCCAGGCCGGCGCCCAGCCGTCTGGGCGGCCGGACACGTCCCAGTGGATCGCGACCCGCGCGGGCGCGGTGCCTAGCAATGCCAGTTGCGCCACGACGGCGAGGCCGATCAGCACCAACGGCACGATGAGGGCCACCAGGGTCGACAGGCGTGCCGCGCGGCGATCGTGTTCGTCCGGCGGCAGCGATGACGACGGATCGGCGGCGGGCTGGTCAGTAGGCTTCACGGGCGGCCTCCAGTACGAGTGCGGACAGGGTTTCCGGGCTGAGCTTCAAGGCTGACGCTTTGGCGGCCAGGGCGCGGATCTCGGCGGCAAGAGACGGCAACTGGGCGGCGGCTTCGGTGATCACTGCGCCGCGCCCGCGCCGCAGTTCCACCAGACCCTCGTCGCGCAACTCCTGGTAGGCGCGCAGGACGGTGTGCACGTTCACCTCCAGGGCTGCGGCCACCTGACGCGCGGCCGGGAGCCGTTCGCCCGGGACGATCCGGCCGGTGGCCACGTCGGCGCGCACCGAGTCGGCCAGTTGCCGGAAGATCGGTGTCGACGCAGACGGCTGAATGCGCAACAGCATGTGGATAGTTCTAGTGCAACTAGAACAAGATGCGCAAGTGGCGTCGTCGATCCTGACTGCGGCACCTACCCGGTTACCGGCTACCCTGACCTGCATGACTGTCCGCGTTCGTTTCTGCCCGTCACCTACCGGAACGCCGCACGTCGGCCTGGCCCGGACCGCGTTGTTCAACTTCGCGCAGGCCCGCCACGACGGCGGCACCTTCGTCTTCCGGATCGAAGACACCGATGCCGCCCGCGACAGCGAGGAGAGCTACGCGGCGATCCTGGATGCCCTGCGGTGGCTCGGACTGGACTGGGACGAGGGTCCGGAGGTCGGCGGACCCTACGGGCCGTACCGGCAGTCCCAGCGCAAGCAGCAGCACCTGGACGTCGTCGATCGTCTGGTGGAAGCCGGATACGCCTACGAGGCCTACTCCACGCCCGAGGAAGTCGAGGCGCGGCACAAGGCGGCCGGCCGCGACATCAAGCTCGGCTACGACAACTACGACCGCGGGCTCACCGACGAGCAGCGTGCCGTGCACCGGGCGGAGGGGCGGAAGCCGGTGATCCGGCTGCGCATGCCCGACGAAGACATCACCTGGAACGATCTCGTCCGTGGCGAGACCACCATCAAGGCCGGCACCGTGCCGGACTTCGCACTCACTCGCGCCAACGGCGACCCGCTGTACACCTTGGTCAACCCGGTCGACGACGCCCTGATGAAGATCACTCACGTCCTGCGGGGCGAGGATCTGCTCTCGTCGACGCCGCGCCAGATCGCGCTGTACCGGGCGCTCACGTCACTGGGTATCGCCGACGGTGTTCCCGAATTCGGGCATCTGCCGTTCGTCACCGGTGAGGGCAATAAGAAGCTGTCCAAGCGGGATCCCGAGTCGAGCCTGTTCCATCATCGCGATCGCGGATTCCTGCCCGAGGGCATGCTCAACTATCTGGCGCTGCTGGGCTGGAACGGGCCCACCGAGGACGAGATCTTCAGCCTCGAGCAGATGACCGAGGCCTTCGACGTCCGCGATGTGAAATCGGCGCCGGCGCGGTTCGACCAGAAGAAGGCCGACGCCATCAACGCCGAACACATCCGTCGGCTGACCCCGGCGGACTTCGCCGGCCGACTGCGCCACTACCTGGTGGAGCACGGGCATCTCCAGGAGCCGATCGACGACGCGGTCTTCCGTCCGCTGGCAGATCTGATCCAGACACGCGTCCAGGTACTCGGCGACGCCTGGGACCTGATCAAGTTCGCTTACGTCTCCGACGCCGATTTCTCTTTCGACGAGAAGTCGGCCGCCAAGAACCTGAACGCCGACGCGGTGCCGGTCCTGGACGCCGCGATCGCCGCCTGTGAGGCTGTCGGGGAGTGGGCGACACCGGCCCTGGAGGAGGCGCTCCAGGGCGCTTTGATCGACGGTCTGGAGCTCAAGCCGCGCAAGGCGTATGGCCCGGTGCGTGTGGGCGTCACCGGGGCGGCGGTGAGCCCGCCGCTGTTCGAGTCCATGGAGGTGCTCGGACGGGAGGTCTCCCTGCGCCGGCTGCACCGTGCCCGAGCGGTCGCGGCAGAGGCCGCCGCAGCCGCCCAGTAGCGCGCGCAGAGGCGAAAAGGCATTGATTCCAGCTCTCTGACCAGCCGATTTGTGGTTTGGGGGGAGTATGTTGGTAATCTTCTCTCCGGTTCGGAACGACGCGGACGGATTCCCCGAGAATCAGCCGCCGAGGGCCGGAGAACCCTTGGGGTATGGTGTAATTGGCAACACAGCTGATTCTGGTTCAGCCATTCTAGGTTCGAGTCCTGGTACCCCAGCGAGACACACCGGGGATTCCCGCGTGCCTCATAACTGAATTGCCCGCCTGGACTCCTGGTCCGGGGCGGGTAGATCCTAGGGCCCCGTCGTCTAGCGGCCTAGGACGCCGCCCTCTCAAGGCGGTAGCGCGGGTTCGAATCCCGTCGGGGCTACAGACAAGGCCGATCCCCTTCGCATCAAGCGGAGGGGATCGGCCTTTTGCTGTTGAAGGTTTAAGCCGCTGAAGACCACTGTCGAGGCCGGTGGATTTGCTGATGCCAGAGGCCTGTCTTGCTCGGGTGTGGAAGCACGGAAAACTCTTTGTTCGAACACTTGCGCTATCGGAATATGAGCGTAGACTGATGTTGGTGATATAGAACACAGTGCCGAAAAGGGGGGTGGGGGCGGTGGTG